>JAGTRM010000055.1 GCA_018261735.1 Pseudomonadota bacterium
GGGCGAGCTGCCGGGTCTGGGCATCGAGATCGACGAAGAGCTGGCCAAGAAGTACCCGTACGAGCCGGCCTACCTGCCGGTGGCGCGTCTGGAAGATGGGACGCTGTGGAACTGGTAAAGCGCGTATTGCATGAATAGGGCGCTTGTTGCTGCGAGCGCGCTTATTGATAAAACCCCCGTCTTTGCACAAAGCGGGGGTTTTTATTTGCTCAGGCGAAAAGAGCAATGCAATTACTGAACTCTCAAATCTTTTGGCGTGCTCATCAATATCCATATTTGCGAATATGATGAGTCTTGCAAATGCTACTGGTTCATCGATTTGAATTCTGGCGCTTAAAAATTTGGCTGCGCGGAAAATTGCGAAGGGTCGTGAACAGGTAGTACCCGATCATGGCGATCACGCCTGCCGCGAGCAAGCTTATCAGGCCTAATCTGGCCACTGCTGGCAGGTGTGGCAGGAGTCTTCCCATGATTGCAAGGGCAGAGAGAGCCAACCATATCCGCATGAGGATACCCGGCAGGCGGTATCGGGTATTCAGTGCACAACGCCATTCCCCTATCCAGAAAAGCATTCCAACTGCAGATGCGAAGATGGCAACACCCTGTTGAAACAGCCCTTGATTACCGAGTGCCTGGAGAATAATGGCAATCAGGAAGAAAAAGAAAAATTTTCCCAGAATGCCAAAGATCCAGAACAACTTCCATAACGGCAATTCGCCCGACAAAAACTGTTTGATCAGCTTCATTCAAATCCCCTGATGCGTTACAACAAGAACGGCTCGCCTGAATCGCGATAGGAATTACTGCCGCGGTGAGAAGTACCTTTCTTAAAAAATATTCTTTATTTAATTGAATTATTGAATTTTCTGAATTGGTTTGTTGATGGTAATAACTATTCTGTCAGGTGTTGTGTTGACGGGTTTTATGAAGGATTGTTGGTGGCTTCAATAGCCTACAGAAGTTATGAAAAAAATGATCATACTTTAAAAGTATTTTGATCAGTACGCAGAGGTATCGCTATTGATTTCTGCTGGATTGCAATTGTTTTGTTGCGGTGCGTGATGTTGTTTTTACATGGTTTTATGTTCTTTTGCATAATTTATCCTCTTGATTATTAATGGTTATTCTTTTGCGGTATCTCGATCGCTTCAAATAGGTATTGGAATGAATGCTGATCGATCAACAAATATTGTGTAGTCGCCAGTGCCGTTGTTTCATGGATGGATACCTGGGGGCGGCCATGCAGACAGTACTGTGGCCATTGAATAACGACAGGAGGAGTTGAATATGAGTTTGATTGCAAAACCGAAGCTGATTTCGGTATTGGTTGCGGGCACAGTGGCAGGAGGCTCGCTAATGCTTGTCGCTTGCGGTGGCGGTGGCGACGATAGCCCAGTGGCTGTCATCGATCAGCCCGTGCTGTCTGCACGTTCAAAAAGCATCATCACTGTTGAAAGCAAGCAGTTCAAGGATTTGAATGCCGATGGCAAACTCGACAAATATGAAGATTGGCGACTGAGCGTTGACGAACGTATCGACGACCTCGTATCGAAGATGAACGATACGGAAAAAGTCGGGATGTTGATGATCAACGACAATAATGCGGGCTGTGGCGGCTCGGTTACGTCGACAGCCGTGGACTACATCAACAACCAGAAGATGACCCGTTTCATTCTGCGCAGTACGGCGGCTGCAACGGCTGAAGCCTGTGGCGCCGCACCGGCAAACTCGCGCGGTGGGTATGTGGTGACTCCGCAGCAGTTGGCCACCTATACCAACTCGGTTCAGGAAATGGCCGAGGCCACGCGTCTCGGCATCCCCGTCGTTTTCAAAGACAATGCCCGTAACCACGTTGAAACCGATCCGCGTCAGGGCATCAGCGCCGGCGCAGGCGCATTCACCCAATTCCCGAAGGAGGCCGGCCTTGCCGCCGCTGCATTGGGCGAAGAATCTCTGAAGACAGGTAAGGAGCCCACGGTGGGCGATATGTCGGTGATCAGCGAATTCACCAAGGTCATGGGGCCGGAGTACAACGCAGTGGGCCTGCGCGGGCTCTACGGTTATATGGCCGACCTGCTGACCGAACCGCGCTGGTATCGCGCGCATGAGGTCTACACGGAAAACGCCGACCTGAACGCCAACATCATGAAGGCGCTTGTGGAAGGATTGCAGGGTACAACGATCAAGGATGGAACCTCGGTCAATTCCAAGTCTGCGCTCGCCATGACGATGAAGCACTTCCCTGGTGCGGGTCCGCAGGAACTGGGCATGGATGCGCACTACTCGTATGGGAAATACCAGCAGTACGACGGCGCAACCAATTTCGATATGCATCTGAAGCCGTTCAAGGCCGCGATCGCTGCCGGTGTTTCGGCCATCATGCCTTACTACGCCATCGCCATGACCGGGCGCGATGCCAACAAGCAGCCGATTCCGCTGACCTATGAGGGAACCACCTTCCCGATGACCGGCTTCTCGTTCTCGAAGGATATGGTGACCGGGCTGCTGCGTGATAAGTTGGGCTTCAAGGGTTATGTGAATACCGATACTGGCATCGTTACTTTCACGCCTTGGGGCATGGAATGGAAGGATGAAAGCACGCGTATCGCGACCGCGGTCAATGCCGGCGCCGATACCTTGTCCGGTTATGCGACGAACTCGAAGATCAAGGCCTTGGTCGACAGCGGATTGATTACTCAGGCTCGTTTGAATCAGGCCGTGAAGAGTCTGCTCAAGGAGCAATTCCAGCTTGGCCTGTTCGAGAACCCGTACGTCGATGTTAGCAAGGCCAATAGCGTCATCGGCACACAGGCCAGCCGCGACAAGGCCGTGGAGATCCAGAAGAAGTCCGTGGTGCTATTGCAAAACCAGACTCAATCTGATGGCAGCAAGGTATTGCCGTTGAAAGCCGGTGCCAAGGTTTACACGATCGGTTTTGGCAAGACGGATGTCGAAAAGTATGGCTACACCGTGACCGATGGCAATTACACCGCCGGTACGACGACCCGTCCGAGTGCAGCCGGAAACGACGTGGCGATTATCCGTGTCCTTGTCAAGGATAAAACCATGCCGTTCAACTGCGACACCTATGCAACCAGCGGGCCGATCAATCCACTGACCGGCACCTTCTGGGGCGCAGAAGATCCAAAAATCATGGCACCTGTCGGCGCGACTAACCCGGCAACGGGCGAAACCGGACCTGCGATCAACGCCACATGCAGTCTGACGCTGGTGGGGAATGTCCTGGGATTTGGCGGCGCGCTGCCATGGGAAATTGGTGACATCAGCTTCACCGGTATGTCGACCGCGACCTCGCGCACGATGTACCCGACGCTGGACGACATCAAGAACATCATGACCGAAATCGGCGACCCGAAGAAGGTTGTTCTGAGTGTCTATTTCCGCGCTCCTTACGTGTTGGACGATGCCAGCGGAATGAAGAATGCCGGCGCGATCCTGGCAACCTTCGGTGTAACCGATACGTCGATGTTGGAAGTGCTGTCCGGCAAGTTCAAGCCGCAAGGCAAGCTGCCTTTCGCCCTGCCGAAAACCCAGGCTGCGGTGGACCAACAGAAATCCGACCTTCCTGGCTTTGACGAAACTACCGATGGTGCACTCTACAAATTCGGTTTCGGCCTGACTTACTAAGCCCACGGGTGTTTTAATCGCTTGATCCTTGAAAATCGCGGCCCGGGGCAACCCGGGCCATTTTTCCCAGGAACCTGTTCAAAGTATGGATTTGACCAGTCATCCGGTTTGCCGTGCGCGTGAGACAGAATGGCGATGTAGTTCTGGAACCCTTTGGAATTCTTGAAAGAAGCTCAATCAACATGATGAAGATACATATTCCCCGAAAAAATAATTCACCCATCTGGCTGGTGCTTTCTTTGCTTCTGTGTGCAATGACGGTTGCACCTTGCTATGCGGGTCTGCAAGAAGAACTGAGCGCCTACGGCAAGGCAGATTACGCCACGGCCCTGAAGGAATTGAAGCCGTTGGCGGAGAAGGGTGACGCCAGGGCTCAAAACCTGCTTGGCAAAATGTATAGCCTCGGACAAGGGGGAGCCAAAGACTCCAGAGAAGCGGGGGAGTGGTTCCTCAAAGCGGCAGAGCAGGGCGTTGCCGAAGCACAAGGCATGCTGGGCTACATGTACCTCGTGGGGGAGGGGGCGCCGCAAAACAATGGAAAAGCTTTGGAGTGGATCAGCAAGGCCGCCGAACAGGGCGATGCGATGGCCCAGTACAACCTGGGTGTCATGTATGGTGGCAAGGGCACCAAGGAGGAGCCAGCCAAAGCCGTGCATTGGATGCGCAAAGCCGCCGAGCAGGGCCACAAGTATGCGCTGGGCAGTTTGGCTCTGATGTATCAGGACGGCAAAGGTGTTAGTAAAGACCGGGTGTTGGCACACATGCTCTACAGTCTTTCTGTAAAAGCCGGCAATAACAACGCGCTCAAGGGCCAGAAGGACATCGCCGCACACATGTCGTCGGCGCAAGTGCGCGAAGCTAACGAGCTTGCGCATAAGTGGAAAAAGAATTTACCGCTGCCAGTTGTCTCGAAGACTGGGGCCAAGAAATAACTTGGGCGGGCTTATCGACGGGTCGGCCAGATTGATTGAGCAATGAGCATTCACTAGAAAATAAATCAGGAACGCAGTTTGAGCAGGTCGCTTGGGGCAACCCGGGTGACCTGCTTTTTATTGCGCGTCGGATCTATTTGGACCATTGTAGTAACCGTCCCGTTCTGAACAAACGCAAGGAATTCCTGCATGGATAGTCGTCAGATCAAATATTTCATTGCTGTGGCCGAGGAGCGCAATATCAGCCGGGCGGCCGAGCGTCTGCATATTTCCCAACCGCCCTTGACCCGGCATATTCATGCGCTGGAAGAAGAACTGGAGGTCTTGCTCTTCGTGCGCACCAGCTGGGGCGTGGAGCTGACCCAGGCTGGCGAAGCGCTGCTGCAGCATGCGCGCAACATCCACAATCACATCGAACTTGCGGCCGAAGAAGCGCGCAGCCAAGGACGGGGGCAAATCGGTCGCCTCGATATCGGTGTTTTCGGCTCACCCTTGCTGACGGATCTGCCGCTGATTCTGGATGCGTTTGGAACGACGCATCCGGGCGTGAAGATGGTCATCCACAATATTCCGAAAGATCAGCAATTCGAAGCGCTGCGCCAGGGGCGCATCATGATTTCGTTCGATCGGATGCTGCCGGACCTGACTGATCTGCAGGTGGAGTTGGTCAACCGGCAACCGATCGTGGTTGCGTTGAACCGGCGCAATCCGCTGTCCGAACAGGAAGCGATCCACTTCACGCAATTGCGCGGCGAACCGATGATAGTGGGTTTGGAGCGCCCCGGAAGCCAATCGCCCATGCGGGCGCTGTTCGAGCACTACGGATTCGAACCTAATATCGTGCAAAGAGCCGGCGACATGGTTTCAAGCATTGCCATGGTGGCCGGTGGTTTTGGCTGCTCTCTAACGATAAGCTCACTTCAGGTTTTGCAACTGCCCAATGTGGTGTATCGCCCCTTGATTGCCGATCTTGAGATCATGGTGGAACTGTATTGTGTCTATCGCAAAGAAGCCTCTTCTCCCTTGCTGACGGCATTTTTGGAGACGGTGCGGGACTACAGCCGGACGCATGAATTAGGTGCAATGCAACAAATTGGTTAATTCTTTCTATATTTTAAAGTTTTGTGATGGTTAATTGCTGTTGTATATTGTCTTAATTGTTTTTATTTATTTCTAATAATGAAATTAATTGGGCGTGCATTCATAGCATGCCTGGATTGAGCGTCAGTCATACCGAAAAGGTATTTCAATTGGTGAAAAATGGTATTGGATTTTGTCTGCTACAAAACCAATGATAGCCACCCGAAGCAGAGTGCAGCCTTGTGCATGAACCGCTGCTCGAAACGCTTTATTCCCGGCTTGCCAGGTATTTTTTGTAGGGGAAATGCAGGGTGGATATTCGCCAGTTGAAATACTTTATCGCCGTGGCCGATGAGCGAAATATCAGCCGCGCGGCGGCACGCCTGCATATTTCCCAACCGCCGCTCACCCGGCATATCCAGTCACTGGAAGAAGAACTGGGGGTGCAGCTGTTCACCCGCACCAACTGGGGCGTTGAGCTTACCCAGGCCGGCGAATCCCTGTTGAACCATGCCCGCAATATCAAGAGCCATGTCGAACTCGCCACCGAGCAGGCTCGGCGCGCAGGCAAAGGCCAGTCGGGACGGATCGATATCGGCATTTTCGGCTCGGCCATGCTCAATATCGTTCCCCGAATTCTGAATGATTTCGTTGAAACGCATCCCAATGTAAAAGTGGTCTTGCATAGCGCGCCCAAAGGGCGGCAAATCGAGGCGCTGCATCAGGGCCGTATCCTGATTGCCTTTGACCGCTACCTGCCCGAATCGTCTGAATTGCAGATTGAGCGCGTCAGCAGGGAGCCTATCCTGCTTGCGCTCAATCGCCGTCATCCGCTTGCCCACAAGGACCGGATCAGCATCGACGATTTGCGCAACGAGCCCTTGATCGGCGAGCAGGATTCCAGCGTGTTTTCCGCTGCGCAGGCGCTTTTCCGGCATCACGGTTTTGAACCCATGGTCGTGCAAAGGGCGGTGGACATGATTTCGGCCGCCGTGATGGTGGCCGGTGGATTCGGCAGCGCGCTGGTACCTGAATCCGTGCAGAACCTGCAGTTGCCGAACGTGGTTTACCGGCCCCTGGTCACGGAAGTGGATTCCATGATCGATCTGCACTGCGCCTATCGCAAGGACGAACGCTCTCCGCTGCTGGCCGCCTTGCTGGTCAGCGTGCGCGCCTATTGCCAACAGAACCCGATTTTGAGTCAGGTTGCTGCCGATCATTCGCAGGATCAAATCGAATCCTGACGGGGCAGTTGTCGGGCAGATCACGCGATAAAGAGTTCCTGGGAGAGTCTGGATGGGGGTTTTTCGATACAAAGCGGTGCCTGTCGGCGGAGGGAGGCCGACGACAGGCACGGTGAATGCGGAAAGCCCCCGCCAGGCCCGAGGGATCTTGCGCGAGCGCGGCCTGCTGGTAACGACGCTTAAAAGTTCCGGCGATGCGCAGGAT
>JAGTRM010000030.1 GCA_018261735.1 Pseudomonadota bacterium
GGTCGCCGTGTCGCCAATGCGCAAGGCGGTGTCACTGATGGTGATGCTGGAGGCCAGTGTGGGCCGCACCGTGTCCACCGCATAGTTGCCGCTGGTGGCGGTGCCGGTGCCGGCGTTGCCCGCCGCATCGGTGATGCCGGTGTAGTCCAGCGTGATCACGTTGCTGGCCGCGGCGGTGCTGGCGCTGGGGGTGAGTGTGGCGGTCCAGGTGACGCCGCCGTCGCTGCTGCTCAGGCCGGATAACGTGGCATTTTGCGACGCAAGGTCGGCGACGGTGAAGCCGGTCACCGCCTCGGTGAAGGTGAAGGTGACGGTCGCCGTGTCGCCCACACGCAAGGCCGTGTCGCTGATCGTGATGGCCGAGGCCAGCGTGGGCCGCACCGTGTCGATGGCGTAGTTGTTGGAGTTCTGCGTGCCGACGCCGACGTGCGAGCCGCTCACGCTGGTCACGCCGGTTTTGTCCAGCGTGATCACATTGGTGGCGTCGGTGAGGCTGGCAGTTGGCGTGAACGTGGCGGTCCAGGTGATGCCGCCGTCGCTGGAACTCACCGTGCTCAGCGTGCCGCCATCCACCGTCAGGTCGCTATTGTCAAAGCCGTTCACCGCCTCGCTGAACGTGAAGGTCACCAGCGAGGTCTCGCCCACCGACAGCGCGTTGTCGGCCACCACCACGCTCACCGTTGGCGCGTTGACGAAGTTGCTGACGGTGATGCCGTTGCCGGTGGTGTCTGCCACCGTCACGGCCGCGGCCGCGCCGGCAGCCCAGTCCTCGGCCGCCGCCAGGTTGTAGATGTTCGCGCCCACCGAACTGGTGCCGTTCTGGTTCAGCCGGGTGGTCAGCGCGGCGCTGTCGGTGCTGTTGAGCGTGACGGTGAAGCTGGTGGCGCTGGTGACGTCCACGCTGCTGCTGGTCAGAGTGTAGGCTGTGGAGTCGCCGCTGACGCTGAGCTTGCTGATATCGATGTCGTTGGCCGATCCCGCGAGGTTGACGAAACCGGTCCCGGTGACGACCAGCGCGCCGGTCGCCGCATCATAGGTAGCACTGGTGATCGTCGGCACGGCGACGTTGCTGGTGGTAATGCCATTGCTGGTGAGATCGGCCACGGGTACCGCTGCAGCCGCACCCGCTGCCCAGTCCTCGGCCGCCGCGAGGTTGTAGGTGGTACCACCGGTAGAACTGGTGCCGTTCTTGTTCATGAACAGGTTGACTGCTGCCTTGTCGGTAGTCGACAAGTTCAGGGTGAAGGCTGTACCCGATGTGATCTCGACGCTGGAAGTATCGGTCAGTGTATAGGTGCTGCCACCTTCGCCGGTCAGGGTGAACTTGTTGGCGATGATGTCGTTGGGCGAACCGTTGAGCTTGAGGAAACCGGTACCGGTGACGACGAGCGCGCCGGTGCTGGCATTGTAGGAAGCGCTGGCAATGGTCGGGATGGCGACGTTGCTGACCGTCACCGGATTGGTGAAATCCTGAAGATTGCCGTCGTTGATATTGGTGTTCCAACCAATCGACGCCGCCAAGTTGTAGGTTGTCCCCCCGGTAGAAGACGTGCCAGTCTGGTTGAGAAACTGGTTGATCGCGGCCTGATCGGCGGCATTCAGCGTCACGCTAAACGAGGTGCTGTCGGTCAGCTCCACGTTGGACGTGGTCAGGGTACGGGTGGCACTACCCTCGCCCTTCAGGGTCAGGTTGCTGATGGTGATGTCGTTGGTCGCCCCCGGCTTGGCCACCATATTGCTGCCGGTCACCGTCAGCACACCGGTACTGGCGTCGTAGGTGGCGCTGGTGATCGTAGGATTTTGGGTGTTGCTGACGGTAACACCGTTGCCGGTGGTATCGGCAGAGGTGGTGCGCGACGCATCCCAGTCGGCGGCGCCAGCGATGTTGTAGGTCGTGCTGGTCACCGACACTGTGCCGTCGTAATTCAGTAGGCCTTCGACATTGCGGGCGTCGGCGTCGCCTAAAGTGACGCTGAAACTGGTGGCGCTGCTGGCCGTGACCGTGTAGGTGCCGGCCAGGGTATAGGTGGCGCCGCCCTCGCCGGTGAGAGTCAGCTTGGTGGTATCGATGGTGTCGCCAGTGGTCATTCCGGTAGCGGTCACCGTCAGCACGTTGGTGCTGCCATCGTAGGTGGCGGAGGTGATGGTGGCGGGGACCGTGATGTTCGTTAACACCACGTTGTCGAACATTGGCAAAAATCCGCCGGCCGAACTGGTGACATCGACATAGTTCACCCCCTGGAAATCCGCATTTGCTGACAGAGTGATCGAATCGGCCGTACTTCCGATACTGGCCACGAAGGTGGTCGATCCCTTGTTGCTGGTCAACGTGATTGTTGATCCCGCCTCCATGAAGTCGTAAAAATTGAAACTCGCCAGATCGAACGATTTGCCGGTCACGGTGATGCGGACAATGTTGACGAGATCGTCCCCAATATTGGTGGACATGATCCGCCCCGACATGTTGGCAAAATCAACATTGCCAAGGGGGCCGCCGCCCCCTGATTGCCCCGGATCTTCGAGGAAATACAACTTGCCGGTGCCATTGGTGACGGTAAATGTGACGGTTTCTCCATTGTTCGTGTAGGACTGCGTGCTTGCGCCGGGGGTGTCTGCGCCAGTGCCGAAATCGAAGGTGGCATCCACCAGCAGACCGGCAAACCGCTCCACCGCCAATGCGGATGTGCTGACCGCGCCTGAAGCAACTTCCAGTTTCCAGTCGCCGCCCAATGTCGCGGCGCCCGTCGCATCGTCGGAGGCCGCCACATCGGCGCCGGTCGCCTGTACCAGCAGATCCACAAAATCGTCCCCAGTTGTCCCTTGGGCAACATTGCAGCCATAGAGCAACAAATCCCCATCTGCGGTCAGTGATTGACCCAACTGCGCAAGTTCTGCCTGCGTTGCGGCATTCGTCAGGCTGTCGGCACTAATGGTCACACTGCCCAATCGCAGCTCGCCCATAGATCCGTGACTCAGAATATGGATAGCGTCATACCCGCTTTGCGTTGCCGCCCATTTGGCGATCTGTGCCAAGCCATCCTTGCTGCCATCGAATTCGATGATCGCCACGCCATCGCGCACGCCCGCCTCCAGCGATTTGTAATCGGCGACCGAAGTGTCGACCAGCGCGGCTTCTTTCTTGCCGTTATCCTTGACCGGATCAGCGGCGCGGACTTCAACCGCGGCCGGTACATCCGGCATTACCGATTGCGTGTGCGTATCGGCAACGACCTGGGCAGTAGTGATCGCCGCCGCGTCAAACATGATGCGAGGTTCCAACGCCCATAACAACGGCGCGACACGGCTGCCTGATGCGGGTTGCCTATTAGACTTGAAGCTGGATTCCATTTTTGCCCCCTTCAAAACAGCCGTATCGGCCAACGAATATTCCAATCAAAAGTGCTTCTTTTGCGGCGACATCAATCAGATGTGTCGCAAAAAGGGCCAAGCTATGGAGCTCATTTTCAAGTCCTTGTGGCAGGGGCGGTGCGGCTGCTCGGGGCCAGCTGGCGCGGACGCAGGGCTTGCCGCGCCCACGCCGCCGGTTACCCGCGAATCAGGGGCGTGGTGGAAAATACCCGCCGGTGGCGATGCAGGCGGTCAACGCCTGTTGCGGCGAGATCAGCGATACCGGCGCACTTGCCGCCTGGCCCGCCGCGGCGATCGCAACCGTGCCACCGGTGACCGTAGTCACGCTGACTGTCTGCGCATCGGTCGGTGACTTGTAGCCGGAAGTACTCACCGCGACTTTTGTGCCGATCAGGGTTGACTTGTCGGTCCCCGGCGTACTTCTGGTTACCGGTCCGGCGGCGCCGCTTGTGACTCCGGTCAAGTAGTAATCGGAGATGTTGGCCGCGGGATCGACGCTGTTGCTTCCCGGCACGATATCGGTGGTTGCCGTGGCCGTGATGGCGCCCGAGCCGGCTTGCGCCGGAATGGTGACCTGTTGCGGGCCTGTGGTCGCAGTGAAGTTAGCGCCATGTGTATGCGGCACCAGCGGCACCTGGATGGCGGCGAGTACCACGCCTTCGGCGCCGCGCTTAGTGCCGAGCGGCACGTTCGTCAAGCCCGCTCCCTGTCCCGCGCCGATCGCCGCGCGCCCTCGCAGGTCGGGCAGGGCGAAAGTGGTTCTGCCGTCACCGCCGTAGTAGCCGCCGATAATCGCGAAGAGCATCTGATACTGATTGGCGTTGAGCACCGTACCATCGGCTTTCATGTATTTATTGCCATCGTCAGGGCAGTAATTGCCCGCAACGTAGCAGACAGTTCCTGCATAGGCCTCAACAGGACAGGCTTGCGCTGTCGAAGTGAACCCGGCGGCGAGGGCCAGGGCGACGGTGGATTTGAGGAGGCGGCGAGTGGTCGTGTTCATGGCGGTCTTTCTCCGTGGTAGGGGGATTACGTTTCAGAGATGTAAGCACGCTATGATGAACAATATTTCATGATCAAAAACACAAGTTTATGTGTTATTGCAAGCATGCTTGCTACTTCATTTACAAATGCTAGGTTTTATAAGTAATTTTTTCAATTGATTTTAATCGATTAAATTTTATAAATTTTGTAATATTTTTACCATAAAAACAGGAATAATTATTGACAATTCTACAAGCAAGTCTCGTACCTTGCGAACATTGGTGACAAAATAATCTGTAAGGATGGTGGGACTACCCTGCGGGCGACCGGGTCTTTTGCCAAATGACCGGAGAGTGGGCAGCATTTTGTGTAACCGGACTTTCATTACCCGACGATGACCGCCAATCTTGTACGTCTGCGCCACGAGCGTGGTTTGGGCGGAGAAAAGCCAGTGACCTCAGGTCGCCCAATACCCAGTTTGTTCACTACTTAATGTAATGACGACCGCTATTAGTCCAATCAATCGATAAAACATAGCGGTCGCGTTGATCGCTACGCAACAGCGCTCTGATGTTTGTGGACGCGTATGCGGATCTATTCACTTGTTGGCAATCCATCGGTAGAAAATGAACTCAGCCTGCTTTGTTCTGCACAGCAATACCATCTTTTCGGTCCCGCCCTCTCTCTCCATACCACTGCGCCACGGGCTGCGGATTTTCATGCGCGATTTCGCCAAGGTCTTTGGTGGGGAAGCACTACTCGGGCCGGAACAGACCGCGCAGGTGCGCATCGGCTATGCGCCGCGCGATGGACTGGCGCAACCGGAATCCTTCAGCATCTGCTTCGGGGAAGACGCAGGCCGGCCGATCCTGTGGCTGCTTGGCGCCGATGATCTGGGCCTGATTTACGGCTTGCTGCACCTGTCCGAGCATGTGCTTGGCGTTGATCCGTTCTGGTTCTGGTGTAACCAGGAACCCGCGCCGCGCAGCGAAATCCGGATTATGTGCCGCGATTACGTCTCGCCCACGGCACGCGTGCGTTTTCGCGGCTGGTTCGTGAATGATGAAGTTTGCCTGATCGGCTGGTCCGAGACCTACCCGCCGCCGGAATCGACCTGGCTGCCGGTGTTCGAAACCCTGCTGCGCTGCGGGGGTAACCTGGTAATCCCGGGCACCGATTTGCCGCGCCATGGCGTGCACTGGCAACTGGCGGCGGAAATGGGCCTGTATGTCACGCATCACCATGCCGAACCGCTTGGTGCGGAAATGTTTTTCCGTGCGCATCCACAGACCGAAGCCAGCTACGATCGGCACCCGGACATGTTCGAAGCACTGTGGCAGGAAGCCATCGAGCGGCAAAAAGATCAGCAAGTCGTCTGGACACTGGGCTTTCGCGGGCAAGGAGATTGTCCGTTCTGGGAACAGGACCCAAGCTGCGATACGCCGACCAAGCGCGGGGCGTTGATCAGCCGGGTCATCCGCCGCCAGTACGAGATGCTGTGCGCGGTTGTCGAGCGCCCGCCGTGCCTGAGCTACCTCTACGGCGAGCTGACCGAGCTCTACCGCCAGGGCCATATCGAATTCCCGCCCGGCGTGGCCAAGATCTGGGCGGACAATGGCTATGGCAAGATGGTTTCGCGCCGGCAGGGCAACCACAACCCGCGCATTCCCGCGCTGCCCGGCGCCGGCGAAAGCGGGCCGCATGGCCTCTATTACCACGCGACCTTCCATGACCTGCAGGCTTCCAGCCATCTGGCGATGCTGCCGGTCGACTCCACCCTCATCGTCGACGAACTGGAGAACGCATTTGCCTGCGGTGCCGACGAGGTGCTGTTGGTCAATTGCGGCAACATCCGCCCCCATCTCTACACGCTCGGGCTGGTCAGCCGCTTGTGGCGCGACGGACATGCCGATGCCGCGCGCTATCCGGACGAGTTCGCCGCCCGCTATTTCGGCTCCGCGCCGATTGAGGCGGCCCGCTGTCTGCGCCAGTATTTTGCTGCCGCCATCCCCTACGGCCCGCATGATGACGACCGGGCCGGCGACGAGTTCTATCATCACCCTACCCGTTCGTTGGTTGGTCATCTGATGCGCGGCGAATGCGATGCGCCCGCCGACGACCTGCGCTGGGCAACGGGCGAGCAGCCGTTCGATGCGCAGGTGCAATGGTTTCTCGACCGTTGCACGCCCGCCCTGCCGCGCTTTGCCGAGCTGAAACAGGAATGCGCCCGGGTTGCGGATACGCTGGCAGCGCAAGAAACCGTTTTCTTCCGCGATCTGCTGCTGTTCCAGGTTCACCTGCATGATTCGGGCTGCCGCGGTCTGGCGCTGCTGTGCCGGAGCATCCTGGCCCAGCGCGCGGGGCAGCATCCGCAGGCCTTTGTGCTGGCCTCGCGATCGCTGTGGGCGTTTCAGGAATCGCTGGCTGCGATGAGGGAGGCGGAACACGGCAAATGGCAGCACTTCTTCCGGGGCGACTGGCTGACCAACGTGAAAAGCACCTTGTATTCGCTCGATGCCCTGCGCCAATACATCCGCATGTTTGGCGACAATCCGGATTATTTCCTTTGGCACAAGGCCTACCTGATGCCGGAAAGCGAAAAGAAAATCTATCTGGAAAACACGCACCGCAACCCGCCTTCCGATGACGATCTGGCGGAAAGGCTGCGCATCAGGTTCGGGCTGTAGATAACGATGTTGGTAACGGACTACGGCCGCGCAGCAAGATCATGCACCGACTCTTGCGGCTGGAGCAGAGCCGGACGCGCTTCGAAGTTGCGGATCTCGGACAGCGCTTCATCCAGGCTCATCTCGCCGGCGTCCAGCAGCTTGCCGACCAGATGTTCGGTCAGCGGTTTGAGCCGGACCAGGACTTCCTTGGTTTCGCCGTACAGCCGCTCGCTCTGCGCCTCCATGATGCTGCGCGTTTCCTCGTCCGGTTCGCGCCCGCCGCCCTGACCATCGTTGGCAAGCGCACCGAAATTCAAACGGGTCTTGCGGTACATGCCCATCTCGCCGACGGCGTGGTGCAGCAGACGGGTCACGCGCGTGATGTCGTTGTGCGCGCCGTTGCTCGTGCCGTCCTCTCCGAAGAACAATTCCTCGTTGGCCATGCCGCCGAGCAGCACGCGCACATCGTGCTCGATGTCGCCCTTGGTCTTGAGCAGGTTGGGCCCCTGCTTGTGGAAGACGAAGCCCAGCGCATTGCTGCGCGGACTGGCCTTGAGCGAAATCTTGATCGTTTTCATGTCGGCCAGGATCTGCTCCCAGTTGCCATTCGTGCGCTGGCGTTCATATTCGAAATCCACCAGGAAGTGGCCCCATTCGTGCACGGCGATGATGCGGCGGTCGCGCTCGCGCTCGTCGGTGGTATCGGTGTTGACGTTGCCCACCAGCACGCGCTCGGCGGCCTGCATCAGGGTATCGGCGCCGATCATGTCGCCGGCCTGCACGGCGGTGATGCCGGCCTGGTTGACGATGGTTTCCAGATCGGCCGGGCTGCGGCCCTCGGTCACGGCAACGAGGTGGCGCAGATCCAGATCGGGCAGCACCTTGTCGGCACGCAGGCCGAGGTAATGCTCGATGATCGCCAGCCGCTCTTCCCGGTTGGGCAGGCGAAAATCCACCTTCATCTGGAAGCGGCGCAGCATCGCCTCGTCCATCTGCATGGTTTCGGCGTTGAAGTTGCTGGCCACGATCCAGATGATCTCGGCATCGTTCTTGCTGCGCACACCGTCGAGCACCGAGAGCAGCGTGTTGGCGGTGTCGTCGTCGAACTTGCGCCGGCCGCCGCGCTTCATGAAAAGATCCTGTGCTTCATCGAGGAAGACAATGCAGCGCCGGCGCCGCTTGGCCATGGCGATGATGCGGGCGAGCGTATTCGATCCGCCACCCACGTAGCCCGTTTCCAGGTTGGCCGCGGAGTGGAATAGGATGGGCAGGCGCAATTCCTTGGCCAGATAGCTGGCCAGCTTGGTCTTGCCGGTCCCCGCCGGACCGCTGAACATCACGTTGAAAGGCTTGCTGATGCCGTACTCGGCATACTCCGCGCGGCGCTGGTACTGGTCCTTGATCTGCGCCACCTCGGACTTGATGTCGTCCATGCCCACCAGATCGTCGATCGAGCCGCTGACCTGTGCCGGATCGATGAACTTGAGCGACTTGAACTGCCCCTTGATCTGCATGAACAGGAACGTCAGCAGACCGAGCATCAGCGCCATCGACAGCAGGCCGCTGAGGGCGGCTTTCCAGCCGTCCTTCTCGGACAACGGACGGGCACCGGCGAAACGCTGGTCGAGGCGCTCGAACAGCTCGCGACTGCCGACACTCAACTCGTCGCGCGGAATGAAGGCCAGCTTGCCGCCCCACGGCGCGCTGACGGCCTTGTCGGTGAAGATCCGGGTTTCCATGTCGCTGGGATAATACGCATGCTGCTTGCCCTGCGATTCGATCAGGACGATGCGTTCCGATACGTTCCACATCAACGGCTGGTAGATCACCGTGACGCGCTCGATCGGGTTCGTTTCCAGGAAGCTCAGCATGGCGCCGGTACCGAACACCACGGGTAGCTTGTCGTTGAACGTCCACACGCCCTCGCCCGACGGCCCGGCCACGGTCATGGCCTTGACCTGCTCGGCCATGGCAGCCTGCTTCTGGTTGAGCCTGAACGAATAGATGCCGGTAACCGGGATCAGAATAACGATGGTGATCACCATCAGCTTGACGAACAGCCGCTGGATCACGAACCAATCCAGCAGCCGTCCGGCGGCTTTCTTGACAGCAAGCCACAGGCCTTTGGCGGGTGGTGTGGCATCGCTTGGTTTCGATGAATCCGACATGGCCATCCTTTCGCTACGGGCGTACACCATGTTTAAAGTCTGTATGCGTGCTTCACGATCATGCCGGGCTGAAGCCTCTTTCGGTAGCAGCCTGGACAAGCGTCTGTAAAACAGAAACATCCAGCGGCATTCGAGCCTGATTCAAGCCTATAAGTTCCGCGCTCCTGTTCGGGCATAGCGTTAGCCGCCGGCGCGACGAGCGGCGTATCGAATCCAGATTCTAGGCGTTGGAATGCTGAAGACGTCGGCGAAATTCAAATAATCCCATCCCGGTGAGTAACGCCAAAACAAAGACGATGCCTTTCGTTGCACCCGTGCCGAGCAACACAAAAGCCGGACCGGGACAGATTCCGGCCAGGCCCCAGCCGATGCCAAAGAGGGTGCTGCCAACGACAAGGCGCCTGTCGATTTGTCTGGCCGTCGGTATCTGCATCGGCCGACCCAACAGCGAGGCATTTCTGCGGCTGGCAAGCTTGAAAGCGATGGCCCCTAACGCAATGGCGCCCGCCATGACGAACGACAGCGAAGGATCCCAATGCCCGGCAAGATCGAGAAAACCGAGCACCTTGGCCGGATCGCTCATCCCCGAAATGATCAGCCCCAGGCCAAAAATCAGGCCGACAGCGAATGAAAGCACAATATTCATTGGAATCTTCCTACCCCAGCAGATGACGAACAACAAACACGGTGAGGAAACCTATCCCCATGAAAATCAGTGTTGCCACGATCGAGCGCGGCGACAGGCGCGAAATCCCGCACACGCCGTGGCCACTGGTACAGCCGGAACCGTAGCGGGTGCCAAAGCCAACCAGCAGCCCGGCTAGAACGAGTACGCCCCAACTCGCATCGATGTGGCTCTCCGGCAATGCCGAAAACGCTCGATACCCTATCGGGGCAAGAATCAGCCCCAGTACAAAAGCGATCCGCCACGCAAAATCACCGCGCTCTTTGCGTTGCAGCAGTCCGCCGACGATCCCACTAATCCCGGCGATGCGGCCCTTGAAGAGCAGAAGCAATGCGGCGGACAGCCCAATCAGCACGCCGCCAATCAAGGCACTCCATGGTGTGAAATGGTTCCAGTCAATGGTCATGAGATAACGCTCTCCTTTTTCGGGCAATAAGGTTCATGTGGGGTGTTACGTAGCCAAAACCCATCAAAATTCCACTTGAACAAATAATATATATTGATATTATGTTAGTAAATATATCGTATCCTATTGACCCGGCCAAGTGAAGTTTGAATTTTTTGCCGTCATACCGGCGAAGGTGACCGAAGGGAATGCAGAGCCCGGTATCCGACCGAAGGGAGTGCAGAGCCAGCAACGACGCCACTTAAAACAACTGGACCCCGGCCTGCGCCGGGGTGACGAGTTCAAACAAAATCTGGCCGGATCTAATTAGGAACATCGAACTTCAAACCTTACCGGAGAATAAACAGATGTCGCACATGGAGATCCTCGTTATTGGCGGCGTTGCCGCAGGCGCATCCTTTGCAGCACGGGCACGCCGGCTCGATGAATCGGCACATATCACCCTCATCGAACGGGGGCCGGATGTGTCCTTCGCCAACTGCGGCTTGCCCTATCACATCGGCGGCGAGATCCCGGCGCGCGATGTGCTTGCCGTGCAAACGCCGGAATCGCTCAAAAGCTTGCTCAATCTCGATGTGCGCACACAATGTGAAGCAACCCGCATCGACCGTGCCGGCAAGCGCGTTGAGATACGCGACCTTAAAACCGGCCAGAGCGAATGGCTCCGCTATGACAAGCTGATGCTGGCTCCCGGCGCCTCGCCGTTGCGCCCGAACCTGCCCGGCATCGACGACCCGCGCATTTTCACCCTGCGCAATCTGCAGGACATGGACCGTATCGTAACGGCCACCGCAACAGGGATGCGCGCGGTGGTCATAGGCGCCGGCTTCATCGGGCTGGAAATGACCGAGCAGCTGCAACGCAAGGGGCTGTCCGTGCAATTGGTGGAATTGCAGCAACAGGTTATTCCACCGCTGGATGCGCCGATGGCGGCATTACTGGAAAGCGAACTGCGCCATCACGACATCAGCCTGCACCTGGGTGATGGCGTGGCCAGGTTTGAAGGTAATGAAGCGCATGTGCACTGCCATCTGAACTCCGGCAAGGTGCTGGAGGCGGACCTGGTCATCCTCTCGATCGGCGTCAAGCCCGACAGCGAACTCGCCAGGAACGCAGCGCTGCAGCTTGGAGCACGCGGGCATATTGTGGTCGATGAATTCCAGCGCACGTCCGATCCGGATATTTATGCGGCGGGGGATGCCGTGGAAACCTTCGACCGCATACTTGAGGGCAAAACCGTGGTCCCGATGGGCGGACCGGCCAACCGGCAGGGGCGCGTGGCGGCCGACCATATTTTCCTGGCCGACAAGGCCCGCCCCTACCCCGGCTCCGTGGGCACCGGCATCGTGCGTGCGTTCGAGGCCATCGCCGGCATCACAGGCTGGAGCGAGAAGCGCTTGATCGCCGCAGGGCGCCCCTATGAAGCCGTGACGGTTAACGATAACCACCATGCTTCGTACTATCCGGGCGCCAAACCGCTGACACTGAAAATTCTCTGGGAACCGGAAAGCGGCCGCCTACTGGGCGCGCAGGCCAGCGGCTTTGAAGGCATCGACAAGCGTCTGGATGTATTGTCGACGGCGATTGTGGCAGGCATGACGGTCGAGGACCTGTGCCATCTGGAACTGGCCTACGCCCCACCATTTGGATCCGCCAAGGATGTCATCAATCTTGCCGGATTTGCGGCCTGCAATCGTCGCGACGGCCTGGTAGCCCACATCAGCGAGCTGCCGGATGATCCCGGGATTCAGGTAGTCGACGTGCGCGGAAAACCCCTGGCCGAAGCATTCCCGGCCCCGGGCAAGGCGATCAACATCCCCTTCCCGACCTTGCGCGCCAATCTGGACAAGCTGGATCGCAGCCGTCCGGTCGTAACACTTTGCACCTTCGGCAAGATGAGTTACTTTGCTTCGCGGGTCCTGGCGCAGCATGGTTTTGATGTCACGAGCTTCAGCGGCGGACTGAAGGCAAATGTCGATCCGCGCACGCCCGCTAAGCTGCCGAATTCGTAAGCGGCATTTTCGAAACAAGCCCGGCCACCATGAAAAACAAGCCGCTCCTGAATCCTGAGGGAGTAAAGAAACAAAACAAAAGTTGCCACGGCGTGATTTTTTGTTACAATCGCGCCCCTTCACAGGATGTTCCCTGATAGCTCAGTCGGTAGAGCGACGGACTGTTAATCCGCAGGTCCCTGGTTCGAGTCCAGGTCGGGGAGCCAAAGCGGGAGTAGCTCAGTTGGTAGAGCGCAACCTTGCCAAGGTTGAGGTCGAGAGTTCGAGACTCTTCTCCCGCTCCAAAGTTTAAAGCCCATGTAGCTCAGGGGTAGAGCACTCCCTTGGTAAGGGAGAGGTCGGCAGTTCAATTCTGCCCATGGGCTCCACAGCCCGATCAGAACAGGCAAGCAAAGTCCCTTTCTGTTCCATCACGTTTCGCGACTTCGCTGCCCTGCCACTGAATCCGATGCCATTTGTCGGGACTTGGCCATCGCAGCAGAAAACTGGCCTATAGTGGAATTGGAAGCACGAGCAACAATGAAAAGCTGCTCTCCGGATAGAAATATCAGGATGCTTCCAGGCAGCAAGGCGTTGCATGCAAACTTTGCTTATAAGAGCTGTAGAGACACATGCCATCCTTGCAATCAAATGCAGTAGTGACGAAAACGTACTGCAACCCAACAAAGCCCCTCAGTGAAAACCAAGGGGCTTTGTCGTTTTTGCCTGTTGAGTCTTGTTGAAGCCTTTATTCCAGTTCAAACCCTCGCGGTATTTCACTTAGCCTCTATTTAAGCAATCGCCGCCGCGTCAGCACCGTAGCGATGTAGAACGCGACCGTGGCCACACCCAGCAAGACGGCAACATGAGCAATGGCGTTTTGCGGCATTTCGCCAAACACCAAGGGTCGGGCAAGTTGGACCGCATGGGAGAGCGGCAACCAGTTTGCAATGCCATGCACGACTGACGGTAGCTGGTCGGTGGGGAAAAATACGCCGGAAACGAGCATCGTCGGCGTGATGAACAGTGTGAAGTAGTACATGAAGAAATCGTAGGATGGCGCGAGAGCGCAGACGATCAACCCCAGGGCGGAAAACGTGATCCCGGTGAGAAAGATGACAGGAATCACCCACAGCGCCAACAGCGAATGAGTCAATCCCAGCAAGGCGATAATCCCCAGAATCGCTAGACCTGAGAGCATGCTCTTGCTGGCCGCCCAGACCAGCTCCCCAGTCATAACATGATCGAGCGACAGCGGGGTATTGAGAATCGCATCCCAGGTTTTCTGCATATGCATGCGCGAAAAAGCCGAATAGAGCGCCTCGAAGGTGGCCGCATTCATGGTACTGGCAACCACCGTGCCGGCAGCCAGAAAGCTGACGTAACTGACGCCGCTGACCTGCGGCAAAAGGCCGCCCAAGCCATAGCCCAGGCCAAGCATGTAAATCAGCGGATCAGCCAGATTGCCGAGCACCGAGGGAATGGCCAGCTTGCGCCAGACCAGGAAATTGCGCTGCCAAACCGGCAGCCAACGCATGCCAGGGCGGGGGCAGGCATAGCGGGAAGCTGACGCTTGTTTATTCATACTAATCCCTCAACTCGCGCCCGGTAAGCTTGATGAAAACGTCTTCAAGGCTGGCGGCTCGATGCAGGTAGCGTAGCGAGGCCTCTCCGGCCAAGGCCGCCAGCAGCGGGGCAGCATCACGACAATAGAAAAAGGCGGTTTCACCGGCGATTTCCAACCGCTCGCCCAGTGAATTGCGGGAACGCGCCCAGGAAGCCACATCTTCGCCAAACACCTCCACCACCTGCGGTTCAATGTGCTCGGCAATCAATTCACGCGGGTGCCCTTCGGTAACCCGGTGGCCATGGTCAAGGATGATGAGCCGGTCGCACAGTCGCTCGGCTTCATCCATGAAATGCGTGGTCAGGATCAGCGTCTTGCCATGGGCCGTGAGGTGTTTTAGCCGATCCCAGATCAGGTGGCGCGCCTGCGGGTCGAGACCGGTGGTGGGCTCATCAAGAAAAACGATATCCGGATCGTTAACAAGGGCTCGCGCCAGGGTCAGGCGCCGTTTCATGCCACCGGAGAGGGTCTGGATGCGGGCCTTTTCCTTCCCCTTGAGGCCGGCGAAATCGAGCAGGCCGGGAATGCGGGCACGGATCTCGTCATCCTTGATGGCAAAGTAGCGCCCGTAAACCATCAGGTTCTCGCTGACCGTGAAATCCGGGTCCAGATTGTCGAATTGCGGCACGACGCCGACACGCTCACGCGCGACTCCCGCATCGGCGGGAACGGCATGCCCGCCGAGACTGATCGTCCCGGCATCCGGCGCCGTCAACCCGAGGCAGCAGCGCAAGGTCGTGGTCTTGCCGGCACCGTTGGGTCCAAGCAGGCCGAAGCAGGTGCCAGGCGGCACGGAGAAATCGATACCGGCCAGCACTTCGTTGCCATCGTAGCTTTTGCGCAGACCAGTAACGCTGAGCGCGTCGGCAGTGTTCGCTATTGTCATGAGTGTGTGATGAAGCATGGGGTGACGGACACCGGCACTTCCAGCAGTGTCGAAGTGTCAGCCACCCAAAAAATCCTTCTTGCCAATTTCAACGCCATGGTGGCGCAAGATGTTGTAGGCCGTGGTCACATGAAAATAGAAGTTGGGCAGTACCCAGTTGAACAGATAGTCCTTGCCCTTGAATTCCAGTCTTTTTTCATGGAGCTGCAACACGATGTCACGCCCCTCACTGCCATCGATTTGCTCTGCGGTGAAGCTGTCGAGGAAAGCGATGGTTTTGGCGATACGCGCCTGCAACTCGGCAAAGGTCGTTTCGTTGTCTTCGAATTTGGGGATATCGATGCCGGCAAGACGTGCCGCACATCCTTTTGCCTGGTCAGTCGCAATCTGAACTTGCCGGGACAGGGGGAACATGTCGGGGAACAGGCGCGCGGTGATGAAAACACTGGGATCGATTTTCTTGCTGGCGGCGTGCGTTGCCGCTTTTTCCAGAATTGCGGCAAGACTCATCAGCATGTGCCGTAAGGTGGGGACTGAAGAATCGTACATTGAAAGAGTCATAGTGATTCCCTCCTGGATGTGTTCGCCCAGTTTACTGCCAACTGGATTTTCCGACTCGGCAAACAATGGAGCAACGATGCTGTTTTCGTCAAAACATTGGGCTTCTACCGGATACCCCCTGGATTGCTTTCTCAGCTTCCAGTCGCATGATGAGATCATTTGCCTCTGCAAATTGCACCTCGCTGAATACATGGATGCCGGCCTGTTGCAGCAATGCAGCAGTTACGCCGAGGTTTGACACCCGCTTGCCACTGAACGTGCCGTCATAGATGAAGCTTGTGCCACACGACGGACTGCCCTCTTTGAGGATGGCGACCTGGATGCCTCGTTCCCGCGCAAGCTCAAGGACGCGTTCAGCACCCCGGGTAAATTCTGTCGACAGGTCATGGCCATGGGCATCGACTACTTTGGCCATGCCAGCGAAGACCTTCAATCCTCCCGAACCGTTGGTGATCTCGGCCGGAGGGCGCGGCACCGGCAAGCCACCGGCGACTTCTGGGCACGTCGAGACAACACGACCTTCGTGAATCCAGCGTTTCAAAATATCGTGATCAAATAACTGATCAATGCCGTTGTAGCGGACCGTTTCACCCAGTAGACAGGCACTAACGAGAACAGATTGCATGGGGATGCCTCCCGAACTTGTAAAGCCAAATTATAACTGCCGGATTGACAGCACATTCAGTACCTGCGATGGGGTCTTGGGCGAGGAGAAAAGGGGGCAATCATTCTCACTTCTTCATCATGCCGCACAATACCTTACCAATAACAATATTAATTCTCGAAAATACCGACAAAAACCAGAAAGCAGTACACGAAATAATTCCAACAAATAACACATCAAAACCTTACCAAAATCCTTTTATCCTGTAGAAAAAAGAGATAAATTTCCGCCCAGGAGGAAATAAAATGCAAAGAAAAATGAAGACGGATAGTCAATCTTTCGTACTCCGTACCTGTGTAACCACCGCTACTGCTGTATTCATCCTGACTGGCTGCGCCGCTGTCAACAACCTCGGATTAAACCTTTCTGACACATTCGCGCCGAAAGTAACCTTCAGACAACCCGCCAAAAGTGCTGACGCGGCTGCATTGCGCTCCGTCATCATCATGTCGGATGGTAACAATGTGTCACAGCAACTGAGCCTGGAACTAGAGTCTTCCCTCAGCAAGCTTCGCATCGATGAACGCCCCTACTACAGCAGCGTTAAACTGGGACCACGTAGCGACGGACAGACCAACACCGCCCAGCTCAACGCATTGGCACGTGCAAATGGCGCCGAAGCAATCATCTTTGTCTCGGGCGGCTCCAGCGATGTGAAGACAAGCCACAGCACCGAAGAGCGCAGCACTTGCGACGCAAAATCGAAACAGCTGTTCAAATCCTGCCCCAAAGAGCAAACGCGCGTCACCAAGGTCAGCTGCACCACAACCCTCGGCGTGGCCGCCGCACGACTCCAGGTCTATCGCGTTGCGGACGCCAAGTCGGTCTTCGTCGACACTATCAGGGGCGAGAGCAAATATTATCGCTGTGATGATCAGACCACACCCGTGGCCGATACACGTCAGATCGCCTACAGCGCCATCATGAACGTCAAGGGCACGATCGCGCAGACGCTCGCCCCTTCCTATATCCAAGCCCCACTGGACCTGATGATGGCCGATGCAAGCATCCCATCCGATCAACTCAAACGTTTCGAAGCAGCCTACAACTTCGCGAATTCCAAGCGCATGGATGAAGCCTGTAATCGCTTCGATGAGCTATACACTGACTACAAGGAATCCTCAGCCCTAAGCTTCAATGTCGCATTCTGTCACGAGGTCCGTGGCGATATGCTCCGTGCAAACCAGGGTTACAAACGCGCTTCCGAATTATTCGATGCCCCAAATGCACAAATCGATCGTCGTCTGTCGATCACAGAAAAGTCATTACGCGAGAATCCCTCAGTATTCATGCCACAAACCGCCGCAGCAGCCAGACCGACACCCGACACCAAAGGTATGGCCACGAGTGGCCGGCGCGTAGCTTTAGTGGTCGGTAACGCACGCTACCAACGCAGTGCATTGGTCAATCCAGTCAACGATGCACGCCTGGTCGGCGACCGGCTCAAGCGCATCGGGTTCGATGTGATCACGCTGGAAAATATCGGCTCGGCCAGATTCGCGGCCGCCGTCCGCGACTTTAGTACCCGTGCCAAGGGTGCTGACATCGCGATGTTCTATTACGCAGGTCACGCTGTGCAGGCCGACGGTGAGAATTACCTGATGCCTATAGACAATGCCAAGATTCGCACCCTTGAAGACGTACGCGATGGCGGCAGCGTTCCACTGGCAAGCGTGATCGCCCAGCTGGATGTCGCCGCACCAGCCGTGAAATTGATGGTGGTCGACGCATGCCGCGACAATCCTCTCCCGGCCGCCAGCCGCAGCCTTTCAGGCGGTGGCTTGGCCGCCGTAAAGCAAGCGCCGGAAGGTGGGCTGATCGCTTTCGCGACCGGTCCAGGGCATACGGCAGAAGACGGCACCGGCAAGAACAGCGTTTTCAGCAAGCATTTTGCCCAGCAGTTGATGGTGCCAAACCAAACGATCGAACAGTTGTTCAAACAGGTGCGTACCGCAGTAAAAAGTGAGACCAAAAATCGACAGGAGCCGACAGAGATCAGCTCTCTGGTTGGTGATGTAGTCCTGGTACCTGGCAAATGAGCAGGGCCCGGATAGAAGTTCATGGGAAATCCGTCTGGGTAAGCCGCTGGTTTCGGATTTTCCATCACGCACTGGCCGCAGGCGTGATGGCTTCCGCCATGCTCGGGCTGGAACACTTCGGACTGCTGGGCTGGTTGGATGCGGCCATGCTGCAGATGGTTGCCCCACGCAGCACTGAGACAACTCAGGCGATACCACCGTCAATACCGCAACTATTGTTGATCGACAACGAGGCTTATGCGGAGAACTTCGGTCTCCGTTCGCCCCTGCAGCGCGATAGTCTGGTTACCCTGCTCAGTGACGCTCTTGCTGCCAAGCCCAAAACGCTGCTAATCGACCTACAACTCGAACCGACTCCGGATGAGCCGGACATACGTATGTTGGATCACCTGCTGAGTGAAGCTGCTCACACAGGTACACGGATCATCCTTCCACTACCTATACCGCGCACTCCTGCACAGGATCAACGTACGGTAACTTGGATGCGTTCGCTCTGCCAGGCAGGCATACAGTTCGGCTCCGCCAGCCTACGTACGCATCTTGGTACTGTTGTGCGCTTTGACCTGGATCGCAACAGCATGGCCGTACTTGCAACAGGGGATATGCGTAAGGAATATCCAGCACCAGTTTCAGCATGCCAACTGCTCGAAAAATTTGACTCGCTTGAATCCTTGCGATTACTTGAAGCACCCGAGCATACATCCTCTGAAAACGCACCACTTAAGCCAAGTGCTATGCGCAGCGTCATTGCCAAGTCCTTGCCTTGGCGTATTCAGGGCGCCCGGCAGGAACTGCAAACACGCAAGCCGGAGATAATTGTGATCGGCGGGGACTATGACGACCGCGATACCTTTTTGACTCATGCACAGCACGATCCAGTACCTGGTGCGGCAGTCCATGCCGCCATCATTGCCAGCCAAGGCAAGGTCAACAGCTCACACTTCTTGGGCTGGATCGCGGACCTTTTTTTCGGATGCGTACTTGGCTTCCTGTTCGAATTCCTGTGGTGCAAGGTTGCGCGTTTGCGCAGTGAAGAAATGCAACTACAAGCACCGTATTACCGGATCTTTCTGCGCGAATGGTTGGCACTTCTTGCCGCCAGTGGAATCTGGCTTATCGCTCTGTTGCTAACCCTTTTTGCGATGTGGTGTTCGGGTGCCATGATTGAAGGCGGCTGGTGGCTTAACCCCGGCCCGATGGTGCTCGGTATGTTCCTGCACGCGTTGCTGCTCAAAGATGCGGGGCACACAACTCACCCCCCTAGTGCGTGGAAAGAATTTACCCTGCATTGTCCTTCATGGCCCCTGCAACTACTGGGCAGCATCACTGCCCTCACCTACCTCGTGCTTCATGCTTTCCGTCACTGACCGCATCTGGAGAAGTCCATGCATCGTTCCTCAGCATCCATCACCCGAAGACTGCTCGTCTGCTGCACCTTGATCGCGTTGCCAGCCAGCGCCATGGCAACAGCATGCATGTACCGCGGCAACGATTCATCCGCCCGCGTGATCACACAATCTGGAAACGTTATTACGCCATTTCCTGATGCAAAGTCCGCGCAGGACTGTCGCCAGTTACGCGTGGCTTCAGGCTCCGTGACAGTCTATGAACTGAGTCAAGATCGTACCAATGTCCACTCTCGCATCATCGATAGCGGTCGTCTGGAATCTGACGGCTCCGGCGCAGGAGACTCCAGTTTCTTCCGCCAAATAGCCGTGGTACTGGAAGGCATGCAGCGAGTAAAAACCGGATCCTCCCGTGGCGGCGAGGGTGACCTGGTGGTTGCCATGCTCCCGAACGGACGGGTCGCTGAACCCGCCGAAGATCTACGCATCCCGCTAGGTCCAACTGCGGATCAAAACCTGGCCAGCTTCGAACTCCGCGTGAATGGAAAATCCATATATAGCCAGAAAGGACCCGCTCAAGAACTCAGACTTCCGGCATCTAGACTCAAACCAGGAACACAGATCACATGGAAACTGAGTTATGGTGGCAAGCCTTATGAAGGAACCTTCACAGTCGAGCCAACTGCAAACCTTGAAAATCTGAAACAGCGTCTAGCGCAGGAGTCGGCCAGCAATGCTGATCCTTTGGTATCCCAACTGCAGTTGGCCTCGATATTGTTATTGGAAGGCTACCAATGGGATGCGCGACAAATCCTCAAAGCAAGCCTGGCGCCGTAACGCTTCAAATCAGGCTGTGTAGAGTTTCGTGCTGTTGAATGACAAGGCAGGCAGACAAATGGGAAAAGGAAGCTGTGACTTCTTGGATACCCTACCCCCTCGCCAGCTTGCTCCTAATCAGCGCCATTGCCTTGCTGATTCATTCATGCTGCACAGCCGCTATGCCTCCAACGGAAAAAACTGCTCGCAGTGCGGCAGGCGGTTGTAGTTGCGCTGAAGCCAGAACCCCTCTCGCCGCCCTTCGATCTGCAACCACCGAATCATCAGGTCGCGGCGGTTATCGAGTTCTTCAATCGATATCCCTTGGGAGAATTGCAGCGGCACGGCCTGCTCAAGCAGGATTTGCCCGTCGAACACATGGGCGAACACAAGATGTTCAGCTTCAACGGCCTGGACAACGAAACAAACCAGCTCTTCCGGATCCAAAATGGCGAGCGTACCCAGCGGATAGTCCTGCAATGCCTCGATCATCAGCACGGCGACTGCGTGCATATGGCGCCAGACATTTTCGGTATCTTCATCCTCGCCGTAGCCCGGAATTTCTTGGTTGGCAGGAAAGCGGTATGTCATAGCCTGTGTTCTCTTTTAGGGTTCCGTGACACGGAAAAGCAAAAGCCCACTCTTTTGGGTGTGCCGTTAAGCATTTGCTGTCCGAAAAATAAAGCATAACTTGTCCATCCATGCGCCTTCCAGCCCGGCTTTACCAAAAGCGATAAAGCATAACCTGTCCTAACAGGAAAAAATAAAGCATAAAGTGTCCAAAAAATATTCCCAGTCTTTACAGGGGATATTTGCCGAATATCTCTCTTCTACGGAAGCGGGGATGGAGTGTGAAAAATTTCAGTTTCAAAGTCAAAATTCAAGGCGCCTTGGAAAATGAGACAATCGCGCACAATGAATTGTGCATTGAACCGCCGCTAGGGGAATAACTTTGGAAGTTGTCGCAGTAATCGACTTTGAAACAACGGGTTTGTCCCCTGCCCAAGGTGACCGTGCCACCGAAATAGCGGCTGTCCTGCTCGAGAACGGTAAGATTGTCGACCGTTATCAGAGCTTGATGAATGCGGGTGTGCGCATCCCAAGCTTCATTGAAGGGCTCACTGGAATTTCCAACGCCATGATTCGACAGGCCCCTTCAGCGGCAGACGTCATGCGAGAAGTAACAGACTTCGTGGGCGACATTCCCCTTGTGGCACACAACGCTTCATTCGACTGCAAGTTCTGGGACGCCGAGCTTCAACGCATCAACCGTACCAGGCGACAGGAATTCGCATGCTCGTTGCTGCTTTCAAGGCGACTCCTTCCTCATGCCCCGAGCCACAAACTCGGTGCCCTCGTTGAATTTGCCAACCTCCCCGTGGCAGGGCGCGCGCACCGTGCGCTAGCGGATGCCGAGATGGCAGCTAGCCTGTTGTCACACTTGGCTGAGGAGTTGCGACGCAAGTTTGGGATTGGACAGGTGACGCATGAATTGCTTCGCAAGATTCAGGGCGTTCCCAAGGCGAAGGTCGAACAGGCACTGGCAAAACATCAACAGTCGCAGTAGCTGAGCATGCGAACGCCCCTGCTCTACACCTATCGACGCTGCCCCTACGCAATGCGAGCACGAATGGCATTGCTGGTTGCGGGCATTGATTTCGATGCGCACGAAGTCTCGCTTAGAGACAAACCTGCCGAGATGTTGGTGCTATCACCCAAGGGCTCTGTTCCCGTTATGCTCCTGCCGGATGGCACCGTATTGGAGCAAAGCTGGGAAATCATGTGCTGGGCCCTGAATCGGGAGGCTACCAAGAGTTGGTGGGATGCAGGTCAAGCTGCTGATAACTTGGACTGGCTGGCCAGGAACGACGGTGTGTTCAAGCAGCACCTTGATAGATACAAATACCCTGAGCGTTATGTTGACCCTGACCGCATTGGGCACCGCGAGATAGGTCTTGAAGAGTTCTTGCGCCCCCTTGCCACCCGACTCGAACAGTCGACATACCTTGGCGGTTCAACGCCCTGTGCAACTGACCTGGCGATATTCCCATTCGTTCGTCAATTTGCTGCGGTAGATCCCGATTGGTTTGCACAACTGCAGATACCGGCGCTTCAGGCATGGCTATCGAACTGGCTATCAAGTCCATTGTTCCAGCACTGCATGCATAAGCTGCCCAGCCAATCAACGATCCGATTTCCATCATTTGGGCGCGGCCTTTCTTCTGTTGGCCGGGAAGCCGGCTGATCCACGAGGCCGAGGATAAGCTGGGTGTGAGTTAATTCCGTCCCTGAAAGACAAAGCCGACCACGGGGGTCGGCTTTTTTCCGTCGTGAAGCAACAAGTCATCATCCTGCGCCTGCCACAGTTTCGCGATAAAGCAAAATGTGTCCCATCGGGAAATAAAGCATAAAGTCTCCATTCGGACACTTTATGCTTTACGGCACACACAACTATCATGCAACTCATTGATTTTATTGGTGGGCCCCCCGAGAGTCGAACTCGGCACCAATGGATTATGAGTCCACTGCTCTAACCAAGCATGAGCTAGAGGCCCGTGAGGGGGCGATTCTACCAAGACAGGCCCCGTTGCGCCATGTCACGTGCGCGGTTTGATCCAGCCTTCCCGTTCCAGCCGCAGCCAAACCACCTCCCGTTCGGCATCGGTCATGGCCACCCAGTTGGCCACCTCGACAAACGTGCGTCCACAGCCGTGGCAGATTTCGTCGCCCAGCGCGGTGGAGCAGCGGGCAATGCAGGGAGAGTTGGGGCGGGATGCAGCAGGATTCATCCCGGCACTGTGCCGGCGCCAAGCCTTCGCGTCAACCGTCATGCAATCGTCATCATTTCTTCCCGAGACTGTCACGTTGCGCACCGATGATAGGTTTCCATGAAAGACATGGATCACGCCCGCATCCCGGAGATGCGCCTCAAATTCCGCAGCATCTGGATCTCCGATATTCACCTCGGCACTTCCGGCTGCCAGGCCGAGTATCTGCTGGATTTTCTGAAGCACACAGAATCCGAACATCTCTATCTCGTCGGCGACATCATCGACGGCTGGGCGCTCAAGCGCTCGTGGTACTGGCGTCAGGCGCACAACGACGTGGTCCAGAAGTTGCTGCGCAAGGCGCGCCACGGCACGAAGATCACCTATATCCCCGGCAACCACGACGAAGGGGCGCGGCAATTCCTGGGATTGATGTTCGGCGACATCCGCATCGAGGATGAGCTGATTCACACCACCGCGGACGGGCGCCGTCTGCTGGTATTGCACGGCGACCGCTTCGATGGCGTGGTGCAATGCGCCAAGTGGCTAGCCATCGTCGGCGACCGCCTGTACGACTTCACGCTCACGCTCAACCGCATTTTCAACCGCATCCGCAGCCGTTTTGGCCTGGGTTACTGGTCGCTGTCGCAATTTCTCAAGTACAAGGTCAAGAGCGCGGTGAGCTTTGTTTCCCGCTTCGAGGAAGCGGTGGCCGCCGAAGCCAAGTCACAAGGGCTCGATGGCGTGATCTGCGGCCATATCCACAAGGCGGAAATGCGCGAGGTCGATGGCGTGCTGTATTGCAACGACGGCGATTGGGTGGAAAGCCTGACCGCGCTGGTCGAACTGGAAAACGGCGAGCTCAAGATCGTCCACTGGCAAAAACTCTTCAGCGAACAACAAGCCACAGCCGCCAGGCTGCAGACAAAACCGGTCCTGCCGGAAGGAGCTACCGCATGAAAATCATGATCGTCACCGATGCCTGGGAACCCCAAGTCAATGGCGTGGTGCGCACGCTGACGCAAACCCGCGCTGAACTGGAAAAAATGGGTCATACAGTCGACCTGCTCACTCCGCTGGAGTTCCGCACCCTGCCCTGCCCTACTTACCCGGAAATCCGCCTGTCGCTGTTCCCGCACACCAAGGTCAGCCAGCGGCTGAAAGCTTTCCAGCCCGATGCGATCCATATCGCCACCGAAGGCCCGCTGGGCCTTGCTGCGCGCAAATACTGCAAGCGCCACAAGCTGCCGTTCACCACGGCCTACCATTCGCGCTTTCCGGAATACGTGCAGTTGCGCTTTGGCATTCCGCTCCCAGTCAGCTACGCCTGGTTCCGCCATTTTCACAACGCCGCGGCCGCCGTCATGGCGCCGACCCGGGTCGTGATCCGCGATCTGGAAGCGCGCGGCATCGCCAACGTGGCGCTGTGGTCGCGCGGCGTGGATCTGGAAACCTTCAAACCGGGTGAGCGTGACCGCCTGCAAACCCGCAAGCCAATCTTTGTCTATGTGGGCCGCGTTGCGGTGGAAAAGAATATCGAGGCCTTCCTGGAGCTCGACCTGCCCGGCAGTAAGTGGGTCTGCGGCGACGGCCCGGCTGCGGCCAATCTCAAGGCCAAATATCCGGATATCAACTGGCTGGGGGTGCTGAACCAGCAGGAGCTTGCCCGCGTTTACAATGCCGCCGATGTGTTCGTGTTTCCGAGCAAGACCGATACCTTTGGCCTGGTGCTGCTGGAAGCCATGGCCTGCGGCTGCCCTGTCGCCGCTTACCCGGTCACCGGCCCGATCGACGTGATCGGCACGGATGGCCCCGGCGCATTAAAGGACGATCTGCACGAAGCGTGTCTCGCCGCGCTGGAAATCGACCGTGCCGAAGTGCGTCGCTTTGCCGAACGCTACTCTTGGGCCGCCGCCAGCCGGCAGTTCCTCTCGCACCTGCATCCGTTCACCGAGAATGCCCGGCAGGAACTGGCGCATTTCATGCACCCCGCTTCCGCCCAAAACCAGACCTGACCGGCGCTGATTACTTCTCTGCTCTGTATCGGCAGGCTTGACCCGTAAGCCAATGCCTGCTGATATGGGCCCGTTCCGGCTATACTTACAATGTATGGTTATCGGGGCAGGCTTGGCGGAGCGTTCATGCACGAACAACTGGAAGCACTACAGGCAGAACTGGCACAACTCAAGGCCCGGTTGTGCGAAATGCAGCAGGAAAACCACCTGCTGAATGAAAAGCTTACTGCCGCCCTGGACGGCACCGACCTCTGCCTCTGGCAAGGGTTGCCGCAAAGCGGCGAACTCACCGTCTTCAATTTGCAGAACTTCAAGGCCGGCGACATGGCGCCGCATTTTGATCTCTGGCTGGCCAAGCTGCACCCCGAAGACTACGAGGCCGCACTCACCAGCTATTCCGACCATCTTGCCGGACGAGCCCCGTTTTACGAAGCCGAATACCGCACCTTTCGCAAGGATGGCGGCATTACCTGGCTGTGGGACCGGGGGCGCGTCGTTGAACGGGATGAGCAAGGCCGCCCCTTGCGCATCATGGGCGCCCATCTCGACATCACCCGGCGCAAGGAGTATGAGCAGCGCTTGGCCCAGATGGCACACATCGATCCGCTCACAAGCCTCGCCAATCGCCGCCTGCTGATGGACCGCCTCAAGGCCGAGATGGAGCGCGCAAACCGTCACGACCATCAATTCGTCGTGGCCATGCTCGATGTCGATCACTTCAAGCGTTTCAACGACAAACATGGTCACGAGGTTGGCGACCGGATTCTGGTGGCAGTGGCCCGGCACATGGAAGCCTCGCTACGCGAATATGACCTCTGCGGTCGCTGGGGCGGTGAAGAATTCCTGCTGATCCTGCCGCAAACCTCGCTGGAGCAAGCCCATGCCATCGTCTCCCGGCTCCATGGCGGCATTCAGCAAGCATCAATACTGGCCAACAAGAAAACTCTCTCGGTCACGGTCAGCATTGGCATGACCGAGTACCGGCCAGGAGAGGACTTTTCCGCCACGCTCAACCGGGCCGATGCGGCCATGCTGGAAGCCAAACGTCGAGGCCGAGACTGTCTGTTGAGTGCATAATCGCGTTCTTGTGTTTTTCCAATACTGCCGCCGCCATGTTTTCCTTTCTGAATCGCCGCCAGCGCGACAAAGCCTTGTCCGCCCACCCCGTTGCCGACACACTCTGGCAAGAAGCCTGCCGCTTGCCGCTATTGCGCGGTCTGACCCCGGACGAGTTGGCCCTGCTGCGCCAACATGCTGCCTGGTTCCTGCATGACCGCGTCTTCAACCCCGCCAACGGCGCGCAACTCGACGAGCCACAGCGTCTGACCATCGCCGTGCAATGCTGCCTGCCGCTGCTCAACCTGGGTTTCGATTGCCTCGACGACTGGCGCGAAGTCATTGTTTATCCCGGCGAATTCGTCAGCCGCAACCGTACCTATGAATCCGTCGGCGAATACCTGGGCATCGTGCATGAAAGCGACGATATCCTGGCGGGGCAAGCCCGCCCGGACGGCCCTCTGCTGCTGTCCTGGCTCGATTGCGCCGAATCGCCCTGGCTCGATGGCTGGAACGTACCCATTCACGAAATCGCCCACAAGCTTGACATGCGTTCCGGCGAAGCCAACGGCTGCCCGCCGCTGCATGCCGGCATGGATTACCAGGCCTGGAAAGATGCGTTTTCTCACGCCTTTGCCGATCTGCAGCGTCAGGATGCGGAAGATGAATTCGGCCCGATCGATTACTACGCGGCCGAGAGCCCGGCCGAATGCTTCGCGGTACTGAGCGAATACTTCTTCGAATTGCCGCACGTCCTGTTCGAGGCCTATCCGGCGGTCTATCGACAGCTGCAGCTCTTCTACCGCCAAGATCCCAAGTCTCGCCTGGCCGTGATGAAATACCGCCCGGCCCATGCGGATTCCCTGCCCCCCGAATACCTGAAATCGCCATCATGATTGGTCTGCTCGCTCCCGCCGCGCCCACTGAGTTGCAACAGCAAGTTTCAGCCTTGGGCTTGCCGCTCTGGAATACCCCGCCAGCGACGGCCAGCTACATGCTGCAATGGATTGACGATCATCTGGAACTCGCACCTCTGCACGACAAGGGCGCAGTATGGGTCGATTTTGTCGGCGGCGCGCTTGCGCACCGGCGCAAGTTCGGCGGTGGGCGTGGCCAGCCGGTGGCCAAGGCCGTCGGCATCAAGGGGGGTTACCTGCCGCGCATCCTCGATTGCAACGCCGGGCAAGGCCGTGATGCATTTGTCCTGGCCACGCTGGGTTGCCGCGTCACACTGCTGGAACGCAGCCCGGTCGCGTTTCTGTTGCTGCAGGATGGCTTGCGCCGCGCGCAGGAGGATGCCGAAATCGCCCCGATTGCCGCACGCATGCAGCTGAACCTGGCCGATGCGCGGCGATGGCTGGAAAACCCGCCGCAGGACGCGGTATTCGATGTGGTATATCTCGACCCGATGTTCCCGGAACCGGACAAGCGCGCAAAATCCAAGAAAGAGATGGCGGCGTTCCAGACTTTGATCGGTGGGGATGTGGATGCCGATGCGCTATTGGCGCCGGCCCGAAAACTCGCACTGAAGCGGGTCATCGTCAAACGCCCGCGCCACGCGCCCTGGCTCGCCATGGAAAAACCAAATTTCGTGTTTGAAGGTGAAAGCACGCGCTTTGATGGCTACCTGCCCGCGTAGCCACGATCGAAAGCGGGAACGGTTTCAAGACCAACTCGTGTACTTCAGAGTTTCTCGATCTTCTGCTGATCTTTCGCCGGCGTATCCGGGAAAATCTCGTTCAACGCGGGCAACTCCCCTTTGCGGTCAAATGGGATACCGCCGGGCCGCCAGGGAGTATGCAGCTTGCCGGTCATGCGATAGGCCAGCGGCTGATGCGTCGTCTGCAAGGAACGAATCTGCTTCCAGAGGCTGCCCAGATTGGTCGTGACCTTGAGTGTCACCAGGGCCTCCCCCATCCGCGGCAACGTAACCTGGTCGCGGCCCACGCCGCTGGCAAAATGTTCGCCGTTCAGCATCAGGTCGAAATCAACGCCATCCACCGTCACCGACGTATCGTTGGGATTCGTTACTCGCAGCGTCACCATAAACCGCTGCTCGAACAGGTTAAAGTCGTCCAACGCCAGCCCTGCCAGCGACACCTGCGGTTTTTCCAGGCTGCCCACTCCGGCGCAAGCCGCCAGCAGCAAGGTACAACACAACATCAGTATCCGGCGCATGATTTTCTCCTGTTTAGACAACGGGACCAGGCAAGGACGCCAAGTGCGCCGCAATTTCATCGGTGATCGGCAAGGCACCGGTTTTGCCCGAATGCAACACGGCAATAGTCACTTCGGCCTCGGCCACCAGCTTGCCCGTTTCTTTTTTCACAACCCGTTGCAAGATCACCCCCGAGCGAGGCAAGAGACGATCCATCCGGGTTTCAATCTTCAGCACATCGCCCATGCCCGCCGGTCGCAAATAGCGGATATCGATCCGGCTGACCACCAGCGCATAACCGTGCTGCATGAACCAGTCGAGATCGCCATCCTCCAGCAGCGCCCAGCGCGCCTCTTCCAGAAATTCAAGGTAGCGGGCATTGTTGACATGGCCATACAGATCGAGGTGGTAGCCGCGAACCTTGATTTCGGTGCAATGGGGAATATTCATTCTCAGGGTATCAGATTAGCAACGAACAGCTGGTGAGGGAGATCACAAACAACAAAGCCGTTCCCCGTCGATACGCTTCGGGTGAACGGCTTTGCATAAAAAATAGAAAATCAGAAACGTTCCGGCAACTTCTGCAGCAAGATGATCTTCTTGTTTTCCAGCTTGATATAACCACCGAAAACCAGTTCCTTGAGAATCCGGGCGATCATCTCGCGCGAAGAACCCACCCGGTCCGCGATCGCCTGCTGTGTCAACGATTGCTCGATCATATCCTGCCCATCGACCGTGACCAGCAGCGATTCAAACAGGGCACGCACCCGGCCATACACATCGAGCAAGGCCAGTGATTTCATGGTATTGGACAAGCGGCGCACGATGCGCGCCAGGTTCTTGATCACCATGTCTTTCATTTCCGGACTGCTTTCCAGATGGCGAACGAACTCCTGCTTGGAGAGCATCAGCACCACGGCGTCCTCTTCAACCTGAGTCGTCCAGCCGCGCGGCTCATCGTCGATCAGGGAGATTTCGCCGAACACATCCACGGGCTCGCCGATCTTGAACACGAATTCCTTGCCCTGGTTATCGCTGGTCAGCGAGCGGGTTCGTCCTTCGATCAGCACATACATCGCATCCGCTTCTTCACCCTCGCGAAACAGGTAGGTTCCCTTGGGAATGCTGCGGCGAATGAAAGAGCGACTAATACTTTCCAGGATTTCCTCCGGGAAACCCTCAAATAGCGGAAGCTCGGCAAGAATGTTCTTCATGGTGTATCCCGTCAGTGTTCATGTATCAGTTCAGTGTTTAGCCGGTGCCTTGGCTACGGTTTTTTTTGCCGGGCGCACAGCGCTTGCGGTCGAGGCCGCCGCCGGTTCCGAGGCTTTGGGCTCGGCTTTGTCTGCAGCGGTTTCTGTCGGTGGCTGATCCTGAGGTGGAATGACATCCAGCTTCTTGGCCTGCATGTATTCGCTCATTTCTTTCCAGCCGGCAAAAATATCCGGCTTGGCAACCTTGGAATTACGATTGTAGCAATCTTCCAGCGACCGCCCGCTCTGGCGGCAACCCGCCCCAACGGCTTTGCCCACCAGTTTCTGCTTGTTGAGCTGATCATTGACCTGCTCACAACCGGAAAGTGACAGGATCAACGCGGCTGACAGACAAAACGTGCGCAACAGGGCCACGATTCAAGGCATCCCAAAGGTTCATTACACTGTGAATTGTAACCCAATTGTGCAACTGCAACGTAGTTCCGCACCCACAACTACGATCAAAAAAAACGGTGGACCCGAAGGGCTCCACCGTTTTTTTGGAACAAATCAGGATCAGACTTGTTCGATCCCTGCCAGCACCCAGCGCGGGTCCGTCTCGGAAGGCCGTACAAAGTGCCAGATTTCAGCAAACGGCACCGCCGGAGCATTCAGGTTCTCACTGACTCGACCCGAGAAACGCACACTGGCCACCAAGCGGCCTGCTTCACGGCTGCTGTCGAGCAAATCCACTTGCAGATCATGGAATTCGGCCACATCACGGTTTGCGCCGATCTCGGCCTTCAGTTCCTCGAACAATTCAGGCGTCAGGTATTTGCGTACTTCTTCCATTTGTTCCGGCGAATTCAGCGCCTGGATATGCTGGAAGCTGGCACGCGCCTGGCGCAGGAATGCAGCGGTTTCGGTGCCATCCGGCAAACGCCCGGATGCATTGGCCACCGGTGCGGCACCCATGCCTTCACCCATGCGGAACACTTTGCGCTCGCCATTTTGCTGATCAAACGCCGGCACGCCCGCCGGACTGAGTCTTGCCGGAGCAGCTGCTTGCTCTTTGCGCCGGGTCAGCATGCGCGCGCCAAGGAAGGCAATGGCGCCCAGAGCAAGAATCCAGCCCCACGGAATGCCGCCGGACTTTTCCACCGGGGCTTCGGCCACTGCGGAAGCACCGGCCGCGCCGGGCTCCATCATTTTGCTGGCCAGATAGCCTGTCGCCGCACCGGCAGCCACACCGGCGGCCACACCACCCCAGCCTGGTCCGCTACGCTGCGGTTGTTGCGCCGGTTGCTGGACCGGCTGTTGCGCCGGAACCTGCTGCGCCTGTTGCACGGGAGCACTGCGTGTAATCTGGCTGCGCTGCATGCCAGTGGAACGCCCGCCGCCAAGACGCGCGGCCTCGGCCACGCTGGCAGCGAACATGGAAACAGAAAGCAGGGCGATCATCAAGGAACGTCCAGACTTGCTCATGGGTTTTAACTCTCATGGAAGCGCGATATTGCGCAGGTAGTTAGGTGGGGATAATCACAAAAAGTTCAAGACGCCCGCAACCCGCGCTCGATGGTTACGCCAACCCGGCCCACTTCATGCAGGATGCCGAGCTTGGTTACGGAAACGCGCACCCATGGCGCACCGAAATCGTGGCGCAGAATATGCGCAATATGCTCGGCCAGCGCCTCCAGCAGCTGAAAATGCTGCGCCGCCAGGGATTCGCGCAAGGCGTTGACCACGCGATCGTAGTCGATGGTATCGACCAAGTTGTCCGACGCGCCGGCGCGCGTGGAAGGCAGGCCGATTTCCAGATCCAGTTCAACCACTTGCGGCGCAACGCGCTCCCAGTCGTACCAACCGATCAAGGTCTTGGCACGAACCGTATGCAAAAAAATGATATCCATCGAGCAACCTTCATCGCTTGGGAAAAACCCGGCGATGTCTTAGAATCCGGGGCTTGCGATTGTAGTGGATTTCCTGATGACCCTGCCAATTCTTGTGCTTGCCGCCTACCTGATCGGTTCGCTTTCCTTTGCCGTGATCGTCTCGAAGCTGATGGGCCTCGCCGATCCGCGCTCCTACGGCTCGAACAACCCGGGCGCCACCAACGTGCTGCGCACCGGAAACAAAAAAGCTGCTGCACTGACCCTGCTGGGCGATGCGTTCAAGGGCTGGCTGGCCGTATTCCTGGCCCAGCTTGCCGCACCCCGTCTCGGCTTGGGCGATCAGGCCATTGCGCTGTGCGCCGTTGCCGCTACGCTCGGCCACATGTGGCCGGTCTTCTTCGGTTTCAAGGGCGGCAAGGGGGTGGCCACCGCGCTGGGCATCCTGCTCGCGCTCAATGTATGGATGGGATTGGGTTTGTTCGTCATCTGGCTGTTCATGGCCAAGGTCGTGAAAATTTCTTCGCTGTCTGCACTCATTGCCGCCGTTTGCGCGCCGGTTTTCGCCTGGTTCCTGCTGCCAGGCCAGGGCTATTTCCCTGCAGTTTGCACGATCGCCCTGCTATTGATCATACGCCACAAGAAAAACATCCAGGGACTACTACAGGGCAAGGAAGGCAAGATCGGGCAAAAATCCGCCCCGGAAAAGTAAACCCGTTTGGCACTTGCCATATGAAAAAACGGTTGGCTCAAGCCAACCGTTTTTTATTCTCCACGCTTGTTGTGACTACGCACAATCCGTGCTTTCTCCCGCACCCATTCACGCTCTTTCTCTGTCTCGCGTTTGTCGTGCTGCTTCTTGCCCTTGGCCAAGCCGATCTCCAGCTTGATCCGGCCTTTCTGGAAATGCAGATTGAGCGCCATCACGGTAAAGCCGGCGCGATTGACCCGACCGGACCATTTCTCTATCTCGCGACTATGCATCAACAATTTTCGCATCCGCGTCGGATCGGGATGAACATGTGTCGACGCGGCCGTAAGCGGCGAGATATGCGCGCCAACCAGCCAGAATGCGCCGCTTATGTACGTGATATAGGATTCCTTGAGCTGCACGCGCCCTGCGCGGATGGACTTGACTTCCCACCCCTCAAGAACGAGACCGGTTTCAAGACGCTCTTCGATGAAGTATTCATGGAAGGCTTTGCGGTTATCGGCGATGACCGTCATGGCAAACTTTACTCATATTGCGAATCCGCTATTCTAGCAGCCTTGTCCCCCCAGGTAGCGCCATGAAACGCATCCTTTGTCTTTATACAGGCGGCACACTCGGCTGCCTTCCCTCGCAGCAAGGGCTGGCACCGGCACCGGGCATTTTGAACACCCCCATCGCCGAACTTGCAGCCCATCTGCCCGGCTCGCCCCGAGTGGAACTGCTGGAATACCCGCAGCTGCTGGATTCTTCCAGCATGGGCCCCGCTGACTGGAACCGCATCGGCGCCGACATCGCGGGCCATCATGCCGACTATGATGGCTTCGTCGTCCTGCACGGCACCGATACCCTGGCCTATACCGCTGCGGCGCTGTCGTTCCAACTGGAGCACCTCGCCAAACCGGTAATCGTGACCGGCGCGCAACGCCCCTGGTTCATGGCGGACAGCGACGCACCCGCCAATGTGTCGGCGGCGCTGGAACATGCACTCGGCGACTGGCCCGGGGTGCGCGTGGCATTTGGCGGACGGCTTCTGCCCGGCGCTCGAGTGCGCAAGACTGATGCCGACAACAACCAGGCTTTTTCCGCGCCGAACTGGGACGGGCAATGGCCCACTCCCGTCGCACCAACCACCCCGGCACGCTGCTTCACTATCGATCCGCAGGCTCGCATCATCGGCATCAAGCTTTACCCTGGACTCACGGGCGACTGGCTCGCCACGGCACTGACGCAACCGCAACAAGGCATCGTGCTGGAGACCTACGGCAGCGGCAACCTGCCCGAACATGCCGGCCTCATTGCCGCGCTGGAACAGCAGGCCCGCGCCGGCGCGATCATCGTCAACTGTACGCAATGTCTTGCCGGCCACGTCCAGCAGGGTCACTACGCGACAAGCAGCAGCCTGCAGCGCATCCGGGCATTGCCGGCCGCCGACATGACGCCCGAGGCCGCCTTGACCAAGCTCTATTACCTGCAGGCCACGTCTGCCACCGCCAACGAGATACGGGAGAACTTTGTGCAGAATTTGCGGGGTGAGCTCACGCCCGATCTGTGCTAGACTTGCGCCTCATTGTGCAATTTCGCTTGAATTTGCGCTCCATGGCGGGCCTCCCCGCATGGCTAGAAGGTGAACCTGGTCAGGACCGGAAGGTAGCAGCCACAGCTTTTGATGCCAGTGCCGGGGGTCGGGCTCGCCACCTCTACCCGCTTTCCCCTTCTGCCGTTTCAAACTCGCTCCAGTTCATCAGCATTTTCTGATTTGTTGCCGCTTATTGACCACGGTCAACACGGCCCAGCCGGCACTCGCGCATTATCCGCTCCGCAAGCTGATGCTTCGTGTATCTCCAGTGGTAATTCAAGCCGCGCTACCCAGCGCGGCTTTTTTTTCGACCGCGCAGCCCGAACCCTGCCAACAGGTCTTGAGTAGCACGCCACCCCGCTGCATAATCCTTGGACTTATCCTTTCGGCATGGTCCATGAAATTCCTGTTTGATCTCTTTCCCGTATTGCTCTTTTTTGGCGCCTACTCCATTACCGGCAACATTTTTATTGCAACCGGCACGGCCATCACCGCCACGTTCGCCCAAGTGATCTACAGCTGGGTCCGTCATCGCCAGGTCGATACGATGCTCTGGGTCAGCCTGGTGCTGATTACCGTATTGGGCGGAGCCACCCTGCTGTTTCACAACAAAACCTTCATTTACTGGAAGCCCACGGTGCTCTACTGGGTTTTCGCTTTGGCCTTGCTGGGGGGACACTACCTAAAAAGGGTCAATTTGATTGAAAAATTGATGGGAACGCAGATCTCGCTGCCTGCGCCAATCTGGTACAGGTTACTGCTGGCATGGGTCATATTTTTTCTGGTGCTGGGTGCATTGAACCTGTTCGTGGTTCACCTGGTCACCTCCCAACAAATCGGCGAAGACATGTGGGTCAAGTTCAAGGTATTTGGCACACTGGTTCTTACGCTGGTATTTGTGGTACTGCAAAGCATTTACCTTTCCCGATTCATCGAAACGGGAAAAAGTGATGATCACCAGGGCTAACTTAGGCCCCATTCAAATGCGGAATCTCTCTGGTATGATGGAACTAATCGAGGAAATTCGGGCCAGACTGGTTCCGCTTGAGGCTCTGGAAATTTCGATCCACGATGACAGCGCCGCGCATGCAGGCCATGCTGGCAACCGTGGCGGAGGGCATATTGATTTATTGGTTGTTTCTGCCCGCTTTACCGGAAAACGCTCCGTTGATCGGCACCGCATGGTCTACGCCCTGCTCGCCGACCTGATTCCGCAACACATTCATGCGCTCAGCTTGAAAGCTTTCGCACCGGATGAGTTTTGAACCTGTACAAGTCAAACCCAAGGAAGTTACCCATGCAAAAAAAACGTCTTGCTTTGATCCTCTCGGCCGTCATGCTTTCCGCAGCCGCTTTTGCCGCAGATGCCGGCAAGGTAACCACAGTCAATGGCGTGGCCATTCCTGAGACCAAGATCGATTTCTTCGTCAAGCAACTGGCTGCACGCGGCCAGCAAGATACTCCGGATCTGCGCGCCAAGCTGCGCGAGGACCTGATCCGCAATGAAATCGTGGTGCAGGAAGCCATGAAGAAGGGCCTGGACAAGGATGCCGAAGTCACCAGCCAGATCGAAATGGCCCGCACCCAGATTCTGTTTGGCGCCTTTATCAATGATTTCCTGAAGAGCAACCCGGTATCCGAAGCCGCCATGAAGTCGTTTTACGACACCCAGGTCAAGGCTCAATTCTCCGGTAAGGAATATCACGCTCGCCATATCCTGGTAGCCACCGAAGCAGAAGCCAAAACGATTCTGGCCGACCTGAAGAAGGGCAAGAAATTCGATGATCTGGCCAAGGCCAAGTCTACCGACAAGGGTAGCGGCGCCAACGGTGGCGATCTGGGCTGGAGCAGCCCGGCTGACTACGTGAAGGAATTTTCCGACGCCATGGTGAAACTGTCCAAGGGCAAGATCACCGATGCACCGGTCAAGAGCCAGTTTGGTTTCCATATCATCAAGCTGGAAGATATGCGTGATGCCAAGGGCCCGGCTTATGAAGAAGTAAAAGCTGAAATCCAGAAAGAACTGCAAAACCAGATGCTGCAAAAGCTGATCACCGATTTGCGCAGCAAGGCCAAGGTTGAGTAATTTCCCTGGTCTATTGATGATTACATGCGGCCTGCGGGCCGCATGTTGTTTTCTGGAACACCGAAAAGATGACTGTCAAGATTGTTGATGTGGCCGCCGGCATCCTGCTGCAGGCTGATGGCCGCTTTCTGCTGGCCAGTCGCCCGCCTGGCAAACCTTATGCGGGGTACTGGGAGTTCCCCGGCGGCAAGCTTGAATCCGGTGAAAGCGCAAGGGCGGCGCTGGAACGCGAGCTCATGGAAGAACTTGGCATCCGCATCACCACCGCCACGCCGTGGATTGTTCAGACCTTCACCTACCCGCATGCCAGTGTTCGCCTGCACTTTTTCCGCATTACGGGCTGGCAGGGCGAACCGCATCCGCACGAAGGCCAGTCTTTCGCCTGGCAAACGCCCGGCGCTCTGAATGTCTCGCCGATCCTGCCCGCCAACGGCCCCATCCTGCGGGGCTTGATACAACCAACGGTGCTCGCATTTTCCAATGTGGCAGAACTCGGTCAGACTAAATTTCTGCGCCGGCTGGATAACCAACTTGCACGGGGTCCATTGCGCCTGATCCTGCGCGAACCCCAACTCGACACCGATGCATTCCGCGCGCTCGCCGAGCAGGTACTGGTGCGAATCCGCCCCAATCACGGCACCTTGCTGTTGCATAACCAGATCGAACTGGCCCGCGAACTCGGGGCTGGTGGCGTACACCTGCCCGCACGAGAACTTGCGCATCTAGCACAACGTCCACGCGGGCTCGACTGGATCGGCGCATCCGTGCACAATCCGGCCGAGCTTGCCGCCGCCGCACGGTTGGGCCTCGACTACGCCGTACTCGGCCACGTTGCCCCCACGCGCAGCCATCCGGACTCCCAACATCTGGGTTGGGAGTCCTTTGCCGGGATGGTCGGACAGGGATGGCCGTTCCCCGTTTACGCAATCGGCGGCATGCAGATGACAGACATCGAACGTTCGCAACAATATGGCGGCCATGGTATCGCCATGCTGCGAGCTTTTTGGGAGTAGTAACCATGCAACTCAAGAAAGTGAATCTCTTCGCCAACAACAAGCCCATGCGCTACAGCGCAATTGCCCTGGTTGTCGCCATTCTGGGCGCCATCATCGTGGCCAACCGGACGGGCTGGTCCAATCATTGGTTCGGAAATATCAAAACGGAAACCACCATTGACTGCCCGGAACTGGAAAAAGGCTGCGCCTTCAACCTCAACGGCAAACCGTTCAGGATCAAAAGCGATATTCCCCTGGAACCCGGCAAACCCTTCTTGCTGGATATCGAAGGGGAAATCGTCAGCGCGCGCGCTTTCTGGCGCATGGTCGAGATGGACATGGGGCCGAACAATTATCGGCTCGAGCATATTGCCGGACAGCGCTGGCAGGCCAAGGTAACTCTCCCCCCCTGCCCGCACGGCGGCAAAGACTGGCAGCTGCACCTGGAATTGAACGCGAGAGCCGCAGACATCAACACCCGGGTACGTTGATCCCGTCAAGCCTCATTAAAAAGCCCGCGGCTGTAACGCGGGCTTTTTAATTCATTACAGCAAGCAGGCATCAGAATCCCAAGGCCCGGGCCCCTTGGTAAAACACGAACGATACCACCCAGGCGACGCTCAGCGACCACAGCACCGAGAAGGAAGTAAACGTCAAGCTTTTCGATTCCTTGCGCACGGTAGCAATCGCAGAGACACAAGGGATATAAATCAGGGTGAACAGCATGAAGCTGTAGGCCGATACGCCATCGAGCGTATTGGCCAGATGCGTGGCCAGATCAGCGCCTTCATGCCCGACAATGACCGACAACGCGCCCAGCACAATCTCCTTGGCCACGAAACCAAACAACAAGGCAATGGAAAGCTCGGCCTGGATACCGATGGGCGACAGCACCGGCTGGAAAAAGTCCGCAATGATGCCGGCCAGACTGGCCTGCTCGCTCGGATAGTGCGTGAGCACCCACACCAGCGCCACACCTGTCACGATCATGGTCGAAGCCAGTTTCAGGAATTCGCGGGTTTCACCCCAGCCACGGTTCCAGACATGGCCCGCCACCGGCAAGCGGTACGGCGGCAATTCCAGCGCAAACGGTTCGCGCGAGGGGAAATGCTTGCGAAAGACCAGCGCCGACCCCATCGCAATCGCGATACTGGCCAGATAAAGCGAAAGCAATACCCACGGCGCGCGGGTCGGGCTGAACAATGCACCCGACAGGAACAGGAAAATCTGCAGCCGCGCCGAACAGAGTGAAAATGGGATGATCAGCATGGTCAGCAACCGCGCCTTGTAATCGCGGATCACCCGCGTCCCCATCAAGGCCGGCACATTGCAGCCGAAGCCCATCATCAGCATCACAAAACCGCGGCCATCGAGCCCAATGCGGCTCATCAGACCATCCATCATGAACGCCGCGCGCGAGAAATAGCCCGAATCCTCGATGACCGCCATCAGGCTGAAAAACAGGAAAATGATCGGCGCAAAAGTCAGCACCGTCGTCACGCCGTCAAACACGCCATCGACCAAGAAACCGGACAGGAATCCTGGCCAATTTTGGGCCAATGGCGCCAACACAGCCGATTTGACCGTGCCGAGCAGATATTCCAGGCCATCCTGCAGCGGGCTGCCAATGGCATAGGTCAGCTGGAACAGGCAGAACATCATCACAATGAAGATCGGCAACCCCGCCAACGGGTGCAGTACCCAGCGGTCGAGCTTTTCCGTCGGCCCGGCCGGCAGTGTCGGTGGGCGGCTGACAAAGCGCGCGAACAGATCGGCCTCGGCCGCATGCCAGTCGGCATTGGCGGTCAGTCCGGAAAAATCAACGCGATGCGGCCGGCTGTCTCTCAGGTAGGCCGCAAGGCGCTTGTTGAATTCCGGCATGCCCTCGCCGTGCTTGGCGCAGACTGCATACACCGGACAGGCCAGCTCGGCCGACAAGCCTTCCAGGTCGATGCGGATGCCTGCGGCACGCGCCTCATCGGCCATGTTGAGCAGCACGACCAGCGACACTCCCAGCGCCTTGAGTTGCAGGGCCAACGCCAGCTGGCGGTCCAGCTGCATGGCATTGAGCACCAGTACCACGGCATCGAGATCGGTTTCAGCCAGAAAAGCGTGTGCCAGGCGTTCATCTTCCGCGCCGCCTTCCAGATCGTAGATACCGGGCAAATCGGCGACGTGCACCATGAAACTGCCCAGCAGAATCTTGCCGGTGGTGATATCCACCGTCAGCCCGGGCCAGTTGGCCACGCGGGCCGTGCCACCGGTCAAACGGTTAAACAGGGTGGACTTGCCGGTATTGGGCATGCCCACCAATGCGATTTTTTTCATTTGGGATCAAGCTTTAGCTGTGCAGAATTTCAACATCGATCAGGTGGGCAGCATCATGGCGCAGCATGAATTCAGTCGCCCCCACCCTTACTTGCAAGGGGCCGGCAAACCAGCCACGACGGATCACCATAATCTCGCGATCCGGCCGCAAGCCAAGTGCGACAAGTCGTTGCCCAAGTTCTGCATTGACACGCAGATTGCAAATGCGCGCGAGTTGGTGAAGGGATAAATCAGCGAGCGTAGGCATACACTTCATTTGATAATTGTTCTCATTTGAATGATCTTGTAAATCAGGGACTGAGTCAATGGCGCCGGCCCGATCCTTTGATCGGGGTCATAAACCATGTCATCAAAATGGATTTCCCGCATACCCGCACGGACGCGCCGTCAGCCTTATGCCATCAAGCTGTCAATTATCTGGAAAATGGAAACATCGTCCGTGGTGTCACGCCAAACACGTGCCGGAAGACGGCGATGAAGGCCGAGGTCGATTCATAACCGGAATCCAGCGCCACCCTGGTCACCGATTTGCCCCGCTCCAACGCGCCCAGCGCCAGGAGCAAACGCAAGCGCAGGCGCCATTGACCAAAGCTCATCCCGGTTTCTTGCTGAAACAGCCGGGCCAGCGATCGGGCAGACAAGCCCAGTACGCCGCCCCACTCGTCCAGGGTGCGGCGGTCGTCCGGATGCGTCTGCAATCCGGCGCATAGCTGTTGCAGACGCAGATCACGCGGCAGAGGCAAATTCAGCTCCAGCTCCTCCAGTCCCTGCAGTTCATCGAACAAGACGGCAACCAGCCGGCCGGCAGCACCCGCCTCATCGTACTCCGCCGGAAAACGGCTCAAGGCCACGATCAATTCGCGCAACAACGGCGTAACCGCCAGCACCCGGCAAGTCGGGGGCACCATTTGCAGCGCGGATTCTGAAATATACAGGCTACGCATTTCTGTCGGCGTGGACGTCGTGACCACATGCTCGACTCCGGCAGGCACCCAGATCGCTCTTTGCGGCGGTGCCATGAAGCTCGCCTGCAAGGTGCGCACTTCCAGCACACCACTCAGCGCGTAGGAAAATTGCGCCCATTCATGGGCATGCAGGCGGGTATGCGACCCGGCAGGCAGCGATTCTGCGCGACTCAGTACCGGGCGCGGCAACGCCGTCAATGCCGGAATGCTGCGCTCAATCGAACCAGGGCGACCAGAATGTCTGTTTTCAGCCATATTCTTTCTTTTTGTCGACAGACAGATAAATGCAAGCATTTTACCGTTAACGCCATTCCTTCATTGGCGATTTGATCATGCATGAATATTTTTCCCGCCTCTGGCGCGACTGGTTCCTGCTGGGAATGTTCGGCGCAGTGATTCTGGCCTCTTTCGCCCCCAGGATCGGGCAAAGCGGCGGCTTGTTGCATGCGGAAACACTCTCCGACTGGGGCATCTTTGCCATTTTCTTTCTGCACGGCATCAGTCTTTCCACGGAAAAGCTCAAGCAGGGGTTGCTGCGCTGGCAGGTTCACCTGCTGGTGCAAATCTTCACTTTTGCTGTTTTCCCGCTGCTCTGGCTGGCATTCGACCTGCTCGCCGGCCGCTGGATCCCGCTTGATCTGATGCTGGGATTTTTCTATCTGTGCGCCCTGCCTTCGACCATTTCCTCCTCGGTCGCGATGACTTCTGCGGCACGCGGCAACGTGCCGGCCGCCATCTTCAACGCCACGCTCTCGACCCTGCTCGGCATTTTCCTGACACCGCTCCTGATCAGCCTGGTCGCCAGCCACAGCGGTGGCGGACTCGCCTTGGGCGATGCGATGCTCAATATCGCCAAACTGCTGCTCTTGCCGTTTGTGCTCGGTCAGTTGCTGCGCCCGTTTTTCGGCACTTGGTTCGCACGCTGGAAGCCCTGGACCAGCGTCTTCGACCGCGCCGTGATCCTGCTGCTGGTTCTGGTGTCCTTCAGCGATTCAGTCGCGGCGGGGCTCTGGCAACGTCACGGGTTGGGCCTGATCCTGCTGACCATTGCCGGCGCGGCACTGTTTCTGGTCACCGTTCTGCTCCTCACTCGCCTGGCAGCGCGCCGGCTCGGCCTGAATGTGGAAGATGAAATCGTTGCCGTGTTCTGCGGCTCGAAAAAAACGCTCGCCTCGGGCGTGCCGATGGCCAAGCTGCTCTTCGGCGCCCACCCCGCGCTTGGCGTGATCGTGCTGCCGATCATGTTCTACCACCAGTTGCAGCTGTTCGTATGTGCCATCCTGGCGCGCCGCTACGCCACACGCGCGCAATAAAAAACGCCGGCGGAGTTCATCCGCCGGCGTTTGTAACTACAACCACTCAATCCTTGCGACTGATCGCCCGCCAGCCAATATCACGGCGATATTGCATGCCATCGAAACGGATGTTGTCCAGGATCTCATAGGCGCGTTTCTGCGCCGCTTTGAAATTCTCGCCAAAGGCCGTCACGCACAGCACGCGCCCACCGGCGGTGACCGGTTTGCCCTCGCCATTCAGGCTGGTACCGGCATGGAACACATGGCCGTCGTCCAGCGTGCCCGGCAATCCGGTAATCACATCGCCCTTGCGCGGTGTTTCAGGATAATTGGCCGCCGCCATCACCACGCCTAGCGCCGCACGGCGATCCCATTCGGCTTCAACCTGGTCGAGCTTGCCATCAATGCCCGCCTCCAGCAGCGCCACGAAATCGGATTTCAGGCGCAGCATAATCGGCTGGGTTTCAGGATCGCCAAAGCGGCAGTTGAACTCGATCACCTTCGGTGCGCCGGTCTCGTCGATCATCAGACCGGCATAGAGGAAACCGGTATAGGTGGTTCCATCCTTCTTCATGCCTTCCACGGTCGGCATGATGATTTCACGCATCACGCGCGCATGGATTTGCGGCGTGACGACCGGTGCCGGGCTGTATGCGCCCATGCCGCCGGTATTCGGACCGAGATCCGCGTCCAGCAAACGCTTGTGGTCTTGCGAAGTGGCCATCGGCAGCACGTTGTGGCCATCGACCATGACGATGAAGCTCGCTTCTTCGCCGGCCAGGAATTCCTCAACCACCACGCGTGCACCGGCATCACCGAAGCGGTTGCCTTCGAGCATGTCGTCGATCGCGGCATGCGCCTCATCCAGCGTCATCGCAACGATTACGCCCTTGCCCGCGGCCAGGCCATCGGCCTTGATCACGATCGGCGCGCCATTGGCATCGATGTAGGCATGTGCCTGCTTGGCATCGGCAAAGGTCTGGTACTTGGCAGTCGGGATATGGTGCTTGGCGAGAAAATCCTTGGCAAAACCCTTGGACCATTCAAGCTGCGCAGCCGCACGGGTCGGTCCGAAAATACGCAAACCCGCAGCGCGGAACGCATCGACAATCCCTTGCGACAACGGCGCTTCCGGGCCAACCACGGTCAGCGCAACATTTTCGCGCCGGACGAATTCGATCAATTCCGGGATGGCGGTGATGTCAACATTGGTCAGCCCCGGTTCCAGCGCGGTACCGGCATTGCCCGGCGCGACAAAAACCTTGCCCGAACGCGGCGATTGCAAAATCTTCCAGGCCAGCGCGTGTTCGCGGCCGCCAGAACCCACAACAAGAATATTCATGACCAGACCCTGAATTGGATGGACTCGGATGAATTGGATGGACTCAGAGAGTCCGTCTTTTAAAATCAAAACTCAAACAGGGAGCGAGCACCTCGTGGACACAAAGCCAGCGGCGACGTGTACATTTAGGTACACGAGCCGCGCAGCGACAAAGTCCACGAAGATGCGCAGCCCCTGTTTAGTGGCGGAAGTGGCGCACGCCGGTTACCACCATCGCAATGCCATGCTCGTCCGCTGCGGCAATCACTTCCTCGTCGCGCATCGAACCGCCCGGCTGGATGATGGCGGAAACGCCGTTTTCGGCGATCACGTCCACGCCGTCGCGGAACGGGAAGAAGGCATCCGACGCGCAGACCGAACCACGCAGGTCGAGACCGGCATTCTTGGCCTTGATCGCGGCGATCTTGGTCGAATCGACGCGGCTCATCTGACCGGCACCTACGCCGAGCGTCTGGCCCTTGCCACAGAAGACAATCGCGTTGGATTTGACGAACTTGGCCACATTCCAGGCGAACAGCATATCTTTCAACTGAGCTTCGGTCGGCTGCAGCTTGGTCACCACCTTGAGATCGGACAGCTTGAGAATGTGCGAATCCGGTGTTTGCACCAGCAGGCCGCCGCCGACGCGCTTCACGTCGAAGCGGTTGCTGCCGGACTCGCACGGAACTTCCAGCACGCGCACGTTCTGCTTCTTGGTCAGCAACTCGAGGGCAGCCGGGGTATAACCCGGCGCGATCAGCACTTCGAGGAATTGCTTGGCCACGGCTTCGACCGTATCTTCGTCAACGATCTGGTTGAACGCGATGATCCCGCCAAAGGCACTGGTCGCATCCGTGGCAAACGCCAGACGATAGGCGCTGTAGCTATCCTTGGCGACGGCCACACCGCAGGGATTGGCATGCTTGACGATCACGCAGGCCGGCTCATCGAACTGCTTCACGCATTCCCAGGCCGCATCGGCATCGGCGATGTTGTTGTAGGAGAGTTCCTTGCCCTGGATCTGCTTGTAGGAAGCGAGGCTGCCAACGGCCGGATCCAGATCGCGGTAGAACGCGGCGGACTGGTGCGGGTTTTCGCCGTAGCGCATGTCCTGAACCTTGACGAACTGCAGGTTGAGGCGCTGCGGATAGGCTTGCTTTTCGCCGCTGTCGGCCAGCGCGGTCAGGTAGTTGGAGATCGCTCCATCGTAGGCAGCGGTATGGCTGAAGGCTTTCTTGGCCAGCTCGCGCCGGGTCGCCAGCGTCAGAGCACCGGCATTGGCTTTCATTTCCGCGATCAGCGGCGCGTAATCGGCCACATCGGTCACGATCGCCACGTGGGCATGATTCTTGGCCGCGGAACGCACCATGGCCGGTCCGCCGATATCGATGTTTTCGATGGCATCCTCGAACGAGCAATCCGGTTTGGCGATGGTCGCCTCGAACGGATACAGGTTCACGCATACCAGATCGATATTGCCGATGCCGTGCTCGGCCATTTTGGCAACATGCGAAGGCAAGTCGCGCCGGCCCAGAATGCCGCCATGGATTTTGGGATGCAGCGTTTTCACGCGGCCATCCAGCATTTCCGGAAAGCCGGTGTAATCGGCCACCTCGATCGTCGGGATTCCCTTTTCTGCCAGCAGTTTCGCAGTGCCGCCGGTGGAAAGAATCTCGACGCCACTATCCGCAAGGGCTTGGGCGAATTCAAGGATACCGTTCTTGTCGGAGACGCTGATCAGCGCGCGGGTGATTTTGCTCATTCCAAATATCCATTTCATAATCAAGATGAAGGGGCGAACGCATTCGCCCCTGGCTGCCGAAAAACACTCCCCCAAACCGGCAACTCAGGCTTGACCCGATACCGCCCTGCTCGCGGGGTTAAATCCATTCATGTGCGTTATTTAATACAGGCACAGAAAATCGCCCAAACTCACAACAAGCCATAGGTCTGCAACTTCTTGCGCAACGTATTACGATTGATACCCAGCATGTCCGCCGCCTTGGTCTGGTTTCCATCAACCCGCGAGAGCACCGAGACAAGCAGGGGTTTTTCCACGCGCGCCAGGACCATGTCATACAACGCACACGGAGCTTCGCCATCCAGATCGAAGAAATACTGTTCCAGCGCTGCATCGATCGCATTGGCAACCTGATCGCACGAATTATTCATGTCCCACTCCTTTGGGTAATTGTTGTTCTTAGGCCTGAGCAACCGTCTGCGCCGCCATGGCCAGTCCATCAAAATAATCCGTGACTGCGCCCAGCTGTTGCGCCGTGCTTTCCAACGCATACATGCGGCTACGAAACTCGTTGCTTCCGGTCAGACCGCGCGTCGTCCAGGCGATATGCTTGCGCGCAATGCGGCACCCGGAATACTCGCCGTAGAAATCGTACAGCGCTTCCAGGTGGGCGAGCATCGTGCTGCGTACTTCGTCCAGAGCCGGCGGGGCCAGCTCTTCGCCCGTCGCCAGATAATGCGCGATCTCGCGAAACAGCCAGGGTCGCCCCTGCGCCGCGCGGCCAACCATGATCGCATCCGCCCCGGTGGCGTCGAGCACAACCTTGGCTTTTTGCGGGCTATCGATATCGCCATTGGCAATCACCGGAATGCGCACCGCCTGTTTCACTGCACGGATCAACTCATAGCGCGCGCTGCCGTTGTACATGTCTTCACGGGTACGGCCATGCACCGCGATCGCGGCGATGCCAGATTCCTCGGCCAGCCTGGCCACGCGCAGGATGTTTTCCTCGCCATTGCTGAACCCGAGCCGGGTTTTCAAGGTTACGGGGACATCCACCGCCCCAACCACCTCAGACAAAATTGCCGCGACCAGTTTTTCATCCTGCAGCAGCGCGGAGCCAGCCAGCTTGTTGCACACTTTCTTGGCCGGGCAACCCATATTGATGTCAATGATCTGCGCACCAGCTTCGACATTATAGCGAGCTGCAGCCGCTAATTCCTGCGGATTTGAACCGGCAATCTGCACGGCAATCGGTGCCGTTTCACCATCAAAATCCGACCGGCGCAAAGTCTTTTTCGACAAGCGCAGGGATTTATCCGCAGTAATCATTTCGGAAACCGCATGACCCGCGCCAAAGCGTCGGCACAGCATGCGAAACGGGCGATCGGTCACACCCGCCATCGGTGCGACGATCAAGTTATTGGCAAGCACATAGGGGCCGATCTGCATGTCAAACAGGAAACCGCAACTTCCGAAAGGGCGCGAATTGTAACGCCTGCCTAAATTTTAAGCAACCCGCTTTGGTTAAATGACGTAAAGGACTATCCCTGACAAACATTTGACCTCCTCGCTTCCCGCGTTGGCGTGCAATGCAAAAACCCCGGCTTTCGGAAAAGACGGGGTTTCAGGCTACCTGCCAAGTGATCGTGGCACATGGAAAGCCAGCGACTTATGCTGTCTTGTGAGCGATTTCCACCCCACCTTCTCCTTGAGCTGGCGGGGCATCAGTAATCCAGCAATAGAATCAAGCCGGCAAATCTGCCAGATACAACGCAGGCTCGCCCTCAAAATCACTGGTAAACAACACACGTTTGTCATCCGGCGTGAACGACGGATGCGGGTGGGTCACCTGGCGGTTGTTGCGGTAAACCTTCCACGAACTGTTATGGCTAACTACAGGCTTGCAGGTCTTGGCGGCCACATCGAACACGTAGATAAACGGATCGTTTTCCACCTTGTGCGCACTGGTATCGCTGACATCGACCGGCGTATTGCAACCATCGCCCACCAGCAGCGTGCCGTCATAATTGCTCATCAGGTGCGAACAATGCGGCATAGTCATGATTTCCTTGTCTTCCAGCGTGACTGGGTCTGCCGCGCGGATCCAGCGCTCCTTGTGGCCCTTGACGAAGGAAACATAAATCATTTTCGAACCATCCGGCACCCAGAATTCATGCGTGCAGGCTTCGCCCTCGGCATGCGCCTTGACCTTGCGCTTGTTGCTGCCATCCTCATTGATCAGCCACATTCGTGCATCGACCAGATCATGCGGACCTTCGTGGCAAAAGGCCACGGTGTTGTCGTCGAACGGACGATAGATCGGGTGACCCATCCAGCACTTCTCGTCGAGCAACACATCTGCCTTGCCGCTGGCAATATCAATGCAGATCAGGCGGCTGCGCGGCTGCTTGTGGTATTGCTCGGCAAATTTGGTCCAGTCCGTGAGCGGAATATAGTCCGCGTCGAACATCTCGATGCCCACCAGCTTGGTGCATGCGGAGTTTGCCACCCAGGTACCGTAACCCTTCCAGAGCTCAGGCACGGTATAAATGGTTTCTTCTTCCTGCGTATCGAGCTTCACGCGCTTGAGTTGCCGCTCGTTCTTGACATAGTAAAGATACTTGTCATCGGGCGAGAGGAAACAGCCGAAGGTATTGTCCCCGGAACCCTCGGTCAGCTGTATTGCCTCCTGCGCCTTCAAATCGAGCAGGTAGCAGTTCCAGTCATTGTCAAACCAGCCGCCGAACAACAGTTTATTGCCATCATTGGTGAAACACTTCTGATAGAAGTAGTTACGGTGGCAGGTGACATCGACTGGAGTCAGGCGAGTTACGCGGGCGCCCGTCTCTTTATCGATAAAGTCTTGAAAATTAAGATGAATCTTGTCGCCTTTGGCCATGGGGACCTCTTTCAAAAGTGCGTAAAAAAGGCAACGCCGCGATGAGACATCGTGCTGACATTGCCTTGGGGTAAAAACCGGATTGCCTGTCAGGCAATCCGGCTGTTTGCTTAGCGCAAGCGACGCAGTTGCGCGTTGGTTTCGTCAACCAGCATCTTGGCTGCTTCCTGCTCGCTGATCTTGCCCAATGCGGCCTTTTCAAACACCTCGCGCACCCATTGCTGAATGCGGTTGTGTTCCATCAGCGGAGACGGAATGTCGATCTTCGCGGACTGGATCTGCTTCATGGCTTTCAATTCCAGATCGGTGAACTTCTTGTCCTTGAGCAGTACATCCATCTGGGTCTTGGACACCGGAGCGCCACGCACCGTACCCAGAATCTTGATCGCCTCAGCATCCGTGGTCAGGAAGTTGACAAACTTGGTGGCCAGTTCAGCATTCTTGGAGTTCTTGCTCACCGCGAACATCATGGAAGGACGACCGAAGTAACCGGAGTTCTTGGCGCCAGGCATGGTCAGGAAATCACCCACATCGAAGGTCATGCCCTTCGGGGTGGAGAGGCGCGGCTTGAACGTCGAATCCCAGGTGTAGTTGCCAGCAAACTTGCCGCTGACCCAATCCGGCATCTGTTCGGTCTGGCGCTCGGAATCACCGCCACCCGAACTCACGCGGTACTGTTGCGTGGAGCTCGCGCCGGTAGAAACCATGCTATTGAAGAATTTGACCCAATCCAGCGCTTCCGCTTCGGTCAAAGCAACCTTCGCCTGGTTTGGGTAAATCCATGGCTTGCCGGTCTTCTGATAAATATAGGCGTGCGACATCAGAACACGGTCATACAGCTGGCCATCAAGCGGGTGATAACCCTTACCCAGTTTCTGTTCAAACACCTTGCCTGCATGCAGCAAATCATCCCAGGTCTTCGGCAACGGCAAACCGGCCTTGTCCCACATGGTCTTGTTCCACAAATAGACCCGTGCGGTATAGGAGATAGGCACGGCATTGAGCTTGCCGTTGACCATGCCGGTCTTCCAGGCTTCACCCGTGAAGTCGTCCAACTTGATGCTGCCGCCCTTCTTCATGTCATAGAAGCCGTTGCCATCCTTGGAGAACTGGCTGATCCAGGCCCAGTTGATCTGCATGATGTCGGGTTCATTGCCACCGGCCATCTGGGTGGTCAATTTTTCCACGTAACCTGGCCAGCCGCTGTATTCACCTTTGATCGTGACGCCCGGATTCTTGGCTTCAAATGCCTTGATCGCTTTCAGCGTGGCTTCGTGCCGCTCTCCGCCGCCCCACCAGGCAAAACGCATGGTTACGTCCGCAGCCATCGCCCCCTGGGCAATCAAGCCAATCGCAAGAGTAACGCCCGTCAGTTTTTTCATCATGGGTTTCATCAGTCCTTCTCCTAGGTTCTGGTTCTTGGTTGGATACTGCTATTGCAACTTACAACGAAATATTAACGTTCGTTTCCACATCAAAGATATGGCAGTGCTCCATGCGCGGGCAGAAGTCGTACATCTCGCCGCGCTTCTTCTGGAAGATCTCGCGCAGCGTGTCCGCTTCCATCCGTGCCGTGAACGGCACTTCGCCGATCTCGAAATAGGCGAACACTTCGTGCCCCATGTGCTCGACGATGCGCATGCGCCCCGGCACGGTGGTCGTGGCGCCGGGCAGCGTCTCGCGCGAGCCGATGTGCTCGGGGCGGATGCCGAACTTCACCTTCTTGCCCACGTAGCCGCGTACCTTGTCGGCCTTCTCGGCCGGCAGCGGCAGGATATGGCCGCCAATGCTCACGCCCAGCCCGGCGCCGTCCTGCACGATCTCGGCATCGTTGATGTTCATTTCCGGCGAGCCGATGAAGCCCGCGACAAAGGTGTTGGCCGGCTTG
>JAGTRM010000056.1 GCA_018261735.1 Pseudomonadota bacterium
GGAACTGCTGATCGAAATGATCAAGGCGGGCAAGGCCAAGGATTACCCGAAGGTGCGTGAAATCCACGACAAGCTGCTGCCGCTGACCAAGGCGGTGTACCACCGTGGATCGCACATGGAAGGTTCCGTGGCGCTGAAGTGGGCGCTGGTGGCGCGCGGCATTCTGGACAATGCCAACGTGCGTTCGCCGCTGCTGCCGCTCGAGCCGGGTGCCTCTGAGGAAGTATTTGCCGCCGTGCGCGCGGCCGGACTCAGCCGGGTTGCTTGATAGGGCACCGATCTGACCGGAGCCTCGACGGCACCGGCATGCAGATCAGGCAGCAAGCTGCAGCATGAGGGGTACTGGCTATGCTGGTGGAGAGGGATATCACTCCGCCGGCATAAACCTCTCGCTGGGGCAAGCTTCTGATCCCGGAATACTCGTCGGGGCGCGGTTATTCGCAAGAATAGAATGATCAGGAGGAGTAAATATTATGGCAACACATGTTATCGATGGCACTGTTGTGCCTGGGGCCGCAGGTGCCGAACTCGATGGTGCCGCAGTACACCGTGCCGCCAATGCCGAACTGGTTGGCCGCCTTGAGCGGCTTCCAATCACCCGTCGATTGCAGCTCATTCGAGTGACTATCGGTATCGCAACCTTCTTCGACGCCTATACGGTGCTCTGCATCGCGTTTGCTATGCCGTCTCTCGTGACCGAGTGGAAACTCACCCCGGCCCAAGTCGGCATGATTATTTCGATCGGCTATGTCGGGCAACTGTTTGGTGCAATGATTTTCGGGTCGTTGGCAGAACGATTTGGCCGCCTGAGAATACTCTTTTTTACCATCTTGTTATTCGTTTCGATGGATGTGGCCTGCCTGTTTGCCTGGAGTGCCGGGTCCATGATGCTGTTCCGCTTCCTGCAAGGGATCGGTACCGGCGGCGAGGTGCCGGTTGCAAGCGCCTACATCAACGAGTTTATTGGTGCACACGGGCGCGGCAAGTTCTTCCTGCTCTATGAAGTGATCTTCCCAATTGGCCTGATGTTTGCAGGCATGGCCGGATACTTCCTGGTGCCAATTTATGGCTGGAAGGCGTTGTTCATCGTTGGTCTGGTGCCGTCCGTTCTAACCCTTCCACTGCGTTATTTCATGCCGGAATCCCCGCGCTGGCTGGCTTCCAAAGGGCGCATTGAACAAGCCAACAAGGTTGTGACCATGCTTGAAAATGAAGCGCGCAAGGAAGGCAAGGCGTTGCCGGAACCGGTGGTGCGCCCGATCGACCCGCGTGCAACTGCCAAGTCTGATTGGCGTGAACTGTTCAAGGGCATCTACCTCAAGCGTACATTCACGATCTGGGGTTTGTGGTTCTGCAGCTATATGATCAACAACGGTCTGGTTACCTGGCTGCCGACGCTATACAAGACTGTGTTCAAACTACCGCTGCAACAGGCTCTGGCTTATGGTTGGGTGACCTCGGGCGTGGGCGTGATTGCCTCGATCATTTGTGCGCTATTGATCGACAAGGTGGGTCGCAAGCCTTGGTATACCGCAGCGTTCTTCCTTGCCACAGTGCCACTGATAACACTCACAACACTGGGCGCAACCTCGCCCATCCAGGTGATGGTTCTGGCGACTATCGCTTACGCGATCCTGCAAACCATTACGTTCTCTCTCTACCTCTACTCCTCTGAGCTTTATCCGACACGTTTGCGTGCTATGGGTACGGGCTTCGGCAGCGCCTGGCTCCGGGCCGGTTCGGCGGTAGGTCCGATCGTGGTCGGCACCGTTGTTGCTGACTTCGGTATCCGCTACGTATTCTCGGCCTTCGCTGCAGTTGCGCTTATCGGCTGTATCTTGACCGTTCTATGCGCGATCGAAACCAAGGGTAGGGTTCTTGAGGAGCTGTCGCCCTGATGCCACGCACGATGAGTAAGACGTAACTGACGGGGCGGGCCTTCAGGTCCGTCCCCGATGCAGAACGGCGATTTTGGTTCAGCCGTTGCGGTCGAAATTGATAACTTCGTAGTGAGGCATGAAATGAAATTGGCAAGTTTCCTTGTTGGAACAACAAAGAGTTATGGGTTGCGGACGGAGGACGGGATAGTCGATCTGGGTGCGCGTCTCGGGACAAAATATCCCGATTTGCGTGCACTCATTGCCGGAAAAGGCTTGGTTGAGGCCAAGGTTTTTCTGAATGAAAGGGCGGATTATCAGGAAGAAGACGTCGTTTTTTTGCCCGTCATCCAGAATCCCCGGAAAATTTTTTGCGTTGGCATGAATTACGCCGACAAGCGCGCAGAGTTTGGCGAATTGAACCCCGCGCCCACGCTATTCATTCGCTTCCCGGATTCGCAGACCGGCCATAACTGTGCCGTGCTCAAGCCCGAGCAATCCAATGAGTTCGATTACGAGGGAGAGTTGGCAGTCATCATCGGCACAGGCGGTCATAAAATTCCTTCTGCCAAGGCACTGGACCACGTCGCGGGCTTCAGCTGCTACATGGATGGTTCGGTGCGCGACTGGCAACATACCTGGTTTACCGCGGGCAAGAACTGGCGGCAAACGGGCGCATTCGGGCCATGGCTGGTGACCCGGGATGAAATTCCGGATTCCCAGAATTTATACATCCGAACCTGGTTGAACGGGCAGATGGTCCAGAATGACAACACCTCCAGCATGATCCATCCCATCCCTGAGCTGATTGAATACATCAGCACCTTCAGCGCGCTGTCCCCAGGGGACGTCATCATCACCGGCTCTCCGGGTGGCGTTGGCAAGAAGCGTGTGCCCCCTCTATTCCTGCACGACGGCGACGTGATCGATGTCGAAATAGAGAAGATTGGTCGTCTGCACAACTTTGTTGTGCGGGACGCCGTTGCGCTTGACGTTGCTTGACAAAACACGGCTGCCTGCAACACGGCAATGCTGAAGCATCTGCCTTTTGTCAGTGAGGGGGGCGATATGCCTGCTGCTACGGCCAATGCAGCTTTTAGGGGGGGGGCCGAGCAGGCGGGAGCGTATGTCCCCCAAGCTGGCTGTGTAAGCAATGCACGGTTCATTAAATTGCGAACTCCGTGATTGATGCTGCGATTCACGACCCCCTCTGTCCCTCTACCGTACTCCCGCTTCTTGATTAATCCACTGCCTTGCCGATAGGTGCCGTGCTTTATGTCAGCAAGCGCGGTGCGTGCCGTTTGATTCTTGTGCGCCCGGTAGGTGGAAGAAGGTGGCGGGGGCTGGTGCCGGTTTTCGCGGTTGTGCAACAGAATTCATAAAAAATAGGAAGAGGGAAGCATGAGACTTTCAAGAAGACTCGCCCTTATTGTCGTTTGTTCAGTACTCGGCCTGGTGCTGATGGCCGGTTTCGGATTGAATGCCTTGCGCTCGACCATGCTTGAGGACCGGCGCAATGAAATCCGTACCGTTTTGACGCTGGCTGCCCGGCAGGTGATGTACTTCCAGTCGCTTGAACAGCGCGGAACGCTTTCAAGAGAGGAGGCGCAGGCGAAGGCGATTGAAGCGCTGAACAGCCTGCGTGACGGGAAGGGGCTGTATCTTTGGGCGCGAACGAAAGGAGCGTTGGGACTCGTTCAGCCGACTGCAAATGCCGTTGGCAAAGTTGATTTTGGAGTAAGGCTTCCGGATGGCCGTACTACTTTTCAGCGCTATTGGGATGAGCTTACCCAGAGCGAATTCGCTTTTGGCCAAGTGATGCTTAAGAAGGCGGGGAGTGAAGACCTTTTGCCCAAAATCAATGGCGTGACCAAAATCAGTGGCTGGGACTGGGTCATCGGATTCGGGGTCTGGGCAGATGACATTGACGCCGCCTTCCGCAAAACCGCACTCGATTTTATCGGGCTTGGCGTGCTGATTCTGGCTGTGGTCATTGGACTTGCCATCTCTATGGCGCGGAGCATCTACCGGCGCCTAGGTGGAGAACCCGATTACGCGGCAAAAGTGGCGCATGCCATCGCGGAAGGCGACCTGAGTCAGCAACTGGCGGGGCGCTTTGCCGATGACAGTCTCCTGGCATCGGTGGCGCGCATGCAAACCCGGCTGCGGCAGATGATTGAAAGTATCCAGCAGGGAGCGGTTCAACTCGGCAATGCCGCATCGCGCTTGTCCGGGCAGATGAATCTGATCAACGAGGCGGCACGCCAATCCGAAGATGCCACCGCTTCGACAGCCGCCTCGGTAGAGGAATTGGCGGTCAGCATTGAGCATATTTCCAGCAGTGCGCGTGAAACCGAGAAAAACTCGGCGCGCTCGAGCACTTTGGCCGGGGAGGGCGAGACGATGGTCAATCGTGCCTCTGACACCATCCATCACGTAGCGGAAATGGTTTCCGGAGCCTCCGGCCAGATCGAAGGCTTGCTCGAACGTTCGCGCGAAATCGACCGGATTGCCGGCGTCATCAAGGACATTGCCGACCAGACCAATCTGCTGGCCTTGAATGCGGCCATTGAAGCGGCGCGTGCCGGCGAGCAGGGCCGGGGTTTTGCGGTGGTTGCCGACGAAGTGCGCAAGCTGGCGGAGCGTACGACGAAGGCGACCGCCGAGATTGCGAAGACGATCGGCACCATTCAATCCGAGACCGGGTCGGCGGTGGACAGCATGCGCTCGGTCATTCCCCAGGTGGCGCTGGGAGTCGATATGGCGAAATCCGCGGTGGCTTCGTTGCGCGGGATCAGCGCCGGCGCGGCGACCACGCTGAGCAACGTGCATGAAGTCGCGAACGCGACCGCAGAGCAGAGCCAGGCGAGCAGCAGTGTCGCTCAAAACGTCGAACGGATCGCCGAGATGATCGAGAAATCAGCCGCATCGGTACAAGCGGCCAATGAAGACGTCATGTCCCTTGAGCGCCTGGCAAACGAGCTTCGCGACTCCGTGGCCCGTTTCCGTATCTGATGCTTTTTCACTTCTGCAGCGTGGCGCCTGGTTCGTTTGCTTTGGGCGGAAAGGCGAACGCCGATTGGGCTATACATTAACAATACGTCTGTTTTCCAAGGCCGTCTCTGCACTCCTTGGCTTCTTTCAAAGGAGAAAACATGCCGTCCAAAATACTGGTTGCTGCCATCTGGCTATGTACAGTATCGGGGTATGCTGGCGCCGCCGAGCCGTTGCGGCTGGTCACATTCGAATACCCTCCCTACATAAAACAAGTCGGCAACGGGGCGCAAGGGTTGACGGTGGATATTGTCAACGAGGTTTTCTTGCGGTTGGGAAAGCCGATTTCTATCGAGTTCTATCCTTGGGTACGTGCGCTGAAAATGATTGATGACGGCACTGCAGACGGCCTTTTCACCATCAAAAAGACCCCCGAGCGGGAAACGTCCATGCTTTTCCCCATAAAACCATTGTTGAGCCAGGATTACGTTTTTTTTGCTCTCAAAGATTCAAAATTCCAGTTTGATGGCCACTTCTCTTCCATTGCAGGTGCGCGTATCGGAGTAGTTCATACCGTCTCCTATGGCGCGCGCTTTGATGAGGCTGTCAGAAAAGGAGAGATCAAGAGCCTTGATCCGGCCAACAATTATGTATTGACCTTCCGTAAATTGCTGGGCGGACGGGTTGACGCGGTTATCTGCAGTCGATTGGTAGGACTGGACATTCTGAAAAACATGGATGCGGCAGACAAGGTTCAAATCAGTGGCCCTGCTACTGAGACCGCTGTCAGCTATTTGGTATTCACCCTGAAAAAGGACCACCGAAATCTTGCTGCCGAATTTGATCGGGTTATCGAATCAATGGAAAAAGAGGGCGCAATCAAAAGGATTTTTAGAAATTACAATTTGCCATATGTAGTTGGTCAATAAAAAGTTCATAACGCTTTTATGAACGCCGGTTTGCTGCTGTTCTTTCCCCCGCTGATCTCCTCTCGTCATAGATCGTGAAGGTTCTTACTGATTCGACCTGGATATTTTGAGTTTGTCGCTTAGATGAAACCGGCGTCTCGGGACTTCAGCCGGTATATCTGTGCCTTCATATTCCCTTGGCTGGATCAATCGTAAATCTCGCAACATGGAACTTGACAGAAACAGTGGATGTGACAACAATATGCAAACGTTCCCGCAAACGTTACTTGCAACTGTTTTCACAACCCAGAAGAGGATGACATGAAAAACATCAACATCGATCTGCGCGGTCTTAACCCGGCCCCCGTTACCCCGTTCACTAATGACGGTTCTGTTGACTATGCAGCCTGCAAGCGCATTGGCGCCTGGCTCGGCAGCATCGACGGCGTAAAGAGTCTCACCGTTCTCGGTCATGCCGGCGAGGGCACTTTCCTCGAGCGTGACGAGCAGTTGAAGGTGATCGAGGCTTTCGTTGAATCGACTGACGGCCGCATTCCCGTGATTGCCGGCATTACCCTGGAAGGCACCAAAGTCGCCGCCGCCGAAGCCAAACGCGCCAAGGAAGCCGGTGCTACTGCCGGTCTGCTGTATCCGTCGCACGGCTGGCTGCGTTTCGGCTACCAGAAGGGTGCGCCGCAAGACAAGTACCGTCATGTTTACGAGGAAAGCGGCCTGCCGCTGATCCTGTTCCAGTATCCGGACGTGACCAAGTGCACGTACAACCTGGAAACCCTGCTCGACATTGCCGCCCAGCCGGGTGTGTTTGCCATGAAGAACGGCGTGCGCAACATGCGCCGCTGGGATACCGAGATTCCGGTGATTCGCAAGGAACGCCCCGATCTGCAGATCTTGAGCTGCCATGACGAATACCTGATGTCCACCGTGTTCGACGTGGACGGCTTCCTCGTGGGCTACGGCAACATGGCACCGGAACTGCTGATCGAAATGATCAAGGCGGGCAAGGCCAAGGATTACCCGAAGGTGCGTGAAATCCACGACAAGCTGCTGCCGCTGACCAAGGCGGTGTA
>JAGTRM010000031.1 GCA_018261735.1 Pseudomonadota bacterium
CAAAGGGGAACAGCTGAAACAGCAGCACCCCGATGATGTAGGGCAACGCGTACATGAAGCCTAAATGCTTTTTTTCGTACATGTGTACTCTTCCTCTCTTCCTGATATTGAAAGCCCGTAAATCTTTGAAACGCCAGGACCGACCAGCGAACCAGGTCACGCTAGCCCATGCAGGCCAGATAAACGTCAACTGGCCTGTCCAATTCCACATCAACAGCGTTGGACGAAACTTATATGACCGGAACCGCTACAACAACCGAATAAATCGACTCCCTTAGCCGGCATCAACAAAAACGGCAGAGGTCGGACCAACAGACAACCCTTGATTTCATTGGGTTTGGTCAGCCATCAGACCACTGGACACCATGAGCGCAACCACTCAAAAAAATCAGAACACTGTTTCAAACAGCCCGCGATTATAGGAAGCAAGTTTGATAAATATCAAGAAGAACCTGCTGAAACCGGATAGAGATGCTTACCAATAGGACCGGTAACAATTAGTCTTACAAATATCTGATAAGTTCACTGTACAGGCGTCGAAAGCTGGATTCAAGACAAGATATTTGACGCACCGTTTGCAGGCATCGCGGCCAGTCAATCATGCAGTCATGCACACGAATCCTGCCCATAGAACAGGCGCACCATTGTTGCAGGAAGGTTGCCGTTCTCGACACAGCACAAACTTCACGCCGGGCATGATGAATTGATACAACCTCGCGCAAGCCAGCCGGCTTGCGCGAGAATCAATCGATTAACCACGGAAGTTAGATCTGGCCCAAAAACCAGTTGACAATATAGAAGTGATCTTCAAAAAGTTCACCTTCCATACGATTGAATTCGAAAAGGGGCACCCACTGCGCACGCTCTGCATCGTCGCCGCCGCGCACCTTGGGCAGCCCTTCGCCCGCAGGGGTCAATTCGATAAGAAAGGCATGGGTAATCGTCCGACCGCGCAGGCTGCGCAGCGGATGATCAAAGACACGAGAGGCTCGGATCGAGCCCGCCAGTACCGGGGTCGGCACTTTGAGACGGGTTTCCTCCTTGAGTTCGCGAATGACGGCATCGCGAATCAGTTCGTCCTGCTCGACGAAGCCGCCGGGCAGCGCCCATAGCCCCTTGCCTGGCAGATGCTTGCGCCGGACCAGCAGGATGTGTCCGGAATGGATGACCACGGCATCGACCGTGACAAAAGTGGGAGGGAAAGGTGCCGGCGCCCAGGCACGCCGGTAATCCTGGATAAAACGCCACTCTGCTTCCAGGTTGGCATATTCGGGCGTCTGGCGAAAGGTTTCCAGCCACTGTAGAACTGCCTGCGGAAGGCGATCGGCACAGCACGCAAAACCGGCACCGGCATTTTCCAGCAAACTGCGTCGCAGACCCGAGGCGCTGATCGCCGGCTCTTCCGGCACTTCCACGCGCTGCCATTGCGGAAAATGATCGAGATAATGTGCCGACTTGCGGCTGCTGCCGCCGATGATGCCCACGCGGAACTGTGCCTCGCGGCTACCCAGGCTGGCCGTATCCACGGCGATCACCTTATCGACCAGGTTCTGGACTTCAGTCACCCATTGCTGGTCGTTATACATGCGGTCCGAGCACCCCACCACGAATACCCGGCTTTGCCATTCTTCCGGCAAGGCGGCACGCAGCATGCTTTCGCGCTCAGCCACCGTCCATGGATTGCGCGGGCTGCGCGCCTGCCGGGCCGAGCCACAAATCACGATCAGTTTCTGGGCGCGCTCCAACGCACCTTCGATCACCTTGAGATGCCCAAGGTGGAACGGCTGAAAGCGGCCAATGAAAACGAGATAATCGAGCATTATCATATGTGACCTGAAGTGTGAATCGGGAGAGAACAAACCAAGGTGAGTGAAATTTCGCCCTGGTCTCACTCAGGCATAGTAGCGTTTGGAAAACTCCAGCATGCGCTCAATTGGCACCCGCGCCGCATCCATTTGGGCTGCCGTGAGATAGTCGATCTTGATGCCGCCCTCGCCGCACTGCGCCCGCCTCACTGCTTCAATGGTGTTCATTTTCATGTACGGGCATTGATTGCACTGGCAGCCTGCGTAAATTGGCGCCTGCTCGATTTTCAGATCCGGGCGGATCTGATGCATGTTGTAGAGAATGCCGTCTTCGGTCGCGACAAAAATGGTCGCCTCCGATTCGCGGTCGTAGGCTTTGATCCAGTTCAGCATGCCGGAGGTCGACCCCACGTAATCGGCATGCTGCAGCACCGGCAGTGGACTTTCCGGGTGTGCAATCAGGCATTTCGGGCCAGTGATTGCAGCAAAAGCCTCGTCCAGTGCCGCCTGGTTGAACTTGTCGTGGACTTCGCACACGGCCGACCACAACGGCATATCGTAGCCATACTGGAAATTCAGATAGGCGCCCATATTGCGATCCGGCGAGAAAATCACTTTTTTGCCTTCGGCGTACAGGTGGGCAATGATGTCGTCCACATTGCGGCTGGTTACAATCCAGTCGCACAGGGCTTTGTGCTCGGCGGAAGAATTGATGTAGGCCACGTGCACATGATCGGGATAGGACTCGCGCCAGGTTTTGAGCGCAACCACGTCGGTCTGGGTCACCAGCGAGCAGGTGGAGTTGGCATCAGGCAGAATCACTTCAGCCTGCGGGTTCAGAATTTTGGCGGTTTCCGCCATGAAACGCACGCCGGCAAACACGATCACGTCCGCGCCGCATTCCTTGGCGTAAAGGGAAAGCTCCAGGCTATCGCCGACCTTGTCGGCCATCTGCTGGATTTCTGGAGCAGTGTAGTAATGAGCGAGGGTAACAATACGACGCGACATGGCGTTCCTCCATGCAATGACCCGCCGGTCTGCCCGACGGTAACAAGTGACCATTAACACAACGACTATCCCGCCCGGACGATACTCCCGATCAGCATCCCTGATCGATCCAAGCATTTCGTGATCGTAACACGCTCCCCAAACAGCAGGAAGCAGCAACCGACAGTTTGCAACAAATCCCCAAGGCATTGGTATGATTGCTCCATCATCGGTCCATCAAGAGCCCTACATGCAAATCGCCACCTGGAACGTCAACAGCCTGAAGGTCCGCCTGCCGCAGGTTCTGGAATGGCTGACCCAGCACCCAGAGGTAACCGCGCTGGCCATCCAGGAAACCAAACTCGAAGATGCCAATTTTCCACAAGCCGAGATCGAATCCGCCGGTTTCCATGTCGCGTTCGCCGGGCAAAAAACCTACAACGGTGTCGCCATCATTTCGCGCGAACCGCTCTCGGATATCTCCATCAATATTCCTGCCCTTGATGATCCGCAGAAGCGAGTTATTGCAGCAACGCTGGGCGGGGTACGCCTGGTGTGTGTCTACGTTCCGAATGGCCAGGCACTCGATTCGGACAAATACCCATATAAACTCGGCTGGCTCGCCGCACTGACCACCTGGTTGCAAGACGAGTTGGCCCGCCATCCGCACCTGGCTCTGCTGGGTGATTTCAATATCGCCCCCGAAGACCGCGACGTGCACGACCCGGCCCAATGGGAAGGCCAGGTGCTGGTCTCCCCGCCGGAGCGCGCTGCCTGGCAAGATCTACTGAAGCTGAACCTGAGCGATGCTTTCCGTCTGTTCGAGCAAGCGGACAAATCCTTCAGCTGGTGGGATTATCGTGGCCTGGGATTCCGGAGGAACGCGGGGCTGCGTATCGACCACATCTTGCTTTCCGCCCCGCTGGCAACCCAATGTACTGCTTGTGAAATTGACAAGGCACCGCGTCGAAACGAGCGCCCTTCCGACCACACCCCCGTTATCGCCACGCTGAATGTCTGAGGAGAATCAAATGGACAAAGCAAGCCTTCTTTCCGGTAGCAGCCTTTTTTGCGAGCTGAATCCGCAAGAATTGGAAGAGTTGGCACGGCACGCCGAGTGGCGCAGTCTGCCGGCACGCAAGATTGTGGTTCAACAAGGCAGCCAGAGTCAGGAAATGTATGCGGTCCTTCGCGGGCGCCTCAAGGTCGTGCGCGAATCAACTGATGGTCGTGAAGCCACGCTGGGCATTCTGGAACCGGGCGAAGTTTTTGGCGAATTGGCCATGCTCGACAGCGAGCCACGCACCGCCACGGTGGAAACACTGGAACCCTGCGAATTGCTGGTCTTGCGCCGCAATGACGTAGTCGGTTTTCTGGAGAACCACCCCAAAGTCATGCGCCAGCTGATCTTGATCCTTTGCCAACGCCTGCGCAGTGCAGATGCCCTGGTACAGGACACACTGTTTCTGCCGCTGCCGCAACGACTGGGCAAAACCTTGAAAAGTCTGGCCATCGAGCACGGATCGGAAGGACGGATTGATCTGAAATTCACCCAGCAGGAAATCGGCAATCTGGTCGGTGCCAGCAGGGAAAGCGTGAACAAGCAACTCAATGCCTGGGAAAACGAAGGCTGGCTGGCAATGGAAGAAGGCTATCTGCGCCTGCTCGTTCCGGAAAAGCTGCCCGGATAAACAAAGCTCCCGACCGCAGTAAAAAAATCAGTCAGGAACGAGTGGGGATCCATCCGGCGCCAGCTGCAACCACTCGCCTGCCACCAGCCCTTCCAGCGGTCGATACTGCGTTTTGTAGGCCATCTTGCGGCAAGCGCCAATCCAGTAGCCCAGGTAAAGATATGGCAACCCCAGTTGACGCGCCAATCCAATCTGCCAAAGGATATTGCACACGCCATAACTTGCGCCTGGAACATCCGGATCAAAAAAGGTATAAGCCGAAGAAAGCCCGTCGTCGACCTGGTCGATCAGACTCACCATCCGCAATATGCCATCCTCGCGAAATTCCACCAGGAAACTTGCCACATTGCTTTTCAGGATGAAACTTTCATATTGTTCGCGATCATCCAGATCCATCCCGCCGCCGGCATGGCGAGCAGCCTGATAACGCTGATACAACTGAAAATGCTCATTGACAAACGTTAGCCCCAAGACCCGCCCCTTCAGATTGGCGTGGCGCTTGCCCGCACGCTGCTGGCTTCGGTTGGGCTGAAACATATTCACCGGAATTCGTACCGGCACGCATGCCGAACAGTTATCACAGGCAGGGCGATAGACGAAACGGCCACTGCGGCGAAATCCATGCAGCAGCAATTGCCCATAGACATTGGCATCGATCATGTCTGCCGGGGCCGCCACTTGCGAGCGCGCCTGTTGTCCCTCCAGATAGCTGCACGGGTAACTGGCAGTCGCATAAAACTGTATCGGAATGGATTGGCCGCGCAGTGAATCGCTCATGTGCTGCTCCCGCAATTGACCCATTCATGGTGCCACAGTCCGGGCGTACGCGGCTTTGCAACTAGTTGCGTTAGCCGTTCAACAAACTCGTTCCTGGGTATTTCGCGGCCGCCAAAGCGGGCCAGGTGATGCGTACGCATCTGGCAATCGATCAAGGCAAAACCCTGTTGCTGCAACCAGGGAACCAAGTAGGCAAAAGCCATCTTGGAGGCATCAGGCCGGCGCGCAAACATCGACTCGCCATAGAACACGCCGCCTAGCGCCACACCATACAAACCGCCGGCCAACTCGCCATCAATCCAGGTCTCGATTGAATGCGCATAGCCCTGTTGGTGTAACGCACAATACCCTTCGAGCACCTCGCTACTGATCCAGGTTCCCATAGCATCAGGACGAGGCGCAGCACAAGCAAGTATTACTTCGCGAAAAGCGGTATCAAAGCGAATGGTATACGCCCGGTTGCGCATGATTTTGGCAAGCGAGCGCCCGACATGCAGCTCTTGCGGAAACAGCACCATGCGTGGATCGGGCGACCACCACAGAACAGGCTCCCCCGGCATGTACCAAGGGAAAATCCCTTGTCGATACGCAGCCAGCAACCACTGTGGACTTAACCCTCCGCCTGCCGCCAACAGGCCATTGGGTTCACGCAAGGCCGTATCCGGCGGGGGAAATTGGTCCGGGCGCGCCAACCAGCGAATCATTGGCATTCAGGCCAGCAAAAGCCGGCCTGATTGAGTGTCATGATCGTGCAGTATCCGGATCATTTTTTGCAGGATTTGCACACACCGTACAAGTACAGCTCATGTTCCTGGATTTCAAAACCAAAACGGTTGGCAATGGATTCCTGCTGCTTTTCAAGCTCCGGATCATAGAATTCTTGCACACTCCCGCACTTCACGCAGACAAAGTGATCATGGTGACCACCCTGGTTAAGCTCAAAAACAGCCTTGCCCGACTCGAAATGATGGCGAGTCAAAATACCGGCCTGTTCAAACTGGGTAAGGACCCGGTAAACCGTAGCCAGGCCGATATCTATCTGTTCGGCCAACAACAATCGGTAGACATCTTCCGCAGTGAGGTGCCGCTCGCCGCACGTCTCAAACAAGTTGAGAATACGAAGACGCGGTCCTGTAGCCTTGAGGCCCATTCCTTTCAGTTCAGCTGCTTTGCTCATATATTTTTTCTTCTGTCCGAAACGCCGCTGCATCAATTAGCAGTAACCGGGTTATCATATAGCGTTTATGTAAGCCGCGCACCTTGCGACCATCGGATTCTATCAGATCATGGCACACAGACTACTTCTCGTTATCATAGTTTCAGTTTTGGCGATTGGCTGCACTTTCCCGAACGTCGTTTCCCCCTACAAGCTGGACATCCCGCAAGGCAATGCCATCACTGCGGATCAAGTCGCCCGACTCAAAACCGGCATGACCCGCTCCCAAGTCCGCTTTATTTTGGGCACGCCATTGCTGACTGATCCATTCCACGCCAACCGGTGGGATTACGTATTTACAGACGCAAGAAACCGTGAATTGCTGCAGAAAAAAACATTTGTCGTCTTTTTTGAAAACGACAGACTGACGCATTTCGAAGGCGAGACATTGCCGGCGGCCAAACCGATCTTGACTTTGAGTGCCAGCGCGCCAAGCAGTGCAGCATCCACCCCTGCAACCCGAAAGGAACAAGCGCAATGACCATCAAGCTCGCCATCGCCGGCAGTTCAGGCCGCATGGGCCACATGCTGATCGAAACCGTACTTGGTGCAGAAGGTTGTCAGATTCATGCCGCACTAGACCGCCCGGATAGCGCCACGCTGGACCAGGATGCCGCAGCCTTTCTCGGCCGGGAAAGCGGTGTAAAAATCACCGCCGATCTCAACGCACTCAAGGGAGCCGATATCCTGATCGACTTCACCCGCCCGGAAGGCACCCTCGCCCACCTGGCAAAATGCCGCGAACTCGGCGTCAACATGATCATTGGCACAACCGGAATTGAAGCTGACGGTTTAGCGGCCATCGAGACCGCCAGCAAGGATATTGCCATTGTCTACGCCCGCAACATGAGCGTGGGCATGAATGTGGTTTACAAACTTCTGGAAATTGCAGCCAAAGCCCTGTCCACCGGTTATGACATCGAAATCCTGGAAATGCACCACCGCATGAAGGTGGATGCCCCCTCGGGCACCGCCATCACCATGGGCGAAGTCATTGCGGACGCGCTCGGTCGCGATCTGAAAGAATGCGCTGTTTATGGCCGCGAAGGCGTAACCGGCGAACGCGACCCCTCCACAATCGGATTCGCCACGCTGCGCGGAGGCGATGTCATTGGCGACCATACTGCCATTTTTGCCGGCATGGGAGAACGTGTGGAAATCACGCATAAAGCATCCAACCGCAATATCTACGCTCAAGGCTGCACTCGTGCCGCCCGCTTCCTGGCCGACAAGAAATCCGGCCTCTACGACATGCATGACGTGCTGGGATTGCGCTGATTCACTACTCAAAGCAAACGGGACACCGATGGTGTCCCGTTTTCTATTCACCCGGATGGTGTGCTGCCGTTCCCTTGCGGACACGGCCCGGCGTGAATCTCTACCGGCAATTTATTGCTCTTTAGGCGGCATGGATTGACCGCATTGGACTGCACAACTCAAAACGCCTCATCAGGACCCCCCTCTGTTGTTGCAGCAATTTATATATAGACCAACACACTGACATTCGCCACGTATTCTCAACCCTTGGGCAGCGCGGTCACCAGCGGCTGGAATGCGTTGCTTTCCGGATCAAACTCGAACAGTGCCCCTTTACGCAAATCAAAGTACCAGCCGATCAACGCCAACTGGCCAGACTCGACCCGCTCCTCGACAAACGGGAAAGTCATCAAATTATCGAGCGAGACAATAACAGAAGCCACCTCGCACGCCCGCACCTGCTCATCCATGGGACGATCACCCAATTCCGCACGCACCTGCTGGCGCGCCGCATCGGCGATTTGCACCCACTTGCCGACAAAATCGGCTTCAGACTTGGGTTCATGGCCCTGCATCAACGCACTGATGCCACCGCAGGACGAATGCCCCAAAACAACGATGTGGCGGACTTCCAGATCACACACCGCAAATTCGATTGCGGCTGAAACACCGTGCCTTGAGGCATCATTTTCGAAAGGCGGCACCAAATTGGCCACATTGCGGACCACAAACATGTCCCCGGGGTCGCAATCCATCAGCAGAGCCGGATCAACTCGCGAATCCGAACAGCCGATAATCAGCGTTTGAGGACGCTGCCCGCGCTTCAGTTGATCGAAAAGATTACGATGCTCGCCAAAATATTTGTGTTGAAAGCGGCGAAATCCGCCTATAAATCGCTGAATGTCATCCATACCAATCACCTGCATCCAATGTCCTTTCCTGCCCAGGATTATAACCAACAAGTTATCGCGACGGTCCAGCCTGTCTGATTAACTAACGACGGGAACAATACTCAAGACAATGAAAGCATTTAGAAAAATTATCGAAATATAAACAAGGTATTCATGGAAATAACGGACCGACAACCGCATCACCTCACCCTGTTACCAACACCCAGCCGGTCAGCAACAACTGCAGTTCAACCATCCTCCGCAGTTATCCGGATACCGGCATGTTTCATAAAACAACATTCATAAATACTCCTTCCTCAACCCGCCCATGCAAACGCTGCTTGCACCCACAATTTCTATCTGATTAAATCCATAAATGACTTCCATTCTCATTTTAACCCGGGCACAGACTTCATATGCCAAAAAAGCGCTTCACCCCTTTACTTCGAGAACTTGCCCACTGCGTTCAGGCATTTGAACTGCTATCAGGCAGGCACATCCGATCGCTGGGGTTAACTCCAGCACAATTCAATGTGATTACAGTTCTGGGAGAAAAAAACAGTATGAATTGTGGCGACTTGGGATCGCGTGCTTTGATCACCAAAGGGACATTGACCGGGGTGCTGGATCGCCTGGAACAAAAGGGTCTGGTTATTCGCGAAGTGTCACAAGACGATCGCCGCAGCGTTATCGTTGGTTTGACAACAGAAGGGCACATACTGTTTAACCAGTTGTCAGGGCTACATCTAGATTATCTAAAGCCGGCCTTCAGCACGCTAGACGATGCGTTCATCGAAACCATGACAGCTCAACTGGCCCACCTGCGCACCACATTGCAACAGCATACTGACCGTGACCAAGTCAATACCACATCTTCCCGTTAAAACGAAAGCACAAAAACCTGCACGGCAGTTAAAACCACCATTTAGTCGTAGTATACTTCGCCCGGTTACAAAATATTGTGCATTCCACACTCGAGCAAACCGTTCAAACACCCGCAAAATGAACGCTTGTGTGCCGTATCGGTTTGCACCGGGAGTCACTTCATGGCACTGGGTAGCCGCGCATCAGGTAGCGCAGCACTGAATACTACCGGGCAGCCCGCCTGTTTTTTTGAAATCGGACCCTAATCCATGGATATTTCTAAAATCTCGTCCGGCTTGAACGTGCCGGACGATATCAATGTCATCATCGAGATCCCTGCCAACGCGGCCCCGATAAAGTATGAACACGACAAGGCCTCTGGCGCGATCTTTGTGGATCGCCTGATGGGAACCAGTATGTCATACCCACTCAACTACGGTTACGTCCCGCATACCATTTCCGGCGATGGCGATCCTGTCGACGTCCTGGTTGCCACGCCTTTTCCATTACTGCCGGGCGTAGTGATCCGCTGCCGACCGATCGGCCTCTTGCGCATGGAGGATGAATCCGGTGTAGATGCCAAGGTGTTGGCCGTTCCACTGCAAAAGCTGACCGTGCTTTATGATGATGTCAAAAGCTATACCGACATGCCGCTGCTGCTGATCAACCAGGTTGCCCATTTCTTCGAGCATTACAAGGATCTGGAAGCAGGAAAATGGGTCAAGATCCGGGGCTGGGAAGATGTGGAAGCAGCTCGGCAGGAAATCATTGACGGGGTTGCTGCTTATCAAGCCAATCCGGTCGATCCGTTCTGAGCATAATGATTTGGCAATAAAAAAACCGGCGCGTACATAACCGCGCCGGTTTTTTACGTCCGCACTCAGACCTGCGTTTCTTCGAGATCTTCTCCACGGATATGGGCCACAACTTCCTTGTGGCCTTCTTCAATAGCCTCTTCTATCGCTACTGCCTCTGCCGTGTCAATCCGCATCCGATAGAAACTGCGCCATACAAAGATGATGTTGATCGCAAAAAAGACCGCAGCAAGCACCAGGGTCAGCGGACGCTGTCCTTGGGCCGACATGCCAACGGCCATTTCCACCGCCAGCAGACCGAACAGCGTGGTGAACTTGATGATCGGGTTCATTGCTACCGAAGAAGTATCCTTGAAGGGATCGCCCACGGTATCGCCGATCACCGCTGCCGCATGCAAATCCGTGCCTTTGGCGCGCAGCTCGGTTTCTACAATTTTCTTGGCGTTATCCCAGGCACCGCCGGCATTGGCCATGAACACAGCCTGATACAGCCCGATGATGGCAATCGAGATCAGGTAGCCGATGAAGAAGAACGGCTCGACGAAAGCACATGCCAGCGTACCAAAGAACACCGCCAGGAAAATGTTGAACATGCCTTTCTGCGCATAGATCGTGCAGATTTCAACCACTTTTTTGCTGTCTTCGGCAGACGCCTTGGTGACCCCATCCAGCTTCATCGCCCCCTTGATGAACTCCACCGCGCGGTAAGCGCCAGTGGAAACAGCTTGGGTCGAAGCGCCCGAGAACCAAAAGATCGTTGCGCCGCCAGTAATCAAGCCCAACAGGAACGGCGGATGCAGCAGGGAAAGCTTGTCGAGATTTTCCGCCAGGCCATTGGTCAACAGCATGATGATCGAGAACACCATCGTGGCAGCGCCCACCACCGCGGTACCAATCAGCACCGGCTTGGCAGTCGCCTTGAAGGTATTGCCTGCACCATCGTTTTCTTCGAGAAGATCCTTGGCTTTGTCGAAGTTCACCGTGAAATGGAAATCATGCTTCACTTCGGCTTCGATGCCAGGAATTTGCTCAATCGTCGAAAGTTCGTAAACCGACTGCGCATTGTCGGTAACCGGGCCATAGCTATCCACAGCAATGGTTACCGGCCCCATGCCGAGGAAGCCGAAAGCCACCAGACCAAACGAGAACACCGCGGCCATGATGCCCGCCTTGGCCGGATCGGGATTGATCACATGCGCCAGCTCGCCTTGCGACACCAGATAGGCACCACTCATCAGACCAACAATCACCAGACCCATCCAGTAGGCCGAGAAGTTACCAGCCGTCAGACCTGCCAGAATATTCAGCGAAGCACCACCTTCACGCGAGGCGGTAACCACTTCCCGCACATGCGCAGAATTGGTCGAAGTAAACGCTTTCACCACCTCAGGAATAATGGCACCGGCAAGCGTACCGAAAGTAATGATAATCGACAGTTGCCACCAGAGGTTTTCATACGCCTTGCCAGCAATCGAAATATCACCGATCAGCAATTTGGAAACAATAAAAGTCAGGATCAGCGAAACGATGGAAGTCACCCACACCAGCGAGGTCAAGGGCGCTTCGAAATCAAAGCGTTCCAGGCTGCCATACTTGCTCTTCATGACGACTTCGTTGCCCAAATAGGAAATTCCCGAGGCCACGATCATCATCACGCGCATCACGAAGATCCACACCAGCAATTGCACTTGCACCGCAGCTTCCGGCACAGCCAGCATGATGAAGCTGATCAATGCCACGCCGGTCACGCCGTAGGTTTCAAAACCATCGGCAGTCGGACCAACCGAGTCACCGGCATTATCACCGGTACAGTCAGCAATTACGCCAGGGTTACGCGCATCGTCTTCGTTGATCTTGAAAACAATCTTCATCAGATCGGAACCGATATCGGCGATCTTGGTGAAGATACCGCCGGCAATCCGCAAAGCAGCAGCACCCAGCGACTCACCAATGGCAAAACCGATAAAGCACTTGCCCGCCAGGCTGTTCGGAATGAACAGCAAAATACCCAGCATGATCAGGAGTTCGGTAGAAATCAGCAGCATGCCGATGGAGATGCCGGATTTCATCGGGATCGCATAAACCGGGAAAGCCTTGCCTCGCAGCGAAGCAAACGCAGTACGGCTGTTTGCCAGCGTATTGATTCGGATACCAAACCAGGCTACGCCATAGGAGCCTGCAATACCGACCAAGGAGAAAGCAAGAATCAAGGCAACTTCCCCTGCGCCCAGATGCTGCACCCAACCGAAGTAAGTTACGATGATTACAGCAATGAACGCCTCCAGAATCAGCAGGAACTTGCCCTGCGTGATCATGTAAGTCTTGCAGGTTTCGTAGATCAATTCGCTGACATCAGCCATCGACTTGTGGACCGGCATACGGCGAATTTGGCCATAGATCACCGCACCAAAAATCAATCCGGCGATACAGATCAGCAGCCCCCAACTCAGCAGGGTCCAGCCCGATATACCGCCAAGGAAACTGGCCAAACCCACATCTGCCAAATTGGGTAATACGAGATTTGCTTCGCTGACATGTTCTGCGGGACTGGCAAATGCCGGAGCCGCACCAAGACTGGACGCCAAAACCGCCAATTGGCGGACCCTTCCCTGCTGCTTCAGATACGACACGGTCGTGCTTGCGACTGACATATTGAAACTCCTATTTGAGGGCTACGAAAATAAATCTTCGGACTTTTTTGACGGGAAAGACCCCTTTCTTGTCACAGCACTGGAGCCGTATCCAACACTTCACAAAAAAAGCAACTTCTCCGCCTTTTGGCATTATTTACGCTCAGCGGGAATAGCCCTTTGACCAGTATCAATTTTTTGTATTTAACGTAATCCAACTACAAATTCCATAAAAAAAACCCGACGAGACCACTCGTCGGGTTTTTTTATGGGAAGGGGACGCTTAGCGGATAACGCGAGCGCCCTTGCCCTTCATGGCTGCTTCCACTTCTTCCACGCGCACCATGGAGGTGTCGCCCGGGGTGGACATGGCCAGCGCGCCGTGAGCTGCGCCGTATTCGACAGCAGCTTGCGGGCCCTTGCCTTCCAGGAAGCCATAAGCCAGACCGGAAGCGAAACCGTCACCACCGCCAACGCGGTCATAGATTTCCAGGTTGTCGCGCTTCATCGATTCATAGATTTCGCCGTCGTACCAGACGATTGCGGACCAGTCGTTGATCGAAGCAGTCTTGGCGTTACGCAGGGTGGTTGCGGCAACCTTGAAGTTCGGGAATTCTTTCACGGCCGACTTGATCATGTTGGCGAAGCTGTCGGTTTCGATGTTGGTCAGGTGCTCGTCGGCGCCTTCCACTTCGAAGCCCAGGCAGGCAGTGAAGTCTTCTTCGTTGCCGATCATCACGTCAACGTACTTGGCGATTTCGCGGTTGATCTTCTGTGCGCCTTCCTTGCCGCCCTGGCTCTTCCACAGCGAAGCGCGGTAGTTCAGGTCATAAGCAACCACGGTGCCGTACTTCTGGGCCACTTCAACAGCTTCCAGAACAGCTTCAGCGGTATTGGAAGCCAGCGCAGCAAAGATGCCACCGGTCTGGAACCAACGCACACCTTCTTCGCCGAACAGCTTTTCCCAGTTGACTTCGCCCGGACGGATTTGCGAAGCGGCGGAGTGACCACGGTCGGAGCAACCCAGCGCCGGACGCGGACCGAAGCCCTTCTCGGTGAAGTTCAGGCCGACGCGGGTGTTGCGGCCCAGGCCGTCGAAATCGCGCCAGATCACGTGGGACATGTCCACGCCACCTTGCATGATGAAGTCTTCAACCAGCCAGCCCAGATCGTTCTTCGGCAGCGCGGTCACGACTGCAGCGCGTTTGCCCCAGCACTTGCGCATGGCACGAGCCACGTTGTATTCACCGCCGCCTTCCCACACCTGGAACGTGCGGCTATTGCGCACGCGACCAAAGCCCGGGTCGAAACGCAGCATTACTTCACCGAAGGACACGCAGTCCCATTTGGTTTCAGCAGCGGATTTGATCTTCAATTCAGCCATTTCCTGATTCCTTTTTTGTGTACGAACAATGAACTGCGGGCCGTTCAGCAAATGCGTGAACGGCCCGGAACGACTCTGTAGTCAATTACTTCTTGGCAGCAAGCTCAGCCTTGATGGTCTTGACGAGTTGCACGGTCTTGCGAACGTTTTCTTCAATACCCTTGTAATCCTTGGCTTTCAGCAGTTCCTTGGTAATCAGGTTGGAACCGATGCCGCAGGCAACGATACCAGCACCGTACCACTTGCGCAGGGATTCTTCGGTCGGCTCAACACCGCCGGTAGGCATAATGCGGGTCCACGGCATCGGGCCCATCACGCTCTTGACGAATTCCGGACCGCCCACGGACGAACCCGGGAAGACCTTGACGATTTCGCAACCGAGTTCTTGCGCATCACCGATTTCGGTAGCGGAACCACAACCCGGGCTGTACGGAATGCCGCGGCGATTGCAAACCTTGGCCACATCAGCATTCAGCAGCGGCCCAACGATGAACTTGGCGCCGTTGGCGATATAGATGCCCGCAGTTGGTGCATCAACGATGGAGCCCACGCCCATGATCACGGACGGATCAGCCTTGGTGAAATACTGGGTTACTTCCAGGAATACATGGGAAGCAAAGTCACCGCGATTGGTAAACTCGATGCACTTGGCGCCACCATTGGCACAGGCCTGGATCACGTTCTTGCAAACTTCGACATCCGGATCGTAGAACACCGGAATCACAGCCTGGTCCATCATCGCGGCCAAGACGGCCATACGGTCTTTTGCTGCCATTGCAAAGTCTCCTAAAAAGTAACAAAACAACGCGCCAAGCGACGCGATTCTCTAACGCCAACTACATATTCTCGCGCAACACGCCGATGCAAGCAAGGCTAGAACTCCCCGCAAGTCGGCCGAAATTGAACCACGCAGAGGGCTTTGCCCAATTGACATGCATCAAATCGTTAGACGTAGTAAATCCGCACCAACTACAAACACTTCAAAACCACAAAGGCACCCTATTGGGTCATCAAAAAATAAATCGCACCGTTTGCGAGCACATTTTCAGTCACCACGTTCTCACAAATGCACAAATATGGGCTAATCAACGCGACACGAACTTTATAAATACTTAATTTTCATCATGTTAAATAAATCAGGCACGCTGATTGCTTTCGGTGCATACCTATTTCAACGCACCATAAACACCCAAAGCAACGGAGACTCCTGTGGAGCAACTTAAACTCGCTAGCGATACGCTGTTCATTCTGCTCGGCGCGATCATGATCCTGGCCATGCACGCCGGCTTCGCTTTCCTTGAACTAGGCACTGTGCGCAAGAAAAATCAGGTCAACGCCCTGGTGAAAATCTTGACGGACTTTGCTGTTTCAGCGATTGCTTATTTTTTTATCGGCTATGGCATTGCCTATGGCGTGCACTTTTTTGGATCAGCCGCAGATCTCGCCCAGAAAAGCGGTTATGACCTGGTGAAATTTTTCTTCCTGCTGACTTTTGCGGCAGCCATTCCTGCGATTGTTTCCGGCGGCATTGCCGAGCGCGCCAAGTTCCATCCGCAGTCGGCAGCCACCTTTTTGCTGGTCGGCCTGGTCTACCCCTTCTTTGAAGGCATGATGTGGAATAACAATTTCCATGTGCAGGACTGGTTCAAGGCGGCACTGGGCGCGAATTTCCACGACTTTGCCGGCTCGGTGGTCGTACATGCCGTGGGCGGCTGGATTGGTCTTGCTGCCGTATTGTTGCTGGGTGCCCGTCGCGGCCGTTACAACAAGCACGGGCAAGTATCGGCCCATCCGCCGTCATCCATCCCGTTTCTGGCGCTGGGCGCGTGGATTTTGATCGTGGGCTGGTTCGGTTTCAACGTAATGAGCGCGCAAAAGCTGGATGGCATTTCGGGTCTGGTCGCAATGAATTCGCTGATGGCCATGGCCGGTGGCACGCTGGTCGCCATGAAGCTCGGCAAGGATGACCCCGGCTTTATCCATAACGGCCCCTTGGCTGGTCTGGTGGCTGTCTGCGCCGGTTCGGACATCATGCACCCGATTGGCGCATTGATTGTGGGCATCATCGCCGGCGCACTGTTCGTCTGGATGTTTACCATCACGCAGAACAAATGGAAGATCGACGATGTGCTGGGTGTATGGCCGTTGCACGGCCTTTGCGGCGCCTGGGGCGGCATCGCAGCCGGCATCTTCGGATTGCCCGCACTGGGGGGCATGGGTGGCGTGACCTTTGCTGCGCAACTCGTTGGCACACTCATGGGCATTGTCATCTCCTTCCTCGGTGGACTGCTGGTTTACGGACTGCTGAAAAAGACCGTGGGCATCCGGCTGAGCGATGAGGAGGAATTCAATGGCGCAGACTTGTCCATCCACAACATCACCGCTACGCCGGAACGGGAAACCAACTGGTAAGCGATTTTGATGAATCAGACATAAAGTGTGTCGGACCTTTTAAAGCGTTCACCCCTCCCATGAAGAAGCCCACGGTTTTTTGCCGTGGGCTTCTTTTCATTTGCAAATACTCTTGATTCATCAGCCCCCCCCAGGAACATCGCAGACATCCCTCGATGAAGGAAGTGCACGTGTTTACGGCAAGTCCACCTGCCCCTACGCCCAGGGTTGAAGTGGCCGAAAACCGTTGGTAACCGGGCGGGCTTGAACCAATTGGAAGTGGCGCCTGGCGCCGGAATCATCCGGATTGTTGCCAAGGCCTGCGTTCAGCCATGGGATAATCGCGCCATGCTGAACGCCGCCCTCCCCCCGCGCATCATCCTGTGCACCCTCAACGCCAAGTACATCCATGCATCGCTTGGCTTGCGCTACCTGCTCGCAAACATGGCTCGCCATGGGGGTGAGGATTTGCGTGCGCAAACCGTGCTGCGCGAATTCACGATTGCGCGTGCGCCACAGGACGTGGTCGACACATTGCTCGCCGAGCTGGGCGAGTGCGAACACACGCAGGTGATCGGTCTCGGGGTGTATATCTGGAACCTGGTCCAGACCACCGAAGTCGTGCGCCTGTTCAAGCAGGTGCGCCCCGGCATCAAGATCGTGCTGGGCGGGCCGGAGGTGAGTTATGAGTGGGAGACGCTGAAAATCGTCGAGCTGGCCGATCATCTGATTACCGGTTGGGGCGATGTCAGCTTCCCAAAACTATGTCGCGCGCTGATTCACGGCCCGCAGCCACTGATGAAGGTCATCGCGGGCGAGCAGCCGCCGCTCGATGACATCGCGATGCCTTATGCCGAGTACAGTGATGCCGATCTGGCGCACCGCCTGCTGTATGTCGAAGCTTCACGCGGCTGCCCGTTCAAATGCGAGTTTTGCCTTAGCTCGCTCGACAAGACAGCCTGGGCCTTTGATCTCGATCGCTTTCTGGCCGAACTGGATACGCTCTACCAGCGCGGCGCGCGCAATTTCAAGTTTGTCGATCGCACCTTCAACTTGAAGATCGACGCATCGATCCGGGTGTTGCAGTTCTTCCTGGATCGTTTGATGGACGATCTTTTCCTGCACTTCGAGGTGGTGCCCGATCATCTGCCGGATCGGCTCAAGGCCATGATCGCGCGCTTTCCGCCGGGCGTGCTGCAGCTAGAGATCGGCATCCAAAGCTTCAACCCGGCCGTGCAGCACACCATTTCGCGCCGGCAGGACAACGCCAAAACCGAGGTCAATCTGACTTGGCTGATGCGCGAAAGCCACGCGCATCTGCACGCCGACCTGATCTTCGGCCTGCCCGGAGAAACACTGGCGAGTTTTGCCGAGGGTTTTGACCGTCTGTATGCCATTGGCCCGCACGAAATCCAGCTCGGCATTCTCAAGCGTCTGCGCGGTACGCCCATCGCGCGGCATAGCGCCGAATTCGGCATGGTGTACCAGCAGGATGCGCCCTATCTCGTGCAGCAAACCGGCGCGGTGGATGCCGGGACGATGCAACGCTTCACACGGCTGGCGCGCTATTGGGATCTGATTGCCAACTCAGGCCGATTCAAACAGAGTCTGGTGCGGCTGATGCAAGGCCCGTCACCGTTTCAGGCCTTTCTGGATTTCTCCGATTGGCTATGGCAGAAAACCGGCAAAACCAGCGGGTTGACACCCGAAATGCTGCTCGATGCGCTGTTCGATTACCTCACGGACGTGCGCAAGGAGGACATCGAACCCACGCGCCAGATTCTGCTCGCCGACTACCTGGCCAGTGGTGCGCGTTCGAATCCGAATTGTCTGCGCGGCTTGCTGGGCGAACGGGGAAAACCGGAGCGCAAAGCCGCGCCGGCGCTGGTACTGCGGCAAGTGCGGCATGGTGAAAACATGCGGGACCAAAGCTGACCGTTGTCTCGCCACAGCCAGGATCGCCCGCAGGCAAAATCTACTGCTGCTGGCGCTGATACTCACGCCGCTTCATGTCAAGGTAGTCGGCGCGCTCGACTTCATGCAGCTGCCGGGGATAGCGTTCGGTGGCCGTAAACCAGTTCTGCAGGCGTTTTTCCAGTTGCTCTGCAGGCGGGGTGGATAGCTCCCCAAGGTACGCGTCGATAGCGAGGTAATAACGCATGGTGTTGCGCTCCACCACCCCGCGCACGCCCCCGATGTAATCGGGTTGGCCATTGCTCTGCTTGCCCGTCTCGGTGAACCCGACCTTGCCACTGCCGATCGTGGCCAGATAACCCCGCATGGCAACTCGCGCGACCAGATTATGCGTGTAGGAATAGGTCAGGTGCAGGAAGGTCTTGCCAGCTTGAGTGGATACCGCCTCAAGCTGGATGCGGTAGTCACTCGTGCCCAAAGGCCCTTTGGGGGCATAGAGACCCACGTCGAAATACTCGGGGGTGGTAGTGGCAACGCCATATGAAAAATCGACCCGGTGGGCATCTTCGAGCTGCTGGAAGTTTTTCTTGCCGATGCTGACCGCGAGCATGCTGCCGGTCTTGTTGATCGATGCACGGCAATATTTGGTATTGAGATGCAGGATCAGGACATCGCACCAATGGGCCGGATCGGTAAGCGCTTCCCTGACTGCGGCAAAAGGATAATCAACCAGCGCATAGATATCCCCCTTCAACTGGCTGGAGGATTCGGTCGAAACAAGATGCAGCGGACGTTTGAACGGGTTGTTGCTCAGTTGCGGACCCAGCTCGGCATATTTGGCATGCAGCGCTGCAGCGGGGTTCGGATCCGGCCCGGCAGCCGTGGCCGGCCCGGTGCCCATACACATCAGGCAGATAGCCAGCAACAATGCCAGCCTGCGCAATGGCATCATCTGGAATAGCGTGTTCATCGGCACCTCCTTTTCGCGAGCAAGGCATTCGGCCCAGGCCCAATATCTGCTCCTTGCTTGAGTATTCGCCGGATTGATCAAAAGCAACCAAAATTCATGCGAATGCGTGGATCAACGCAGAAATCCGGATTGAAAGTGATGGGTCAATGGCTTTTCGGCCGAAATTGGTGCACTGCGCAACGCCGATGCATTTTCTTTGTGCTATTTAATATTGAGAAAGGAATTTGTGCGTGATTCTCCTGGCCGGCTTTAGGTTCGCCGGCTCCTCCGGGAAATTCCTTCACCCAATCCGCGTCCTTGCCCCCATCCCCCAATGGAGCGCCATGACAAGCATGACTCCTGATCACAGACAAAATCACCTGCTCGCCGCGCTGCCGGACGCCGAGTGGCAATGCTGGCAGCCGCAGCTTGAGTTGGTCGACATGCCGCAGGGTCAGGTGCTGTACGAATCGGGCGAAACATTGAGGTACGTGTATTTTCCGACCACCGCCATCGTCTCTCTGTTGTACCTGATGGAAGATGGTGCCTCGACCGAGATCGCCGTCGTCGGGAACGAGGGCATTATCGGCATTTCGCAATTCATGGGCGGGGAATCCGCATTTAGCCGTGCAGTGGTATTAAGCGCCGGCCAAGGCTTTCGATTGAAAGCGGAGGCAATGAGAGAAGAATTCGAGCATGCCGGTCCGGTGCAGCACTTGCTGCTGCGCTATACCCAGGCTCTGATCACACAGATGGCGCAAACGGCCGTATGCAACCGGCATCATTCGCTGGACCAGCAACTGTGCCGCTGGTTGCTGCTGAGCCTGGATCGCCTGCCGGACAACGAAATCGTGATGACCCAGGAGCTGATTGCCAACATGCTCGGCGTACGCCGTGAAGGCGTGACCGAAAGCGCACTCAAGTTGCAGGCGGCCGGGCTGATCCGCTATGCGCGCGGCCATATCACGGTGCTCGATCGCAAGGGGCTGGAGGAACGCGCCTGCGAATGCTACGCGGTGGTCAAGAAGGAATACGACCGGCTGCTGCCAGATCAATTGGCAACGTAGCCGAAGGTGCGCTGTCTCGGGCGCGATAAGCATTCCGGCCCAATAATCCGGCTCAACCAGGCGGGAAATTCATTTAGTTCTTTTCGGTAGTCCTTTTTTTCTCTGTACGTATATATTCATCAACGGGGTGACTGATATGCCGTGAAGAATGATGGAAACGGTCACCGTAGTCAGCGTGAACGCGATGATTTCTTCCGCGAGGGAACGCGGCAGGCCGTGGTTGATCGCAAACATCAAGTAGTAGATTGAACCAATGCCCCGGATGCCGAACCACGAGATCATGACTCGCTGATTGCGCCACACCGGCGCACCAATCAGTCCAATCCATACCGATACGGGCCGGATAACCAGGAACAGGAGCGGCACAAACCAGCCGGCATGAAGGGGCAGGTAGGTATACGAGAGCATCGCGCCGATCACCAGAACGATCATGACTTCCACGATCCGTTCCAGTTGCTCGTTGAAGCCTTTAACCGCTTGCATCATGTAAACACTGGCATATTCCGAATCGGTGGCCAGTGCCTCGCGGGACGCCTCGCTCGGAAGCTCTATTTCCTGCACCGCTGGATTCGAGGATACGCCTGGCTGTTCTTTGACACGCTGCAGTGCGAGGCCGGCGGCAAAAACGGCCAAAAAACCAGAGGAATGACTGAGTACGGCAATTCCGTAAGTCAGTGCGATAAGGCCAAGTGCCAGGAATTCATCCAGACCGACCGATTCTTTATGGTGGCTACGCAAATAGACCACCAGCCTGCCGAGCAGCGCGCCCAATGCGCCGCCTATCAACAGACCTGCCGTGACTGCCCAAACCACATCAACAACCAGCCAGCGCCAGCCGGCTGTGCCCAGATCATGAAGACCGAGCAGGCCCAGACCCAGCATCACGAACGGAAAGGCCGTGCCATCATTCAGCCCCCCTTCTCCCGTAAGGCTGAAGCGCAAGCGGTCGCGATCGCTCGCCCCCAAAACCTGGACATCGGAAGCCAGAACCGGATCAGTGGGTGCGAGGATGCCGCCAAGCAGAATTGCCGCTCCCAGCGAAAGGCCGAGGCCTATCATGCCGATGGCTGTGATGAGCGCCACGGTAATGGTCATTGAAACGATGGCAAGACGTGCCGACAGACGCCAGCCCTTGTCCGAAAAGGGTCGACCGAGCTTGAGCCCGACCGCGAACAGGGAGATGAGAACAGCGGCTTCGGCCAGTCTTTCGAGGATAACGGCGTAGAGATGCGGATTGGGCGTCATGATGGACCAACCATCGGGACCCATCGCATACCCCGCAGCCAGGTAAAGCATGGCCGCGCTCAGGGGAAGCCGGCTCAACAATGTGCCTGACAGGGCCATGGTGATCAGCAGCGCCCCGATGATGAGCGACCAAATTGCAAATGACATAAGTTGCTTCCCTGGAAATTGCCGGAAGCTTTGTCGCCAATGCTTGCAAGACGGGAGCCTTGCTTGTGACGGGCGTAGTGCTCCGGCAAGTTGGCGGACTTGCGTAAAACAAATCTAGGTTCTGTTGACGTTGGTTACAAAAACCAGGGCGATTCACTCCTTTGAAAGAAACACGCCGTCACACAAAAATACAGGCATCAACCTGATGTTCAACATGATCGTCGGCTAACAAAATGCGCTGATCTTTTTGCTCGATCCCGTCCACCGTTATCCGCATCGGCGTGCCGGCAACACCGGTATGCGTTTGCGAAACCACGATGTGATAGAGGCTGCTCCGATAACGGTAATGCAGCGTGAATGCCGGCCAATCCGCGGGCAGGCAAGGAACCAGATGCAGGGTATCGCCCTCGCGTTTCAAGCCCAGCAACGACTCCAGCACGAGCCGGTACATCCAGCCCGCCGAGCCGGTATACCAGCTCCAGCCACCTCGTCCGGTATGCGGCGCCATCGCGTAGACATCGGCCGTGACCACGTAGGGTTCCACCTTGTAAGTTGCGACGTCCTTTGCGGATAACGCATGGTTAACCGGGTTGATCAGGGTGAACAACTCCCAGGCACGCTCGTTCTCACGCAGTTCAGCAAACGCCATCGCCGCCCAAATTGCCGCATGGGTATATTGCCCGCCATTCTCCCGCACGCCCGGCACGTAGCCCCGGATGTAGCCCGGGTCCAGATTCGATGTATCAAAGGGCGGATCGAGCAGTTGAACGATCGCGGTGTCGTGGTGTACCAGCCGCTCATACATCGCCTGCATCGCCATGCGCGAACGCGACGCATCGCTCATCCCGGACAGCACGGACCAGCTCTGCGAGATCGAATCGATCCGGCACTCTGTATTGGCTGCGGAACCGAGCGGCGTGCCATCGTCGAAGTAGGCACGGCGATACCATTCGCCATCCCAGCCGTTCTGTTCAATATTGCGACGCAGCAGTTCTTCCTCCTCCTGGCAAAGCCCGGCAAAAACGGCATCGCCATGTGCACGGGCCAGCGGGGAGAACTGCCTGAGCACCTCGCACAGGAAAAAGCCCAACCAGATGCTTTCGCCTTTGCCGTGTATCCCCACCAGGTTCATGCCGTCATTCCAGTCGCCGGAACCGATCAGCGGCAGGCCATGCACGCCGAAGCGCAGCCCGTGCCGGATGGCACGCACGCAATGCTCGTAGAGACTGGCCGCGTAGGCGGAGCGGCCGGGCAGGTCGTAGTAGGATTCGTCTTCCGGATTGACCAGGCGCCCTTCCAGGAAGTGCGCCGGTTCATCCAGCACTGCGGTATCCCCGGTGAGCATCACATAGCGGCACACGGCCAGCGGCAGCCACAGGTAGTCATCAGAGCAACGCGTGCGCACGCCCCGGCCCGCCGGCGGATGCCACCAGTGCTGGACATCCCCCTCGGCAAACTGACGACTCGCGCACAACAGCAGGTGCTCTCGCACCAGCATGGGTTTGGCATGGATCAGCGCCATCATGTCCTGCAACTGATCGCGAAAACCAAAAGCCCCGCCCGATTGGTAGTAGCCACTGCGGGCCCAGATTCGGCATGCCAGGGTCTGGTAAACCAGCCAACCGTTGATGAGCACATTGAGCGACGGATCCGGTGTTTCCACCTGGACCGCATCGAGGGTGTGATCCCAGTGCTGTCTGATCGCCTCCAGGGCCCCGCGCGCAGCCATGGCACCGCGGAAACGCTGCACGATCTTGCCGGCTTCATCGGCATTTCGCCCGATACCAAGCCGGAATACGATTTCGCGCTCTTGCCCATCGGCCAGATCGAAGCTCATCTGGATTGCGCCACAAGGATCCAGTCCCGCACCCACATTGCCGGAGAGGCGCGAACGGCGCATGGCGGCGGGGTTGCGCAGCGTGCCGTTGCGGCCAAGGAATTCCGTTCGATCGCCACTCAGGGTACGCGCCGGGTCATCGACATCGAAGAAAGCCACCCGATCGGCAAACTCTGCGCTGTATGGGTTGCGCGCCAGGAGCGCACCGCTCTGGGAATCGATTTCGGTGGTGACATGCATGGCCGACTTCGCCCGTAGATCGCCCAGCACCCACTCGACGTAACCGGTAGCAGAAAGGGTGCGGCGCCGGCCCGATTCGTTGCGCACTTTCAATACCAAGAACTTGACGGCCGCATCCACCGCCACGTAGACACACAACTCCGAGCGAATCCCGCTCAATCGGGTCTCGAACACGCTATAGCCAAATCCGTGGCGGACGAGGTAAGGCGTTGCCGGGCGAACGGGCCACGGCGAGGGAGACCAGAACTGGCCCGTTTCTTCATCGCGCAGGTAAAGGGCCTCGCCGCTCGCATCGCTCACCGGGTCGTTATGCCAGGGAGTAAGACGATATTCGTGCGCGTTCTCGCTCCAGCTATAAGAGGCCCCGTTCTCCGAGACGACCGTTCCGAACTGCGGGTTGGCCAGAACGTTTACCCACGGCGCCGGCGTGGTCTGTCCGGGCGCAAGCGCAATCACGTATTCACGCCCATCCGGAGTAAACCCGCCCAAGCCGTTGAACAGGATCAAATCGCTGTGCGGAAAGCCCAAAGGCGCCGTAGTTTCGGGGGGCTGCACGCGGCTGGGTATCAACCGTGGCGCACGGGGCGCAGGCAGCGCACGGCGGTCAAGCTGTTCTGCCAGGCTTCCCCTGCTATCGGTGATGATGGCGCGCGCAACCGACAGGAACAAGATACGGTCTTCGCCGGATATCTGTTCGGCTGGCCGCACAAAAATACCGCCCGGCCGATCGATCACACTCGCCTCAAGACCCGAGGCAATCAGCCCCATGATCTGTTCCTGCAATTGCTGCCGGTAACCGGCGTGATCTTCGTTCCATATCACCAGATCCACCGCCAGCCCTTTCAGCCGCCAGTAGGTGTGGGCCTGGACGAGTTGGCGCACGAAATCGATATTGGCGGCGTCGCTGATCTGCAGCAGTACGATCGGCAGATCGCCGGAGATCGCATAACCCCATAGCCCGGATTGCCCCCGGCGATTCTTGATGAGCACGGCGGCGTCGGCGCGCAAGAAAGCATTGGCGTAGATCACCGAACTGGCCAAACGGGCATGCAGTTGCGCATCGGCTTCGCTGGCATTGAGTTGGCGCAGCACAACCTGGCTATGGGTCCATGCCAGATCAAAGACGCGATCGGCAAGATGTCGATCCTGGTATTTGTCGACCAGGTTCACGGCCATGTCACGGGTATCGCAGATGCCTGTCACGATATCGACCGTGACCGACTGCTCCGGGTCAAGCGTGATGCCGTGGCGAATGGCGACGATCGGATCCAGTACCGAGCCCTCGCTGCCGGAAAGCGGGGCGAGATCGCGCATGGCCAGGGGTTCCGCGCTGTTTCTGCCACGGCCGACAAAACGCAGGCGATCGGTCTCGTAAGACACCTTGCCGATGTCCGCACCATGCACCGTCATCTGGTGCAGCATCCACGGCGCCTGCTGGCCAACGGAATGCGGACGGCGGGTGCACAGGATCGCGTGACGCTCGCGCAGGATTTCGGTCTGGACGAACAGATTGCTGAAGGCTGGATGGAGCACATCTGCGGCTGGCGGAGCGATGACGATTTCGGTGTAACTGGTGACATCGATCATTCGGCGCTGGCGCGATCGATTGGTGATACGGATTCGGCGCAGCTCGATATCGTCCTCGGGCGACACCACAATTTCGGTATGCGTCTCGAAATCCCCTGCTCCGACAGTATCGCGGCGACGAAACTCGGCGCGCCCCTCGGAGAAGATCGCTTCGTAACTCTTGGGCTGTTTGAGCGTCGGCTGATGGGCAGTCGACCAGAACTCCCCGCTCTCCACTTCGCGGATGTAGCAGAACGTGCCCCAGTTGTCGCAGGTCACGTCTTCGCGCCAGCGGGTGAGCGCAAGATCCTTCCAGCGGCTGTAGCCGCCACCCGCATTGGTGACCATCACATGGTAACGCCCGTTCGACAACAACTGCACTTCCGGAATCGGGGTATTGGGCGTATTGAATATCCGGATCGGCATCTCGGCGGATGCAGACGCCGCGCTCACTTCGGAGAGCTGCGCCGTGTGCGCGAACAAGGCGGTGGCCTTGGGGATTCTCTCCTGAAGCAGCAGCATCACCGATTGAAACAGCCGATCCGACTCGAAGCGCCGTTGCATGGGGCGATCCAGCAGCTGGTAGGCCAGCGCAAGCAGGCTCATCCCCTGGTGATGGGCCATGAAGGCGTGCACGATTGCGCTCGTTTGCCCGCGCCGCTGCCGTGCCGGCGTGTAGTCGATGGCTTCGAAGAAGCCGAACTTTCCCAGCAATCCATCCGCCGCAAGCCGCTGCAAGTTCTGGCAGGCATCCTCGGGGGCCACCATCAGCGCCATCGTCGAGGCATAGGGCGCGACGACCACATCATCGGCCAGCCCGCGCTTGAGTCCCAGCCCAGGCACGCCGAAGGCACGGTACTGGTAATTCAGGTGCACATCGACCGTGTTGTAGCCGGATTCCGAAATTCCCCAAGGAATGTCGCGCTGCTTGCCGTATTCGATTTGTCTCGCCACCGCAGCCTTGCAGGTCTGGTCGAGCAATGTATTGTCGTAAGTGGGCATCACCAGAAGCGGCATCAGATACTCGAACATCGAACCGCTCCACGACAGCAGCGCCGGATGCCCGCCGGTGCCGGTGAGCAGGCGCCCCAGCGCAAACCAGCTCTCCTGGGGCAACTGCCCCTGCGCAATAGCCACGAAACTGCACAAGCGCGCTTCGGATGCCAATAAATCGTAGTAACCCGCGTCGATCCGGTGCTCACCCACGTTGTAACCGATGCTCAGCAGATGGCGCGCCTTGTCATACAGGAAGTCATATTCCACGTGCGCGAAGTCGCCCGATTGCCGTGCCAGTTCTTCGATGGCAGCCATCCGGTCTCTGGCGCGCATGCTTCCTTCGGTGATGGCGTGCTGCAGCGCGATTAGCCATTCTCGTTGCGCGGACGTTATTTCCGCATCAAGCCGGCGCTCAATGTCCGGGCCGCACACGGCATCCAGCCGGGCCAATTGGCGCAGGGTTGGAATTGCGCCGATATCAGTGAAGGTTTCCAGCCCATCCGGCATCGCTGGCAACAATAGCCACGGAGCCAGGAACGTCAGCTCGTCCAACGCCTCGCGGCATTGGCGGGCAAGCGCCTGCGCCCAATAGGGTGCTTCAGATTCGCTCGTTTCATTCCTTGGCGAGGCTTCCCGGACAGTGCGGCTGCCTGCAACCTGGAGGGCAAGATCATCAGCGCAGGCTGCGAGCCTTTGCAGCGTTGAATACATCGATACGAGGGTGCCCGCAGGTGTAACTGACGCGGGCCCCAGAATATCGGCAAACGCCTGCGTCGGGCGCTTGTCCGCACCGTCTGCACTCTCGACGACAATCCGGAAGGTGTCGCTCAAGCCATCGAACAAACGTGCCGGCAATATCCGATCATCGGCCAGCGCGACGAGCCCTGCCCGCAAGGTCAACAAATGGCCGGCAAGGTTTCCACTATCCACGGTCGAGACGTACAACGGTGGCAGTGGCTGCAGCGTTTGCGTGTCGTACCAGTTGTAGAAGTGCCCCCGGTGTCGCTCCATTCCTGCCATCGTGCGCAGCGTATTGCCTGTGCGCGTGGCAAGTTGCCCGGCCAGGATATAGCCGAAATCGTAGGCAGAGAGATTCGCCAGCAGTGCCATTCCGATATTGGTCGGCGAGGTGCGATGGGCAATGGCCACAACGCGATACTGCTGAACGTTATCGGGCGGCAGCCAATGATCTTCTTCGCTGACAAAATCATCGAAAAACGCCCAGGTCCGGCGCGACAGGGTGCGCAGGAAACGCGTCTGCTCAAACGTCAGCGCCGCCTTGCTGCGCGTGAGCGGCCGGCTGATCCACCACGCAATGACCGGTGAAACAAACCACAGCAGCAATACAGGCGCAGCCATGGCCCATACCATCAGGCTTGCCGCAGGGAGCGAGAGTGCTGCTGCAACGGCGATGACGGGCGCAACCCACATCGTCCGGAAAGAGGCGACCAGATCGCTGCGGCCGCGCATGGCCAACTCGCGATCGGATTCGCTCGACGGATTCCATTCGAGCAGCCGACGGCGGGAAACCTGCATCCGCCAAACCGTGCGCACAATGGCATCCAGACTGAAAAACGCCTCGTACGGCAGGCAGGCAAGCTCGAAAACCTGCTGCTTGCAGTGCCGGACAGCCGTGCGTGCAACGGAGGCAAAGTGCTGTTGCAGCAGCACTTCATCCGGCTTGCGCAGAAGTTCGAGGACCGTGGACCACACAGAGGGAGCCAGCATGATGCCGATCACCGCCAGGGTCCAGAACCCCGCTTGGGGCAGCAGTATCCATCCCAGCAGCAGCAACAGCGTCAGCGCCGCGGGGACAAGGCTGCGGCGCAGGTTGTCGAACAGCTTCCATTGCGACAGGGCCGAGAGCGGATTCTTTTGATGGTGGGCGTCTGTCTGCGCACCGGCATAAGGCACGTGCCGCAGCAGCCAGCCCGCAAGCTGCCAATCGCCGCGAATCCAGCGGTGGCGGCGGCTCACATCCGAGCCATAGCGGGCCGGAAAGTCCTCGTATAACTGCACATCGCTCAACAGCCCCGAGCGCGCGTAACACCCTTCGATCAGATCGTGGCTGAGAATGCAGTTTTCGGGAAAGCGCCCGCCCAGCGCTTGCTCGAACGCATCAACATCGTAGATTCCCTTGCCGATGAACGAGCCTTCGCCGAACACGTCCTGATAGACATCCGACACCGCGCGGGTATACGGGTCGATACCGGTTTCGCCACCGTACAGGCGGGCATAGTGCGAGCGGTTCGTTCCCGGCAAGCTGATCGCCACCCGCGGCTGCAGGATGCCATAGCCCTCGGTGACACGCCGCAGCGCTTCGTCGTAGTGCGGGCGATTCAACGGATGCGCCATCGCGCCGACAAATTGATGCGCCGCATCGCGCGGCAACTGCGTATCCGTATCCAGGGTGATCACGTACTTCACGCTGGACAGGATGGCGGTATCTCCGACAACGAGTGAAAACCGATCGCCCACCGCATCGCGAACATTGCCGCGCAGCAGCGCGTTCAAATCCGCCAGCTTGCCGCGCTTGCGCTCGTACCCCATCCAGATCCGCTCCTGCGGATTCCAGCGCCGGGGGCGATGAAAGAGGAAGAAAATGTCGCTCCCCTGTTGGTCGCTGCCGTACTTCTTGTTGAGCTCGTTTATGCGCAACTGGGCCAGTTGCACCAGCGAGGCATCCTCGGGCAACGATTCCTGTGCGGCATCGCGAAAATCGGTCAGCAAAGCAAAATGCAGGCATTCATCGCGATTCGCCAGGAACCTGACTTCCAGCGCCTCGGCCAGATTCTCGACACCCGCAGCGCTCGTGAGCATGGTCGGGACCACCACCAGCGTGCGCGATGTCGGCGGAATGCCTTTGGCAAAGTCCATTTTGGGCAGCGGATGCGGCGTCACCAGCAGGGTTGCCAGCCAGTTCGTCAGCGCCAGGGCCAACTGGCTGGCCGCCAGCAGCGAGTAGCCACCGATCAGCCACAGCGCCCAGTCCGGCGCCGCCATGGCATGCGCATACTTCAACAAGCCTGCACTGAGGATGGCCGTAATCAGCACAATGGACCCCAGAAACAGGCGCAATGGCTGCCGGCTCGCTGCCCTGCGCAAGGCATCGGGGAAGGAAAGGCGAACGGCAGCCGCCTGTTCAAGTTGCTGCAAGCCCTTGCCGATCAGATAGAAACCGACGTGCATCGCACGATCCGTGGTTCCGGCACCCGCCAGCTCGATCGCCTTGCGGGCCACCTCGCCTTCCGACAGCTGACCCGTCTTCGCAATCCGCTCCGTGGCATGGCGGTAGCGATCGCGCGTGGCAAAATCCATGCGGGCATAGATCCCCCCCGGGTCCTCGGACAGAATCCGCTCGACGGCACTCATGCTCTCGACGAAATCGGGCCAGTTCAATGCACCCAGCACCCGAAGAGAGCCAATGCTGTTGCTGATGGAAACCTGATCGGCGGCCTGGCGCTGGCTTTCCGACTGCACCAGCTGCTCGATCGTCAAGCCCGATTCGGAGAGACGCTGCTCGATCCAGGTCAACGGCAACGCCAGCGCTGGGCCCCTGCCCTGCAGCCGGCGCGCGAGTTCCGCGACGAATGCGCTGACCATCGGCGGATTCGAGCGCGCCATGTCCGCAATCACCAGAATCAGGCTCTTCGGATCTTTTTCGGCGATCTCGGTCATCTGGTCCGCCCAGGTGTCGGCCAGGTTTCGCTCGGCCCAACCGGCGGCGACTTGCGCACTGACGCGACGCAGATTCTCGATGACGGCCAGCCGCAGCATGATGGGAATCGCCCACAACTCGCCCAGCTTGAGGGGGGTAACAGTCTGGTACGCCGTCACGAAACGGCTGAGCACTTCAGCGTCGACACGTCCGTCGCCATGCGCGACGATTTCCAGCGCAATGTCATAGACGCGCGGATTCCCGGCCGACGGCCCAAGGGCCAAACGGGGAAGTCCCTGACTGTAGCCTTTAGGCAGGTGCCTCTTGGCGGTACGGATCTGCTCTTCAATAAGGTAGAAATTGTCGAGCAACCACTCCCCGGCCGGCGTGATGCGCTCTTTTGCAGTGACCGCCTCGGTCAACAGGTTGCACACGCCGACCAGGGAACTCTCATTCTCGGCCAACCGGGCAAGAAGCTGGTTTGGCCCGCGTCCCGACACCAACGTATGCGTGGCGGCAAGCGCCTTGCCGTGTTGCTCCATTTGATCGGCACTGAACAACTCTGCACGCAGCGGCGATTCTTCGCCGGGTAAACTTTGCGGCCATTTGCCATCGCGAACCGTGCCGTGAGAGAGCGTTCTCCACAAGATCAGACGCTGGATAAAGTTCGTTCCGGTATTCAATTCGGGGCCTCGTTGCGCAAGTTGCCTTCAAATACGGCAAGCGGTTCATCGACGCTTGATCGCATGCATTGCGCCCGCGGGGTGCGCAATTGCGCTATCGGGAAAGGATTCTGATCCAGCAGGTGGAAAGCGGGGCTGCAGCACGCGTTGTGCTCAACGGCGCACCCGGATTGGGCTGGCCAACGGGAAGCGATGGGGCATGCCAGAGACGCTATCCGCGCCGGGGTTTTGCGCGCGAAGCGCTGCGAGTCGTTGACCGAAATTGCCACGCTAATCCTTTCACCAGTTTCGCCGTGGAATTTCTGATGAATGAGAGAAGCATTTCGCGGCCACTTCCGGAGATAACGTCCGGCAGCTGCTTGGATCAACCATCCCTCACTTGATTCGTGAACCGCTTGGCAGCCTTGTTCGCTGCAAACTGCAAGTTCACAAAACCACTCAGTTGAACCACGCCCAGGAAGGTCACGACGTTGATCTCGGCAGCCTCAGGGTGGGCGCATCGAGTGTGGCTGTCAAATCAACATCTAAAATTTGTTCTAGTCCATTAGCCAAAAGGGAGATAGCAGGTTCACCGTTCGTCTGCCATCCGTTCAATGCCAAACAAACACAGCTGCATGGATTCCCTATATTTCAAGCGATTCGCACCAACCGCTTCACGGGGAGTGATACCACCGATAGCTCAAACGGTTCGTTGAGAGGCACTGCCCCGTCGTGCGCAAAACCACACTCACCTGGAGCACTGATCTTGAAAAGCAATGACTCCAATCCAAGAAAGAACTGCTTGCTTTCCGCACTGCCGGACGCCGAGTGGCAGCGCTGGCAGCCGCAGCTAGAGTTGGTCGACATGCCGCTGGGCCAGGTGCTGTACGAATCGGGCAATACATTGAGGTACGTGTATTTTCCGACCACGGCCATCGTTTCCCTGTTGTACGTGCTGGAGGACGGCGCCTCGGCCGAGATCGCCGTTGTCGGCAACGAGGGTATCGTCGGCATCTCGCTGTTCATGGGGGGCGAATCCACGCCCAGCCGTGCGGTGGTACAAAGCGCCGGCCGAGGCTTTCGATTGAAAGCGAAGGCCATGAAAGACGAGTTCGACCGCGCCGGTCCGGTGCTGCACTTGCTGCTGCGCTATACCCAGGCGCTGATCACGCAAATGGCGCAAACGGCCGTATGCAACCGCCATCATTCGCTGGACCAGCAACTGTGCCGCTGGTTGCTGCTGAGCCTGGATCGCCTGCAGGATAACGAACTTGTGATGACCCAGGAGCTGATTGCCAACATGCTCGGCATGCGCCGTGAAGGCGTGACCGAAAGCGCACTCAAGTTGCAGGCGGCCGGGCTGATCCGCTATGCGCGCGGCCATATCACGGTACTCGACCGCAAGGGGCTGGAGGAGAGGACCTGCGAGTGCTATGCCGTGGTCAAGAAGGAATACGACCGGCTGCTTCCTGAAAAGCTGGCGACCTAGTCTGGAGGGCAAATTTTCCCGGCCCAAGCGGGCTTGATCACCTGCACTTCACACCATGCCCTTGCGCACGCCATGCGGGTGCATCAAAGGCCCCCCCAGCGCTAGAATGCGCGCTTTATTCGCCGCTATGTGCGCTGGAAGACAGTCAACTCGCGCTCTTTCGCGCAAACTGATCTCTCTGATTGCATCGATTCGAACCGATGTGACCTTCGGCTTGCCCCCTACTACCCGGGAGCCAGCAGTACACCGGAGAGTCCGCTTGCACACCGTTGAAAACCATCTGATCGAGCTGCTTCCGCACCAGGATCGTCTGAACCTGCTGGCCATTTGTGAACAGGTTCAACTGGTACGCGCGGAAGTATTGAGCGAGCCTGGCAAGCCGACAGCCCATATTTACTTCCCAACCAAAGGTTTCGTTTCACTGGTGGCGCTGGTCGACGGCCGCCCGGGAATGGAAGTCGGCATGGTGGGCTCGGAAGGCATGCTGGGCGCGCAATTGGCCCTGGGCGTGGCGACTGCACCACTGCATGCCGTGGTACAAGGTGCCGGCGCGGCATGGCGCGTCGACCCGCAGGCATTTCGCAACGAACTGGCGTGCAGCACGGCACTGCAACACGGCATGAACCGCTATATTTATGTGCTGATGTCTCAGCTGGCAGCATCGGCTGCGTGCCTGCATTTTCACCTGATCGGCCCGCGCCTGGCATCCTGGCTACTGATGAGCCAGGACCGTGCCCACTCCGACCATTTCCATGTCACCCACGAATTCCTGGCCTACATGCTTGGCGTGCGTCGCGTCGGCATCACCACGGCTGCCGGAGCACTGCAACGCAGCGGACTGATCGAATACCACCGCGGCGAACTCACGGTGCTCGATCGTAGCGGGCTGGAGGCTGCGGCATGCAGCTGCTATGCCGCCGACCGGCGGGTCTATGCCGAACAGATGCATTGACCCGATGCAGGCGATACTCCAAACAAGCGTCGACAGCGGGCGTCTAGAACTGAAACAGCGTCAACCCGGCGCCGATACTCGTCTGGCGGTGGTTATAGTCGAGCAATGTCTCGCCATAGCCGGTAAAAACTTGCAGATACCAGCGCAACCCGGCCGGCTTGGCACTATCGACCGGATGAGTCAAATCCAGCTGGAGCGATCCACGGCGCATGGACTTCATATTGTGCCGCCAGGTCAGCGATGCCGTTGATCGGCCGGGCAACCAGGAGGCCATGATTTCCGTATTGCCGATATAGCGGGTCAGGTCCGGGTTGTTGTCACTGCTGGCGGATTCTTTCAGGCGGTGATTGGCACGCACCTGCAAACCGAATTCGCCGCGCTCGAAAGCCGTTCCAACGTAGACCCGGTTCCAGCTGCGCGACAGCGGATCGCTTTGCCCATTGGATTGGTGGGCCAACCCGAGCTGCACCATGCGCCAGTGCCAGCCTCCCGGCAGCGTACCCAGCTGCTGCGGAACCGGAACCACGTAGATGGCTTCGGGCTGGTAGTCGGTGCTGCGAAACGGCGAGGAATCCTGTTCATTCCATACCTGCCACAGAGACTGCTGCGTGTAGGCGAACCACAGGTCGGCATCCGGCAACAAAACATCCTCGGCAACTTTGGCGCGCAGGGAGACCTGCAATTTGGCCTCGATCCGCCGGTAGTTGGTTTTGCGTGTACTCGCAGGCTGCGTCGGGCTGCTCGGCACCCGGTTGATGCTGGAAGTGTAGTGCAGCGGCAGCACAAAGTTCGGCAGATAGGTACGCACGACAAACGTACCGCGCTTGTCGGACGGGGTGAGCTCCCAGAACTTGGTCATTGCCGTTGGCGCCGTTTGCGGCTCGTCGATCTGTTTGGCCGCGGCAACACTTGAGGCCGCCAGCGCTGGTGGTATGGCGGGCGCAATCGGCGCGGTGGGCAAACCGCCAGCGGAGGCTTCGCGATCCCCACGAAACAGGCGGTCGTAGCAAGCGAGCCGGTGGGCATTGTCGGCCTCCTGCGTGCATTCGGCCACGGTTTGCGCGCCGACGCAGGGTGTTGCCAGTACAACCATCGCGGCAAGCATGCGGGGGGGCAAAAGCGAGAGCGCATCGGTGCGCTGCTTGGGCAATGTGGGTTTCGATTTTCCGGAAAGCAAGGTATTGATCATTGATTTTCCCTTGTGGAGGACTTTGCAAAAACAATTCATGGCAACGGCCCTGCCCTATCAATGGTAGACATCCCTGCTTCAGTTGTTTACTGAAGTTGTGTACAGCCAGTGCCGTATTGCCGAGGTGCGCAACTGGCACGGCGGTGCAAAAATCAATGTTTGCACAACATAAAGGCTCCCAGGGGAGCCTTTATTGCCAGTCTTGCTAGTTATTTTCTGCGGTCCTGCCGGTCCTGTTCTTCCTCTTCGAGGGTCTTGCGATTCTTTGCCTGGCCTGGCCGCTTCTCTTGACCTTGACCTTGCCTTACCTCTTGCGGCACGCCTTTACCTTGTGGCCCGGCTTCCTGGCGGCGCGATTCGGGGGCCTGCTGCCGGGGCTGAACTTCCCTTTGCCGGGGCGGCGATTGTTGAGGCTGATCTTCACGTTGCCGGGAAGGCGGTTGCTGGACGGGCGGCGCCGACTGCCCCGGCTCCTGCTGTTGCGCCCGCGGGCTGGCTGGCGCTCGCTGCTGGGCGGGTTGTGGCGGGTTGTCGCGCGGGGTTGCCCCCCTGTTTCTCTCTTGCGGTGTATTCTGCATCTCGCGTGGCGCGGGCGCACTTCTCTCGCGCAGCTGGCGCACCAGCGGGTCGCGTACCTGGTAACGGTAATGCTGGTTTTCCAGCGTACGCTGCTGTTCTACACGGGGGTAGCGATCACCGGAATAGTTACGCTGATAGAGCGGCAGCGGCGGGCGCGCGGGAACAGCATTGCGGTTCCACCGGTCCCAACCACTACGGCGCTGGGCCCAATCATTGCCCCAGTGTTCATCCCAGCGTGGCGGCGCATCCCTTTGCCAGCCGCGGAAGTAATCAGGCGCGCTGCGGTAATAGCGCACGGGGATTCGCAGGACGTATACCGGCACAAACTCCGGTTCCACCATCCCCCAAGGCCCGTTGTACCAGGAGCTGACATACCAGCTATCCGACTGGAAGACCCAGTACATGCCATCGTAGAAAAAATAATTCGAATTGAGTCGCGGCGCATAGTAGACCGGATAGCCCGGTACCGGCACCAGATGCGGGTACAGCGGCAGGTTGATCCCGATACTCACGCTGGGCAGACTGATCCCGATGCTCACCTGCGCCGAAGCCGGTGCCAGCGGCCCCAACAGCATCGCCAGTAAAACAAGTTTGTTACGCATTGCAGATCCTCCCGTTTGATAAAAACAGATGTCGAATCCCTTGGCTTTAAGGCAACGATTCGACCTATCGTTTTTAAGGATGCGCGTTGTAACAGCGTGTGTCTGTGCGCTAGCGAACGTATGCCCTTCCGCAGCGGTTTGGTTTTCTCTCCCGGTTTCAGATTGTGCGGGCCGAAAGCTGCACGGTGAAATTCTTGCCCTTGTGTTCGCCAGCGCACTGAACTGTCCATGCACTGGGCATACGCTGTTCAAATGCCGGATGCGGCATCCCAAGTCGTTTTGGTCATCCTGGTTTCCCTCTTTCCAACTTTATTTAAAGGATTTCCCATGAACATGAACCGCTCAATTCTGATCTTGGCGCTGCTGGCTGCGCTGGGCTTGACCGCATGTGACAAACCTACCGTGGTTAATGTACCTGCCACACCTGCCGCAGTCCCCGGCCCGGCAGGCCCCTCCGGCCCGCAAGGTGCAAGCGGCACAGAAGGCAGCCAGGGTGCAACCGGTGCTCAAGGTACCCAAGGGTACGAGGGCAGCAAGGGCGAGACCGGCAAATCTGGCGATGGCACCACGGTGATCGTGGTACCGCCCGCAGCATCTGCGCCGGCCAATTGATTTCACCATAACTTTTTGGGAGTTCATCATGAGTCTAGGAACCATACTATTGATCGTTCTGGTCCTGCTGCTGATCGGCGCCATCCCTTCCTGGCCGCACAGCCGCAACTGGGGTTACTACCCTAGCGGTGGTCTGGGCTTGGTACTGCTCATTGTCATAGTGCTGTTGTTGATGGGTCGCCTGTAAGACATCAGCCCGCAGGTAAACTGTCAGATACCAACACGGGCTGAGTGGCCAGGGTTGGTACCCATTCATACAAGGCCCGAACGCGAAAGCGTCCGGGCCTTGTCAATGGCGGGCGGAAGCAGATTTCAACCGTTTTCCTGTTCACTTCCCGATTCAACCGCCAGCGCCGAACAGCGCGCCTACCCCCGCGGTGATCGCCAGCGCCAGCGCGCCCCAAAAAGTAACCCGCCATGCGCCCACCAGAACACCGGCTCCGCCCGCCTTCGCCGCAACGCCGCCCAACAAGGCGAGGAAGGCGAGCGATGTGGCCGACACCCAGGGAATCAGATCGCGTTCAGGCGCCAGGGCCGTTACGGCCAGCGGCAGCACGGCACCGAGCGCGAAACTGGCGGCCGATGCCAGCGCAGCCTGAATCGGCCGCGCGCTGAGCGTTTCCGAGATACCCAGCTCGTCGCGCGCATGGGCACCGAGCGCATCGTGCAGCATCAGTTGCTCGGCCACCTGGTGCGCCAGATCGGGAGAGAGCCCCCGGCCCACATAGATGGCCATCAGCTCGCGCTGTTCTGCGGCGGGATCCTTCTCCAGCTCGGCGCGCTCGCGCGACAGATCGGCGTTCTCGGTATCCGCCTGCGAATACACCGAGACATACTCCCCCGCGGCCATCGACATGGCCCCGGCCACCAGCCCGGCAACGCCGGTCAACAGGATATTGCCGTGGCTGACACTGGCCGCGGCAACGCCGACCACAAGGCTGGCGGTCGATACGATGCCGTCGTTGGCACCCAGCACGGCGGCGCGCAACCAGCCGATACGCTCGGTGCGGTGTCGTTCGGTATGGCGATGGAAATAGGTCATGGCGTGGTATCCGTATACGGGTCAAAAAACAAGGAGGCCGTCCGCTAGGCCGTAGACATGCCCTTTGGTCTGGATAGGTCCGGGGTCGAGGGACATGGCGACAGGTCGATTACGCGGCGGATTGCGCACCGCTGCGCGCCTCCAGCAACTGGGTCAACAGCTGGATCTGTTCATGCTGCAGTGCCACCAGATCGGCCCATTGCTGTTCGCGCAAGATGTCGATCTTCTGATGCAGTGCCAAGATTTCCAGTTCGGATTTCAAATTGACTTCGTAATCATGCTCGGCGGCAGCGCGGTCTTTAGCGGCATGACGGTTCTGCGACATCATGATGACGGGGGCCTGCAAGGCCGCCAGCATGGACAAAATGAGATTGAGAAAAACGTAAGGGTATGGATCAAAAGGTTTGCCGAGCTGCGTCAAAATCAGCGTATTCAGCACAATCCAGGCAAGCAGCACGGACAAGAAAATAAGGATGAACGTCCAGGAACCGCCAAAGATCGCAATACGGTCGGCAAGACGCTGCCCGACCGACAGACTCTCTTCGAACTCCTGGGAAGTATTGCGGCTGATATGCAGGCGTTTCGTCAGGCGATCAACAACGCGCTGTTCGCTTTCACCGGCCTCGCCACAGGTGCGCAGGAATTTCGCCGTCAGTTCTTCAATCGGATCGCTCATGACAGAATGGGCTCCTTCCACGCAAAACCAGCCCGAACGGGGCCGGCATGCCGCAACGCATCACCGTATCTACCCAGCCTAGCGGGTAACAGAAGGGCATGCAAAAAAGGATTGCCATCCCGTGCCAGGAATCCGGCTGTGCGGCGACCCCTCACCAGATGCCAAGTTGCGTGGGAAATGGCAGACAAACATGCGGCCGCTGGCGGACAGGACATCCGGCAGCGGCCGCGCTTGCAATGACTTCAGCTTAGCGGACAACCAGGCTGTTTTTGACCGACATCACGCCCTTGACTGTACGCGTCACCTCGACAGCCTTGTTCGCTGCGGCCTGTGAATCCACAAAGCCACTCAGTTGAACAACGCCCTTGAAGGTTTCGACATTGATCTGCAGTACCTTCAGTGTGGGCTCATTGAATATGGCGGCCTTGACCTTGGTGGTGATGACGCTGTCGTCAATATACTCGCCGGTCCCTTCCTGCTTCGGGGTAGAGGAACAGCCCACGACAGACACCAGTGCAACAGCCAGACATGCTGCGGAAACATATTTGTTGATTTTCATGATTGATTCTCCAGATGTAAGTAAAACAAGGCTTCTTGCTGCCAGCCTTCTATCGATAAACCGCCAAGCTGAAACCGGTCCATCGGTTGCTGCCGATGGAAGTGGCAAGTGGGTCGCAAAGCAGCCGGTTTCAGCCCATCCCGCTTCGTGAAAATGTTGTGCATTCGTATGCAGATTCAGCCCCAGTCCAGACTCGCGCTCTACGGTGGGAAACTATGTCTTCGGACATGACGTTTCAAATACCGTACGGTGGGACTCAGCGTGTTTTTCTCAACCCCATGCACTGAAACCCTAAAAACAGCTTAACCACAAACAAACAGGGGGTCGGTACGGTAGCGCACATAGCGCAGAGGGGCCTGCATGGACTGGCGCGGGTTGGGTTAACTCAGGTTTGCGGCACGCGATTCCCGGTAACCCGCCATCGGGCAAAGTTCCGGGCTTGCATGGGGTGACTGAACAAATGGCCTTGCCCGTCTTTGGCGCATAGCCTTTTGATTGCTTTTAAGAAATTCAACATGGCGCCTTCTGCGGCAACCTTGCCGCTGTGCGCCTCACGGCGCACAACGGTACCAGGTCAGGAAGAGTGCTTCGGAGGATCGTCCTTATCGCGCTCTTCAAAGCTCTTGATCTCTTCTTCGACTTCTTCCTGAGTAAGCCCGTAGGTCTCCTGGATCTTGCCTGCCAGCTGGTCGCGCTTGCCCGCAATCACATCCAGATGATCGTCGGTGAGCTTGCCCCACCGAGCCTTGATCATGCCCTTGTACTGCTTCCAGTTGCCTTCAATGATATTCCAGTTCATGTCCAACTCCTTCCGTTCGGAATCCGGCCGGCAAAATTGCCTATCGGGTGTCCGTTGTCACTGCCGGCATCGGGTCCATCGTGCATGTTGTGCAGAGGCAAACCCTGATGCCTGACAAGTACAAAGTAGTGGCATGCTTGCGCCCGGTCTGTGCGCTGGCGCACATCAATCCGGCACGGTTTCCGGAAACACCCCCAAACCAGCAGCAAGCGTTTCGCCACCGTATCGGGCACAAACCCGCCTTTTAGCTGGGGAATCATTCCGCGTGACAGGAACAAACAGGTTGGCGGAAGCAACTCCGCCCTTCATGCCGAGGCGCTGCATTCACGGCAAGCAAGACCGGAATCTTGCAAACCATGACCACAAAGCTTCCGACAAGAAGGGCGGAGTGCTATCCAAGTGGATGAGCCGTTTGCCCATCCGTGTAAAAATTAATCTTGCGCCAACAAAGCCTGGCGCCGGCGATTAGCGGTGGCCTCTATCTCCTCGATACCCGCCGCCTCTGTTGTGCCAGCCATGCTGGGGGTGATGCCAGCCCCAACCGTAGCTTGGATTGAATTGCCAGACCCAACTCACGCCGGGACTTGGGTAGTAGGGCTCGACATAGGCCGGCCCGGTGGCCGGATACGGCGCGACGACACAACCGGAGACTGCCGCCAAAACGACACCCCCCACCAGGGCAAAAAGAACTTTTTTCATAACGACGTTGCGCGTGAACATGGCAACCTCCATCTGTGGTGTCGGGTTCGGAAAAATATCGTCACCCATGTATTTAACGCACGAACTGGTCAAATCGTTGACATTCGCGGCGTCAATTGCAAAACCCAAAGCCACAGATGCACGCTCAAAGACGCAAAGCAGCCAGGATTGGCATCGCCCCCGGCTCCTCGCATTACACAAGGGTTATGCCGGGAGCTTCGCCCCTTGCCTCAGCGATAATTACGGTCACGGTTGCGATCGTTGCGATCATCGCGCTGGCGGTCGTACCTTTTGTCTCTGCGCGGGCCATCATCCCGTCGATCGCCATGACGCTGCTGGTAACGTGGAACATATTCGTTTTGGTACCAGCGATCCTGCACGAAGTAGACCCGCTCGCCGCAGGCGTTGTAGGCGCGGCAGTGTTTGCGCCAGTTTTTCGCATGGCCTGGCGGCACATGCAGGTAGACCGGCGGACGGCGAACGCCAACCCGTTCGATAAGGATCGGCTGCCGATAGATAATTTGCGGGGGCGGATAGCCGCCGATGTCGAGACGGCCATAGAAGCCGGGTTGGCCGATGCTGACCGATACGCCCACATCGGCGGCGAATGCCGGGATGGTGGCAATGGCAAGGATTGCGGCAAAAAGTAAGCGTTTCATATTGGACCTCATATGGTCAGTGCTTAGGTTCTGTTGACGTTGGTTACAAAACTGCGTTTGGGGCAGTTCGAGATGGATTTCAAGGCGCAAAGCGCGCCGCAATACGGGTATTGCAAGCGGTTTGCAACGCGGAAGGCCGCTCGAAATGCCCCAAACCCGAAGGGCTGGGGCGGAAAAACGCCATTCACTGCGTTATGCTCCTTGAAAATAACCCGTTATTGTCTGCGTCGCATGCCTAGTGACTGGCATTTTCCCGCCCCAGCGCAGCTATGTAACCAACGTCAACAGAGCCAAAATACGTGGGCCGATTTACTGGCCAACGCTGTATCAGACTCTGCTAACGCTTGTTCGTTCTTTGCGCGGGCAGCCATGCTGAACGCATCGACTACGGGGCGTTTCTGCATCTTGCGCGCCCGTAGACTTTGTCGGCCCTATCCGCACCGTTCCTGATGGAGAAAAGACCCCGATGATTGAACCGGGGTCCATCTCTGCATCCAATGCAGCCGTGCTGCTTCTTGCAAGATGCCTTTCATTGGCCGGATCGAACCGCTTTAGCGCGCCGGAATGATCACCACGGTGCCATCGCCGGTCGTTCCCTTTGCGCCTGTGCTGCCCTTGGCGCCAGTACTGCCGGTTGCACCCGTATCACCGGTTGCCCCGGTATATCCGGTTGCACCTGTGTCGCCGGTTGCCCCGGTGTATCCCGTTGCACCGGTATCGCCGGTGGCACCCGTGCCACCCGTTGCGCCGGTATACCCGGTTGCGCCGGTATCGCCAGTCGCGCCGGTATACCCGGTTGCACCCGTATAACCGGTGCTGCCCGTTGCGCCTTGCGGTCCAGCCGGGCCGGTACAGGCGACCAATGCCAGCGTCGTGAGTGCTACAGCCATAATGTTGGAATATTTCATGATGAATCCTTCTGGTTGTCTTGCCGAAATCACCCACAACATTGCGGACAATCCCCCAGATTGATCAGCTTCTGGTGGTAACAAGCAGCGTCGACAGATCAGGCCATCGCTTCTACGGGAGCGGCCAACAATTGAGTTGCCGGCAGCACCGTTCAGTGTTGACTCTACGCGCATGCCCTCCGCTGTTCGGTGCGCTAGCGCTCATAGTCCGGTTTATTTACGGGAATCAATTCAGGTCATTCAGGTATCGTCGAGACAGCTTGTTGGCTAAGTCTTATCGACCTGTCACGATTTCATGCACGAATCGCAGCTTGGCGATAACGGGTTGAGCCAGAGAAAACTGGTAACCATCGGGCATGCCCAGGCTGCGATGCAGGTTGTTCAGAACGTAGCTGAGCGGAAACCAGCGCGCCAGCATCTGGTCGAAAGAGCCTGCACTCGTATGAGCACCACTCACCAGCACGGGATCATTCGGGTTGGCAGGCGTGAGTAGCATCCCGCAGGCCTGTACCGTTTCCAGTGCATCGACCATTTGCAGATACTGCGCCCAGGTTTCGGCCCAGTCTTCCCACGGGTGAGCGCTCGCGTAGGCCGTGACAAAACGCTGTGGCCAGCCTGGCTGCGGCCCTTGCTCGTAGTAACGCCTGAGGCTGGCGTCGTAGTCGTCCCGCTCGTCACCGAACAGCTGCCGGAACATGGCAATCCCCACACTGCCGCCGATCAGGCGATCCCAGTAGTAATGGCCGATCTCATGGTGAAAATGTCCGAGCAACGTGCGATAGGGCTCGCCCAAATGGGAGCGCAACCGTTCGCGCCATATGTCGTCAGCCTCGGCAATATTGAGCGTGATAACCCCGTTGTCATGGCCCGTCGTGACCGGGCCGGAATGAACACTGTCGGCCAGAAAGCGAAAGGCCAGGCCCTGCCGGGGGTCTTCAGCCTTGCTGACGGGCACAAGGCCCAATGTCGACAAGGTATAAATCAGCCGACGCTTGGCCTGTTCCATGCGATACCAATAGGTACGGTGCTGCGGCATGCCAAGGGCAGGAATGATCTCTGTCAGGCGGCAAGAGGCACACAGGTTATGTGGATCATGCTCGGGCAGCATCCAGTTGCAAACGTCCTCCCGCGCATAGTTGCTGCACATCCGGTAGCGGTAACCGGCGGCGTTCGGATTGAGGCTACGCCAGAGCCCGTTCTCGGCCGGTGCCAGGGCGCTCATCGTGCGCAAATCGGTCAAAAAGCCAAGCGCATGGCCACAGGTCTCGCAGGTTACGTTCTCGAAGAACACCAACTGACCGCAATGGTCGCAATGAAAAGTTTGCATGCTCATCCCGAAACAGAAACGTGAACACTCCGATCATGGTACGCCAAGCAAAATGGCCCCGAAGGGCCATCCTGCTCAATCCGCACTGCTCGTTACTCGCGGGGCTCACCCTGCCTGTTGACAGTTATGGTGGGGCCGGGGGGCGTGCTCATCTGCACGCGATGTTCCTGGCCACGGAAAGTGTAAGTCACGTCCCAGTAATCAGGCTGGGCCTGGCTGGGTTCGTTGGCGCAACGCTGCACATCTTGCGTTACAACCTGTTGCCCGCCACCACTGTTGCGACCCAGGTTGGCACCCACTGCGGCGCCAGCAACCACACCGCCAACCGTGGCAATATCCTGGCCGCTTCCGCCACCGATCTGGTGACCGAGAATGCCGCCGATGACCGCGCCGGCAATCGCCCCGGGAACGCTGTTGTTGCGTTGTTCCTGAACGACTTGTTCGCGCTCGATCCAGCAACGCTGATCCGGCGGGCCGACCACTGCGCGCACGGAGGTGACATCGGCCTCGTACAGCTGCTCGTTGTCGCGCCGACGGTAGTGGTCGATCGCCACGGGAGCAGGCGCATAGCGATTTTCATTGATCCGCGCATTCCGGCTCATGGCCCGCGCCGATGAAACACGGTTGTTCAGGCCCATGGCAGCCAGCGATGGATACCGGCCCGGACGCAGAACAACGCACCGCCCCCGGAACCGGCCGTCTTCGCAGACCTCCCACAGGCCATGCAGGACCAGGACCGACGAGGCGCGATCATTGAAGCCAAAGCGCTCGAAATTGCCGATTTGCTCCTGCGTGGTGAAAGATCGCCCAACAAAGCCTTCACGTTCGTAAAAGGTGACCTGCGCAGCCGCGTTGTTGTCATAACGTGGCCCCGGAACCGGCGCATAACGGTTGTCATTGATGCGCGCATTCCGGCTCACGGTCTGCACCGATGAAATGCGGTTGTTCAAACCCATTGCAGCCAGCGATGGATACTGGCCCGGGCGCAGAACCACGCACCGGCCACGGAAACGAACCTCTTCGCAAACCTCCCAACGCTCGCGATCGACCACCACCGACGAAGCCCGATCGTTGAAGCCGAAGCGTTCAAAATTGCGAATCGGCTGGTCCGTGGTAAATGAGCGGCCTGCAAAACCTTCACGTTCGTAAAAGGTGACCTGCGCGCTCGCTTGCGCAGCGATTGCCAAGCCGACCACGGCCAAGGTATTTCTCAATAGTGCATTCATCGATGTCTCCAGTAACAAATCGTGCCTGACGTTGATCCGCGATATTTCAAATACCGCCGCGCAATCCAATCGGATGTGAGGGGATGCGGGCTCAATACGCCGCAGGACGCCGGATGGCTTCCTTTGGAATTTCCCTGTGCAGGAATCCAGAAGAACCGGGCAACAAGAACCCCAATATCGCGTACCCGCCCCCCGCCGTCTGTACGGCTCCGTACATAGCGCAGTCACGGGGCGCGGCCGGCAAAACGCCGCCAAGCCGCTAGCGCACGGACGTCCAATGAACTTGCCGCAGTGTGCAGACTCCAATCGATACAGAGATTTGCCGCTCTTGCGCCCCTGAAGACCGTGCGGTTTCTTCATTGTCGAATAGAGCAAGCGTTACCCGATCGTTGTGCTACACAAGAAATAGCGCGGGTTCTATTGAATCCGGCGCAGCCTCGTCACTTCATTGGCGGATCGCCAACTCCAGGAACGATACCGCGCAGCATCGCAACTGTCGGTTCCATCGATCGACCCAACCGGCGTGATCTTTCATGCAAGGAGTAAGTCCATGCATACGCACCCTCTCCGTCTTCGAGCGATCGCTTTTCTGGCCGGCATCGCAATTTCACTCGTCAGTGCCTTGGCCAGCGCGGATCCGCCATCGCGTGTCGCCCGACTGGGCTATACATCCGGCGCTGTCAGTTTTTCCCCGGCTGGCGAGAACGACTGGGATGAAGCCAGAATCAACAGGCCGCTGACCACCGGTGACCGCCTCTGGACGGATCGGCGGGCACGGGCTGAAATCCAGGTGGGCGGTGCGATGATTCGTCTGGATGCCGATACCGGTGTTTCCATCCTCAATCTCGACGACCAGATCACCCAGCTGCAATTGACGCAAGGCGTATTGAACGTGCGCGTGCGTCGTCTTGAGCGCGGTCAGCTATTTGAGATCGATACGCCGAATCTCGCCTTTACCCTGCGCCAGCCCGGCGCATACCGGATCGAAGTGGACCCCGACGACGACGCGACCACGATCATCGTGCGCAGCGGCCAAGGCGAGGTATATGGCGAAGACGCGTCCTATCTCGTCGATTCGCGGCAGGCGTACCGCTTCATGGGAAGTGACTTACGCGATTACGACTATATCGACGACCCGCGCCTTGACGATTTCGACCGCTGGTCGAGCGTGCGTGATCGCGCTTACGACAACTCGCTTTCCGCCCGCTATGTCTCGCAGGATGTGGTCGGTTATCAGGATCTGGATGAACACGGCCGTTGGGGTGTTGATGCCAGCTACGGCAACGTCTGGTACCCCAATCGCGTGTCCGCTGGCTGGGCGCCCTATCGCGACGGACACTGGGCCTGGATCGATCCATGGGGCTGGACCTGGGTGGATGACGCGCCCTGGGGCTTTGCCGTATCCCATTACGGCCGCTGGGCGAATCTGCACGGCACATGGGGCTGGATACCCGGCCCGGTGCGCAGCCGGGCCTACTACGCGCCGGCACTGGTGGTATTCGTGGGCGGGGCCAACTTCCGCCTGACGATCTCCAGCGGAATCTTTGGCGTTGCCTGGTTCCCGCTTGGACCGCGCGAAGTCTATCGCCCGGCCTATCCGGTCAGCCGCCGCTATTTCGAGAATATCAACCGCAGCAACACGGTGATCAACACCACCGTGATCAACAATTACTACACCAACACGAACATAACCAATATCGTCTATGTCAACCGGGCCGTGCCTGGCGCCGTCGTTGCCGTGCCAAGAACCGCGTTCGTGCAGTCGCAGCCGGTATCGAGGGCGGCGGTAAATGTATCAAGGGAAATGATCGTCAGCGGGCCGGTAGCAGTTGCCCCGCAAGTGGCGCCGACGCAGAAAAGCGTGCGCGGGGCGGCCGACCAGGGCGACAAGCCCCCGCCGCGGGTGTTCGAGCGGCCTGTCGTCGCCCGTACCGCGCCGCCGGCGGCGCACGCCGGTTTCGCCGCGCAACAACCTCAACTGACAGCCAAACCGGGCAGACCGCTCGACGACGCGGCACGCAAGCAATTGAAACCGGTAGCACCTGTGCCCGCGCCTGCAGTCAAGGTGGTCGCCCCGGCACGCATCGCGCAACCGACCGCGCTCCCCCCACCGGCAACGCCCGCCGACAGGGCGGATGACCGACGCGGCAGACCGGAACCGCGCGTGCAACCGGTTGTGCCATCACCGGCGCCTGTCGCCCCTGCGCCGCCCGTTACACCACGGCAAGCCACACCAGCAGTCCCGGCCGTGCCGGCGCCCGAGACCCGCGGCAAACCGGAACCGCGCGTGCAACCGGTTGTGCCATCACCGGCGCCTGCTACCCCGGTGCCGCCTGTTACACCAAGGCAAGCCACGCCAGCAGTCCCGGCCGTGCTGGCGCCCGAGACCCGCGGCAAACCGGAACCGCGCGTTCAACCGGTTGTGCCATCACCGGCGCCTGTCGCCCCTGCGCCGCCCGTTACACCACGGCAAGCCACGCCAGTAGTCCCGGCCGTGCCTGCTCCCGAAACTCGCGGCAGGCCGGAGCCACGCGTGCAACCGGTTGTGCCATCACCGGCACCTGCTACCCCAGCTCCGCCCGTTACGCCACGGCAAGCCACGCCAGTAGTCCCGGCCGTGCCGGCACCCGAAACTCGCGGCAGGCCGGAACCGCGCGTGCAACCGGTTGTGCCCTCACCGGCACCCGCTAC
>JAGTRM010000032.1 GCA_018261735.1 Pseudomonadota bacterium
GACCGTGGGCGAGGTCTACGACGTGGCCGTGGACCTGCGCCAATCCTCGCCGACCTTCGGCCAGTGGGTGGGCGTGACGCTCTCGGCCGAGAACAAGCGACAGATGTGGGTGCCGGAAGGCTTTGCCCATGGCTTCGTGGTGACGAGCGACGTGGCCGAGTTTCTCTACAAGGCCACCGATTACTGGTATCCGGAGCATGAGCGTTGCATTGTCTGGAATGATCCTGCGCTGAACATTGCCTGGCCGTTGCAGGACGAGCCGGCGTTGTCGGGCAAGGATCAGCTTGGCAAGCGATTGACTGAGGCTGATCGCTTCGATTGAGCGATCTTTTTCTGGTGCCGGAAATGAAACAGGGCGGAGATTCCGCCCTGTTTTGATTCAAGGATCAACTTCGCGCTACTTCACATCCCGCCAATATTCCTTCTTCAGCATCCAGCTCAGCGGCACCAGCACAAAGATCAGGAACAGCAGCACGGCATAGCCGATCTGCTCGCGCTTGACCTGGGACGGCTCGCTCATGAAGACGAGATAGTTCACCAGATCGCCCACACGCTGGTTGTAGTCGCTCTGGTCGTATTCGCCGTTGTCGCCGGTTTTGGTCAGCAAGCCGGGTTTGACGAGCTTGAGCGCATGGATTTCGTGCTCGCCTTCCTTTTTGATTTCCAGCACCTGCTCGCCCTGCAGCTCGTACAGCACGTGCGGCATGCCCACCTTGTCGAACACGGTGTTGTTCCAGCCGGAGGGGCGGGTTTCGTCGCGATAGAAACTGCGCAGATAGGTGTAAAGCCAGTCTGCACCACGGGCGCGGGCAATCACGGAGAGATCGGGCGGAGGGGCACCGAACCATTCTTTGGCATCCTGCGCGGTCATCGCGCTTTTCATCACATCGCCCACCTTGCCGTCAGCGGGAACCAGATGCGCTTTGATCTGCTCTTCGGTCAGCCCGATGGCGGTGAGCCGGTTGTAACGCATCGAAACGGCGGAGTGGCAGGACAGGCAGTAGTTGGTGAAAGTTTGCGCACCGCGTTGCAGTGATTCCACGTTGCGCAGGTCGACCGGCGCCTTGTCGAGGGCCGGGCCTTCCGTGCTGGCATTGGCCATGCAGGCGCTGGCGAGGAACAGGGTGATCAGGATTTTTCTCATGTTCCTCTCCTTACATCGTAACCCGGTCAGGAACCGGTTTGGTCTTGTCGATCTTCGTGTACCAGGGCATGGCGAGGAAGAAGGCGAAGTAGATCAGCGAGCAGAAACGCGCCAACAACACGGCGCGGTCAACGCCACCGATGACCGGTACATTGGCGGCGAAGGTGCCCCAAACGTTGCCCGGCACGGTGCCCAGATAGCCGAGGATAAGGAAGGAAGCCAGGAAAATTCCCAAGATCGTCTTGTAGAGTGTGCCGCGATAACGGATCGATTTCACCGGGCTGCGGTCGAGCCAGGGCAGCAGACAGAGAATCAGGGTCGAGCCGCCCATGGCCAGCACGCCGGGCAGCTGCGAGCCAAACAAGGGCGGTACGGCGCGCAGGATCGAGTAGAACGGCGTGAAGTACCAGACCGGTGCGATATGCGGAGGCGTCTTGAACGGATCGGCCGGCAGGAAGTTGTTGTCTTCCAGGAAGTAGCCGCCCATCGAGGGCAGAAAGAACAGGATCGTAGCAAAGACCACCAAGAAGACGGCCACGCCGAAGATATCCTTCACTGTGTAATATGGATGGAATGGAATGCCGTCGAGCGGGATGCCGTTTTCATCCTTGTGTTTCTTGATGTCTACTCCGTCCGGATTGTTGGAGCCGACTTCGTGCAGTGCCACCAGATGCGCACCGACGAGCGCCAGCAGCACCAGCGGCACGGCGATCACATGCAGCGCGAAGAAGCGGTTGAGCGTGGCATCCGACACCACGAAATCGCCGCGGATGAACACGGACAGATCCGGTCCGATGACCGGAATCGATGCAAACAGGTTCACGATCACCTGCGCGCCCCAGAAAGACATCTGGCCCCAGGGCAGCAGGTAGCCGAGGAAGGCCTCTGCCATCAGGCACAGGAAAATCATCATGCCGAAGATCCAGATCAGCTCGCGCGGTTTCTGGTAGGAGCCGTAGATCAGGCCGCGGAACATGTGCAGGTAGACCACGACGAAGAACATCGAGGCGCCGGTGGAGTGCATGTAGCGGATGATCCAGCCGCCGGCCACGTCGCGCATGATGTATTCGACCGAAGCAAACGCAACCGAGACATTGGTGCCCGGGATCAGGCTCGCGTCCGGCTTGTAGCTCATGGTCAGGAAGATGCCGGTGGTGATCTGGATCACCAGTACCAGCAGCGCCAGCGAGCCGAAGTAGTACCAAAAGTTGAAATTCTTCGGCGCGTAGTATTCGGAAACGTGCGATTTCCAGGTGGCGGTGAGCGGGAAACGGGCGTCCACCCAATCCAGAAGCTGTTGTGCTTTCTCTTGCATGGTGCGGGCCCTTTCTTATTTGTCTTCGCCGATCAACAGCCGCGCATCGCTCAGATACTTGTGCGGTGGGATCACCAGGTTGGTCGGGGCCGGAACGCCGGAGTAAACGCGGCCGGCAAGATCAAATTTGGAGCCGTGGCAGGGGCAGTAAAAGCCGCCCAACCAGTCGGCGCCAAGATCGGCCGGGGCCAGATCGGGGCGGAAAGTCGGCGAGCAGCCCAGGTGCGTGCACACACCCTCGGCAATCCAGATTTCCGGCTTGATCGAGCGGGCGGCGTTCTTGCAATACTCAGGCTGATTGCTGGATTCCGATTTCGGATCGGTGAGCTTGGCATCAAGTTTGGGCAACGCGGCCAGCATTTCCGGGGTGCGCTTGACCACCCATACCGGCTTTCCGCGCCATTCCACGTTGATCTTCTGGCCGGGTTCCAGTTTGGAAATGTCGACTTCGACCGGTGCGCCGGCGGCTTTGGCGCGTTCTGAAGGAAGAAAGCTGGCAATGAACGGGGTGGCGATGCCGGCCACGGCGCCGGCACCCGCCGCGCTGGTCGCGGCAATCAGGAAGCGTCTTCTACTGTTGTCGAGGGGCTGTGTGCTCATACCCGGTATCCCTGTGTGGCAATTAATTCTCAGCCTACTTCATCCGCTGGTGTATTTCACGACAGCGGACAAGGCGCATGGTTAATTTTGCGGCCAATTGTAACTGAAAGTTGTTCGCATCGAACAGCTATCGTGTTGGCGGAGCAAGGGATTGTGTGCGGGAAATGGCGGCAATCAGCGCGCGTAGCCTGCCAATTCTTCTTCCAGGTTGTCACGCAGGCTGGCAGTGATCTCGCTAGTTTGTAGTTTTCCACTGACCTTGGTGTCTCGGAATACCTGGGCAGATAGACGCAAGCCGTTCGGGGCAGGAGAAATCGAGTAGATCATACGAACTTCGATAGGAGGGTTGGATTTGGGGACCGGCATGCCGAATTCGACGCCGCGGGCATCGCGCTTAATGATTTGCATCCCTTTCTGCGTGCGGTATTTGACGACGCTGTCGAGGATGACTTTGGCGATTTTTCCCCGTATCAGCACGTTGGGCGCTTCGAATTCGCTGGAGCGGATGGTTGGTGTGGGGCCCGGGGTCTCGCTGGGCAGCGGTCCGCTGGCACAGGCCGCGAGCAGCAAGGCGCCTGCGGCGGCGATGAGCAGTTTTTTACACCGGATTGGGGAGGTCGATATGGACATGTTCAATCCCGAAAGTGGAGGCGAGATGCGCGCCAAGGGCGGCAATACCATAGCGCTCGGTAGCGTGATGGCCTGCGGCAAGATACGCTGTACCGGTTTCCTGCGCCAGATGGGTAACGAATTCGGAGGCCTCTCCGGTCAGGAAGCAATCCACGCCCAGGATGGCGGCTTCATGAAAATAGCTTTGGGCGCCGCCGCTGCACCATGCCACGCGGCGGACTAATTTGTCCGGCGCGCCAAGTGCCAGCGGGGCGCGTTCCAGTGCAGCCTCAACCTGGCGGGCAAAACTGGCCAGGGGCCGCGGTGTGGCCAGTTCGCCCAGCCAGCCCAGCGCCTGTTCGCCGAAGTGGCCGGTAGGGATTAATCCCAGTTTCTGGCCCAGTTGCGCGTTGTTGCCCAGTTCCGGGTGGGCATCCAGCGGCAAGTGGTAGGCCAGCAGGTTGATGTCATGCACCAGCAGGCGGGTTAGCCGGTTTTTTTTGATGTGGGTAATGCAGGGGTTTTCGTTTTTCCAGAAGTAACCGTGATGCACCAGCAGCGCATCGGCTCCCTGGGCAATCGCTGCATCGATCAATGCCAACGATGCAGTAACCCCGGTGACGATGCGCGAAATCTGCGCGCGCCCCTCCACTTGCAGCCCGTTGGGGGCGTAATCAATGAAACGGTCAACAGCAAGCAGTTGTCCGATATAATTTTCCAATTCGCTGCGCACAACTGGCATGATTGATTTTGTATATGAAAAAGCTCTGGCTGATTTTCGCACAAACCACCACCATTGGTCTGGCGGCGTGGTTTTTAGTTTCCGTTCTCAAACCGGATATTTTGTCGCGCCCATCCCCCAGCCCGGCTGTGGTGACAGTGCCGGGAAATGCCGCGGCACAGGCATCCGCGCCGGCTTTCCTGTCCTATAGCGGCGCGGTAAAACGGGCGATGCCGGCGGTGGTCAATATCTATACCGCCAAGGAAATCAAGGCGCAACGCCCGCCCATCTTCAACGACCCGGTGTTCCGCCGCTTCTTCGGCGACCGTTTTGGCGAAGAACCATCACAGAAAGCGTCCAGCCTGGGTTCAGGCGTGATTGTCTCGGCCAGCGGTTATATCGTGACCAACAACCATGTGGTTGAATCGGCGGATGAAATCGAGGTTGCGCTGGCCGATGGTCGCACGGCGGATGCCAAAATCATCGGTACCGATCCGGAAACGGATCTGGCGGTGATCCAGATTCAGCTCGACAAGCTGCCGGTGATTGCGTTCGGCGATGCGGAAAAAGCCCAGATCGGTGATGTGGTGCTGGCGATCGGCAATCCGTTTGGTGTGGGCCAGACCGTGACCATGGGCATTGTCTCGGCGCTGGGGCGCTCCGAGCTGGGGATCAATACTTTCGAAAATTTTATCCAGACCGATGCTGCGATCAATCCGGGCAATTCCGGCGGCGCATTGATCGATACCAATGGCGGCTTGCTGGGGATCAATTCCGCAATCTATTCCAAGAGTGGCGGCTCGCTGGGTATCGGATTTGCCATTCCGGCGGCAACGGTGCGCCAGGTGATGGAAGCCATCATCAAGGATGGCAGCGTAACTCGTGGCTGGCTGGGCGTGGAGGTGCAGGACATCACGCCGGAGCTGGCGGCCTCGTTCAAGCTCAAGGATGTTCACGGGGCGCTGATCGCCGGTGTGGTGCGCGGCGGGCCGGCTGACCGTGCCGGCGTCAAGCCGGGCGATGTGTTGCTGGCATTGGGCGGCAAGGAAATTACCAACTCATCGGCCATGCTTAACCAGATTGCGTCGATCAAGCCGGGCGAGGATGTTGAAATTCACATCTTCCGGCGCGGGCAGGAAGCAACTTTGCAAGCCAAGATGGGCAAACGGCCGAAGTTGAATAACCGCTGAGTACGGAAGTTTTCAGTGGCAACAGCGGTTCGAGCGAGCCGTTTCCCAGATGGTGGGAAACGGCTTTTTCATGCGCAACGAAACCTAGCCGCGACCGATATAGGGCATCTTGGTGGCCATCACGGTCATGAACTGGACATTGGCTTCCAGCGGCAGACCGGCCATGTAAACGACCGCGCTGGCGACGTGGGCAAGATCCATCACCGGCTCGATGAGCACCTCGCCGTTGGCTTGCAGTGCGCCACTGCGGATGGTGGAGACCATGTCGGTCGCGGCATTCCCGATATCGATCTGGCCGCAGGCGATGTTGTGCTGGCGGCCATCCAGGGAAATCGAGCGTGTCAGCCCGGTGATCGCATGCTTGGTCGCGGTGTACGGTGCGGAATTGGGGCGTGGCGCATGGGCGGAGATCGAGCCATTGTTGATGATGCGCCCACCCTGCGGCAATTGTGTTTTCATCAGCCTGTAAGCCGCCTGCGCGCAGAGAAATGCGCCGGTCAAGTTGAGATCGACCACGCTTTGCCAGTCGGCAAAAGTCAGGTCTTCAAACGGCACCGCGTGGGCGCTTTTTCCTGCGTTGTTGAATAGCACGTCGAGCCGGCCAAAGGTTTCACGGATTCCAACAAACAGCGCGTCTACGGCTGCCGGGCTGCAAACGTCGGTCGGCACTGCCAGCGCCTGCTGATCAGGGCAGCCGGATTCGCGGATCGTCTCCTGCAACGGTTCCAGTCGCCGCCCAGCCAGAACGACCCGGTAGCCTTCATGCAGCAGCGCGATCGCGACTGCCTTGCCGATTCCGCTGCCCGCCCCGGTAACCAGTGCAACTTTCCCTGCCATGACTGCCTCCTGCCTTGTTGGGTTCGCTGCTTGTTCTACATGCCTTGCAGCAACAGCTTCTCCGCGGCCGCGAGGTTTTCCTGCTCGCCGAAAAGTACCAGTACGTCGCCTGCCTGCAATTCAAATTCCGGAACGGGCAGCGTCGCTGGCATGTTACGCCGGCGGATGGCGCGAATTTCCACATTCAGGCTGGCAAGCGGGATATCGCCGAGCTTTTGGCCGATGGCGATGGCGCCAATCAGCAAGTGGACGGTGTGCAGGCACGGTTGCGGACGTTCCGGGTCGCCAAGCTCGGTGTTCAGGCCGCGGAAAAAACCGCGGAACAGGCTGTATCGGGCCTCGCGCACCTCGCGGATGCGCAGCAACACCTTGTTGAGCGGCACGCCGAGCATCATCAGCGTGTGCGAAGCCAGCATCAGGCTACCTTCCAGGATTTCCGCCACCACTTCGGTGGCGCCGGCCTGTTTGAGCTTGTCGATATCGCTTTCGTCCTGGGTGCGCACAATCACCGGCAAGTCGGGACGCAGCAGGTGGGCGAGTTCCAGGATTTTCATGGCCGAGTGGGTGTCGGCATAGGTGACGACCAGCGCCTTGGCGCGCATCAAACCGGCGGCCATCAGCACTTCGCGCTTGGAGGCATCGCCAAACACCACGGATTCGCCGGCAGCGGCGGCCTCGCGCACCTTTTCCGGATCAAGATCGAGGGCGAATATCGGGATGTTTTCCTTGGCCAGCAGGCGGGCGAGTGATTGACCGCTGCGACCGTAACCGCACAGCACGACATGGCCTTGCGCCTGCATCGAGCGCACGGCAATCGTGTGCAGGTTGGCGGCGAGGTTCATCCATTCCGAACTGGCGAGGCGCAGCACCAGCTTGTCGCTGTGCTGGATCAGGAACGGGGTAATCAGCATCGAAAGGATGATGCCTGCAACGCAGGTCTGTTGCAGCGGTTCGGCCACCAGCTTGTACTGGATGGCCAGCGCCAGAATGACGAAGGCGAATTCGCCGCCTTGGCCGAGCGCAAAGCCGGTGCGCCAGGCACCACCTGGCGAGGTGCCGAACAGCTTGGCCAGTCCGGCAATCAGCGCAGCCTTGACTGGCACCAGGAACAGCACCAGCAGCAAGACCTGCCACCACTGCGCGAGCAAGACGCTGAAATTGAGCGTCATGCCGACGGTGACAAAAAACAGCCCCAGCAGAAGGTCGCGAAACGGGCGGATATCGTCTTCCACCTGGTAGCGAAAATCGGTTTCCGCGATCAGCATGCCGGCCAGAAAGGCACCCAGCGCCAGGGACAATCCCGCCTGTTCGGTTAGCCAGGCAATGCCGAGCGAGACCAGCAGCAGGTTAAGCATGAACAGCTCGCTCGAATGTTGCTTGGCCACGAGATTGAACCAGGGGCGTATCAAATGTTGGCCTAGGTAAAGCAGCACGATCAGGACCACCACGATTTTCAGTGCGGCCGTTCCCAGTTCGGTCAGCAACGGTTCGTCGTGCTGGCTCAATACCGGCAATACGATCAAGAGCGGCACGACGGCCAGATCCTGAAACAGCAGGATGCCGATGGCGTTCTGACCGTGAGGCGAATTGAGTTCGCTGCGCTCGGTCAGCAGCTTGGAGACCATCGCCGTGGACGACATGGCCAGCGCCCCTCCAAGTGCCAGTCCCGTTGGCCAGCTCAGTCCGGACAGCCGGGCAATCAGCATCACCAGGATCGAGATCGTGGCCACCTGCGCTGTGCCCAGCCCGAATACCGTACGGCGCATGGCATTGAGTTTGGCCAGGTTGAATTCGAGGCCGAGCGTGAACATCAGGAAAACCACGCCGAACTCGGCCAGATGCGTGGCGGCCTCGGTGGAGGGCACCAGTGCCAGCGTATGCGGGCCGATCAAGAGTCCGACCAGCAGGTAGCCCAGCATGGCAGGCAGCTTGAAGCGGCGGCAGACCACCACGGTCAATACGGCGGCAGCCAGCAACAGGAGGAGGGAGTGCAGCTCGATCATCGTGGTTCTTTTTATGCGAATGAGCCTTGATTATATCCAGCGGAGTGGCGCAGCGGTTTGGCAACATTGGCAAATTGCCGGGAATGGTATACTTCGTGCATGACAGATAAAGACCCCCAAGAAACCCTGATGCGCGCCCGGCGGGTTTTGGCCATTGAAGCCGAAGCCCTGGTTGCGCTGTCCGAACAACTTGATGCCTCGTTTCACGCCGCCTGCGCGCTGATTCTGGCCTGCCGCGGTCGCTTGATCGTCACCGGCATGGGCAAGTCCGGCCATATCGCCCGCAAGATCGCTGCCACCATGGCCAGCACCGGAACGCCGGCCTTCTTCGTCCATCCTGGCGAAGCCGCACACGGCGATCTGGGTATGATCACGAGTCAGGACGTCGTGCTGGCCTTGTCCAATTCCGGCGAGAGCGATGAACTGGTTGCGCTGCTGCCCAGCCTCTCGCGCCTGGGCGTGCCGCTGATTGCCATGACCGGCAATCCGGCATCCACGATGGCGCGCGAATGCCATACCCACCTTTTTGCCGGTGTAGAGCAGGAAGCCTGTCCGCTGAATCTGGCGCCGACCGCCAGCACCACCGCCGCATTGGCACTCGGCGATGCGCTGGCCGTGGTGTTGCTGGAAGAGCGCGGTTTTCGCAGCGAAGATTTTGCCCGCTCGCATCCCGGTGGTAGTCTTGGCCGCCGTTTGCTGATCCATGTGCGTGACGTGATGCATCAGGGCGAGCTGTTGCCGGTTGTCGGCGAAGGCGAGGCCCTGAAGGATGCGCTGCTGGAAATGAGCCGCAAGGGCCTGGGCATGACGGCCGTGGTCGATGCCGCGGGTGGTTTGCTGGGCGTGCTGACCGATGGTGACCTGCGCCGGGCGCTGGATCGCGATGTGGATGTGCGCGTGGCGCGCGTGGTCGATCTGATGACCCGCAACCCGGTCACGATCGAAGCGAATCGCCTGGCGGCCGAAGCCGTACAAATCATGGAAACGCGCCGGATCAACGGTTTGCTGGTGCTGGAAGCCGGCAAACTGGTCGGCGCGCTGAATATGCACGACTTGCTGCGCGCACGCGTGGTCTGAGCGTCAATAAATTCAAGAAAAAGAGGAAAGAATGAACGAAAAAGCCCAAGCGGTGCGCTTGATGATCTTTGATGTCGATGGTGTGATGACCGATGGCGGATTGCACTATTCGGATTCGGGCGAAGAGATCAAGGTCTTCAATTCGCGCGACGGCCATGGCATCAAAGTGCTCAAGGCTTCCGGCGTGAAACTGGCGATCATTACCGGCCGCACCTCCAATGCGCTTGCTCGCCGGGCTGCCCAATTCAATGTCGACTACCTTTATCAGGGGGTGGAAGACAAGCTGGCGGTATTCAAGGGAATTCTGGCCGATGCCGGTTTGACACCAGAAGATTGTGGCTACATGGGGGATGACGTGGTGGATTTGCCGGTGATGCGCCGGGTGGCGTTTGCCGTGGCTGTTCCCGATGCGCCGGAACTGGTGCGTCAGCATGCGCATTATGTAACCGGTCTGCCGGGTGGGCGTGGCGCCGTGCGCGAGGTTTGCGATCTGATCATGCAAGCGCAAGGCACGCTGGACGCTTCGCTGGCGCCCTACCTGCTCTGAGTTGGCCATGTCTTCCTGGTTGACGCGTCTGATGCCCTTGCTGCTCGCCGCCGCGCTAGGCGGCTTGGTATGGTTGTTAAACTGGGCGGTAGAGATTCCGAATGAGGCGCGCGCGCCGGCGGCGAATTTGCCTGATCTGATTGCTGAAAGGGCACGGTTGCAACGGTACGATCAGCAAGGGCTGCGGGTCACGGTACTCACCGCCAGCAGAGTCCAGCACATCCCGCAAGATGACACGATGCTGTTTGATCAGCCTTGGCTGGAGCAGACCAAGCCGGGATTGCCGAAAATAACTGTGTTTAGCGATCGAGCCAAAACCATCCAGCGCGCGTCTGAACTTTGGCTCTTTGGGCAAGTGGAAATGCGCCGTGCGGCCGATGGCAAAAATGCCGAGCTGGCGATCCATACGCGCGACATGCATGTGGATACCGAGACTCAGGTGGCTCGCTCCAGTGCGCCGGTAACGGCCGAGATGGGGCTGAACCGTGCCCGTGCGGTGGGTTTTGTTGCGGATAATAAAAATGAAACGCTGGAACTTCTTTCACAAGTGAGCATGACCTATGTTCCCCAAAAACGTACTGATGGCGCTCGCACTAGCGTGCAGCCTTAATTTCCCCGCTTTCGCCGAACAGGCGGATCGGGAAAAGCCGATGAACATCACGGCGGACAATTGCAATTTTGACCAGAAATCATCCAAAAGTATCTGTACCAGCAATGTGGTGGTCGTGCAGGGATCGATGACGATCCGGGCCGACCGCTTGGTGCTCAGTCAGGATGCGGACGGCAACCAGTTTGCGCAAGGGGAGGGCAAGCCCGTGCGCTTCAAGCAGAAACTCGACAAGAGCCCGGATTGGCTCGAGGCGGAATCACTACGCTTCGATTACGACAGCAAGAAAGGTTTTCTGCAGCTTTTTGACAAGGCCTGGGTGCGCAAGGGCCAGGACCTGGTTGTCGGAGACCACATTACCTATGACCTGAATTCCGAGCTGTATCAGGCCAAGAGCAACCCGGGCGGCCGGGTGAACATTACCATCGTGCCGAAAGCCAAAGAGGCGTCACGGCCGGACGGAAAGAGCGCACCATGAGCCAGCTCAAGGCCGAACACCTCAACAAGCGTTACCGCAAGCGCACGGTGGTGCATGATGTCTCGCTCGAGATCGCCAAAGGTGAGGTCGTCGGCTTGTTGGGTCCCAACGGCGCCGGCAAGACCACCAGTTTTTACATGATTCTGGGTTTGGTCCGGCTCGATGGCGGGCGTATCGAGCTCGATGGCGTGGATATCACGCGCTTGCCGATCCACCAGCGTGCCCGGCTGGGACTGGGCTACTTGCCGCAGGAAGCCTCGATTTTTCGCAAGATGACCGTGGCGGAAAACATCCGGGCCGTGCTCGAACTGCAGGATATTGAGCGCGAAGAAATCGGCACCCGGCTGGATGAACTGCTGCATGACCTGCATATCGGCCACCTGCGCGACAGCGACGCGCTGGCCTTGTCCGGGGGCGAACGGCGTCGGGCGGAAATTGCCCGCGCCCTGGCGGCCGATCCGCAATTTATCCTGCTCGACGAACCGTTTGCCGGTGTCGATCCCATCGCGGTGATGGATATTCAGCGTATCGTCCGCTTTCTCAAGGAACGGGGCATTGGTGTGCTGATTACCGACCACAATGTGCGGGAAACCCTGGGTATCTGCGACAGGGCCTACATTATTTCCGGTGGCGAAGTGATCGCAGCCGGCCGCCCCGATGAAATTATCAACAACGAATGTGTGCGCAAGGTTTACCTTGGCGAACACTTCAAAATGTAAGCGGTAAATGAAACAGTCTCTGCAACTGCGAATAGCGCAACAGCTCAACCTGACCCCGCAGCTTGCCCAGTCAATCAAGCTGCTGCAGCTTTCCACGCTGGATTTTCAGCAGGAGATCGAGCGTTTCCTGCTGGAAAACCCTTTGCTCGAGCGCGAGGAGGGCGGCGATGGCGAATCCGGTCCGGCAGAATCCGCGCCGGCCGAAACCGAGCGCGAATCCAGTTCCGAATCGGAACCTGAAACGGGTGAATTGCGCTGGGACGAAGTACGCGGCGGCAGCGGGCGCGGCGACGACGATGAATCCGATCCTGCGCTCAATGTGGCGCAAAGCCTGACCCTGCGTGAATACCTGATCTCCCAGGCAGGACTGTTGCCGCTGGCGCCACGCGAACGGGCCATGCTGGAACTGTTGATCGATGCCCTCGATGACGATGGCCTGTTGACGCAATCGCTGGATGAAATCCTCGCCCAGTTGCCGCAAGACCTGCGCGAACAGCTTGAAATCGATGAGGATGACCTCACCATTGCCTTGGCCTACCTGCAGCAATTGGAGCCTCTGGGTGTCGGTGCGCGGGATCTCTCGGAAAGCCTGAGATTGCAGTTGTTGCAGCAGCCGGAGAGTGCGGCGCGGCGGCTGGCGCTGGATATCGTGCGCGACCATCTCGATTTATTGGCCACGCGTGACTACACTAGAATCAAAAGGCAGCTGCAGTGCGACGACGAATGCCTGAGGGAGGCGCAAGCATTGATCACGGGGCTTAATCCCCGTCCCGGCGCCGATTGGTCGGCCGATTCCCCGCGTTATGTGGTTCCGGATGTCATCGTTGATTTTTACCGTGGCGCCTGGCGTGTACGCCTGAACGACGCGGCCATGCCGAAGTTGAAAGTGAACGAAATGTATGCCCGGATCCTCCAACAGGAAACCGGCGCGGGATTGGCGACGCAATTGCAGGAAGCGCGCTGGTTGCTGAAAAGCGTCGAGCAGCGCGGCCAAACCATCCTGCGGGTGGGCCAAGCCATCGTGGAGAGGCAACGGGCGTTTTTTGAGCACGGCGAAGAAGCGATGCGCCCCCTGGTGTTGCGCGATATCGCCGAACAGTTGGGTTTGCACGAATCGACTGTGTCGCGCGTGACCACCCAGAAATTCATGCTGTCGCCGCGCGGCTTGCTGGAATTCAAGTACTTTTTTGGTAGTCATGTGGACACGGATGCGGGGGGTGAGTGTTCCGCTACAGCAATCAAAGCACTGATCCGAAAACTCGTGCAGAATGAGAACAAGAACAAGCCACTTTCGGATGGCGCCATCGGTGAAGAACTCGCTAGGCAAGGGATCGTGATTGCGCGACGAACCGTTGCTAAATACAGGGAGGCGTTGATGATTCCTCCTGTCAACCAGCGCAAAAGTCTATGAGTACAGAGCCCGAACGGGCCATACATAAGGAGACGTACCATGAACCTCAACATTAGCGGCCATCATGTTGAAGTAACCCCGGCGATTCGCGACTATGTCATTGCCAAGCTGGAGCGTGTGACGCGCCATTTTGACAATGTGATCGATGTGGGCGTGATCATGTCGGTGGATAAGCTGCAGCAAAAAGTTGAGGCAACCGTGCATGTGCGCGGTCGGGATATCCACGTTGAGTCGATCGATGCGGACATGTATGCGGCCATTGATCTTCTGGCCGACAAGCTGGACCGCCAGATTCTCAAGCACAAGGAGAAGATGCAGGATCATCGCAACGAGAGCATGAAGCATCAGGAAGTTGCCGAGTAAGTCGGCTGGATGCAACAAACGGGAACGCCGCGAGTCGTTCCCGTTTTTGTTTGCGCTACAATAGCCACCATTTATTTTACTGAATCGAGCCATGAGCCTGATCAACAAGATTCTTTCGCCCGGCAACGTGTTTCTGGATCTGGATGTCGGCAGCAAAAAGCGCGTGTTCGAGCATGTCGGGATTCTGTTCGAAAACAGCCACGGCATTGCTCGCAGCGTGATATTCGATAGCTTGTTTGCCCGGGAAAAACTGGGTTCAACCGGGCTGGGGCAGGGCGTGGCCATTCCGCACGGCCGGATCAAAGGGCTGAAAGAAGCGGCCGGTGCCTTTATCCGGCTCAAGGAGCCGATTCCGTTCGATGCGCCTGACGGCAAGCCGGTCTCGCTGATTTTTGTGATGTTGGCACCCGCCAATGCCACGGATCTGCACCTGCAGATTCTTTCCGAACTGGCACAGCTTTTTTCCGACAAGCAGATTCGCGACCAATTGTTCAGCGCAGCCGACGCTGCAGAGGTCTGGAAGCTGATTTCCACGTGGGAACCGTATGCCCCAGATTACCGTTAGACAGCTCTTTATCGATAACGCCGAAAAGTTGCGGCTGACTTGGGTTGCAGGGCAGTCAGGCGCCAATAATCTGTTGTCCAACGATGCCTCCGAGCAGAAGCCGCTGCTGTCGCTGGTCGGGCACTTGAACTTTGTCCACCCCAACCGTATTCAGGTACTGGGTGTGGCGGAAATTGCCTATCTGGCCGGGCTTTCCAGCGAATCGCAGCAGGAAGGCTTGCTGCGCCTGTTCGCCAACGATATGGCGGCCATGATCGTCGCCAATGGCCAGCCGGTGCCGGATGTGCTGAAGGATGCCGCCGAGCGCCATCACGTTCCTCTGCTGACTTCTCCGGAGTTGTCGCCCTACCTGATGGAAGTGCTGCGCTTCTATCTGTCCAAGGCGCTGGCGGTTTCCACCCACCTGCACGGCGTGTTTCTGGACGTGCTGGAAATGGGCGTGTTGGTGACGGGCGAATCGGCCATGGGTAAAAGTGAGCTGGCGCTGGAATTGATTTCGCGTGGTCACGGCTTGGTGGCCGATGACGTGGTCGAGGTCTACCGCACCAACCCGGAAACCCTGGAAGGGCGCTGCCCGCCGATGTTGCGCGATTTTCTGGAAGTGCGTGGGATCGGCGTGCTGAATATCCGCTCGATTTTTGGCGAAACGGCTGTCCGGCCCCGGAAAAACCTGAAACTGATCATTCACCTGGCCAAGCCTAGCGGCGAAGCACTTGCTCCGATCGACCGCCTGGAAATGCAGGCCGCCACGCAGGAAATCCTGGGCGTGCCGGTGCGCAAGCTGGTGATTCCGGTTGCGGCGGGCCGCAATCTGGCGGTGCTGGTCGAAGCCGCGGTACGTAACTACATCCTGCAGTTGCGCGGGATTGATTCGACGCGCGAATTCATCGAGCGCCACCAGAAATTCATGGAAATGGGCGAATGAATTCCGGCCAGCAGGTCGTGCTGATTTCCGGCTTGTCTGGGGCCGGGAAAAGCGTGGCGCTCAAGTCGCTGGAAGACATGGGGTTTTATTGCCTCGACAATTTGCCCGCGCCCTTGCTGACGCAGGCGGCCGCACTGCTGGGGCGGGATGGTTACCCCCGACTGGCGATCGGGGTGGATGCCCGCAATGCCTACAATCTGGCATCGCTTCCCGAGCATATCAATGAATTGCGCAGCCACGGCCGTGATGTGCGCCTGCTGTTTCTGGACGCGCAGGATGAAACGCTGATCAAGCGTTATTCCGAGACCCGGCGCAGTCATCCGCTCTCCCGGGGCGAGTTGACGGTGAGCGAGTGTGTTCAGCTTGAGCGCTTGATGCTGGGCGAAATCCGCGAACAGGGGCTGGTGATCGATACCACCGGACTCTCCGCCAACCGGCTGCGTGCCTGGGTGCGTGATTTTGTCGCGCAGAACGGCTCCAGCCTGACACTGATCTTCGAATCCTTCGGTTTCAAGCACGGCTTGGCGCTGGATGCCGATTTTGTGTTCGATGCGCGCTGCCTGCCCAATCCTTTCTATGATCATGCACTGCGTCCGTTGACGGGGTGCGACGGCCCCGTCAAGGATTTCCTGATCCGCCAGCCCACCGTCGGACAGTTTCTGACCCACATCCTGGGTTTTCTCGAGCACTGGCTGCCGGAGTTCGAGCGTGACCAGCGCAGCTATGTCACCGTGGCCATCGGTTGTACCGGCGGGCAGCATCGCTCGGTGTATCTGGCCGAAGAGCTGGGCCGGCATTTCAGCCGCAACTGGCAGGTACTGGTGCGGCACCGGGAGTTATCCGAGCATCATCATGCGGAACCGGCGAGTGGCAAACCTTCCGTCTGAGTGGCATGCGGCTTCGCTGCGCGACTGGCTGGTTTTGATGCGCCCCGGAGACTGGCTGACACTCTTGTTGGCTTTGCTGCTGGTAGGCGCTTTGGTTCCGCTCAGTTGGCAGCAGGAGCGCGCCGCGCGGATCCGCGTCTACCAGGATGGCAAATTGTTTGGTGAATATGATCTGGCTGCTGCGCGCCGGATAGAAACGTCCGGCCCGCTGGGGGTGACGGTGGTGGAGATCGCCGGCGGACGTGCCCGCATCGCCAAGGATCCCAGTCCGCGCCAGTATTGCGTCAAGGCTGGCTGGCTGGGCGAAGCGGGACAGACGGCGATCTGCCTACCCAACCGGACCAGTATCGAGCTCGTTGGCACCCAGCCGCGGCCCTTTGACAGCCTTTCCTACTAAAGCCTGCCTCTTAAAGGCCGTGTTCCTGTTTGAATTGCTCCAGATCCGCCATTAAATCCTGCATTTTCTCGCTGAGCGCGGGCAGTTGGTGATAGTTGTTCCACAAGCTATCCTCTACGATATCGTGAATCTGGCCGGCAACTTCCATAATGATGCGCTTCTTTCTGGCGAGAGTTTTGGGGGTATCGTGTTCTGTCATGGCATTTTCCTTTGTTGGTGTAAGAGGAAAAGCAGAATCTATGCCGGAACAATGTGTAAATTTATCAATGAGTTGCTGATAGTCCTCCGAGCCGTTGAATGACAATAGACAATACAAACAGACAATACGGCATGTTTTGTCCCCTATGCGGTGTTTGCCTTGCCCGGGCGGTTGCAATGCCATGACGCAAGGTCAGCACATCCAGATTACCGCCGGTGCCGAAGACCTGCGCATTGCCCGGCTGGCGGCACTGGCCATTTTGCTGGCCGTGGCTGAAGCCGGCATTCCTTCACCGGTGCCGGGCATTAAGCCGGGACTGGCCAATATAGTCACCTTGCTGGCGCTGGAGCGCTTGGGCTGGCGCGCTGCGGTCTGGGTTTCTCTGTTGCGGGTGTTTGGTGCCGGCCTGGCCTTGGGCGGCGTGTTCAGCCCGGGTTTTGCCATGAGCCTGACCGGTTCGCTGCTGAGCTTGCTGGTACTGGCTGCGGGATGCCACTTGCCGCGGCGCTGGTTCGGGCCGGTGACCTTGTCGATCCTGGCGGCCTTTGCGCATATCGGCGGGCAGCTGCTGCTGGCCCGGTTGTGGCTGATTCCCCATAACGGCCTGCTTTACCTGTTGCCGCTGTTTGCCTCGGCGGCATTGGTTTTTGGTCTGGTCAACGGTTTGATCACGGCCCGACTGCTGAAAGAGGAAATCAAGAAATCATGAAAACGATCACACTGGCCTTTACCGGCGCCTCCGGTTTGCCCTACGGCATGCGTCTGCTGGAATGCTTGCTGGCTGCCGGGTGCCGGGTGCATCTGCTTTATACGCAGGCCGCGCAGATCGTGGCGCGGCAGGAATTGAACGAAACCTGGCCGTCGCGTCCGGCGGAACTGGCGCTGCAGTTCCGCGAACGTTTCAAGCTGCAGGATGAAATGCAGTTGCAAGTGTGGGGCCAGCAGGAATGGTTTGCGCCGATGGCTTCCGGCTCCAATCCGGGCGACGGCATGGTGGTGTGCCCGTGCACGATGGGCGCGTTGGCGGCCATAGCCGGCGGGATGTCGGACAACCTGCTGGAGCGAGCGGCCGATGTGATGATCAAGGAGGGCAAGAAGCTGGTGCTGGTGCCGCGCGAAGCGCCATTTTCCGCGATCCATCTGGAGAACATGCTGAAGCTGGCACGTCTGGGCGTGGTGATTCTGCCGCCCAATCCCGGCTTTTATCATCACCCGCAAACGCTGGCCGATCTGGTCGATTTTGTCGTGGCGCGCATTCTGGACCAGCTGGCTGTGCCGCATCAACTGATGGTGCGCTGGGGTGATCCTGGCTGATCAGTTTGGCAGCAAGCGCCGACTTTCCTTTCTGAATAGCCAGTAAAGCAGGCCTGCGGCAATGGCCAGCGTCAATAGCAGGGATTGCCAGAAGCCGGCGGCGCCGTGCTGGTAGCCAAAGGCCAGTATGTAACCCAGGGGCAGCCCAAATAGCCAAAAGGCACAGATGTAAATGATCATCGGCCACTGGGTGATCTTGTAACCGCGCAACACCCCGGAAATGATGACCTGGCTGGCATCGCCCAGCTGGAATATGGCCGCGTACAGCAGCAGTTGCGCAGCCAGCGTGCGCACGGAGGCATCGGTGGTGTAAAGCGCCGTGATGGGCTGTTTGAAGACGCCGATCAGAAGCGCGGAAAACAGCGCATACAGCAGGCCCATGCGGATGCCGTTCAGGCCGGTCTGGCGCGCCTGTTGCGGATTGCCGGCGCCCAGTGCCTGCCCGACACGGACCGTGAGCGCATGCCCCAGTGCGGAGGGAATCATGAAGACGATGCCGGTGAAGTTGAGTGCCACCTGATGGGCCGCGACCTGGGTGGCGCCGAGCCGCGCTATCAGCAGCGCCACCAGGCTGAAGGCGCTGATCTCGACCAGGAAAACCACGCCAATGGGCAGCCCCAGCCGGAATAGCTGGCGCTGCGTTGCCCAGTCCACTCCCCGCCAGCCTGTCAGCGGCTGCGTGCTTCGATAATCGGGCGCCCACCGGATCCAGGCTGCCAGCAACAGGGTGCTGACCCACATGCAGAACGCCGTGGCATAGCCGCAACCTACCCCGCCCAGTTCCGGGAAGCCGAACTTGCCATAAATCAGCACCCAGTTGACCGGGACATTGAGTGCCAGCCCGAACAGGGCAATGAACATCATCGGCTGGGTGCGATTGAGGCTGGAGCTGTAGCCTGCCAGTACGCGATGAATGGCCAGCGCGGGCAGGCCCCAGACCACCGCGCGCAGAAAGCGCGTCGCCTTGTCGGCACTTTCCGGATCAAGGCCGGAAAGATGGAAAAATGGCGCAATCAGCCAGGCCAGCAGCACGCCGAGCAGGGCAAAGAACAACCCCTGGCCGATGGCTTGCTGAACCACGCCGGGAATGGCTTGCAAATCGCCTGCGCCATGGCGATGGGCGACTAGCGGGTTAACGGCCAGTGTCAGGCCGATCAGCGTCACCATCAGGGCGACCCAGATCGAGCCGCCGATGGAAATGGCGGCGAGATCAATCGGGGAATAGTGCCCGGCCATGGTGGCATCGACAAAGCTGGTGCCGATCTGCGCGAGCTGAGTCACCATGATCGGCCAGGCAAGGGTGAGGGTGGCGCGAACATCGGCCAGGCGCGAAGGCATGCAAAGCTCCGTAAATTCAGGGTGAAGGTATTTTATCGGCTTTAAACGACAAACCGGCGCCGAATGGGCGCCGGTTCGGAGTGCGGAAAATCCGGGTCAGACTTTGTATTGGGCGACGGCATCGCTGATCTGGTGGCTCTTGTCGGCCATGTGACCGATCGACTCCGCGGAATTTTCTGCCGAAGCAGAATTTTCTTCAGCCATTTGTGCAATTTTTTCAATCTGGGTGGCCAGTGTTTCGCTGGCCTGGGATTGTTCGCGGATGGATTCGGATATCTCTGCCACCACTTCGGCCACCTTGCGGGTGCTGGACTGGATCTCCTGGATGGCTTCGCCGGCGGTGCGGGCCTTTTCCACGCCGTGTTCCACTTCCAGCACGGCATCCCCCATGCCTTCCACGGCCTGCTGGGCCCCAGTTTGCATTTTCTTGATCAGCGCGGTGATTTCGTGGGTCGAATTGGCCGTACGTTCGGCCAGTTTGCGCACTTCGTCGGCCACAACGGCAAAGCCCCGGCCCTGTTCGCCGGCGCGTGCGGCTTCGATCGCGGCATTCAGTGCCAGCAGGTTGGTCTGTTCCGCCACGTCCTTGATCATGTTGACCACGGTGGAGATGCTCTCGCTATCCTTGCGCAAACCGGAGATGCGCTCGGAGGCGGAGCGCACCTTGTCGGAAATGGTTTGGATGTTGCTCACTGTATTGAGAATGACCTGGGCGCCACGACCGGCGGTTTCTTCCGAATCGTGCGTGAACTTGCTGGCATCGTGGGCGCGGTCGGATACCAGCGAGATGCTGACGGTGACTTCCTCGACCGCTGCGGCCATGCTGGACGCCGCATCGCTTTGGACGCGCGAAGTCTGGGCGATCTCCTGCGACATCTGCGTGGCTTCCTGCGCGTTGTTGCCCAGACTGACGATATGCTGTTGGATTTCGCGGAAGCTCTCGCGCAGGCGTTCCTGCAGTCCATTGTAAGCAGTGAGTGTCTGGCCGATTTCATCGGAGCTCTTTACGGGAACCGTGTGGGTGAAATCGAGGTTTTGCGCCGTATGGGAAATGGCGCGCTGCATGGCCTTCATCGGGCCGCTGATCGAGCGACCGATCAGTGTGCCGATGATGCCGTTGAGCAGGATACCGGCCAGCGCGGCGGCGATGGTTAGTTGTAGCGTGAGGTTCGCGGCGCTATCGGCAGAGGCGGAGGCTTTTTCGGTGCTTTCGACACTGGCCTTGACCAGCTTGTCGAAGATCGCGGCCAGATTCTTGTGGATCGGCAGGATTTGCGAACCCATTACCTCCAGCGCCATCGGGGCTTCACCCATCTTGGCCAGATTCTTGACCTGGGCGATTTTGGAAAGATAAGCCGCCATCTGCATTTTGGCTTCGGTCAGCACGGCCTTGTCGGCTTCCTCGGTCAGCTGCTTGTCGTAAGCGCCGATTCCCTTGAATACTTGATCCTGCAGGGCCGCCAGGCGTTGCTCCGCATCCGCAGCTTTCGCTGGGTCAGTGCTGGCCGCCAGCTCATAGGTGGTGCCATGCATCAGCATATAGGCGCTGCGGATATCCCCGACCATCAGGACGCGCGGGAACGATTCCTTGGCGATAATGCCGATCTGGTTCTGCAGCCGGTGCAGGCCGAGATAGGTCATGCAGAACGCGATGCCGAAGGTGATGACCGTCAAAAGGGTGATTGACCAGATCCGCTGGTTGATCGTCAGCGTGAGACGCGATGATTTAACGCTAGCCATGTAGAGAGACTCCTCTTCCTGCCCAGGCCGGGAAAGGCATGGTGCCAGATTTGTTTTTTTGAGTTTGCCGGGGTGGAGGCCCCGGTGACAGCAATCGCTTACAGGGGCAAAGAATACTATCTTTTTCTCAAAAGAGCACGGAATGGTCAGGCCAGTTGTTGTGAATCCAGTAAAAGCGTAACCGGGCCATCATTGACGAGATGAACCCGCATATCCGCACCAAAAATACCGGTGGGCACCGCTTTGCCGGTAATCGAGGCCAGTTCGGCGATGAATGCATCGAATAGCGGTTGCGAAATCTCTCCTGGCGCGGCGCGGCCCCAGGATGGCCGGTTGCCTTTGGTATATTCGCCGAACAGGGTGAATTGCGAAACGGCCAGGATTTCGCCGCCTGCATTGCCCACGCTGCGGTTCATCACGCCGTTTTCATCGGCAAAGACCCGCAGCTTGCAGACCTTGCTGGCCATCCAGCCCAGATCCTTGGTCGTGTCCGCCCTCTCGAAGCCTACCAGCAACAACAACCCTGTTCCGATGGACCCGGTGATTCGATTATCCACTTCTACCCGGGCTTCGCTCACCCGTTGCAGCAGCACGCGCATACTGATTTCCGATCAAATTAAAGGGCGTTTTCTCGCCAAGATGCGGATTTTTCAGTATTCTCAAACCTTTCGCAACGTGGTAATCCGGAAGGAAACGGCAATGAAGAAGGTTGGTCTCGTCGGTTGGCGCGGCATGGTGGGCTCGGTGCTGATGCAACGCATGCAGGAAGAAAACGATTTTGCCCTGATCGAGCCGACATTTTTCACCACCTCGCAGACCGGTCTGGCTGCGCCCGACTTTGGCAAAGCCGCGGGCACGCTCAAGGATGCCAATAGCATCGCCGAGCTGGCCGCAATGGACGTGATCATCTCCTGCCAGGGCGGCGATTACACCACGGAAATCTTCCCGAAGCTGCGCGCGGTCGGCTGGGATGGTTACTGGATCGATGCGGCTTCCACGCTGCGCATGGAACATGACGCGGTCATCATTCTGGATGCGGTGAATCGTGACGTGATCGATTCCGCCTTGAACAGGGGTGTGAAGAACTTCATCGGCGGCAACTGTACCAACTCGATCCTGCTGATGGGTGTGGGTCAGCTGTTCAAGGAAGGTCTGGTCGAATGGGTCAGCTCGATGACCTACCAGGCCGCGAGCGGCGCTGGCGCCAACAACATGCGCGAACTCTTGAAGGGCATGGGCGCGATTCACAAAACCGTGGAAGCCGAGCTTGCCACGCCGTCGTCGGCGATTCTGGACATCGACCGCAAGGTGGCGAAAGCCATTCGCGAAGACGTACCGACCGAGTTCTTCCCGGCCCCGCTCGCCGGCAGCCTGATTCCGTGGATCGACAAGCAGCTCGACAACGGCCAGACCAAGGAAGAATGGAAGGGCCAGGCCGAAGTGAACAAGATTCTCGGCAACAGCGAAATCGTGCCGGTCGACGGCCTGTGCGTGCGCATCGGCGCAATGCGTTGCCACAGCCTGGCGCTGACCATGAAGCTGAAGAAGGATCTGCCCTTGACTGAGATCGAAGCCATCATCCAGCGCGGCAACGAGTGGGTAAAGTGGGTGCCGAACGAGCGCAGCATCACCGAACAGGAACTGACCCCGGTCACGATCACCGGCACGCTGAAAGTCGGCGTCGGCCGCGTGCGCAAGCTCAACATGGGCCCGGAATACATCAGCGCATTTGTCTGCGGCGACCAGCTGCTGTGGGGTGCGGCCGAACCGCTGCGCCGCATGTTGCGGATTCTGCTGGCAGATTGATCTGGAGCTGCGTGATCAGAACCCTCGCCGAGAGGCGAGGGTTTTTTAACTTATGAATTCATAATTCCATAATGATCTAAAGAAATATCTTTAGATAAATTAAGGGAATACCAGTATTGATTCGCTTTGGTCGCGGTTGCACCATGGCGCTTCATTGAAACGGGCGCGTAATCTTGATCCTGCTTGAATCCCTGCAAAAAACCTATCGCTCGGCGCAGCGCGAGGTTGTGGCCTTGCGTGATGTCAGCCTGAATATCGCTGCCGGCGAAATTTTCGGCATCATCGGTCATTCCGGTGCCGGAAAGTCGACGCTGATCCGCTTGCTCAACCGGCTGGAAATACCCGATGCCGGACGCGTGCTGATTGACGGCACCGATGTGCTCGGCCTCGACGACGCGGGCTTGCGCGCGTTTCGCCAGCAAGTGGGCATGATTTTCCAGCACTTCAACCTGCTGTTCTCCAAGACCGTCGCAGAAAACATCGCGTTTCCGCTGCGCATCGCCGGTGGCAAAACGAATCGTGATATCGATGCCCGCGTGGCCGAGTTGCTGGAGCTGGTCGGGCTTGCCGATCAGGGTGACAAATACCCGGCGCAGCTATCCGGCGGGCAGAAGCAGCGTGTCGGCATCGCCCGGGCACTGGCCAACCGTCCGCGCCTGTTGCTGTGTGATGAGGCCACCAGCGCGCTCGATCCGCAGACCACACAATCGGTGCTGCAGCTGTTGCTCGATATCAACCAGCGCCTCGGGCTGACCATTGTGCTGATCACGCACGAGATGGACGTGATCCGCAGCATCTGCGACCGGGTCGCGGTGCTCGATGCCGGTCGGATCGTGGAATCCGGCCCGGTGACCCGGGTTTTCCTGCATCCGCAGCATCCGACCACGCGCCGTTTTGTACAGGAGGCCGAGCATGTCGACGAGAACTCTCAAGCCGATGATTTTGCCCATGTACCGGGGCGGATCGTGCGCCTGACCTTTGTTGGCGATGCGACGTACGAAGCGGCGTTGAGCCGGGTGATCCGCCAGCATGTGCTGGATTTCAGCATTCTGGCCGGCCGCATCGAGCGCATCAAGACCACGCCCTGCGGCCAGCTGACGCTGGCACTGGTTGGAGAGGAACCGGCGATAGATAGCGCGCTGGCGCAACTGGCACAACAGGGCGTAACCGTGGAGGCGCTGCGTTGATGGAACTTCTTGCCAATATCGACTGGGCCGAAATCGGCCTGGCGGCGCTCGATACGCTGGCCATGCTCGGCGGTTCGCTGCTGTTTACCCTGGTGCTGGGCCTGCCGCTCGGCATCGTGCTGTTCCTGACCGGGCCGCGCCAGTTGCTGGCGCAGCCGCTGCTGTATGGCGCGCTTTCGTTCGTGGTGAACGTGCTGCGCTCGGTGCCGTTCGTGATTTTGCTGATCGTGATGATTCCGTTCACCGTGCTGCTGGTCGGTACCTCGCTCGGTGTCGGCGGGGCGATTCCGCCGCTGGTGGTTGGCGCCACGCCGTTCTTTGCCCGGCTGGTGGAAACCGCACTGCGCGAAGTCGATCGCGGCATTATCGAAGCGAGCCAGGCCATGGGCGCGACCACGCGCCAGATTGTGCTCGGCGCCTTGTTGCCCGAAGCGTTGCCGGGCCTGCTGGCGGCGATGACCGTGACCGCGATCACGCTGGTTTCCTATGCCGCGATGTCGGGCGTGATTGGCGGCGGCGGTCTCGGCGATCTGGCGATCCGCTTTGGCTACCAGCGTTTCCAGACCGATGTGATGGTCGTGACCGTGGTGCTGCTGCTGATCCTGGTGCAGGTGCTGCAGATGATCGGCGACCGGCTGGTGGTTCGCTTCAGCCGCAAATGATTTTCTACCGGCAGGCCTGCGCCCGCCACCCTACTACTGCTGTTTCATAAGGACGAAAAAATGAAAAAACTGCTGACCGTGGCGCTGGCCGCCCTGGCATTCAATGTGCATGCCGCCGATAAACTGACCGTGGGCGCGACCGCCGTGCCGCATGCCGAACTGCTCGAATTCGTGAAGCCGGCGCTGGCCAAGCAGGGCGTCGAGCTCGATATCAAGGTGTTTACCGACTATGTGCAGCCGAATGTGCAGGTCGCGGAAAAGCGCCTCGATGCCAATTTCTTCCAGCACAAGCCGTATCTGGACGAATTCAACAAGGGCAAGGGCACCAGCCTGGTGTCGGTGGCCGGCGTGCACGTCGAGCCGTTCGGCGCCTACAGCCAGAAAGTGAAGAAACTGGCCGAGCTGAAGGAAGGCGCCACCGTGGCGATCCCGAACGATGCCACCAACGGCGGCCGCGCTCTGCTGCTGCTGGCCAAGGCCGGTCTGATCACGCTGAAGGATGCCAACAATATCCTGGCCACGGCCAAGGACATCGCCAGCAATCCGAAAAAGCTGAAGTTCCGCGAACTCGAAGCAGCGACGCTGCCGCGCGTGCTGAACCAGGTCGATCTGGCCCTGATCAACACCAACTACGCGCTGGAAGCCAAGCTGAACCCGTCCAAGGATGCGCTGGTGATCGAAGGCGGCGAATCGCCGTATGTGAACATTCTGGTCAGCCGTGCTGACAACAAGGATAGCGCCGCACTGAAGAAGCTTGCCGCTGCGCTGACCACGCCGGAGGTGAAGAAATTCATCCTGGAAAAATACAAGGGCGCCGTGGTACCGGCATTCTGATCGGAGCATGCTTCGTGCCGGATCATCCGGTAATCCATGAAAAATCCCCGTTTTTTTGCGGGGATTTTGCGTTTGACAGGCCTGGATTGCCCAATCGGGAATGAAAGTTTGCAATGGGATTGCTTTCAACAGGAGAGCTTTTTCAAACTTCATCAGGCTCGATCCATGGTGTCGACGCGGCCTGGAAATGCGAAGCTTGCATAATTTGGTCATATTTTGAAATCGGCAGTGCTAGAATCGGATACATGGATGACTTGAAGGTGAAGGGAGGCGAGCATGTTGTGGAATGTTGGTAGTCAGTTAGGCCAGGCCGCGCTGCTGTATACCGGCCTGAGCGTGCTCCCGGATGTGGCTTCCGCCATCGGCAAAGGCGCCGTTGCTGCCATCCAGTCCGTTTTGCCCGCCAGCAACACGTACAGCGTTACCTACAACTACACCAATCCTGCACATTTGGGCAGCAAGATCGATACCCGCGCCTGAATCGCTGATTTGTACACGGGCCGATGCCATGCATCGGCCCGTGTTGTTTTTGATGCCACCATCGTGAGCGCTGCATTCACTGGTCACGAGGTGTTTCAATAAACTTCCTTTTTTCGTTCATTTTTTTTGCAATTTTGGACGACATACTGATTGCAGCCCACTGATCCGGTGGTGCCTGTAAATCGAGTGTGCGATGGAACGAGTTCTGTTTGGGTGGATGTGTGGTGCGTGCGGGGCCATGCTTGCCGCTTGCAGTGCGCCACCGGTGGTTACGATGCCGACCACCGCGCGCCCTTATCCTGTCATGGCGATGGCCGGCAATAATGGCGCGATTTTTCAGGCGCATAGCGCGGTGATGCTGTTCGAGGAACCCGTGGCACGCAGCGTGGGCGACGTGCTTACCGTCGAGATTTCCGAGAGCCTGGAATCGACCGGAAAAGACAATACCACGCTGAGCCGTACTGGATCGGTGACCAATACGGGCAGCGCGGATGACACCGTGCCCGGCTTTATACGGGAGCTCTTGCGCAGTAATACCTTCGCCGGCAGCGGTGATAACCAGTTCAAGGGCAAGGGAAGCTTCGAAACCAAGAAGGGCGTCACGGCTACGCTGGCTGTTACCGTGATCGACGTTCTGCCCAATGGCAATCTGCTGATCGGCGGCGACAAGCGGGTATCGGTCAATGATCAGCAAAGCATATTGCGTCTGACCGGGGTGCTGAACCGGAAAGACGTCAAGGCCGGCAATGTGGTTTCATCAAAGAAGATCGCCGATGCCCGGCTTGAGTTGGTGGGGCAGGGCGTGATTGCCGATGCCAATAACATGAGCTGGATGCAAAGGCTTTTTCTGAGCGTGCTGAGTCCGCTTTGATGAAACTGGCAATCCTGTTGTGCGCACTTCCACTATCGGCTTGCGTGGTGATCAGTGTGCCGATTGACGAGACCTTGAATGCGGTGGTTTCCGGTGTCTCTGAAGTGATGGCATCCTCCACGGCGGATGCCCCGCTGTGTTCGCCGCGATTTGCATTTCGTTCGATCTGCATCGAATACAACCCCCTGGTTTCCGTTGCCGATTTCGTTCCGACCGTGCAGAGTCGATTGAAGCAATTGCAGGTGGACAGCATGCTCTATGCGCCGAGTGCCATGCCGCTCGCTTGCGAGGTGACGCTGCATTACACCGCGACCCGAGGCTGGAGCAGTCATTTCACCTCCAGCGAATTGCAACACTATCTGGGCGAAGCCGAGCTGACTTTGCGGCAGAGCGGGCGGGTCATCTCGCTGGCACGTTACCAGACCAGCCGTCTCGGCTACGAGAAGTGGACTTCAACGGACGTCAAGATGGCTCCGGTCGTAGACGAACTGATGTGTGTCAAGAAGGGGTGATTCCCCGGTTTTGGCAAATTTTTGATTCCCGAGGCCGCCGATTGGTGCGCAGAGTTGCTGTATGAAATTCAACCGAATCTGGATCAAGATTTTTTTGATCCTCGCCCTTGTCAATTTAACGCTGACTTTTGCGATCTTTCTCTTCAGCCTGTGGAGCTTTGATCGCAGCCTTGGCCGCTATAACGACGAGCCGCAACGCATACACCTGGCTCGGCAGGTCTTTGCCGAACAGCAACAGCAAAGCTTCCTGCTGATGGCCATCGGCATGCTGGCAGGGGCGGCGCTCGGGACGTTTGGCATTGCCCGCTGGCTTGCCCGTCCCGTTGACGATCTGGCCCGGGGCACCCGTGCACTGATCGACGGGGACTACAGTGTCCGGCTTGCCTGTCATCGAGCGGATAAACTCGGCCAGCTGGTGCGTGATTTCAATGTACTGGCTCAAGCGCTTGAAACCAACCGCGAACGCCGGCGTGAGTGGCTGACCAACATCACCCATGAGCTGCGCATGCCTTTGTCCGTGATGCTGGGTGAGATCGCGGCCATGCGCGGCTGGATTGTGGATGTTGCCCATGAACTGCGCACGCCCCTGACCGTGATGCTGGGGGAAATCGAAGCGGTTGAGGATGGTATTCACCAGTGCGATGCCGAGTGGATCCACCGCATGGGACAAAAAACCCGCCAGCTGTCATCACGGGTCAACGATCTGCACCAGCTCGCCCTGACCGATCAGGGCGCGCTGGTTTATCACAAGACCTGCGTGGATTTTGGCGATCTGGTTCGGGAGCATCTCGATAGTTATATTCTTACATCTGACCATGTCGGATTACATGTTGATTTTGATATTTGCAAGGGTCTGCCGGTGTGGGGGGACATAGATCGTTTACACCAGCTCTTGTGTAATCTTTTGCAAAACACGTTGCGCTATACCGACGTGCCGGGCAGTCTTCGCATCTGTGTCAACCGCGCGGATGACAAGGTGCTCCTGGTCTGGGAAGACTCTGCGCCCGGTGTGCCCGTCGCAGCGCTGGATCAGCTGACTGATCGCATGTATCGGGGCGATGATTCGCACAGCCGCGCCGTTGGCGGTTCGGGACTGGGGCTTTCCATTGCCAAGGCGATTGTGGATGCCCATGGTGGAAGCATGCAGGCCAGCCTGAGTGAACTGGGCGGGCTTCGCTGGAACGTTCAGTTGCCTTTGGCGCAGGAATTGGAGTACGCGTGAATATCAAACCGATCTTGATCGTAGAGGATGAACCGGAAATCGCCGGTCTTCTGCGGGATTATCTTCAGGCTGAGGGATTTTCAACCGCCTGGCTCGACAGGGGCGATGATGTATCCGGCTGGCTGAAAACGCATACGCCGGCGCTGATGCTGCTGGATCACACCCTGCCCGGCATGATGGGGCTGGAAGTCTGCAGGGCGGTCCGGCGCCATTCAAACCTGCCGATCATCATGGTGAGCGCGCGCGGGGACGAGATCGACCGCTTGCTGGGGCTGGAGCAAGGGGCTGATGACTATGTCTGCAAACCCTTCAGTCCGCGCGAAGTCGTGGCCCGGGTCAAAACGGTCCTGCGGCGCACCGGCGGCCAGCTTGCCACGATCTCGCCAGCGACGGGCTCGCGCCTGCAGTTCGATGACGCGGCTTGGCGTGCATTGCTGGGGGGGTGCGATCTGAAACTGACCGCCATTGAATACCAGCTGCTGCGGCTTTTGGCGACCGCACCGGAACGACTGTTTACGCGCAGCCAGTTGATCGGCGAGATGTATCACGATGGCCGGGTGGTGACTGACCGCACTATCGACAGCCATATCCGCAAGATTCGCAAGAAACTCGAAAACGTGCTGCCGGGATTCGATCCGATCCAGTCCATGTATGGTGTAGGTTATCGTTTTGCCAACAGGGCGATGCACTGAACTTGCAAGAAGCTATGTGACAGAAACGGCCGGGATTCCGGCCGTTTCTTATTCGAGCGGTGCGGCGGGTGCGTTATTCATGGAACCGGGTGAATTCATGGGCCGGAATCCGCCCGGTAACCAGTGCGTTGACCGGATCGGCTGGATCGGCATAGCCGAGCGACATGCCGCAGACGATGAATTCGCTGTCCGGGATAGCCAGTTCGCGGTGCAGGATCGGGTGGTATTCGCAGAATGCGGCCTGCACACAGGTCGCCAGGCCATAGGCTTGGGCCGCGATCATCAGGGTCTGCAAAAAGCCGCCGTAGTCAATCAGACTGCCTTGCCCCATGATGCGGTCGAGGCTGAAGATCAGGCCGACCGGGGCGTCGAAGAACCGGAAATTGCGCCCCCACTGCGCTTTCATCCGGGCTTTGTCTTCCTTGCCGATATTCAGCAGACTGTACAGGTCCAGGCCGGTTTGGCGCCGGCGCGACTGGTAGGGCTCCACCCACTGCTGCGGGTAGTAATCGTATTCGCCCTTGTGTTCGAACGTTGGCGCCTCGTACTCGGCCAGCAGCGCCGCGCTGATCGCGGCCAGCCTGTTGCCGGTCAGGATATGGACCTTCCAGGGCTGGGTATTGACCCCGCTCGGCGCGGTGGCGGCCAGGTCCAGGATTGCAAGCAGCGTGTCTTTCGGGACTGGCGTGGGCAGAAAGCGGCGGATAGAGCGGCGCGCGCCAAGGGTGCTGCCGACGATTTCGACGGTATCAGGGTTCGGGGCAGTCATGCTGGGTTTGGGGTTCTATGGCTCAGCCATTCGTGCATCCGGCTGGCCGGCAGTGGCGCACTGATTAAAAATCCCTGGGCATGGCGCACGCCCTGTTCGCGCAAAAAGTCGAGTTGGCCCGGCGCTTCCACGCCTTGCGCCACCACGTCCAGATCCATGGCTGCCGCCAGGGCGATGACCGCGCGCGTTACCCCGCATGCCGCGCTGCTGGTTTCCAGTTCCTGGACCAGACCACGCTCGATCTTGAACATGTCGAGCGGAAAGCGCTGCAGCTGTTGCAGGGAGATCGAATCGACGCCCATGTCGTCGATGGCGATCTGGATGCCGCAGCTGCGCAAGTGCGCCAGTTTTTCCCGTGACAGCGCGCTTTGGTTGGCCACGGTTTTTCCCCGGATTTCCAGACGCAAGCGCTGGGCGGCAATCCCCGTGTCGTCGAGCAGGGCCAGGATCTGTTCGGCCAGCGGCTCGTCCAGCAATTGTTCGGCAGGCAAATTGATGCCGAGCCGGCTGTCCGCCGGGATCAGCCCGGCGCCAATCCATTGCTCGTGGATTGTCAGCCCTTTCTGCAGCATGATCCAGCTGAGTTGCTTGATCAGTCCGTTGCGCTCCATCAGTGGCAGGAACTGGCGCGGTTCCAGTATCTGATCCTGGCGCGGCCAGCGCGCCAGCACCTCGAAACCGGTCACGGCGCCATCGCTGAGCCGCACCAGCGGCTGGAACCAGGGTTCGAAATCTTGTCGGATCAGCGCGGCAACGGTCTCGCGTTCGATCTGCAGCTGCTGGGCCAGTATTTCAGGCGTGGCGGGATCATAGGCCAGGTGGCGGTATTCGCCATCGCTGGCCGCGAGCCGCGCGGCGCTTTCGGCGGCACGCAGCAAGTGCTCTTCATCGCCGGAAATCCGCGTGGTATCGGCCGAACCGATGGCGGCGCCAACTTGCAGGAGATGCGAGCCGATCTGCACCGGCTGGCGCAGCGCCAGCAACAGACGCTCGGTAATGGCCGAAATGTTGCGGCCCGCGGCGACCATTTCCAGCAAGACCGCATATTCCAGCGCATCGGGCTGGGCGACCAGATCCCACGGACGCAGTTCGCGGCTGATGCGCTCGCCCAGGATGCGGACAAGCTGGGCCTGCTCGTCGTGGCTGAGCAAATCGGCATGGCTGGCGGGCAAGTGGATGCGAATCGACAGCACCCCCGCCGCGTGCGATTCGCCATGGCGCAGCCGGGCCAGCGAGCGCTGCAGCCGGTCCAGGAACAGGATGCGGTTGGGCAGCCGCGTGTAGGGATCCAGGATCTTGTGTTCGCTGATGTCGGTGAACGAGCCGGCCATCACGGTGGGCTTGCCGTCGGCGGCGCGCTCGCACCGGGCGCGCAGCCGTACCCAGCGATATTCGCCGGTCTCGGTGCGCAGCCGGTGTTCGGATTCGAACAGGTCGGCGCTTCCGGCCAGGTATTGCTCGAACTGTTGCAGTATCGTGAGCCGCTCGTCCGGGTGCAGGCGCGTGCGCCACTCGTCCATGCCAGGCTTGAGTCCGGTTCCGCTTGCGAGGCCGGTCAGCCTGAGCCAAGCGGCACTCCAGCGGATTTCATCACGGGCCGGCTTCCAAAACCACAGGCCATCGTTGGCGGCATCGAACAGCAGATCAAGAACACGGTGGTCGGACATGATGATTTCCTTCGACGCAACAGATGTGCGGTGAATCAGATGTCGATTCCGGCATCGCGCAGCAAGGCGGCCAGCTCCATGGCCGTCTTGACCTGCATTTTTTCCAGCGTGCGCGCGCGGTGGACTTCGACGGTCTTCATGCTGATCGACAGGTCATCGGCAATCTGCTTGTTGAGCCGGCCGACCAGAATCAGCTTCATCACTTCGCGCTCGCGCGGGGTCAGTTGCTCGAGCCGGGCTTCGGCGGATTCACGGGCCTGGAAGGTACGGCGGCGTTCGTCATCCTCAATCAGGCAGCGCTCGACCAGGTCGACGATGTCGTTGTCGGCAAAAGGTTTCTCGACAAAATCGGCCGCGCCCTGCTTGAGCGCGGTGACGGCCATCGGCACATCGCCATGGCCGGTCAGAAAGACCACCGGCGGGCAGTATGCGTTTTCCTGGAGATGATTGAAGGCTTCCAGCCCGCTCATGCCCGGCATGCGCACATCCATCAGCAGGCAGCCGAATTCTTCCGGGCGATAGGCGGCAAGGAAGGTTTCGGCATCGGCAAAGGTGCTGACCTGGTGATTGCGGGTGGAAAAGAGCCAGGAAAGGGCATCCCGGAGCGCATCATCGTCGTCAATGATGCCAATGCGGCGTTCAGGGTTCATGGGCTTGTGGTTCCTCGCTGAATGGCACGGTAAAGATAAAGCGGCAGCCGCCGCCGGGGTTGGGTTCCACCCAGAGCCGGCCTTGATGGTGTTCGATGATCGAACGGCAGATATTGAGCCCCATCCCCATGCCGGTAGTCTTGGTGGTGTAGAACGGTTTGAACAATTGTTCCAGTTGTTCCGGTGCAATGCCAGTGCCGCGATCGGCAATCACGACGCGCAGCTGGTCGTTGTCGCGCGAAAGTTTCACGTGCAGCGCCCGCTTGTCGACCGGCGTGGCCTGCATGGCCTCAATGGCGTTGCGCAACAGGTTGAAGATCACCTGTTCCAGCATCACCGCATCGGCATACAGCGATGGTAGTCCCGGTTCGCGCTCGATGGATAGCTTGACGCGGTGTTTTTGCAGTTCGGATTTCAGCAGGCTTTGCGCTGTGTTTAAAAGGTCGTCGATCCGGCAGCTGTGGCGGTGCGGGGCCTGGCGCTGCACGAACTCGCGGATGCCGCGGATGATCTGGCCTGCGCGCTTGGCCTGCTCGCCCATCTTGTCGATCGCCTGATCGAGCTGGCGCAGGTTGGGTTGCGTCTGTCCGAGCAAATTGCGGCAGCCAGAGGCATAACTGTTGATGGCGGCAAGCGGCTGGTTGAGCTCGTGCGCCAGGCTCGAAGCCATTTCGCCCATGCTGACCAAGCGCGCGGTCTGCTGCATCTGTTCGTTTTGCTGGCGTTCGCGTTCGGCATCGTCGCGGCGGGTGGTGATGTCGACGGCGGTATCGAGCCAGACCACCGAGCCGTCGACCCAGACGCTGCGCCGGCTCTGGATGTGGTACCAGCGGTTGCGGTAGACATCGAACCATTCGGCATCGACCGGCGGCCAGTCGCGGCGGGGAAAGAACGGTGCGACACAGCAAGGGCTGTGCCGCTCGGGCAGGCCAAAGGCGCGATCGAAGTGGGCATTGGACAGCAACAGTTCCCCGGTCTTGGCGCTGCTGACCGAAACGGCGCTGTCCAGGCCGTTGAGCACGGTGATGAAGCGCTCGTGCGCGGCCTGCAGCGCTTCGCGTTCGTGCTGCAGTTCGGTAATGTCATAGACCGAGCTGATCCAGCCGGTATGCAATCCTTCGTCATCCACCAGCGGCGCCACGTAAATGCGCACGTCGAAGCGTTCGCCGTTGCGCCGCATCAGCTTGAGCTGAAAGCCGTTGGCGTTGAACTGGCCGGACAGGATTGCGTCCTGCACGGCCTGGCAGCGGGCCACCTCTTCGGGGGGCCAGAAGGATTTGGGCGGTTTTTGGTCGACCAGCTCCTCGGCGGGCCAGCCGATCATCTCGCTGAATGCGCGGTTGGTGTAGAGCGTGCGCCCCGAACTGTCCATGGCCAGGATGCCGGTGACCAGCGAGTTTTCGATTGCCTGGCGCATGGCGGTTTCCTTGCGCAGCTGCGATTCCGCTGCTTGCCGGCCCCGGATGTGCAGGCGCAAGGCCCAGGTGGAGACGATCATCAACAGCGCCAGCACGGTCAGCGCGGCGGTCAGTGCCGATTGCCAACCAAGCTGTTCCGGGTAGGGGGCGGCGGACAGTTTCAGGTCGGAGGGCGGAAGATCCAGCGCAACGGATCTGCTGTAGTCGAGGTGCTCCTGCCGGCGGTCGAAACGCGTGGCGATGGTTTGTCCTTCGGCATTCAGCAGGCTGATTTCGTAACGCTGGCTGATCCACCAGGGCGTGCGCAATTGCAGCAGCGAACGCAGGGACACCCAGGCAATCAGGTCATGCCGTCCGCCGTAAACCAGCTTGACCGGGGTGACGATCGCCAGCAGGCTGTTGCCGCGCTCGTCGGTAATCAGGCGGGTCAGTACCGTTTCATCGTGTTCGGCGGTAACGGCGCGGGCGGCCAGTACCGCCGGATGCGTGCTGCCGGGCAGGCCCGGCGATGCCGAGGCGGGCGCGCGCCAGCGGGTCTGGCCGGTTTCATCCACGTATTCGAGCGAAAAGACTTCCGGATTGTTTTGCAGCAAGGAAAGGCTGCGGCCGATGAAGTCTGCCGAGCCCAGTCCTTGCGCCGCGAGCGTGGCCGAGAGTGTTTCCAGCTCGTGCTGATCGCCGGCCACCTGGATGCGCAGGGCCTGCTTGAGCCACAACAGATCCTGTTCCAGCTGGGCAGTACTGCGTTCGCGGTCGCTTTTGACGTTTTGCGCCAGAAAAACCACAAACGCCAGGGCAAAAATCGCTGCGGCCAGACTGGGCAAAATCAGCAGCCAGTGCGAGGCGCCCGGCGAAATGCCCTCGAAATGCGGCTTTTTCAGCCGCGGAATACGGAGCTTGCGCGGGTAGCCCTTGGCCATGTCCGATCAGGCCGAAGGCAGGACTTCGTTGACCAGCGGTTCGCCGCGCTCGAATGCGGTGGCGTTGGCGAGTACGGTATGGCCAATGTTGGAGAGCGCCTCGTCGGTCAGGAAGCCCTGGTGCGAGGTGATGATCACGTTGGGGAAGGTGGTCAGGCGCGCGAGCAGATCGTCCTGCAGCGCGGCAAACGACAGGTCTTCGAAGAAAACGCCTTCCTCGTGCTCGTACACGTCCAGTCCCACGCCGCCCAGCTGGCCGGATTTGAGCGCGACCAGCAGGGCTTCGGTATCGATCAGGCCACCGCGGCTGGTGTTGATGATCACGGCGCCGCGCTTCATGCGGAACAGCACGTCGGCGCCGAACAGGTGATGGGTTTCCTGGGTCAGCGGCGTGTGCAGCGAAATGATGTCGGCACGCTGCAGCAGTTCGTCAAAGCTGACATTCTCCCCGCCCAGGTCGGTGACGTAATGATTGTCCGGCGTGCGGTCGTACGCGATCAGCTTCATGCCGAAGCCCTTGGCAATGCGCAACGTGGCGATGCCGATCTTGCCGGCGCCGACCACGCCGAAGGTGCGCCCGTTCAGGTTGAACCCGACCAGGCCTTCCAGCGAGAAGTTGCCGTCGCGTACCCGGGTGTAGGCGCGGTGAGTGCGGCGTACCAGCGTCAGCAGCAGGGCGAACACATGTTCGGCCACGCCTTCGGGCGAGTAGGCCGGCACGCGCATGACCTTGATGCCATGCTGCGCGGCTGCGTTGATATCCACCGAGTTGAAACCGGCCGAGCGCAAGGTGATCAGCTTGACGCCAAGCCGGGCCAGCTCTTCGATGGTGGCGGCGTCGACCCGGTCGTTGACGAACGGGCAGACTGCGTCAAAGCCGGCGGCCAGCGGCACGGTGCTGCGGTTGAGCCGGTCCTCGAAGAATTCCAGTTTGTGACCGAATGCCGCGTTGGCCTTGGTCAACCCGGCGCGGTCATAGCGTTTGCTGTCGAATACGGCGATGCGCATGGCGGTGTTCCCGAATGGGTGGGTTTAACGAAAAAAGGAGGAATGGCTGGCGTGCATTGCGTGCTCCATCCAGATGCGCCCGTCGAGCAGTTTGACAATGGCTTCCATGCCGGTGTGATCTTGTTCAAACGTGATCGCAGCAGAAGGTTTGTCGCGCAGTCCGGGTGCAATGGTCACCTCCGTGGGCGCGGGGATGCCCAGCTCGGCGAACAGCGTGAGCAGGTCGCTTTCAGTGACCGCGGGAGGAAGGTTGTCGAGCATCAATTGCATGCAGGTGTTCCGGAAAAAAGTTCATGAAGTTTACCGCGAAAGGCGCAGGGCGTGCGGCCCGGTGCCTAATATCACGGGATGTCTGTGCCACCGTTACCGGGCTTGGCCGGGATTTTGCCCAGGCGCGCCTTGAGCGAGGTCTGGCCCGTGCCCAGTACCTGCGAGTAATGGACGGCGTTGGTCATGACTTTTTTCACGTAATCGCGCGTTTCACTGAACGGGATGTTTTCAATGTAGATGGCCGCATCCAGGGGTTGCGCCGCTTGCCAGGCGCGCGCGCGGCTGGGGCCGGCGTTATAGGCGGCGCTGGCCATGACCTGGCTCTCGTTGAGGCCGTTCCATATCACCTGCAGATAACGGCTGCCCAGCGTGACGTTGGTGCGGATGTCCCGGGTATCGTTCTGGTTGAAGCGTTTGATGCCCAGTTTGCCGGCAATCCATTTGGCCGTGGCGGGCATCAGTTGCATCAACCCGCTTGCGCCGACGCTCGATTTGGCCTCGACAATAAAGCGGCTTTCCTGGCGCATCAGGCCGTAAACCCAGGCAGGGTCCAGTCCTTCGCTGGCAGCCTGCTTTTCCACGATGTCGCGGTAGGGAACGGGGTAGCGCAGCGACAGGTTATGCAGCTGGCGGGTACGGTCGGCGGAAAAGATGGCGCGATCGTACCAGCCCTGGCGGCGGGCAAATTCGGCGGCGGCGAGCAGCATCTGGTCGCTTTGTCCGCGCATCGCCCAGTTCCATTCGCGTACGGCCTCCGTGCGCCAGTTTTGCTGGAACAGCGCCTGCGCCCGCTTGACCGCTGGCCACAATTGCACGAGACGGATCTCGTCTTCGCTGGCCTGGTATTGCACGGCCGGCGGCTCCAGCACCGTGCCCAGATCCTCGCGTGCCAGCAGGCTGTAGAAATCGTTGCCGCTGGCCAGGTTGGCCAGCAACGGGTTGGCCTCGGTGGCGCGGCCCAGTTCGCGGATCGCGCGGGCACGCCAGTAACGCCAGGCGGAATCCTGGCGCTCCTGTTCGGGCAGGGCGTCGATGCGTTCCAGTACCCCTTTCCAGTCACCGGCGCGCAGCCCGGCCCGGATCGACCAGGCGCGCGATTCCGCATCCATGCCTTCGCGTCCGCCGCGGGCCAGCCAGCTGTTGGCCTGCGGGTGATGCTTCTTGGCGGCGAGAACGCCGATCAGGCGCCAGCCATAGTGCCGGTCGGCCTCGGGCCAGCGTGTTTCCTCCTCCGCCAGCAACTGCGCGGCGCGTTCGGGCGCGGTGCGGGCCACGCGCGTGAGGATATAGAGCGCGGTTTCCCGTCCCGCCCGCGAGTCGGCTGCTTGTGGCCAGCCTTTTTCCGGCTGGGTGCGAAGTTGCGCAAGCTGCTTGGCATTGATAGCCGCCCCGGTGTCGACTTGCGTGGCAATCGCTGCCGCCAGGTCGATGTTGTCGTTGAACAGCACCAGACGCAGGCGCTGCCAGACGTCCTCGGTGCCGAGCTTGCCCTGGGCCTGCAAGGCTTCGAATACCGGGCCGCAGGCTTGCGGCTGGCCCTGACCGCTGAACCAGAGCGGGCGCACCGCGCTCAGGGATTTTTCGTCACCCAGCGCAAGACCTGCCTGGGCGTTGAGGCATTGCAGCTCGGTGGTCGGATTTTCCAGCCTGGGATATTCCGCGGCGTAGCTGGCCCAGTTCTGGCGGCGCCCCAACTCTTTCAGCCATTCGGCGCGAAAACGCTCCGCCAGCACGGTGTCCGCATAGCGCGCGAGAAAGTCCCGGGCATCGGCTTCGGCCAGCGTGGTCATCTGCGCCGTGAGCCAGTGGTAACGCGGGTACATTTCCAGCGGCTCGCCCAGTGTGGCTTCGCTCATGCGCGCGAGCTGGGGCAGGTTATGGCTGCGCGAGGCTTCCAGCATGGCGTTCAAATCGAGGCGGGCATGGGCGGGCAGGGCAAGGCAGGCAAGGAGCAGGCAGAGTGTTTTCATGGCGGGACACAGGGCTTTCAAGATGACAGGATAAGCGAGTCAAGGCGGGCTTGTCATTTGGCTCAGTGTAACGGATTTCGCCGCGCTATCCTGTCAATGGCAAAAGCAAGTAAAATCGCTGGTTTCAAGTTACAGCGCCGTCCTTAGTGCGGCGGAGATTGAAGCGATGCCAACTTTTCAGGAAGTCCTGCTGACCCTGCAGAAATACTGGGCCAGACAAGGCTGCGCGTTGTTGCAGCCGTATGATATTGAAGTCGGTGCGGGCACTTTTCACACCGCCACCTTTTTGCGCGCCCTGGGACCAGAACCGTGGAATGCGGCCTACGTGCAGCCTTCGCGCCGCCCGAAAGACGGCCGTTACGGCGAAAACCCGAACCGCCTGCAGCATTATTACCAGTTCCAGGTGGTATTGAAGCCGTCCCCGGACAATATCCAGGAATTGTATCTGGGCAGCCTGCGCGAATTGGGCATCGACCCGACCGTGCATGACATCCGCTTTGTCGAGGATGACTGGGAATCGCCGACGCTGGGCGCATGGGGCCTTGGCTGGGAAGTGTGGCTGAACGGCATGGAAGTCACACAATTCACCTATTTCCAGCAGGTCGGTGGCCTCGATTGCAAGCCGGTGCTGGGCGAAATCACCTACGGCGTCGAACGTCTGGCGATGTACCTGCAAGGCGTGGAAAACGTCTACGACCTGACCTGGACCGTGTACCCGAACGGCCAGAAAGTCACTTACGGCGATATCTACCACCAGAACGAAGTCGAGCAGTCGACCTACAACTTCGAGCATTCGAACGTGGAACTGCTGTTCCGCCTGTTCAACGATTTCGAGGGCGAAGCCAAGCGCCTGATGGATGCGGGCCTGGCGCTGCCGGGCTTCGAGATGGTGATGAAGTGCTCGCACACCTTCAACCTGCTCGATGCACGCGGCGCGATCTCGGTGACCGAGCGCGCGGCTTATATCGGCCGGGTGCGGGCGCTTGCACGGCAGGTGGCGCAGTCGTACTACGATAGCCGCGAGAAGCTCGGCTTCCCGATGTGCAAGCTGGACGCCTGATTTCCCGGAGAAGTCGATGCGTAAAGGATTGCTGCTCCTGGCGCTGCTGGTCTTGACCGCCTGTGGCGAAAAGTTGGGGTATGAGTCGGGCAAGCCGGCAGATCCCGCGCCAAAAAAAGGCGAATGGCGGCGCTATGGCCGCATGCCGGATTTCGACGTACTGGTTAATGTCGATTCGATTACCCGCAACAGCGAGTTTCCGGACGACAAGTACGTTTACGTCTGGATGGTGCAGAACTTCAACACCGAACAGATCGATGGTGTTTCCAAGGGCAAGTTCCGCAAGAAATTCACGCGCCAGGCCATCGATTGCAAATCGGGCCGCATGGCCGGGGTGGCGGTGGAAATGACCGACGAGAACGATGCCCTGGTGGCCCGCTACGATGTGCCGGGTTACCAGTGGGAATTTTCCTCGCCGCCGGAGAATACGTTTGGTGCCGATTTCGTGCGCCAGGTGTGCAAGATAGAAGCGGACAAAAGCGCCGCCAACAAGTAAATGAGACAAGCTGAAATGAACCCGACCCTGCTGATTGAACTGTTGACCGAAGAACTGCCGCCCAAGGCGCTGGTGCGGCTTGGCGCGGCCTTTTCCTCCGCCATTTTTGACGAGCTGGCCAAGCTTGGTTTCGTGGCCAAGGAGACCGAATACGCGAGCTATGCCAGCCCGCGCCGCCTGGCGGTGTCGATCCCGGGCGTAGCGGCGATCCAGCCCGAGCAGCGTATCGAGCGCAAGGGGCCGGCCGTGGCTGCCGGCTTCAAGGATGGCAAGCCGACACCGGCGCTACTCGGTTTTGCCCGCTCCTGCGGCATCGCGCCCGAAGCGCTTGACCAGCTGGAACAGGGATCGGACGGCAAGCAGGACGTGTTCATTTTCCGCTCGGTCAAGCCGGGCGAATCGCTGGTGGCGGTGCTCTCCGGCATTATCGAAGCGGCGCTGAAGAAACTGCCCGCGCCGAAGATGATGCGTTGGGGCGATCGCGACGGCCAGTTCATCCGCCCGGTGCACCGCCTGACCGTGCTGCACGGCGCCGATGTGGTGCCGGCCAGGGTGTTGCATCTGGAATCCGGGCGCGCCACGCTCGGCCACCGCTTCCTCTCCACTGGCGAGATCACTCTGGCGCGCGCCGAGGAATATGCCGGCAAGCTGTATGAAGACGGCCGCGTAGTGGCGAACTTCGCCGCCCGCCGTCATCTGATCGAAGAGCGGCTGGCCGCCGCGGCCGAATCGCAGACCGCGCACATCGCGCCCTCGGCAGGTCTGCTGGACGAAGTGACCGCGCTGGTCGAGTGGCCGATGGTCTATGTCGGCGAATTCAGCGAAGAATTCCTCAAGGTGCCGCAGGAGTGCCTGATTCTTTCCATGCAGCAGCACCAGAAATATTTCCCGCTGCTTGATGCCAACGGTAAGTTGTTGTCCAAGTTCCTGGTGGTTTCCAACCTGGAAACCGCCGATCCGTCGCATATCATCCAGGGCAATGCCCGCGTGCTGCGCGCACGGCTTTCCGATGCCAAGTTCTTCTTCGAACAGGATCAGAAGCATCCGCTGGAAGCGCGTGTCGCCAAGCTCGGGATGGTGGTCTATCACAACAAGATCGGCAGCCAGCTCGAACGCGTGCAGCGCCTGCAGAAACTGGCCGGCGAGATCGGCCCGGTCCTCGGTGCCGACAAGGCGCAGGCCGAGCGCGCAGCGTATCTGGCCAAGGCCGATTTGCTGACCGACATGGTGGGCGAGTTCCCCGAGCTGCAGGGCATCATGGGCATGTATTACGCCCGTCATGACGGCGAAGCGGAAGCCGTGGCCGCCGCGATCGAAGGCCATTACCACCCGCGCTTTGCCGGCGACAGCCTGCCGGTCGGCCCGGTGGCGACCGCCGTGGCGCTGGCCGACAAGCTGGAAACCATCGTCGGCATCTACGGCATCGGCCTGATTCCGACCGGCGACAAGGATCCGTTCGCACTGCGTCGTGCCGCGCTGGGCGTGCTGCGCATGGTGCTGAGCTTGCCGCTGGATCTGCATGCCTTGCTGATGGCCACCGCAGCGACTTTCCCGGCTGGCGTGATCGCCGGCAATACCGTCGATGGCGTGTTCGACTTCATGCTCGAGCGCCTGAAAAATTATCTCGCCACGGATTACCCGGCGGCCGATATCGAAGCGGTGCTGGCGCTCAAGCACACCCGCCTGGATGAAGTGGTGCTGCGCCTCTCGGCGGTGGCCTCGTTCAAGGCGCTGCCGGAAGCCGCAGCGCTGGCTGCGGCCAACAAGCGCATCCGCAATATCCTGAAAAAGGTGGAAGGTGCGATTCCGGCCGTGAATGCCGCGCTGTTTGCCGATGCGGCCGAAACGGCGCTTTACGCCGAGTATGCCGCCCTGGCGCCGCAAGTCGAGGCGTTGCTGAAAGCCGGTGATTTCGCTGCCGCGCTCAAGGCGCTGGCGGCGCTCAAGGCGCCGGTGGATGCCTTCTTCGACGGCGTGATGGTCATGGCGGACGATCCGGCGGTGCGCGGCAACCGCCTGGCATTGCTGGCCGCGCTGGCCGATCTGATGAACCGGGTGGCAGAGCTTTCGCTGCTGGCTGAATAAACCGGCGTGCGCCAGGAAAACTTTCTGGCGCCCCTGTGGTGAAAAGGTGTTCTGTCCATGAAATTACTGGTGCTCGATCGCGATGGCGTGATCAACGAGGATAGTCCGGATTACATCAAGTCGCCGGAGGAATGGCAGGCGCTGCCCGGCAGTCTGGAAGCGATTTCCGATCTCTACCGGGCTGGCTGGAACATCGTGGTGGCTTCCAACCAGTCCGCGGTCGGGCGCGGCATGATTACGGTGGAGGTTCTCAACCATATCCATGCCAAGATGCACCGCGCCGTGGCCAATGCCGGCGGGCATATCGATGCCGTATTCTTCTGTCCGCACGATCCCGGCGATGGCTGCGACTGCCGCAAGCCCAAGCCGGGATTGCTGTACGAGATTTCCCGTCGCTACCATGTGCAGCCCATGCAGTTGATCATGGTAGGCGATTCCAGGCGTGATCTGGAATCGGTTGCCGCGCTGGATGGCTTGCCGATCCTGGTGCGCACCGGCAAAGGCGCGTCGACCGAAGCGGCCGGCAGCTTGCCGCCCAATACCTTGGTATTCAACAACCTGGCTGCTGTCGCGGCCTTCCTGCTGGCCCGCGAGGGCGAGAAAGGCTGATTGCTTTCATGATCTGGTTTCGTTCTGCGCTGTTCTGGCTTGCCATCGTTATTCTGACCCCGCTGTTTGCCCTGATCGGCAATTTGATCCGTCCTCTGCCGCCGTTGCAGCGTTACCGCATCATGTCCTGCTGGGCCAAGTTCATGGTGCCCTGGCTGCAAATCACCTGCGGGTTGCGTTATCGCGTGATCGGGCAGGAAAACATTCCGGCCGGCCCGGCAATGGTGATGTGCAAGCACCAGTCAGCTTGGGAAACCATGGCGCTGCAGGTTTTCTTCCCGCCGCAGGTCTGGGTGATGAAGCGCGAGATTCTCAGCCTGCCGTTCTTCGGCTGGGCGATCAGCACGCTGTCGCCGATTGCCATTGACCGCACCAAGCGTACCAGCGCGCAAAAGATGCTGATGGAACAGGGGCGTGACCGCGTGGCCAAGGGGTTCTGGATTGTGATCTTTCCGGAAGGCACGCGCGTGGCGCCCGGCAAGCGCGGCCAGTACAAGCATGGCGGCGCGCGTCTGGCCGTCGATGTCGGCGTGCCGATCGTGCCGGTGGCGCTCAATTCCGGTGAATTCTGGCCGCGCAATTCCTTCCTCAAGTGGCCGGGCGAGATCACCGTGGTGATCGGCAAGCCGATTGAAACCGCCGGGCGTACCCCCCATGAGATCACGACCGAAGTCGAGGGCTGGATCGAGGGCGAGATGGAAAAAATCGCCGTGCGCGGCCCGCACTTCCCCCGCCGCCAGGATCAATGACTGCGCGGGTTCTGCAACTTGCCGATCAAACGCTGACTTACCGGCTCAAGCGCAGCGACCGGCGCAGCATCGGCCTGAAGATATCCCGCGACGGCCTGACCGTGACTTTGCCCTTGCGCCTGCCGGCGGTTGAAGCCGACCGCGCGGTCCGGCAAAAGCTCGACTGGATCATGGCCAAATTGGCCGAGCAGGCCAAACAGCCGGCACCTGCAATGGGACTGTCCTGCGGCAACCCGGTGCTGTGGCTGGGGGAGGCCGTGATTCTGCGCACCGGCAGCGCCCGTTCCCGCATTGCCGGTGCCGAGCTGCATCTGGCGGCCAGCGATCATCCCGAACACATTACCGCCAAACTGGCGCATTTCTACCAGCGCTCGGCGCGTCCGCATTTTGGCGCTCGGGTGCAGCATTGGAGCGGGCGGATGGGGCTGGTTCCCCGCCGCGTGGCATTGTCTTCGGCGCGCGGGCGCTGGGGCAGTTGTTCCGCGACCGGCGGGGTGCGGCTGAACTGGCGGCTGATGCAGGCGCCGCCGGCCGTGATCGACTACGTGGTCATCCACGAGCTGGCGCATCTGGCCGAGCTCAACCATTCGCCGCGTTTCTGGGCGATCGTCGAAGCCCATTGCCCGGACTGGAAAACGCAGCGTGGTTGGCTGAAGCAGCATGGCGGCCAGCTGATGGGCTGGTGACGTTCCATTCAATGCGGGATCAAATGCTCGAATACCCGCTCCCGGGCTTCCGCGCGCACGAAATCCATGAAAGTGCGCGCCGCAACAGAAATCTGTTTGCCGACCGGATAAACAAAATACCATTGTGATTCCAGCGGGAACCCCTGAACGTCGAGCGTGACCAGCTCGGTGTGGTCGGTATCCAGCCCCAGGGTATAGCGCGACATGATCGAGATGCCAAGTCCTGCCAGGATGGCCTGCTTGATCGATTCATTGGCGCTTAATTCCATGCGTATCTTCGGTTCAAGACTCGCCCTGGCGAATACATCTTCTACCGCCATGCGCGTGCCGGAACCGACTTCGCGCATCAGGAAAGGCTCTTCTGCGATTCTTGCCAAGGGGATGTTTTTTTCCCGCGCCAGCGGATGGTCGGCATGGGCAAAAACCACCATCGGGTTGGGCAGGATGGCTTGACGCACCACATCCAGGTCGACGGGTGGGTGCGCGAAGATATAGAGATCATCCAGGTTGGCGGACAGACGGTCGATCAATACGCGCCGGTTGTGGATTTCCAGCGAGACCTCAATTCCCTTGTGGCGTTGCATGAACGCCGCGAGCAAGCGTGGGGTGAAATATTTCCCCGTCGTGCTGACTGCCAAACGCAAGTGTCCGGCAGTCAATCCACGCAGATCTTCGAAGTGGTGTTCCATCTCCTCGACCGTGCAAAAGATATCCAGGCATGCCTTGTGCAGAAGCTGGCCGGCTTCGGTGAGATGAACCCGCTTGCCGATCTGCTCGAACAGCGGTAGCCCGACCGTTTCGGTGAGCTTGCGGATCTGGGTGGAAACAGTGGGCTGCGCCATGTGCAGTTCTTCGGCCGCACGGGTGAAATTGCCCAGGCGGACGCAGGCCTCGAATACGGTCAACTGGGGAAGGGAGCTGTGTTTCAGGTAGCGCTGAACGCGGGTAAGTGGCATGTATTTACTCCAAAGAGCCTGGTTGTTCCGCCTTCCGATATGAAAAAGCGGTCTTTACCCCGGAAAGTGCGGCCATTCGAACCGCACTTGCTCACAGGCAAAAACCGCTATATCCAGACGGACCTTTGCCAGGAGGCAAAGGTCTCGCTTGCGCATGTTCAATACGCCAACGCGACCGGGGCGAACCCGAAATGACGACCGCGTTGCAACAGAGCTAATCTGTCGAGGCTACTCCCCTTTGGAGGGGCCGCCGGTTTTCCGGCGACAATTCATTATCTATTCAGCCAATAAGACGCTGTCAAGCAATAAACAAAACGACCAATTTCCGGTGAAAAAGTTTCATTCCATTTTCAGATGATCAGCATCGTGGTTTATGAATGGAATCACGTTTTGTAATTGAAAGCATGCCGATCTTCAATTTCCCCTCTGCTTTGACCTTTCCCATAATGTAGTTAAGTACAAAAAAGGGAGAACAAACTCATGGAGTTTATTTCGGCGGAATTTCTATCCGCACTGTTTGCCATCATCGTGATCGACCTGATGCTGGCTGGCGACAATGCCATCGTGATCGCATTGGCGGCGCGCAATGTGCCGCAGCATTTGCAAAAACGCGCCATCTTGTGGGGAACGGTCGGCGCTATCGCCATGCGCATTGCCATGACCTTGATCGTGGTCTGGCTGCTGAAAGTGCCGGGTTTACTGTTTGCGGGCGGCGCCTTGCTGGTCTGGATTGCCTATCGCTTGCTGTTGCCGGGCGAACACAATAGTGAAGAAGGTGCACATATCAAGCCGGCCAGCAGTTTCTGGGGAGCCATGCGCACCATCGTGGTCGCCGACGCGATCATGGGGCTGGATAACGTGCTGGCGGTAGCCGGCGCCGCACACGGCAGTTTTGTCCTGGTGGTGCTGGGATTGTTGATCAGCGTGCCCATCGTGGTCTGGGGGAGCAGCGTGATCTTGCGCTATGTCGAGCGCTATCCGGCGATTGTCTATTTCGGAGCCGGTGTGCTGGCGTGGACCGCCGTCAAGATGATGACGAGCGAGCCACTGCTTGGCGAATTCTTTGCTGCCAATGATGCCATTGTTCCGCTGACCTATTTTGTGGTCGTGTTCGGCGTGCTCTGGTCCGGTTTTGTCAAGAATCACCACAGGCTGGAATCGCGCATCAGCGCGCGACTGGCCAAATTTGCCCAGCAACGGCAGGCCGCCATGCCCGCCATCGATCCAAACCAAGGAGAAAAAGCCATGCAAAAGATACTCGTGCCTGTCGATGGTTCGCCCAACTCGCTTTATGCGGTGCGCCACCTGATCAATGAATTCATGAAGCACTCGGACATGGAAATCCATCTGCTTAATGTCCAGCCACTGTTTTCGCACTATATGGCGCGCTTTATCAGCAAGAAAAACCGCGATGCCTGGCATCGGGAAGAGGCCGAAAAGGCATTGAAACCCTGCCGTGAATTGCTGGAACGGCATGGCATCCCTTATTCACCACATATCGAAAAAGGCGCAAAGGCAGATTTGATCGTGGCCGTTGCCAAGCGCCTGCGGTGCGATCTGATTGTAATGAGCACGGCGCGCAAGAATTCGCTGACTCGCATGCTGGAAGCTTCGGTGACCAACCGGGTGCTGGAATTGACCAGCGTGCCCGTCGAGGTGATTGCTGGCAGCGCTGTGTCCCGGCTTGAGCGCTTCGGCATTCCGGCCGGCATCGGTGCCGGGATTGCTGCCTTGCTGGTGCTGGCGATCGATTGAGTGGAAAAACAAACGGGAGCCTTGGCTCCCGTTTGTATGCAGGCAAGACAAAGATCAGTCGATCTTGTCTTCCAGGCGCTCGGCAGCCTCTTCGTCTGCAACCAGCACATCGTGTGCGGAACGACCCTTCTTCTTGTTGTACCACCAGCCATAACCCACCACGGCGACGGTAAGCAGAATCGCAAGATACGGGGTGCCGTGGAAGATGTGCGGCAGGTAAGGCTGGACTGCCTTATCACCTTCGATCATTTCGCCGGCGGTGTAGGCAATCAGGCCCGCACCGATGTAAACGATGACCGGGTAACGATCCATCAGTTTCATGATGATCGTGCTGCCGAAAACCACCAGCGGAATCGACAGGGCCAGACCCAGACCCAGCAGGGTGTAGTTACCCTTGGCAACACCGGCGATGGCCAGCGTATTGTCCAGGCTCATTACCACGTCGGCGATCAGGATGGTCTTGACCGCACCTGTCAGGTTGCCATGGCCATGATGCTCGGTACCTTCCGCTTCTTCTTCCTCGGTCAACAGTTGGTAGGCAATCCACACCAGCAGCAGGCCGCCAACAAATTGCAGGAAGGGAATCTTCAGCAGCGCAACG
>JAGTRM010000002.1 GCA_018261735.1 Pseudomonadota bacterium
ATCGCTGAAATCGCTGAAATCGCTGAAATCGCTGAAATCGCTGAAATCGCTGAAATCGCTGAAATCGCTGAAATCGCTGAAATCGCTGAAATCGCTGAAGTCGCTGAAGTCGCTGAAGTCGCTGAAGTCGCTGAAGTCGCTGAAGTCGCTGAAGTCGCTGAAGTAGCAGAAGTAGCAGAAGTAGCAGAAGTCGCTAAAGTCGCAGAAGAGCCTGCTGCACTAGATGAAGAAGTCGAAGCACTGACGCTGATCGAAGCCGATCACAGCTGGGACGATCCGCAACCCGAGCTGGAGGAGATGGCCCCGCCCGCGCCGAAGCTGACCGAAGCCGCGCTGGCCGAGATTACCGCCTCAGTCGCCGCACATATCGCGGTGGATATCTCCACCGAGGTGGCGCAGCTCACCCGCCAGCATTTTGCCAGTCTGATGAGCACCTTTTACGCCGATTCGCTGCACAAGCTCACCGAAGAAATCAGCCGCGACATGGAAATGTGCCTGGCGCCGCGCATCGCCGAGCTGGTGAAGGACGAACTGCGGCGGCAGGGCTTACTGGAGTAGTCCCGGAGCGGGTCAGCGTGACCCGAAAACCATTTTCCGCGCCAGTTCGCGCCGGGCCGGGCCGCACAGGTCGAGTGCCAACAGCCCCAGGCTGCGCGCGTGCTTGAGCGGCGGAAACGGCGAGCGGAACAGCTCGACCAACCCATCGGTAAAGTACGTGACCGCACCGGCATCGCGCCGACGCAGGCGGGCGTAGCGCGCGAGCTGGGAGCTGGCGCCGATCTCGGCCTTGTCGGCATGTTCCAGCAGCGTTGCCAGCGTATCGGCGTCGCGCAGGCCCAGGTTCAGCCCTTGCCCGGCCACCGGATGCAGGATCTGTGCAGCGTTGCCGATCAGCGCCAGCCGTTTGCCCACCACCTGATCCATCGTCTTCAACGCCAGCGGGAAACTGTTGCGTGGCCCCGCGGCGATCATCTTCGGCGCGCGCCCGGCGAGCTGGGCATTGAGCTCGGCCAGAAACGCCGCATCGTCCAGCGCCAGCCGCGCGGCGGCATGTTCGGGCGATTGCGTCCAGACCAGTGCCAGTTGCTGGCCGCAGGGCAGCAGGGCCAGCGGGCCGCCATCGGCAAAGCGCTCCCAGGCGGTGTTGTCGTGCGGAATGGCCGGCGTGAGCAAGGCAAGAATCGCCTGCTGCCGGTAAGGCTTGGCGTGCTGGTTTAAATTGGGCAGGGTGGCGGCGAGTTTGCCGCCATCGGCCAGTACCACCAGCCGGGCGGTGACGCTGTGTGTTTGCCCGGCGTGGGCAATCTGCACTTCGGCATAGGCCTCGAGCTGGCGCAGTGCGGTGACTTCGGCGTTTTCCAGTAGCGGTACCGGGCCGGCCGCCAGCCGCTGGCGCAGCAATGCCGCCAGCTTGCCGTAACTCACCACGCAACCGAGCTCAGACAAACCGGCTTCGGTGTGGGTGAGCTCCACCCGGCCCAGCGTGCCCTGCTGCGAGACATGCACGCGCTGGATGGGCGTAGCCTCCAGCTGCGCATCCCACAACCCGGCATCGCCGAGCAGTTGTCGGCTGCCCCAGGACAGCGCCAGCGCACGCGGGTCATCCAGCGGCGCCGGGCGCGCTTCGGCCACCAGCACGCTCAGATCCGTCGCGGCCAGCCGTTGCGCCAGCAGCGCGCCGACCGGGCCGCCGCCGACGATCAGCACATCGACATGCGTAGGCACGCGGGTCGCGATCATTTGGCCGCCATCGCCGCTTCGATGTCCGCCACTGTACGCGGGCAGAGCGCGGTGAGGTTTTCATGGCCGTCCGTCGTGACCAGCACGTCATCCTCGATGCGCACGCCGATGTTTTCCAGATGCTTGGGCACATTCGCCGCCGGGCGGATATAGAAGCCCGGCTCGATCGTGAACACCATGCCGGCTTCCAGCTGACGCCAGTCGTCGCCAACCTTGTATTCGCCCACGTCATGCACATCGAGCCCCATCCAGTGCCCGGTGCGGTGCATGTAGAACTGCTTGTAGCTGCCAGATTCGAGCACGCCGTAGAGCGAGCCTTGCAGCAAGCCCAGATCAAGCATGCCCTGCGCCAGCACTTTCGTCGCGGCGTCGTGGATTTCGTGCCAGGCCACGCCGGGGCGGGCCAGATCGAACGCCGCCTGGTGCGCGGCGAGCGTGATCTCGTACACATCCTTCTGCGGGCCGCTGAACTTGCCGTTGACCGGAAAGGTGCGCGTGATATCGCTGGCATAGCCTTCAAGTTCGCAACCGGCATCGATCAACAACAGATCGCCATCCTGCATGCGGCTGTTGTTTTCCACGTAATGCAACACGCAGGCGTTGGCGCCGGAAGCGACGATGCTGCCGTAGGCCGGGAAGCGGCTGCCGTGACGGCAGAATTCGTGCAGGAACTCGGCCTCGATCTCGTATTCCACCATGCCCGGCTTGACCGCGCGCATGGCGCGGATATGCGCGGTGGCATTGATCCGGCCGGCGTGGCGCAATACGGCGATCTCGTGCGCATCCTTGATCAGGCGCATTTCATGCAGCGTGCCGCGAATATCGACGATCTCGGCCGGTGCGCGCACGCCGGCACGCACCTGCGCCCGCACCGCATCGAGCCAGCCCGCCAGCCGGCGGTCCCATCCCGCATCCTTGCCGAACGGGAAATGCACACGCGGCTGGTTCTTGAGCAGCTCGGCCAACTTCGCATCGAGCTCCTCGATCGGATACGCCGCGTCAAAACCAAAGGTTTCGGCCGCCGCTGCCGGACCGTAACGATAGCCGTCCCATATCTCGCGCTCTTCGTTCTTTTCGCGGCAGAACAGCAGGTTTTCCACCTTGTCCTCGCCGATCACCTGCACGAACACTGCATCGGGTTCGGAAAACCCAGTCAGGTAATAGAAGCTGGAATCGAAGCGGAAGGGGTAAGTGGTATCGGCATTGCGGGCGATCTCGCCGCTGGTGGGCAGAATCACCACGCCGGGCTTGAGTTGGCCGGCAAGACGCTGGCGACGGGCGATAAATGGCTGGTATTGCGAAGACATGGCAAGCTTCCATCGGAAATGGCAGTCTTGATTATACGGCGACCGGGGGGCGTTGCTGCATCCGGGTATTCCGGCATTATTTGAACCGCGAGATGACATCAAGGACTCTGGCTTTTGCAGGGGTGCTGATTGCAAATCTCTTCAGCAGTCAGCGTTGCCTGGGTTAGCCCTTGGGGGATTTTCCGGGTTTGGCATGCGTGCGATTATGCTACGCTAATCGCACCTACGGCCCTGAAAGACTGCTTGCCCAAGAAAAATTTCTAGACCAGCTTGAGCGTTTTTTCGCTGCGCGCCAGCCAGTCGATGATCTGCGTATGCATATCGCGCTCGGGCGCGTCGATCGCCTTCTCGCGCCGGCGTACCTCGTGAATGATGTCCGCCAGTTGCCAGCGGGTTTCCTCGAGCAGGATCTGCACCTCGGTCAGAGCCTGTACATCGCCGTGCAGGATCTCGATCAGCGCTGCAGGATGCTCCATATCGAACCCGGCATCCGACAACACGCGATGCAAGTCTGTAATCCGCTCGTCAATCACGGTCTGTAATTGGGAAGGAAGCCGGATTTCCGCTTCGTCCCGGCACGCCGTGCGGGTGACATCCCAATCCTGAAAGACCCGCGCGACCTCGGTGAGCTTGGATTCCAGTACGGTTGCAGGGGTCAGCTCGCCCTCCATGCGCTGGTCCATTTGCATGTCGCGCACCAGGGAGAGCAGCTGATTGCTCAATGCACGATTGAATTTTTTCTGATTCAGGCGCAGTAAAACGGAGAGTTTGGCCAGGCTTTGCGATTTCGGACTGCGTTCAAATACCGTATTGGCGACTTCGGCCAGCATCAGGATTTGTGCGCCAAAGCAGATTTCCTCATCTTTCAGTCCGCGCGGATAACCACTGCCATCCAGCCTTTCGTGATGTTCGAAGACCGGGCGGCTGATATCGGGATGGTATTCGGAATATTCGCGCAATATCAGAAATCCGGTGATCGGATGCGCATACAGATGGTGCCTCTCCGATTCCTTCAGGCGGCGTCCCGGGCGCAGCAAATCGGCAGAGACATGCAGGATGCCAATATCATGGAAAACGGCGGCAGCAGCCAGCGCGGAGAGATCCTGCTCGGAATGGATATTGCTCTTGATGGCCAGATACAAGGAAATCAGGGCCACCCGGATAGAGTGATCGTAGACCTCCGGACGCTGGTAACTTGCCAGTGTCAGCTTGAAGGCCATGGGCGCTGAAATCGGCATCCCGAAAAAAGCACGCAGCATTCGTTCCCGATAATCCGGCTCGCTGCGCAAGGGATACAAACCCGGATCGTGATCGAGCAGATTCCTGGCGTACTCCCGGATGCTATCCGGGGTGACGCCCCCTTCCACCGTAAGACATTCGTCGATATTGGGAACCAGCTTGTTTCGGACCAGACGCTCAAAGAGGGAGGAATTGACTTTGATGCCTTTCTCCACCAGCTTTATTTTCTTGCGGGTATAAATGGCCTGGTTGGTGACCACATTACGAGAATCGCCCATATCGGTGATTGAGCGTATGTAATATTCGTCGTAATGCTTATCCATGAACCATTCCAAAAAATATTTGCTGCCAATTTTTCAAATACGAAAACCCTAACAAAAAGCCGCATCACTGCGGCCTCTTGTTGACGCTTATTTACGCGTGATAGCCCAGCACCGGCGCCAGATCCCGCTCTGCCTGCTCGATGCTCACCCCGCGCCGCTTGGCGTAATCCTCGACCTGATCCTTGCCCACTTTGCCAACCGCGAAATAGCGCGCGTCCGGATGGCTGAAGTAGAAGCCGCTCACCGCGGCAGTGGGCAGCATCGCATAGCTTTCGGTGATGCCCATGCCGATGCTGGGCGCGTCGAGCAGCTTGAACAGCTCGCCCTTGGCGATGTGGTCGGGGCAGGCCGGGTAGCCGGGGGCGGGGCGGATGCCGGTGTAGCGCTCGGCAATCAGCGCCTCGTTGTCGAGCACCTCGTCGGCGGCGTGGCCCCACAGCTCGCGCCGCACCTTGGCGTGCATCAGCTCGGTAAACGCTTCGGCCAAGCGGTCGGCCAGGGCCTTGACCATGATCGCGTGGTAGTCGTCGTGTTCGGCCTCGAAGCGGGCCACGTGCGCGTCGATGCCCAGGCCCGCCGTCACGGCAAACGCGCCGAGGTAATCGACCTTGCCGGATTCCTTCGGCGCGACGAAATCGGCCAGGCACCAGTTGGTTTTGCCTGACGCTTTCTGGTTTTGCTGGCGCAGGTTGTGCCAGGTCATCAGCGTCTCGCCCGTGGCCGGGTCGTAAAGCTCGATGTCTTCGTTGTTCACGCTGTTGGCCGGGAACAGGCCGATAACACCGCTGGCACGCACCCAGTTTTCCGCGATCATCTGGCGCAGCAGCGCCTGCGCGTCCGCGAACAGTTTCTTCGCCTCTTCGCCGACGACCTTGTCTTCCAGGATCTTCGGGTACTTGCCGTAGAGCTCCCAGGCGTTAAAGAACGGGCTCCAGTCGATGTATTCGGCAATCGCGGCCAGCGAGTAGTTTTCAAACTTGAACACGCCCAGCTGCTTCGGCTTCGGCGGCGTGTAGTCGGCCCAGTCGAAGCGGAAAGCATTGCCGCGCGCAATGCCCAACGGCAGCAGCGGCGTGCGCTCCTTGCTGTAGTGGATATGGCGGATGTTCTCGTATTCGGCTTTCACCTTGGCGACGAAATCGGGCTTCAGCTCGTCCGAGAGCAGGTTCGAGCACACACCGACCGCGCGGCTGGCATCTGCCACGTAGATCACGTTGCCGCTCGGGTAGTTCGGCTCGATCTTCACCGCGGTATGCACCTTGCTGGTGGTCGCGCCGCCGATCATCAGCGGAACGGTGAAGCCTTGGCGCTCCATCTCCTTGGCGACGTGGCTCATTTCTTCGAGCGACGGCGTGATCAGGCCGGAGAGGCCAATGATGTCGGCGCCGGTTTCGCGCGCGGCATCCAGAATCTTCTGCGCCGGCACCATCACGCCCAGATCGGTCACCTGATAGTTGTTGCAACGCAGGACCACGCCGACGATGTTCTTGCCAATGTCGTGCACATCGCCCTTCACCGTCGCCATGATGATCTTGCCCTTGGCCGGCGCATCGGCGAGGCCCATGCGCACCTTTTCTTCCTCGATGAACGGTTCGAGATGCGCCACGGCCAGCTTCATCACGCGGGCGGATTTCACCACCTGCGGCAGGAACATCTTGCCCGCACCGAACAGATCGCCGACCACGTTCATGCCGGTCATGAGCGGGCCTTCGATCACATGGATCGGGCGCTCGGCCGCCAAACGCGCTTCTTCGGTGTCTTCCAGGATGAAGGTGGTGTTGCCTTTCACCAGCGCATGGGTGATGCGCTCCTGCAGCGTGCCGCTACGCCAGGACAGATCCTCGCCCTTGGACTGATTGGCGTCGCCCTTGAAGCGCTCGGCGATCTCGATCAGCAGTTCAGTCGCGTCGCCGCCGTTTTTCGGCACACGGTTCAGCACCACGTCCTCGATGCGCTCGCACAGCTCGGGATCGATCTCGGCATACACTTCCAGCGCACCGGCGTTGACGATGCCCATCGTCATGCCCTGCTGAATCGCGTGATAGAGGAACACAGCGTGGATCGCTTCGCGCACCTTGTTGTTGCCGCGGAAGCTGAAGGATACGTTCGATACGCCGCCGGAAATCTTGGCATGCGGCAGGTTCTGCTTGATCCAGCCGGTGGCGCGGATGAAATCGAGGCCGTACAGCGCGTGCTCCTCGATGCCGGTCGCCACGGCGAACACGTTCGGGTCGAAGATGATGTCTTCGGGCGGGAAGCCGACCTGATCGACCAGGATGCGGTAGCTCTTTTCGCAGATTTCGATCTTGCGCGCGAAGGTATCGGCCTGGCCGGCTTCGTCGAACGCCATCACGATCACCGCCGCGCCGTAGCGCCGCAGCAGCTTGGCCTGGGCGATAAAGTTGTCGACGCCTTCCTTCATCGAGATCGAATTGACGATGCACTTGCCCTGCACGCACTTGAGGCCCGCTTCGATCACGCTCCACTTGGACGAATCGATCATGATCGGCACGCGGCAGATGTCCGGCTCGGCGGCGATCAGGTTGAGGAAGGTGGTCATCGCCTTGTGGGCGTCGAGCATGCCTTCGTCCATGTTGATGTCGATCACCTGCGCGCCGGCCTCGACCTGCTGGCGCGCAACCACCAGTGCCGCGGCGTAATCGCCGGCCAGGATCAGCCGGGCAAACGCCTTGGAGCCAGTCACGTTGGTGCGCTCGCCCACGTTCACAAAGAGATCGCTGTCGCCGATGTTGAACGGCTCGAGGCCGGAGAGGCGGCATTTCTTCTCGATCTGCGGCAACACGCGCGGCGAGATCGCCGTAACGGCATCGGCTATCGCGGCAATGTGTTCGGGCGTGGTGCCGCAGCAACCGCCGACGATATTGATCAGGCCCGACTCGGCCCATTCACGCACCTGCACGGCCATGTCGACAGGAGTCAGATCGTATTCGCCGAACGCGTTGGGCAGGCCGGCGTTGGCGTGCACCGAGACAAAGCTCGCCGATACGCGCGCCATTTCCTCGACATAAGGACGCAGCAAATCGGGGCCAAGCGCGCAGTTCAGGCCAAAGCTCAGGGCATTGGCATGCGACAGACTGTTGTAGAACGCTTCGGTGGTCTGCCCGGTCAGCGTGCGGCCGGACTGGTCGGTGATCGTGCCGGAGATCATCACCGGCAATTCAATGTTCTTGTCGTCGAAGTATTTCTGGATCGCGAAAACGGCGGCCTTGGCGTTCAGCGTATCGAAGATGGTCTCGACCAGCAGAATATCGGCGCCGCCCGTCACCAGGCCATCGACCGCCTCGGTGTAGGCTTCGACCAACTGATCGAAATGCACGGCGCGGTAGCCGGGGTCGTTCACGTCCGGGCTGATCGAGCAGGTGCGGTTCAAGGGGCCGAGCACGCCGGCGCAGAAACGCGGCTTGGCCGGCGTCCTGGCGGTTTGCGCCACGCACAGCTCTTTCACCAGCTTGGCAGCGGCGTGGTTGATTTCCCACACCAGCGCTTCCATGCCGTAATCGGCCATCGAGATGCTGGTGGCGTTGAAGCTGTTGGTCTCGATGATGTCCGCGCCGGCATCGAGGTAAGCCTGATGCACGCCGGCAATGATCTGCGGTTGGGTCAGTACCAACAGATCATTGTTTCCCTTGAGATCGCTCGGCCAGTCGGCAAAACGCTCGCCTCGGTAATCCGCTTCGCTGAGCTTGTGGCGCTGGATCATCGTGCCCATACCGCCATCTAGGATCAGGATGCGTTGGGCGAGCAGGGCATTGAGTTCGGCGGTGCGGTTCATGGCTAGGCAACAACTGATTGGGGAAAACCGCAATTTTAACATGCCCGGTCCTGCCGGCCGCGTTCCGGCAAACGGAAATAGTGGAGCGATTTAGTCGTGAATTGCGCCGTCCGCTTCGTATTACCCTCGAATAACTGAATTGCATCAATTCCGCCCAGAATCGAGCGGCGCTTTTTTTCATTGCTGTCTAAAATGGGAACAATTCGTTCAAGGAACTGACATGCAAACCCAAGCGATCCGTTTTTCCGAGACCGGCGGCCCCGATGTGTTGCAGCTGGAAACGCTCGATCTACCCGAGCCCGGCGCAGGCATGGTGCTGTTGCGCCACACGGTGATCGGCGTGAATTTCATCGATACCTACCATCGCAGCGGCCTGTATCCATTGCCGCTGCCTTCGGGCTTGGGCGTGGAAGGCGCCGGCGTGATCGAAGCGGTCGGCCCCGAGGTGACCCATGTCAAGCCGGGCGATCGCGTGGCGTATGCCGGCGGCGCGCTAGGCGGTTATGCGCAATACCGCCTGTTCCCGGCCGAGCGGCTGGTGCCGGTACCTAATGGCGTTGCGGACGAGATTGCCGGTGGCGCGCTGCTGCGCGGCATGACGACCGAATACCTGCTGCGCCGCACCTTCAAGGTCGAAGCCGGCATGACGGTCTTGATTCATGCCGCAGCCGGCGGTGTCGGGCAACTCGCCTGCCAGTGGGCCAAGGCGCTGGGCGCGACGGTAATCGGCACGGTCGGCACCGAAGCCAAGGCCGCCATCGCCTACGCCCACGGCTGCGATCGGGTGATCAACTATGCCACGGAAAACTTCGCCCAGCGCGTGTGCGAGCTCACCGATGGTCGCGGCGTACCGGTGGTCTACGACGGCGTGGGCGCGGCCACGTTCGATGGCTCACTCGATAGCCTGGCACCGCGCGGCATGCTGGTGAGCTTCGGCAATGCTTCCGGCGCAGTGGCGCCGTTTTCGCCCGGCATCCTGTCGCAGAAAGGTTCGCTGTTCTTCACCCGGCCCACACTCGCCCATTACACGGCGACCCGTGCCGAGCTGCTGCAAAGTGCTGCGGCCTTTTTCGATGTGGTGGCCAGCGGCAAAGTAAAGGTGGAAATCGGCCAGCGTTATCCGCTTGCGCAGGCCACACAGGCCCATCGCGATCTGGAGGCACGGCGTACCAGCGGTTCGACCATTCTGCTGCCATGAGCCGGGAAAAATTGCCGCATCTGGTCTATTTGCACGGCTTCCTTTCCTCCCCGGCATCGAAGAAGGCCCGCGAAACAGCGCTCTGGATGCAAGAACAGGGACTGACCGCGCAGTATCACTGCCCGGAGCTGCCGCCGACACCGTTGGCGGTGAAGACGCAGCTGCAACAGCTTTTTGCAGGGCTGGCAGGCGAAGCGATTTGCGTGGTGGGCAGCTCGCTCGGCGGATTTTATGCCACCTGGGCGGCAGAGGAATTCGGTTGCCGGGCGGTGCTGATCAATCCGGCGGTGCGGCCCTACGATTTGCTGAAAGATTACATCGGGCCGCAGCGCAACTATCAGACCGGCGAAATACAAATGGTTGATGCCAGCTTCGCCGACGATCTGCGCGCGCTTGAGCGCCAGCCACGCCACCCGGAAAACTACTGGCTGCTGGTGCAGACCGGCGATGAAACGCTGGATTACCGTGCGGCCGTGGCGTTTTACCACGACTGCCGCCAAAGTATTACGATGGGGGGTGATCACGGCTATGCAGGTTACGCCGGCATATTGCCCCATATCTGGAAATTTGCCCGAGGAGAATCATGATGGCCACGCCGCAAAGCGGAATCCTGCCCGATGCCAACCAGAATACGCTGTTCCTGCTGTTCCGGCGCCGCATCGGTCGCCGCGCGAGCCACAAACTCAAAACCCTGCTCGCCCACCTGCCCGAACGGGCGGCACATCTGGCGAGCGAGGATCCGGCAGCGCATTTTTCTGCCGTGGTAGCCTTCGGGCCGACCATCTGGAATGAACTCTGGGAAGAGCGCCCGCACTTGCTGCACCCGTTCCCCCGCATCGCCGGTGCCGTGCACCAGGCGCCCTCGACAGATACCGACATGCTGCTGCACCTGCGCAGCGAGCGGTACGATTTCCTGCACGAGTTCGCCGACAAGCTGGTGAAGGAATTGAGCGAATGGCTGGATCTGCTCGAGGTCGTGCATGGCTTCCGCTACCAGGACGGGCGCGATTTGACCGGCTTCGTCGATGGCACCGGCAATCCGGAAGGCGATGAGCGTGCCGAAGTGGCGCTGGTCGGCGAGGAAGACCCCGACTGGGCCGGCGGCAGCTACGTGCACGTGCAGCGCTTCGTGCACCGCATGGACGAATGGAACAAGCTGCCGGTGAAGCAGCAGGAAGCCATCATCGGCCGCTCCAAGCATGCCAATATCGAGATGGACAAGGACGACCGGCCGCTGACCAGCCACATGCACCGCGTCAATATCGAAAATGGAAGCGGCAAGGAACTTAAACTCTTGCGCCATTCCATGCCCTACGGCATTCCGGGTGGCGAGCGCGGCCTGTATTTCTGCTCCTACTGCCGAGATCCGGCCATCTTTGAAAAAATGCTCTCGCGCATGGTGGCGCCGATCCACGACGGCCGGGTTGATCACCTGCTGAATTTCACCCGGGCTGTCAGCGGCGCGGCATTCTTTGCCCCGAGCGTGGAAAAGCTGCAGTCCCTGGATCATTGATTGCCCTTCCCCTGCCGGCAGGGCGGCATCGCCCGCCGGCACTCGTCTGAAAATACCGAAGGCCTCTCCTTCAAGCCCGGTTTGAATCCGGAAATCCGCGCGCAGTGCTTAACCCGGCCACCCCCGTGGTTTTTTTCCTGTACGCAGAAAACGCAATATGGCAAAGTGGTTGTCGTATATGAATCTTGTCCAGGGAGAAAACAATGTCGGGTAATGCCAGATTAGTCCTGTCGCTGTGCGCCGCCATGGCGCTGACGGCATGTGGTCAGAAACAGGAGGCCGCCCCCGCTGCCGCTTCGGCCACTGCGGAAGCCATCCAGACCGTCAAGATCGGCTTTTCCGCGCCGCTGACCGGCCCGCAATCGCATTACGGCAAGGGTTACCAGAACGGCGTGCAGATGGCCATCGACGACGTCAACGCTGAAAACCCGACGCTGGGTGGCAAGAAAGTGAAGTTCGAGCTGCTGGCCGAAGACGATATGGCCGATCCGAAATCGGCCACGCAGGTGGCGCAGAAATTCGTCGATGCCAAGGTAGCCGGCATGATCGGCCACTTCAATTCCGGCACCTCGATTCCGGCCTCCAAAATCTACAACGACGCCGGCCTGCCGCAGATCGCCATGGCTACCGCGCCGGCCTACACCGCGCAGGGCTTCAAGACCACGTTCCGCTCGATGACCTCCGATACCCAGCAGGGCTCGGTGATCGGCAAGTTCGTGGTGGAAAAGCTCAAGGCCCAAAAGGTGGCGATCATCGACGATCGCACGGCCTACGGCCAGGGCCTTGCCGATGAATTCGAAAAAGCGGCGAAGGCGGCCGGCGCCACGATCGCCAAGCACGAATTCACCAGCGACAAGGAAACCGACTTCACCGCGATCCTGACCAGCATCAAGGGCGTGAAGCCGGACATCATCTTCTTCGGCGGCGCCGATGCCCAATCCGGCCCGATGGCCAAGCAGAAAAAACGCCTGGGTATTGCCGCACCGCTGGTTTCCGGCGAGATGACGCGCTCCGATACCTTCCTCAAGCTGGCCGGAAGCGATGCCGACGGGACCATCGCCTCGATGGCCGGCGTGCCGATCGAACAGATGCCGGGCGGCAGCGCGTTCCTGGAGCGCTACAAGGCCAAGTTCGGCGAAATGGAGATCTATACCCCCTACGGCTACGACGCGACCCGCGTGCTGCTCGCCGCGATGAAGAAGGCCGATTCCGCTGATCCGACCAAGTATCTGCCCGAGCTGGCCAAGATCAGCCACGCCGGTGTGACCTCGGCGCATATCGGTTACGATGAAAAGGGCGATCTGAAAGACGGCGGCATCACCGTGTACAAGGTCGAAAACGGCAAGTGGGTGGTAATGGAAACCATCGGCGCCAAGTAAATCATCAAGTCAAAAAACAAACCCCGCTCTCGAAAAGAGCGGGGTTTGTTTTTTGCAGCGATGGCTGCCCCGGTGCAAAAACCATCCGTCTGAAGAGGAGTGACGGACAGTTTTTGCGGAGGCAACTTTACACGCCGGAATAGGCCGAGAAGGCACCATCGACCGGGATGACCACGCCGTTGACGAAGCCGGCAGCTTCTTCGGAAGTCAGGAACATGAGCGAGCCGATCAGCTCCTTCGATTCGCCGAAGCGGCCCATCGGGGTGCCGTTCAGGATCTTGCCGGCACGGGCGGTCGGCTGGCCATCGGCACCGAACAGCAGTGCACGGTTCTGGTTGGTCACGAAGAAGCCCGGAGCAATCGCATTCACGCGAATGCCGACCGGTGCGAAGTGCACGGCCAGCCACTGGGTGAAGTTGCTCACGGCAGCCTTGGCAGCACTGTAGGCCGGGATCTTGGTCAGCGGGCAGTAGGCATTCATCGACGAAATGTTGATGATGCTGCAGCCTTGACGGCCAACCATCTGCTTGGCGAAAACCTGGGTGGGCATCAAGGAACCGAGGAAGTTCAGGTCAAAGACAAAACGGATGCCGTCCGGATCCAGATCGAAGAAGCTGATCACGGAAGCATCGGGTTTCTGGAAGTCTTCCAGGGTCAGGTTTTCCTTGGTGGTGGTGCCTTTCGGATGATTGCCGCCGGCGCCGTTGACCAGGATGTCGCAGGAACCGAGCTTGGCCAGCACTTCGGCGGCGGCGGTTTCGAGCGAGGCGCGTTCCAGCACGTTGGCGGCCACGGCAATGGCTTGTCCGCCTTCTTCGCGAATGGCAGCAGCCACGGCTTCGGCGGATTCCAGCTTCAGATCAAGGATGGCAACACGCGCGCCGGCTTCGGCCAGGGCACGGGCCATGTCGGCGCACAGGATGCCGCCGCCACCGGTGACAACTGCGACTTTGCCGACGAGATCAGTGAAATTGGGTAAGGACATGGGTTTCTCCATTCGGATTGCGTGGGGTGCAAACTGGCCATTCGAACCGATGCGGTCAAAATGGCATGGGGCAAGGCAGGGCATGCGTGATCGATGCCTGCCGGCAAAATTTGCAGGGATCGCCCATCCCGTTCAAGGCATGGACGATCTCTTCAGACAGCGCTCAATCAGGCAGTGGTCTTGGTATCGAACTTGTCGATCGCTTCCCACAGGCCGATCAGGTACATCGCGCCGAGCGCGCGGTCGTACAGGCCGTAGCCGGGCTTGCCGGTTTCGCCCCAGATCATGCGACCGTGGTCCGGACGGGCATAGAATTCCTTGCCTGCGTCGTGGTAAGCCTTGACGATCGCGGCCATGTCGAGCGAACCGCAGGAGGACAGGTGCGCGGTTTCTTCGAAGTCACCGTTCGGCGATACGTGCACATTGCGCAGGTGGGCGAAGTGAATGCGGCCTTGCGGGGCGAATTCACGCACCATGGCTTCCACGCTGTTTTCGTAGCCGGCGCCGAGCGAGCCGGAGCACAGGGTCAGACCGTTGGCCGGGGTGTCGACGATTTTCAGCAGGCGGGCCAGGTCGTCGCGGTTCTTGACGATACGCGGCAGGCCGAAGATCGGACGGGGCGGATCATCCGGGTGGATGGCCATTTTCATGCCGACTTCTTCGGCAACCGGAATGATGGCCTTCAGGAAGTATTCCAGGTGTTCCCACAGCTTTTCTTCGTCGATCTTGCTGTATTCGGCGAGCAGCGCCTTCAGCTCGTCGGCCTTGTAGCTGGCATCCCAGCCCGGCAGGGAAATGCCCTTGCTAACGTCGATCTCTTCCACTTCCTTGGTACTGAACGCGAGACAGGTCGAGCCGTCTTCCAGCTTCTTGTCCAGGATCGTGCGGGTCCAGTCGAACACCGGCATGAAGTTGTAGCAGATCACCTTGACGCCGGCGGCGGCCAGGTTGCGGATGTTTTGCTGGTAGTTGGCGATCAGGCGATCGCGGCTCGGCTTGCCGAGCTTGATGTCTTCGTGCACCGGTACCGATTCGACCACGTCGAATGCCAGACCATTGGCTTCGATCTTGGCTTTCAGCGCCAAAATTTTGTCCATCGGCCATACTTCACCGACTGGCACATCGTAAATGGCGGAAACGATGCCAGTCATGCCCGGGATTTGACGGATGTATTGAAGGGAGACCGGATCGGAATCACCGTACCAGCGGAAAGTCATTTTCATGGTTACACTCCTTGGGTGGATGGCCAAATGGTCAAAAGGTAAATTGGTAAGACCATTGAGCAAAGTATAGGCGTATAATTTGGTGTATGCAACTGGTGGAAAGTTTCCGCTCATCGAAAAATCCGGGTATAGAATGATGCTCTTCCGGTATACCCAACAAGCGGCCCGTAACCCGTTATAAACATAGGCAAGACATGGCACAGGAACATTCGCTCGTTAATGGGGCAAACGCAGGACTGCCGGTATTCCAGTCGCGACGTCTGTACAAGCAGATCGCCGACGCGCTGGCAGAACGCATCCATTCCGGCATTTTTGCGCCCGGCAGTCACCTGCCCTCCGAGCGTGATCTGGCCCAACAGATGGGCGTCAGCCGTCCGTCGGTGCGCGAGGCGTTGATTGCGCTGGAAGTGATGGGGCTCGTGGAAGTGCGCGTCGGCGATGGCGTGCTGGTGTGTGACCGGCGCGCAAGCATCGCCGAGGGAACCGATACCGAGAACAGTCCACTCGAGCAGCTGCAGGCGCGCATGCTGCTGGAAGGTGAAGTTGCCGGGCTGGCAGCGGAAAATGTCACGCCGGAACAACTGGCCGTGCTCGATGCCTCGCTTCTCGCCATGGAAGGCATGATCAACGACCGCACCCGCTTCCTGGAAGAAGACCAGCGGTTCCACATGGCCGTGGTCGTCGCCAGCGGCAGCCAGACGCTGATCGATCTGGTCGAATTTCTCTGGCAGCAGCGCACCTTGCCGGTCTACCGCGCGTTCGAGAAGCACTTCACCGGCGCTGCCGAGCAGACTGCCGTACTCGAAGAGCACCGCGCCATCGTCGAGGCCATCCGGCAGGGCGATTCACGCAAGGCTCGCAGCGCCATGCGCCGACATATCGATCGGGTACGGAAGCAATTCACCAAGTAGTTTCTGGGCGCGGGTAAGTCCGTATTACCGCCGAGCGGGGCTGCGCGTATTGTCTCCCGGCAACAGGTTCAGCGGGAGTGTCTGCCATGTCGTCCGATAGTGAAATTGCCCAAGCCACGCGGCTGCGTTCGATCATCGAACTGGCCGGCGCCCGACTGGGCATCCCGGTGCGTGAGCTTGAACCCTACGGCCACTACAAGGCCAAACTCTCGCTCGACTACCTGGAGCGCCTGCAGCATCGCCACGACGGCAAACTGATCCTGGTCACCGCGATCACGCCCACGCCCGCCGGCGAAGGCAAGACCACGACCACGATCGGCCTCACCGACGGGCTGAACCGAATCGGCAAAAACACCATCGTCTGCCTGCGCGAGCCTTCGCTCGGCCCGTGCTTCGGCCTCAAGGGCGGCGCCACCGGCGGCGGCCATGCACAGGTGGCGCCAGCAAGCGACATCAACCTGCATTTCACCGGCGATTTCCATGCCGTCACCTCCGCGCACAACCTGCTCTCGGCGCACATCGACAACCACCTGTTCCACGGCAATGCCCTCGGGCTCGACCCGCAGCGCATCGTCTGGCGCCGGGTCATCGACATGAACGACCGGGCACTGCGCACTATCACGCTCGGCGCAGGCGGGTCGGCCGCGCGCGAGGAAGGATTCGATCTGACCGTAGCCTCGGAAGTCATGGCCGCCTTATGTCTGTCGGAATCGCTGGACGAACTGCACGAGCGGCTCGGCAACATGCTGATCGGCTACGGCGGGCCGGATGGCAGCATGCCCTTCTTCGCCCGCGACCTGAAAGTCACCGGCGCCATGACCGCGCTGCTGAAGGACGCACTCAAGCCGAATCTGGTGCAAACGCTGGAAAACAACCCCGCGCTGATCCACGGCGGCCCGTTTGCGAATATCGCTCACGGCTGCAACTCGCTGATCGCCACGCGCAGTGCCTTGAAAATGGCCGATTACGTGGTCACCGAAGCCGGCTTTGGCGCCGATCTGGGCGCCGAAAAATTCATCAACATCAAATGCCGCCAGGGCGGATTGACGCCGGCGCTGGCAGTCCTCGTCGCCTCGGTGCGCGCGCTCAAAAGCCACGGCGGGGCCGCGCCGCATGCGCTGGACCAGGAAAACCTGGCCGCACTGCAGGCCGGCATGGGCAACCTGCTCCGGCACCACGCCAACCTGCACGACCGGTTCGGCTTGCCGGTGGTGGTGGCCATCAACCCTTTTCCCGGCGATACGCCGGTCGAACTCGACTGGCTGCTGCAGGAATGCGCACGCTTGGGGCTGCGCGCCGTGATCAGCCGGCATTGGGCCGAAGGCGGCGCTGGCGCACAAGCGCTGGCGCAGGCAGTCCTGGAAGAAATCGAGCAGACCGATAACCGTTTCAGCCTGCTTTATCCCGACGACATGCCCTTGCGGGACAAGATCGACACCATTGCCACCCGCATCTATGGCGCACCCGGCTTCAGCGCACCGGACACTGTGCTGCGCGAAATCGAGCGGCTGGACCGCACTTACCGGCAATTCCCGATCTGCATGGCCAAAACACCGTATTCCCTGACCGGTGCCGCGCCCGGCCAGCCACTGTCGGTACACGATGTGCGCCTGGCACGCGGCGCGGGCTTTCTGGTGGTGCTCAGCGGCAAGATCATGACGATGCCCGGACTGCCCGAACATCCGGCCAGCGAACGGATCGATGTTTTGCCGGATGGGCGCATTACCGGGCTGCAGTGATCTGCACCAGCCGCCGGTCGCCGCCCTGTTAGCGCACCGGCTTTTGCGTCAGAATGCGCTTTTTGACCGGGTCCGATTCGCATGACCAATCAGGAACTTCTCCAGCGCAGTCTGGCCGCCGTCTGGCACCCCTGTACCCAGATGAAACAGCATGAATCGTTCCCGCTGATCCCGATCAGCCGCGGCGAAGGCGTGTGGCTATACGACTGCGAAGGCCGGCGTTTTCTCGATGCGGTTTCCAGCTGGTGGGTCAACCTGTTCGGCCATAACGAACCACGCATCAAGGCCGCGATCAGCCGGCAGATGGATAGCCTGGAGCACGTGATGCTGGCTGGGTTCACCCACGAGCCCGCCGTTCGTCTGTCCGAACAGCTGGCCGAACTGACCGGTCTGGGCCATGCGTTCTACGGCTCAGACGGCGCATCGGCCACCGAAATCGCCCTGAAAATGAGCGCGCACTCCTGGCGAAATAAGGGTCTTCCGCAGAAAAACCGCTTCGTCTACCTGGAAAACAGCTATCACGGCGAGACGCTGGGCGCATTGTCGGTCACCGATGTACCGATCTTTCGCAGCGCCTACGCGCCGCTGGTGCGCGACAATTTCTGCGTGATGAACCCGGACTGGCGCCAAGCGCGCGAGGGAGAAACGGCGCAGGACGTGGCCGAACGGGCAGCATCGGCACTGGCAGCGCTGCTGGCCGAGAAACACGGGGAAATTGCCGCACTGATCCTGGAACCGCTGGTGCAGGGCGCTGCCGGCATGGCGATGTACGACCCGCTTTACCTGCGCCGTGCCCGGTCACTTTGTGACCAATTTGGCGTGCACTTGATTGCCGATGAAATTGCCGTTGGTTTCGGCCGCACCGGCACCATGTTCGCCTGCGAGCAGGCCGGCATCCGTCCGGACCTGCTTTGCCTTTCAAAAGGCATCACTGGCGGTTACCTGCCGCTTGCAGCTGTGCTATGCCAGGATGACATTTATCGCGCTTTCTACCATGATGAAACGGCACGCGGTTTTCTGCATTCGCATTCGTACACGGGAAACCCGCTAGCCTGCGCGGCGGCGCTCGCCACATTGGCCATCTTCAAGGAAGACGAAGTGATCGCACGCAACCGTGAAAAAGCACTGCGTTTCGATGCGTTTTTTGCTGGATTGGCCGCGCATCCCCGGGTGAAGAACTGGCGGCGCACCGGCATGATCTGGGCCTTTGATGTCACCGATGCCACGGCAGGCTTTGCCCAGCGCTTTTTTGCTGCCGCACTGGCACAAGGCGTGCTGGTACGGCCAATAGGGGAAACGGTTTATTTCATGCCCCCTTATGTACTGAATGATGATGAGGCGCAGCAGCTTGCCGCAGGCACGCTGGCCGCTCTGGAACAAACCCGATAGCAACAAGGTACCCTGATCCATGCAGTTGTTGCTCGATTTGCCGGAAATCTCTCCGGCCCTGGCAAATGTTGTCGAAACCAATCCGAAGAAACTTCGGGAGTGGTTGATCGGGCTGCCCACCTCCAACGTCATCGAAGCCGGGCGCCAGATCCACGACGCCCTGGCTTCACTCAACCGCATCGAGCTGGCCGTCGACGAGCGCGTCAAACTGCTGGCGGAATATGAAATCATGCTGGACATGATGGCGGGCAGCTTTGAAGCCTCCTATGCCGCCAACGGTGTCCCCGCCAAGGATCGCGCCAGGCAGACGGCAACGGTCCATCGCAACCTGTGGCACGAAATGGCTACGGCCTGGAAAGTGGCCTTGGTCAGCCGGCTGGAAAAACGCTCCCTGTTCGGCGCAAGCGGCAAGGCAGACCCGTTGTTTATCCAGCGCGTGCTCAACAGCTACTGGCGTTTCTACCGGATTTGCTGCCGCCTTTACATGCCCATGCCGGCCGGGGCCTGGAGCGAAATCCACCAGGTTTTCCGGCTGGGCGCGAAAAACCAGTTCCTGGATGAGCCGCACGAACCCAAGAACCACTCGATTGCCGCCACCTACAAACGCATCCTGCTGCTGTCGCTGGCCGATCCGCTGCGCTTTGCCCTGCCCGAACAGGACAAGCTGGTCGAGCTCGTGGAAAGTTACGGCCATCTAGCGCATTTTCAGCCGATCACCAAGCTGCCGAGCCATGCCGGCTACTTCCTGATCGAACTGGATTCCGACATGCCGCCGCGCTATGTCGGCAGCAAGATCGTTGAAGGCCCGGGCATGACCAGCATTTTGCTCGATACCACGGAATTGTCGCGCCATCTGCACAAGATCGAAGCCGTCATCGAAGCCAAGGCCCCGCAGGCGCATGATCGCGCCAAGGTTCAGGCGCGCTTGCAGATCCTGCGCCGCATCATCCGCCAGTGGGCGATCGCGCCGCAACGCATCTACCAACGGATAGCATCGCAGACGCGGGTCGACATCGTGTTCGGTCTGCGCGCGGTGGGCGCCCAACTCAACCATGGCCTTCCCATGGATCCACCGCTTAAGGATGCAGCAGCACTGCCAGAGCTGGCGCCCCTCCCTTTGCCGCCAAGGGAAATACGGCTATCCCAGTGGCAGGTTCTGAACGAAAGTCCCGGCGGGTTTGCCGTGCGTTCCGTGGTGGTGCCCGACGGGCTGGCCCATGCCGGCGAGGTGGTGGCGATGCGCGCCGGCGCAGAATCCGCCTGGATGGTGGCCTCGGTGCGCTGGCTGCAGGTCAATGACGACAACAGCGTTGAAATGGGCCTGCAGGTGATGTCCGCGCGTGCGGTTCCGGCCTTGATCCGCCCCACGATTGGTGCGGCGCCGCTGACCTATCTGCCCGCGGTATTGCTGCCGGAAATCGCCACGCTCAAGCAGCCGGCGCGCATCGCGGCCAGCAAGGGCACCTACACGCCGATGCGCGAGCTTTCCATCCTGACGCCAACGGGTGAATACAAGGTTCGGGCGCTGAAACTGATCGAGCAGCAGATGAACTACGATCTGTTCGATTACCAGAGCGACCCGGTCCCGCCGGCGTAATCAATCTTTCTTCTTCGCCCGCGGGTGGGTCTGGTCGTAGATCTGCGCCAGATGCTGGAAATCCAGATGGGTATAAATCTGCGTGGTGGCAATGCTGGCGTGGCCCAGCAATTCCTGCACCGCGCGCAAATCCCCCGATGACTGCAGCACATGGCTGGCGCAGCTGTGACGCAACTTGTGCGGATAGAGTGGTTCGGCCACGCCGAGCTTGATACGCCATTGCGCCAGGCGCGCTTCCACCGCACGTGGGGTCAGGCGTTTTCCGGTCTTGCCGACAAACACGCTGGATTCATCTGCGGCAGCCAGTGTCGGGCGCAGTGCCAGCCAGGCTTCGAGCGCGTTGATGGCCTTGCTGCCGACCGGTACCACGCGCGTCTTGCTCCCCTTTCCCAGCACCGTGGCCATGCCATGCGCCAGATCGAGGTTGCCTAGCGGCAGTTCGATCAGCTCGGCCACGCGCAGGCCGGAAGAATAGGCGAGCTCGAAGATCGCCTTGTCGCGCACAGCCAGTACATCATCATCGGGCAGATTGTCGAGAAAACCGCCGACATCGTCGGTGGTCATGGCGGCGGGGAGTTTTTTGGCGCTGCGTGGGGCGCGCACGCCCTCGACCGGGTTGGCCGGCCAGGAAAAATCGCGCGCCATGATGCGGTAAAACGCGCGCCAGGCCGAAAGCACCCGGGCAATGCTGCGCCCGCTCAGGCCCCGGCTGGCCAGCTTGCGCACGAAGCCGCGGATATCGACCGGCGAAAGCGCGGCGGCACAGGATCGCCCGGCGGCCAGCTCCTGCAACAAGGCAAGATCGCGACCATAGGCAGCCAGGGTATGGGCGCTGACGCCGCCTTCGCCAATCAAATGACGCTGAAAATGCAGGAAAAAAGGATCCTCCGCCACAGGTACAACATCGGGCACCGCGGCGGATTGGCTCATCACGTTCAGGCTTCGGCCGGAACCGCTTCGCGGCGCACGATGCGCAGCAGCGCGGCGGAGACCAGATCGGACATGCGCTGCAGGTAGAGCGTGCCCATGTCGGGATAGAAACGCTCGCTGTCCTCGCTCGCCATCACCAGCACGCCGAACGGCTCCTCGCCGGTACGCAGAGCAAACTGGGCAAACGATTTCAGCCCGGAACCGGCTTCACCGAACCAGCCCAGTACTTCTTCCGTCACATACGGGCCGCAATAGGGCGAAACCAGATTGTGCGCCAGGCGCACCACCTCCTCGCCGACCGGCTCGAATTCGCGCAAGCCGCCGCTGATGCCCGGCAGCCACAGGCGCAGGGCCACATGCGGCACGCCGAAGCGTTCGCGCAGATGGTATTCCAGCGTGCCGATCACCCCAGCCATGTCTTCGGCACGCAGCAGATCCACCGTCAGGCGGTGCAGCTTGTCCGAGGTGATGTCGTTTTCCTCGCCAAATTGCAACAGCTCGGAAAGACGCATCTCCAGCGCGCGGTTTTTCTCGCGCAGGGTCAGTAACTGGCGCTCGGCCAGCGAAACCGCCTGCCCGCGGTGCGAATGCGGCACATAGATCTGGGCCAGATCATCGGCAAATTCTTCAAAGAATTCCGGATTGTGCCGGAGCCATTCCACGATATCGATAGGCTGCATTGCCGCTCCCAAGTGAAAATCAGATAGTCAAATTGCCTTCGAACACGGTCTGCGCCGGGCCAGTCATCCACACCGGCTCGCCTGGCCCCGCCCAGCGGATCGTCAGTTCGCCGCCGCGGGTGCTGACGCGGACCGTATCACTAAGCAGACCCCGGCGGATGCCCGCGACCACGGCCGCACAGGCGCCGGTGCCGCAAGCCAGTGTTTCGCCGGCCGCACGTTCAAACACGCGCAGGCGGATCGCCGTGCGCGAAACAATCTGCATGAAACCCGCGTTGACCTTCTGCGGAAAACGCGGGTGCAACTCGATCAAGCGCCCCTGCTCGGCCACCGGCGCGATCTCGACATCGGCCACCACCTGCACCGCATGCGGGTTGCCCATCGACACCACGGTGATATCGAGCGTGGTCCCGGCCACATCCAGCGCATGCATTACGCTATCGCCATCGGCCACAAACGGAATCTCGGCCGGCACAAAGCGCGGCAGGCCCATATTCACCGTGACTTCGCCCGAATCTTCCAGGCGCGGGTAAATGATGCCCTTGGCCGTTTCAACCGCGATCTCGCGCTTGGTGGTGAGCTGCTGGTCGTAAACGAAGCGGGCGAAGCAGCGCGCGCCGTTGCCGCATTGCTCGACTTCGCTGCCGTCGCAATTGAAAATCCGGTAGCGAAAATCGACATCGGGCAAGGCCGAGCGCTCGACCAGCAACAGCTGGTCAAAGCCGACGCCGAAGTGGCGATCGCCCAGGCGCGCGATCAGATCGGCATCGAGCGCGACCGTCTGGGTGACGCCATCGATCACCATGAAATCATTGCCGAGGCCATGCATTTTGGTAAAACGCAGATTCATGCGGGTTCCAGCCGTTTTTAACTATGCTCTAGCGTAACGGCAAAGCCGGGCGGATTCAAATGAAAAGCCCTGATTGCGCATCAGCGCGCCTAATCCCGATCCATTTTCAGGAACACAACCGGCGCCATTCGACCTTGATGCAACGATCCATCACCACCACCAGCCCGGCGGTCTGGGCGCGCAACGCGGCGGCTTCGTTGACGATGCCGAGCTGGATCCAGATCGCCGGCAGCTTGAGCCGGATCGCCTCGTCGACCACGGCGTCCACGTCCTGCGCCTTGCGGAACACGTCGACGAGATCGATGGCTTCGGGCACGCTGGCCAGATCGGCATAGGCCTTTTCTCCCAGGATTTCGCTCGCGCCCGGGTGCACCGGGATAATCCGGTAACCCGCCGCCTGCATGACCTGCGATACGCCAAAGCTCGGCCGGTCCGGCTTGGGCGAGAGGCCGACCACGGCAATGGTCTTCACCCGTTGCAACAGCGCGCGGATGGCTTCGTCGGATGGATTCTGGAATGACATGGCGATCTCCTGAATTAGAATACCCAGTTTATTGCATCTGGAATCAAAACAGTGACCGATCTTTATCTCGCCTCCGGCAGCCCGCGCCGGCGCGAATTGCTGGCGCAAATCCATGTGACCTTCGAGAAAATCAGCGCGCCGGTCGATGAAACGCCATTGCCGGACGAACTGGCGCACGATTACGTGCTACGCTTGGCGCGCGCCAAAGCCGAAGCCGGCTGGCAGCAGATGCTAGGGCAAGTCCTGCCGCAACGCCCGGTGCTCGGCGCCGATACCACCGTGGCCCTGGCCGATCACCTCTTGGGCAAGCCGGACGACGACGCGCACGCCAGCGCCATGCTGCAGATGCTCTCCGGCACCACGCACGAAGTGCTGACCGCCGTGGCACTGCGCACCGCATCCGGCTGCGATGCGGTGCTGTCGATCAGCAAGGTAAGGTTTGCGCCATTGAGCGCGGCGCAGATCGCCGCGTATGTGGCGAGCGGCGAACCGCACGACAAGGCTGGCAGCTACGGCATCCAGGGGCTGGGCGGGCTGTTTGTCGAGCATCTGGACGGCAGCTTCACCGGGGTGATGGGATTGCCGCTGCATGAAACGGCGCTGCTGCTGGCACGCCAGGGACTGGGGTTCTTGGCGCAGGAATAACGCGGGCAAGCGTCAGAGCAGAACCATATTATCGCGGTGGATCAATTCCGGTTCGTCGATATAACCGAGCACCGCTTCGATCTGGCCGGTGGGCAACTTCAGGATACGCCGGGCTTCCTGCGCGCTGTAATTCACCAGGCCGCGCGCGATCTCGCGTCCGGCTTCATCCAAGCAACTGACCACGTCGCCACGCAGGAATTCACCCTCAACCGCCGTGACGCCGATCGGCAGCAGGCTGGAGCCTTGCGCCTTGACCGCCCGCACCGCGCCCTGATCGAGCACCACGCAGCCCTTGAGCTGAAGATGATCGGCGATCCATTGCTTTTTGGCCGCCAGCGGTGTCGTGTTTGCCTGCAGCTGGGTGCCAATGCGCTCGCCGGCAGCCAGCCGCGCCAGCACGCTCTCCTCGCGGCCGCAGGCAATCACCGTGGCCGCACCGCTGCGCGCGGCGCGCTTGGCCGCCAGCACCTTGGTCAGCATGCCGCCGGTGCCGACGCTGGACCCCGCGCCGCCGGCCATTTCCTCCAGCTCCGGCAAGCCGGCTTCGGCTTCTTCGACCAGTCTGGCCGCCGGATCCTTGCGCGGATCGGCGGTGTAGAGCCCGCGCTGGTCGGTCAGGATCACCAGCACATCGCCTTCGATCAGGTTGGTCACCAGCGCACCGAGCGTATCGTTGTCGCCAAACTTGATCTCGGCGGTCACCACGGTATCGTTTTCGTTGATGATCGGGATCACGCCGAGGTTCAGCAGCGTCAGCAGGGTCGAGCGCGCATTCAGATAGCGCGTGCGGTCGGTCATGTCCTCGTGCGTCAGCAGCACCTGCGCGGTTTTCAGGCCGTGCGCGCGGAACGCGGACTCGTAGGCCTGGCACAAGCCCATCTGCCCGACGGCGGCGGCAGCCTGTTTTTCGTGCACGGCGGTCGGCTTTTCCTTCCAGCCCAGCCGTGCCACGCCCTCGGCCACGGCGCCGGACGACACCAGCGCGACCTGCTTGCCGTTGCGTGCCAGTTCGGCGATCTCGCGCGCCCAGCGCGACAATGCTTGGTGGTCGAGCCCCTTGCCGTCATTGGTGACGAGGCTGGAACCCACTTTGACGACAATCCGGTGTGCGGCGTGAACAACGCTGAGTGACATGATGTGTAATCCTTTGGCAGACTCGCATTATAACGGCAAGGGAGTGGCTGCTGACAAAACGGCAAGCATTCCACCCGGCGCGCCCGGACAACGCGGGTACCAATGACTTATCAGCGGCAAGGGCCGACGACTGCACTGGTCAGCCGCCGGCGATCGGGTTAAGCTGCGCCCGACAACGTGTCTTGCCGGATTTTGATGCTTATGCCCCCCACTCGCGCCACGCTGCCACTGCAGGAAATTCTCGAGCTCTCCCTGCTCGCCGGCCTGCTCGTTCACCAGTCCGGGGGCGATACCGCGCGCACCAGCGCCACGATCCGCCGCATGGCGCTGGCCCTCGGAGCCAGCCGCGCCGATACCGTGGTGTCCTCGCTCAATATCGGCGTCACGGTCGAACAGGACAAGCTGCGGGAAACCGCCTTTCGCAAGGCGCCGCACATGGGCGCCAATTTCACCATGCTCACCGCAGTCGCCCGCCTGGTCGAGGCCGTGGAAGAACAGCGCATCGACGCCGACACCGCCCGCGCCCAGCTCGACGAGATCGTCCGCCAGCCCCATTTCTACCCGCACTGGCTGATTGCCATGCTGGTCGGCGTATCCTGTGGCGGCTTTGCCGCGCTGTTCGGCGGAGATACGGTCGCCATTGCCTGTACCACGCTGGGCAGCGGCACCGGGATGGCGCTGCGGCTGTTCCTGCACCGGCGTCATTACGTACCGTTCATGTTTGCCATGGCATCCAGCCTGACCGCGATGCTGGTCACCGGGCTGCTGCTCAAGCTGGTCCACTCCGGCACACAGGAAGCCGCAATGGCGGCGTCCGTCTTGTTCCTGATTCCCGGCGTGCCGTTCATCAATGGCGCGGCCGACCTGTTCCACGCCAATTACCTCAACGGCATGGTGCGGATCATGATGGGGGTGTTGTTCGTGATCGGCATCGCGGTGGGCGTCAGCCTGGCTCTGCGCATTTTGTGAGGACAAGCAAATGAATGCCTGGTTACTGGAGCTGTGGGCCGCGCCGGCCGCACTGGGATTTGCGCTGCTGTTCAATGTTCCGCCGCGCTCGCTCGTGGCCTGCTGCACGCTGGCCGTGCTCGGCCACGCCAGCCGCAAGGCAGTGGTCGATCTGGGCGGCGACATCGTATTGGGCACGCTGATCGGCGGCGTGGTCATCGGCATCACCGCCGAATGGTGGGCCAAGCGCCACCACATGATCCCGACCGTCTATTCGATCAGCGCCGCGATCCCGATGGTGCCCGGCACTTTCATGTACAAGGCGGTGCAGGGCCTGCTCGGCATCGCCACGCTGTCACGGCTGCCGGCGGGCATGGCCCAGGACAGCGCACAACAATTACTGACCGATGCCAGTATCAATGCCGTCAAGGCCAGCATGATCCTGATGGCGCTGGCATTCGGCATTGCTGCGCCGATTCTATTCCTGCCGCACCGACGCGACTGAGCGCCTATTTCATTAGGTGGCTGCGCCTTCGCATCTCGCGGTCGGGCGGTGCTCGAAATCCTCATGTACTCGCATGTACATTCCGGTTTCTGCGCTCCGTCCTCCCGCAATCTGTTTTGGCTCGCTCACCTACTAAAATAGGCCCTACGATCAATCCGCGTAACGCGTCGGATCAGGCACGCCCGCAGCTTCAAAGCCGGCCTGGCGCAGGCGGCAGGCGTCGCACTTGCCGCAGGCACGGCCCTCGGTATCGGCCTTGTAACAGGTCACGGTCTGGCCGTAATCTACGCCCAGCGCCACACCGCGCTGGATGATCTGCGCCTTGCTCAGGAAAATCAGCGGCGTGTGGATATGCAGCGATGCGCCTTCGACCCCCGCCTTGGTCGCCAGCCGCGCCATCACCTGGAACGCCGAAATGAATTCCGGCCGGCAATCCGGATAGCCGGAATAATCTACGGCATTGACACCGATAAAGATGTCGTCAGCCCCCAGCACTTCGCTCCAGGCCAGCGCGTACGACAGCATGACGGTATTACGCGCCGGAACATAGGTTACGGGAATGGTGTTTTCCTGCACGCCTTCGGTCGGCACCGGAATACTGGCATCGGTCAGCGCCGATCCACCGAAAGCGGCCAGGTCGATTTTCACGACCCGGTGCTCCGCCGCACCCAGCATTTTGGCTACGCGCGCCGCGGCGGCCAACTCGGCATTGTGGCGCTGGCCATAGTCGAAGGAGAGACAGTACGCCTCGTAGCCCTGGCTTTTGGCAATCGCGAGGCAAGTGGCGGAATCGAGCCCGCCTGAGAGAAGAATGACTGCTTTTTTCATCGGAAATCCTCATCGATCCTGTTTCGGCAAACGCCGAAAATTCAACTTTTCATGGACGGACCTGCTGGACGAACGGGCCAAAGCAGGTTGCAGTCAGTCGCTTACACGCCGGGGCGATCGCCCCACAATATCTTGTGCAACTGTACCTGCACCCGTACCGGCAAATGGTCCGCGATCACCCAGTTCGCCAGATCGACGGGCGGCAGAGTTTCCCAGACCGGGGAAAAGCTGACCGGGGCGATCTTTTCCAGACCGCGCGCGCGCAACACGTCGCGTGCCCATTCGTAATCGGCACGATCGCACAGCACGAACTTGATTTCATCCCGGTTATTCAGCAGTGGCAGGTTTTCCCAGCAATTTTGCGCCATCTCGCCCGAGCCCGGCGTCTTGATATCGACGATGCGCGAGATGCGCTCGTCCACACCCGCCACCGGCAGGGCACCGCTGGTTTCCAGGCTGACCGAATAGCCGGCATCGGCCAGTCGGGTCAACAACGCATGCACGCCGGCCTGCGCCAGTGGTTCGCCACCGGTCACGCAGACATAGTGCGGGGTGTACTGTGCCACCTCGGCCAGGATGTCATCGAGCGCCATGGTCTGGCCGCCGGAATAGGCATATTTGCTGTCGCAGTAACCACAGCGCAGCGGGCAGCCGGTCAGGCGCACGAAAACCGTGGGCAGGCCGATGCGGCTGGTTTCACCCTGCAGGGAATAGAAGATTTCGCTGATACGCAGCGTTTGGGGTCGATTCAATGGATGCTCCTTGCCGGATAAATAGTCCGGGGGAAAATAAAACGGCGCCGGGTGTCACCGACGCCGCATGAACAGGCAGAAAACTCAGTCTGCCGTCGTCAGCGCCCGTTTCGCCGTGGCCGCCGCCTCGGACTGCGGGTATTTCTCCACGATGGTCACCAGGTGTTTGCGCGCCGTCTTGGTGTCTTTCTGCGCCGCGGCAATGGACGCCAGGCCAAGCAGCGCATCGGGTGCGCGCGGGTCCTCTGCAGTCTTGTTGGCAACCTCGCCAAACGCACTGGTGGCAGATTTGTAATCCTTGAGCGCGGTGTACGCAGCACCCATCCAGTAAGTCGCTTCCGCCAGCTTGGTGCTTTGCGGATTTTCACGGACAAACTTGCTGAGTGCGGCCACGCCTTCCTTGTTTTTGCCGCCCTTCACCAGGGCAATTGCATCATCAAGCTGTTTTTTCTCGGCCGCCTGCTGGGCATTTTTCTGGTCGACCTTGGCTTGTTCCTTGGCCTGCTCCATCGCACGCAAACGAGCATCCAGATCGACATACAGGTCTTTCTGGCGTTTGATAGCCTCGTCCTGATTGAATTGCAGCACTTCGATCTTGCCCCGCAACCTGGCAATTTCTTCGTTGAGCTTTTCGATCTGGTTCAGCAACTCAAGCGTTCGCTTGTTGCCGGCTTCCAGCGACAACAGCCGTTCGTCATGCTTTTGCACCTGGCCCAGAAGCTGCGCACGCACATCGAGGATTTGCTGGCGTGCCTCATCGTCCGAAAACAAACTGGCGTTGGCCTGGGTGGCAAAGGCAAGGAAAAGGAGGGCGGCAATGCGTTTCATGGTTTCTTTCCTGACAAGAAAAAGGCTCCGGCGTCCAGACTCGGTTGACGCCAGTAAAAACCAGCCTAACGTCAACAGAACCTGGCCTTGCATAGCCATTGCCATGCAAGGATCCGCAGGAGCCCTATTTTATGCCGAAGCGCTTACTTCTTGGGGAACTTGGCTTCACCCGGGTAAACAATTTCTACACGACGGTTCTTGGCCCAAGCCGCTTCATTATGGCCATCCACCGCCGGGCGCTCTTTGCCATAGCTGATGGTTTCAACCTGTTTGGCATCAACACCGTACGCAGAAACCATCTGCTTCTTCACGGCATCGGCACGCTTCTGGCCCAGGGCCAGATTGTATTCGGCAGTACCGCGTTCATCAGCGTGGCCTTGCAGCGAAGAATTGGCACCTGCGGTCAGGGTCAGGTAGTTGGCATGGGCCTGAACCAGTTCGGCAAACTCATCCTTGACGTTGTACTTGTCGAAGTCGAAGTAGACGGCACGCTGCGACAGGATGTTGTTCGGGTCGGTCAGCTTGTTGTAGGCGCCAGGAGCGGCAGCTACCGGCGCGCTCGGGGCAGCGATCGTCGACGCAGCAGCTGCGGGCTGGGCCGGTTGCGCGGGCTGGACAACCGGGGCGGGCTGCTGACTGGCACAGGCTGCGAGCAGGGCGCTGGCCAAAAGGCTAAGACCAATCTTCTTCATCTTTCAACTCCTTGATAAGTTTTAAAAAGTTTCACACCTCATGGACCATGAATCTGGTCCAGATCTATATAGTTCTGTTAACGCCAGGTTAATTCGCGTCAACAGAACTTAGGCATCGCTTACTTGAGTAGCGGGCCCCAAGCCGGTTGCCGGACTTCGCCCGCCACCGTTTTGATACGTTGTTTCACTCTTCCGTCGCTTGATACTACAGCGAGCGTGCGGCGACGGTCCACCAACGTCTCATACAGGATCATCCGCCCATTGGGCGAAAACGACGGCGAATCATCGTCCGGGCTATCCGTCAGCACCATGATCTGCCGGGTTGCCATATCCATCACGGCAACATGGTAACCGCCGTTGGTCTTGGATACAAAGGTCATCAACCGTCCGTCCGGAGAAAACTTGGCGGAAGCATTATACGCCGCCGAGAAAGTCAAGCGTTCGGCGTCGCCGCCAGCCAGTGCCTGGCGATAAATTTGCGGGCTGCCGCCGCGGTCCGAAGTGAACACCAGGGTAAGTCCATCGGGCGACCAGGCCGGCTCGGTATTGATATCACCAACCAGGGTAAAGCGCCGCGCTGCGCCGCCCTCCGCACTGATCAGGTTAACCTGGGTGCCGCCATCCTTGGTCAGCGCCACCGCCAGCATGCGGCCATCCGGCGACCAGGCCGGCGCGGAATTGTTGCCGCGGAAAGCCGCCACGGCCTTGCGCCGGCCAGTCGGCAGATGGTGGGTAAACACCATCGGCTTCTGTTGCTCAAACGAAACATAAGCCAGCGCCGAGCCATCCGGCGACCACTTGGGCGACAGGATCGGCTCGCGGGAACCCAGAATGGTTTGCGCGCCATAACCATCGGAATCCGCCACCTGCAATTCATAGCGTGCACCGGTCTTGAGCACATAGGCAATGCGCGAATTGAACGCCCCGGGTTCGCCGGTGATCTTTTCATAGATCATGTCGGCGATCTGGTGCGCGGCGCGGCGCAATTGCTGCGGCTGGGCACGCATCTCGTAGGAAATCAGCTCGCGCCGCGTCGCCGCTTCCAGCAGCCAGAAGCGGATGCGCACATCCCCCGCCCCCTGCTCGACCTGGCCAACCAGCACGGTTTGCGCCCCGCGCGCGGTCAAGGCCTGGGGATTGATCTCTGCCGGGGAGAAGGGGGTGGGCGACATATCGCCCGCATTGATCACCCGGAACAGTCCGGACAGGTTCAGGTCGTTGCTGATGACCGGGGTCAGCGGCTGGGTCAAGCCGACTTCGCCGCGCAACGGCGCAATGGCAATCGGGTATTGCTGGCTGCCGACACCGACGATCTCGATGGCCACGTCAGCCCAGGCCGGCGCGGCCTGCAGCAAGGCCGCTCCCGCAAGGAGCAGATTGCTACCAATTCGTTTGATCCAATTCATGGTCATGCTCCTCAATCAATCCTGCACTCGACGGTTTCCTTGGCGCAGAAACTCAATGTCCACTCACGCATGTCACCGCTGAAAATCTTGCCCCCCGGTTGCGGCGGGAAGGTATGCGTCGTCATCACCGCAGATTTCGCTGCCTCAGCATAGGCCGGATCGCCGACCGATTTCAGTAATTGCGCGTCACGAATCGTACCGTCCGGCAGCAGAAACACCTTGATTTTCGCCTTGGCGTTATCCGGTTTGTTGTCCGGGTAGTGAAGATTCGACTTGATCAGGCGCACCACCTGACCCAGATAATCGTTTCCGGGCTTGCCACCACCGCCCGCCCCGGCCCCCGGCCCCGCATTGGTCACAGCCTTCGGATTGGTGCCGCTGCCGCCGGGCTTGCCATCCGCGCGTGCAAGCTCGGATTTTTTACCCAGATCCGTCAGTGCGCCGGACATCAGCTTCTCGAATTCCGAAGGTTTGGGCTCGGGTTTCTTTTCCACCGCTTTTACCGGTTCGGGCTTGGGCTCCGGTTTTTTCTCGGCCTTGGGCGGCGACGCAGGCTGCGGCTTGGGTTTTTCGACCGGCTTGGGCTTGATCTTTTCCTGAACAATTTCCGGCTTTTTCAGCGGAACGGGCTCGGGTTCAACCTTGGGCACGGGCTTGGGCTCAGGCTGCGGCGGGGTTTCCACGACCGGCGTCGGCGGCGGGCTGCCCCACAGTTCTACCGAGACGGTTTCAACCTGCTGGGTGCGCCACTGCACCGAAAGAAACAAAAACAGCACCAGCAGACCATGCATTGCCAGCGCGAGCACGAACGAAAGCCCGCGACGCTCGTCGCGTTCAAAAACATGGCGGTCGGCGTGAAAGGCTTCCATCAGCTTATCTGGCTTGCACCTGCAGGCCGACCCGGGCGACGTTGGCTTTCTTCAAGGCATCCATGGCATTGATCACCAGCTCATAGCGCACCGATTTGTCGGCACCGATCACCACCGGGCGTTCGGGTTCGGCGACCAGTTTTTCCTGAACGGCAGCCACCAATGCATTGGCATCGGACAGGGTGCGGGAATCGCTCTTGTCCACCAGTTTGAGCAGACCGTCGGCAGCGATTTCCACGCGCAAGGGCGTAGCGTTGACCTCGCGGTCGGACTTGCCCACGGTGGGCAGGTTCACCACGCCTTGTTGCATCATCGGCGCGGCGACCATGAAGATCACCAGCAATACCAGCATCACGTCGATATAGGGAACGACGTTGATCTGGCTCATCGAGCGACGGGGACGGCGGGCCATGGTGATCCTCAGCGCGCAGCCTGGCGCTGCAGGATGTTGGAAAACTCTTCGATGAAGGTATCGAAGCGGTTGGCCAGCTTGTCGATATCATGAGCAAAGTGGTTGTACGCCACCACGGCCGGAATCGCGGCGAACAGGCCTATGGCCGTGGCGACCAGCGCCTCGGCGATGCCCGGTGCCACGTTGGCGAGCGTCGCCTGGCCGACATTGGCCAGGCCGCGGAACGCATGCATGATGCCCCACACCGTGCCAAACAGACCGACATACGGCGAGACCGAACCGACCGTGGCCAAGAAAGAAGTATGCGCATCGAGGTGATCGAGCTCGCGTTGGCAGGCCGCACGCATCGCCCGGCGCGTGCCTTCCATCACATTGGCCAGCTCCATGCTGCCGCGCTGGCGCAGCTTGAGGAATTCGGCAAAACCGGCGTGGAAAATTTTTTCCATTCCCTGGCCGCCATTATCGTGTTTGACCTTCTCGTACAGGCCATTCAGATCGGCGCCGCTCCAGAAGCGGTCTTCAAAATCCTCGGTATTGCGCAGAGCATGACGGATGGTGAAGAACTTGCTGAAAATGTGCCACCAGGAAAGAAACGACACCAGCAGCAACAGCGTCATGACGAGCTGGACGACCAAGCTGGCATGCAGCACCAGATTGAGAATGGAAAGATCCTGCGATCCTGCGGCTACTTCCACGGCTTTTTACTCCCTGTTGGCCCGTTTGCGGCCATTATTGTAGTCCTGACATCTGCACCGGTTCTGTTAAATAACAAGCACATGTGATTTTTAACTTTCAAACACGCCTCACGCGCCACGCGGCTCCAGCCCGAAATGCTGGTAAGCCGCCAGCGTCGCCACCCGTCCGCGCGGGGTGCGCTGCAACAGACCCTGCTGGATCAGAAAAGGTTCCAGTACATCTTCAATCGTGTCGGAGGATTCACCGATCGCCGCCGCCACGTTGTCCAAGCCGACCGGGCCGCCGCCAAACTTGTCGAGCACGGCCGACAGGAATTTGCGGTCCATCACGTCCAGCCCGGCATGGTCGACATCGAGCATCGCCAGCGCCGCATCGGCAGTGGCGCGCGTGACGACGCCATCGGCGCGCACTTCGGCGAAATCGCGCACCCGGCGCAACAGCCGGTTGGCAATACGCGGCGTGCCGCGCGAACGCCGCGCGATCTCGAACGCGCCATCGGGAACGATGTCGACATTCAGCAGGCTGGCCGAACGCGACACGATGCGCGTCAGTTCTTCCGGCGTATAGAACTCCAGCCGCGCCACGATGCCGAAACGATCGCGCAACGGATTGGTCAGCATGCCTGCGCGCGTGGTCGCGCCGACCAGCGTGAACGGCGGCAAGTCGAGCTTGACCGAGCGCGCCGCCGGGCCTTCGCCGATCATGATGTCGAGTTGGAAGTCCTCGAGCGCCGGGTAGAGGATTTCCTCGACCACGGGCGAGAGGCGGTGGATTTCGTCGATGAACAGCACGTCGTGCGGCTCGAGATTGGTCAGGATCGCCGCCAGATCGCCGGCGCGCTCCAGCACCGGGCCGGAGGTCTGGCGCAAGTTCACGCCCAGTTCGCGCGAAATGATATGCGCCAGCGTCGTCTTGCCCAAGCCCGGCGGTCCGAACAGCAGCACATGATCGAGCGCCTCGCCGCGCTTTTTCGCCGCCTCGATGAAGATCGACAACTGCCCGCGCGCCTTTTCCTGCCCGACGTATTCATCGAGCACCTTCGGGCGCAAGGCACGTTCCTGCGCTTCCTCATGCGAGGACAGTTTCTGCGCCGTGATCAGGCGCTCGGGCGGGGCAGAGGAGAGGGCGTCGGTTTCGATCATGACTCGTTATACCTTTGCCAGCGATTTCAACGCCAGCTTGATGCCGTCGTTCACCCCGGTTTCTTCGGGCACCAGCTTCAGCGCGGCAGCGGCTTCGCGTTCGTTGTAACCGAGCGCGAGCAAGGCATGCAGGATATCCTGCCGGGGGGACGGGGCCAGGGCGGGCAGAGCCTTGCCGCCAAGGGGCATGCTGCCCGCCGACAGGCTACCCAGCTTGCCGCGCAGCTCCAGTACCAGGCGCTCGGCAGTTTTCTTGCCGATGCCGGGCACCTTGGCCAGGCGCGCGGTATCTTCGCCGGCGATCGCCAGCGCCAGTTCGTCGGCGTTCATGCCGGACAGGATCGCCAGCGCGATCTTGGGGCCGATGCCGGAAATCTTGATCAGGGAACGGAAGGTGTCGCGTTCGCTGCGCGTGGCAAAACCGTAGAGCAGATGCGCGTCTTCGCGCACCACGTAATGCGTGAACAGCGTGACCTGCCCGCCGAGCGCAGGCAGGTCGTAGAAGGTGCCCATCGGCACATCCAGCTCGTAGCCGACACCGCCGACATCGAGCACGATCTGCGGAGGTTGCTTCTCAATCAGGGTACCGCTGAGACGACCGATCATTTTTCAAAACCTTGGGAGTGGGGAGTTGGAAATGGAGTGTGGTGTGGTTTTCCCACTTCTCACTCTCGACTCCCTACTCCCGGATTAATCAGGCCAAGCGGCCACGCTTGATATTCAAGCCCAATCCCGCCAGCTGCTTCATCGCGCCGCTGCCATGCTGTGCATGGGTCAGCGCCACCGCCAGCGCATCGGCGGCATCGGCCTGGGGCACGCCATTCAGGCGCAACATGCGCTGCACCATGAAACCGACCTGGTCCTTGTCGGCGTGGCCATTGCCGACCACTGCCTGCTTGACCTGCAGCGCGGTATATTCCGCCACCGGCAGCCCGGCCAGCACCAGCGCGGAAATCGCCGCGCCACGCGCCTGCCCCAGCAGCAGGGTCGACGCCGGGTTCACGTTCACGAATACCTGTTCGACCGCCGTTTGCTCCGGCTGGTAGGTCGCCACGATTTCGGCAATGCCTTCCAGAATCGCCTTGATCCGCCCGGGCAAATCGCCACCCGGCGTCTTGATGCAACCGGAAGCCACATAGGCCCGGTTCTGCCCGGCAATATCGATCACGCCAAAACCGGTGACGCGCGAGCCGGGGTCGATGCCGAGGATGCGCATCAGTCCAGCCCAAGCGAATTGTCGCTGCCAAAGCTCCAGGTCCGGGTGATAACCAGCACCGTCGCCGGTTTGCCGGTATCGTCCACCAGATCGGCCGGCAGGCGGGAAAACGGCGCTGCCTGATTCAGGATGCGCAGCGCGGCCTGGTCAAGCTCGCGATTGCCCGAAGATTGATCGACTTGCGATCGGATCAGGCTGCCGTCGCTATTGATTTCTGCCGTCACCCGCAGCCTGCCGCGCAGCTTGTTGCCATGCGCATCCATCGGGTAGGCATAAGTCCCCACGCGCTCGATCTTCTGCGCCCAGGAATCGGCCCACAGCGCCACGCTGGCCTGCCTTGCCCGTACGCCGATAAACGCCTTGCGCGGCTTTTCCTGGTAAGCGTTGTTGTCTTTGCTGATTTGGGCGGCCATTCCGGCCAAGCGGAACTGCTGTTTGAGCTGTTCGGGATCGAGCCCCTTGTTTTCTGCCGGCGACGGATCCGATTTGTCCGTACGGGAGATGGCTGAATCCGATTTGATCTGTGACATCAGCCTGGCCGCTTTTTCTTCCAGCTGTTTTTGCTGCTCGAGTTTTTGCTCCAGGACCGGATCGTGCCGCGCTGCCGGCAGCGTCGATTTGACGCGCTGCTTGGCATCGGTATTGCCGCCGCCATCCTGGTCAACCTGCGCCAGAACATCAGGCTTGGCGGGTGCCGAACGCGTTTTCTGGTTGACGAGGACGATTTCGATCGGTTCGACGGCAGGAATGCGTTTGGGGCTGGGCATCGTGAAGCGAAGCCCCCCGATAACCAGGGCGTGGGCAAGCGCCGAAACCAGCATGGCTGTAGAAAAAAAACGCTGCGCCCGATCCATCTTGCTATCGCAAAAGCCTGATTTGATTAATCAGCCGAGTGTAGCACAGGCACCCCTTGGCCGGTTTGCATGCCATCCACTCGTTGCGTAAGATGGGGCGAAGGACTTCCCTGCAATGGATCAACGATACATGAACCGATTGTTCAAATGCCTCTTCCTGATGACCGCATTGGCGCTGGCCAGCCAAGCCCAGGCCGAGGACGCATCCAAACTGGTGGCCAAATACAACTGCCTGGGTTGTCACGCCGTGGACAAAAAGATCGTGGGACCCAGCTATAAAGAAGTAGCGGCCAGGTATCGCGGGCAGAAAGATGCGGAGGCCATGCTGATGAAGGAAGTCCGCAGCGGGGTACAAGGCAAGTGGGGCGGCAAGGTTCCAATGCCGCCGCAACAGATTGGCGAAAACGATTTGCGCACCATCGTGCGCTGGGTGCTGGCGCAATAAGCGGTCTTTGTACAGTCGCGGTGCGCGGGTTGCATTACACAGACAAGTTGATTAAGCTGCCTGCCCATTCGGCTGTCATTGTTTTTTTAAGTTTAATCCCCATAAAAGATCGGCATATGACCGATTCCACGAGCGAGACAACATCATGGCCAAACTCTCGGAACAAGACATCCTGAACTGGAAAGGCCCGGAAGAGGATTACATGAATCCGGACCACCTCGCGTTTTTCCGGGAAAAACTGCTTCAGATGAAAGCAGAGCTTCTGGCAAACGCCGACCTGACCAGCCAGCATTTGCAGGAACAGGAAGCCACGCCTGATCCCGCAGACCGCGCCACGCTGGAAGAAGAATACGCACTGGAACTGCGTACTCGCGATCGCGAGCGCAAACTGCTGCTGAAAATCGATTCCACCATTCGCAAGATCGATGACGGCAGCTACGGCTACTGCTCCGACACCGGCGAACCCATCGGCCTGGCCCGCCTTCTGGCCCGTCCGACCGCCAGTTTGACGCTGGAAGCCCAGGAACGCCGCGAGCGCCTGAAAAAGCAGTTTGCTGACTGACTTTCATCCGTCCCCGGTCACCACCCTGCGGCGCGTGTGCAAACACGCGCCGTTGTCTTTTGTACCGGCCACAATTTACCCGCCCAATATTTGCGCACCCTGTCAATAGCGGATAACCTATAGCCCCTTCCGTTCTCGATAAACCATGCCACGCCCGGATGGCGTGGCTGCCGCAGGATAGACCATGCCATACCAAACCGATGATGTTCGTATCCAGGGAATCAAGGAGTTGCTTCCTCCGGTTGCCCTGCTGGAAAAATTTCCTATTACCGACTCCGCTGCAACAACGGTGTTTGAATCGCGCCAGGCCATTCATAACATGCTGAGCGGCCAGGATGACCGCCTGCTGGTCGTCATCGGACCGTGCTCTATCCACGATACAGCGGCAGCACTCGAATATGGTCGGCGTCTCAAAACCCTGCGCGACAAGTTCAAGTGTGATCTGGAAATCGTGATGCGGGTGTATTTCGAAAAACCGCGCACCACCGTCGGCTGGAAAGGCCTGATCAACGATCCGTTCCTCGATGGCAGTTTCAATATCAACGACGGCCTGCGCATTGCCCGCAAGCTGCTGCTGGAACTCACCGACACGGGCATGCCGGCTGCCGGGGAATTCCTCGACATGATCACGCCGCAGTACATGGCCGATCTGATCAGCTGGGGCGCTATTGGCGCGCGCACGACCGAATCGCAAGTCCACCGCGAACTGGCTTCCGGTCTTTCCTGCCCGGTCGGGTTCAAGAACGGCACCGACGGCAACCTGAAAATCGCGATTGATGCGATTCGCGCTGCGGCCGCACCGCATCACTTCCTGTCCGTGACCAAGTTCGGCCATTCGGCCATTGTTTCCACTGCGGGCAACCCCGATTGCCACGTGATCCTGCGCGGTGGCAAGGAACCGAACTACGATGCCAACCATGTGCGCAGTGCCATTGCTGATCTGGCCGCTGCGGGCTTGCCGGAAAAATTGATGATCGATTTCTCGCATGCCAACAGCCGCAAGGATTACCGGCGCCAGATGGAAGTCTGCAAGGATGTCTGCGCCCAGATGGTCAGCGGCAACAAGGCCATCGTTGGCGTGATGGTGGAAAGCCATCTGGTGGGTGGCCGCCAGGACCAACCGCTGACTTATGGCCAATCCATCACCGATGCCTGCATCGGCTGGGAAGAGAGCGAAGCACTGCTGAGTGATCTGGCCAATGCGGTGGCGCAACGTCGTACACTGGCCAAGGTTCGCATCTAGTTTCTCCTGTCGATCACCCAACACATACCCCGCACGGAACTTTTCCGACGGGGTATTTCTTTATTCGTTGTTTATTCCGGCAATAGCGGTGAAAATTGGTTTGTCTTTCGTTGACCAAAGCACAAAACTCCGTATGCCGTTGCGTTCCGAATTGCCCAAGCTGGCCAGCTATGTACTGGCCGCATTTGCCTTGTTCTGTGTACTTCGGTATCAGCTGGTCGCCCCTTTGTTGATGGGTTTGCTGGTATTTGAACTGGTCAGGCTGGCATCCAGCATCTCTCACATCAACCGTCTGGCGGGCGACAAGGCCCGCTTGGTGGCACTCGTGCTGATCGCGATGGCCGTTGTCGGCATACTCAGTGCATTTGCGGCCGCCATCTACTCGGTATCCGCCCGGGAAGCCCATTCCGTGCCGGAAATGCTCAGGCAGCTGGAATCGATCAACGTGGCCCTGCGCCAGGATTTGCCATCATGGCTGGTGACCCGGCTGCCTGACGACATGGAAGGCTGGCGCATTGCCATCAACGAATGGGCTTCCGGCCATATTGTTGAACTGCAGGATATTGGAACCCGGGCCGGACATATCCTCGCGCAGATTTTGATCGCCATGGTCATTGGCGCCATGATTTCGCTGCGCCTGTATCCGCAAGCTCAAGCGCCGTTCGCCGCGGCATTGCAGGCACGCTGCCATTACCTTTCCAGCGCATTCCGCAACATCGTTTTTGCACAAATTCGCATTTCTGCGCTGAACACATTCTTTACCAGTTGCTATCTGGTCATCCTGCTTCCAGCCTTTGGCTACTCTCTGCCGCTGGTCAAATCGCTGATCGTGCTTACCTTCTTCGCAGGTTTGCTGCCGGTGGTCGGCAATTTGATCTCCAACACCGCCATTGTGCTGGTCAGCCTGAGCGTGGCACCCGGTGTCGCCGCCTCATCGCTGTTGTATCTGGTGGTGATACACAAGCTGGAATATTTTTTGAATGCCCGCATCATTGGCGGCCGGATTGCTGCCCGGGCGTGGGAATTATTGCTGGCCATGCTGATTCTGGAGGCCATTTTCGGGCTGCAGGGGGTCGTGGCCGCACCGGTGTTTTATGCATATCTAAAAGACGAGTTGAAAGCGGCGCGGCAGATTTAAACATCCGAGCCAATCGGCGCGCTTCCCGGCAAAACAAGACCCCCTGAACTTGGCAGTTTGCTGGGAATCGTCACGCCTAAAAACGCATCAAGTAACCGCACCGGGAAGAACTGCATCCAGATGTAAATCCCAGTGATCTTTCGGCAAGGCTTCAACCTGCTGGCAAGCAAATGCCAAGCCAATCAGGCGCGGCTTCTTCCAATGCCGGCGGTTCCTGCGGAAAGCAAAAGTCGCATCATAATAGCCCCCGCCCTGGCCCAGCCGGCCACCGGAAGCATCAAACCCCAGCAGGGGCAGGAACACGCTATCCAGTTGCCGCGGCAGGCAGCTTTGCCCGCTTAGCAACTCCGGAATACCGTATTGACCTTCCACCCAGCGCGAATGCTCGTCAAAACGCACAAAGCGCAACTGGCGGCCCCGCGCCGGCACTTGCGGCAGATACACCTCCACCCCCCGATGCAAGGCCAGCAATATCAATGGCCAAGGCGAAAATTCGCTGCCGACCGGAATATATGCAGCAATGCGCTTGCCCGGGCGCAGCCAGCCATTGGCCTTGGCTTGCCGGGCCGCCTGCAGTTCAGCGCGCTGCCGCACCAAGGGCAACAGTGCCGCGCGCTGCTGGCGTAAGCTGCGGCGCAGTGCACTTTTTTCAGGATGGGGGGGGAAAGGGTTCAAGGTCAGGTTGGGGCCAGTTCATGCGCCCGATCCATCGTTGCCGGCGGTTAGGCCACCGTTACAAAAACAGCAGGACGGATAATCCGTCCTGCTGAAAGGGGTTCCCGCGGATGCCGCCCGGCTCGCATCTTGAACCCAAGGGTTCAAGGGGTCGCTTTCCGAGGCCATCAGGTGCATTCGGCTAGGAATGCTCACAACAGGCCAAAAATAGGTAGCAACCGAATAATGCTTATCGGTTCAAAGAATCTGAGCCGTAACATGCACCGCAGGAAACTGGTCAATCGCCGCGTGCTAGAACAGATCGTTTTGTTCCTGGAGCGCCGCGTCGACTATCGTATCCATGTTCTTAATTCTACGCTGGATCTCGCCAATGTCAAAATCGCCGCCGCCCACCCGTACCTGCAAAAATTCGTGGGAAATGTTGAGCGCCGCCATGATGGCAATCTTTTCCAGGCCGACTACTTTGCCGGTAGAACGAATTTCCTGCATTTTTTCGTTCAGCAAATCAACGGCTTGTAGCAGGGTTGGCTCTTCTTCAACCGGGCAACCGACACGAAATTCACGGCCCATGATGCTGACATCAAGTTGCTTGATTTCGCTCACTGGGTTTCCTCCGGAATTTTGGCGAGGATCGCAGCAAGCCGCGCACCCGCGCCATCCAGTTTCTGTTTGAGCTTGAGGTTATCCTGCTCGGCAACCAGCATCTGCTGCCGCAAAGTGCGGTTTTCTTCACGCAAATGGGTACACAAGCGGGCAAGCTGGCAAACCTTGTCTTCAAGTCTAGCGAGTTCAGCTTCCATAGCGCATTCCGGGTTAGCAAAGGCTTGTTGATTCTAAGGCATTTTTGCTGGCCGTGCCTGCCCGTTCTGGCAACGGAAGCACTTCAAGCCCACCCCTGCAAGTTACGAACCGGATTCAGCTGCGTCATCCTGGGTTTCTTCCAGCGCGGATTCATCCGGCGGTTCGGTAATATCGTCCGGCGTCTCAAGCGTGATCCGCCCCAGCGCGCCGCTGCGGAACTCGGTAAGGATCATCTCGGCCGCCTTCTGCTCATCGATGCGTCCGCCCGACAACACCGCGCCACGGCGCTTGGCAATGGCGGCAAACACGTCTTCGGTCTCGCCGACGTATTCTTTCAGCCCGAAACGGTCCAGCAAGGCCTGAGGATAGCGTTCACGCAGCGTTTCAATGGCAAACCAGGCCACATCGATCTGATCGTAGGCATTGGTCCCGATCGAGCCCGCCATCGCCAGGCGATAGCCCGAGTTCTCGTCATGCACCTTCGGCCACATCAAACCCGGCGTATCGTACAGAATCATGCCGTTTTGCAACTCGATGCGCTGTTGCGATTTGGTCACCCCCGGCGTATCGGCCACATTGGCGATGCGGCGCCGCGCCAGATGATTCATCAGCGTAGACTTGCCCACATTGGGAATACCCAGAATCAGCGCCCGCAGCGGCTTCACTTCGCCGGTACGATGCGGCGCCAGCTTGCTGCACAGGGTGGAGAGCTTTGCCACGCCAGCAGCCTTGTTCTCTTCACCCAGCAACATTGCATCCACACCCGGTTGCGACTTGAACCAATCAAGCCACACCGCGCTCAAACGGGGATCGGCCAAGTCAGACTTGTTGAGAATCTTCAAAGCCGGCCGCTGACGCGCCAGACGCATGTGCTCGATCATCGGGTTACTGCTGGACCACGGCAAACGGGCATCGACGATCTCGATCACCACATCCACCTTGGCCATTGTCTCCGCCACCTGCTTGCGCGCCACATGCATGTGCCCGGGAAACCACTGAATTGCCATGAACTAACTCCTGTTAAGGCACGGATTATACCTTTAATCCACAAAGGCGCTGTAGAATCAACAGGTTGGGCTGTGGAAAAACCCCACTCAGAATGTGGACCATCCAGTGATTGATTGCTTAGAAAAATGGATAACCAAATGATCCACATGCTCAGCCAAGTTTGACCACAGGGTTGAAACTAAGCCAAGATGTTGAATCATAAAGAATTACAGGGATACTCACAGGCAAACGCGGTGCTTATTAACTGTTATTAATCTTTTTATCTAATATTGTTGAATAAAGAAAACCATGAAGAAAACAGTCCTGATCGCATCGCTGTTCGCGTTATTGCTTTCCTCGGCGTTGTTTTATCTCGTAAGTAAAAAAGAACAATTCGATCCACACAAAGAAATCACGCTGATCGATGGCAAGAAATTTTCTTTAGCAACCTTGCCCGAAAGCAAAACGGTTGTTCTGTTCTGGGCTACGACGTGCAGCACCTGCATACTTGAGATGCCGGAACTTTCAAAAATGCAGGCCGAGAAACCGTTCAATATCATCGCGGTTTCGATGTATTACGACGATGAAAACCAGGTCAGAAAATACATTGCAAGCAAGCAATTCAACTTCATGTTCGTTCACGACAACACCAACGTTTTTTCTGAATCGTTTGGCAATGTGAAATTCACACCGACAATGTTCGTCATCGACAAGCGCGGGATCGTCAGCCAGAAGATCGTGAGCGGCACGCTTGAAGAAATCAAGAAAATCATCTAACGCTTGCCATGACTCGAATGGGAAACGAATCAAGCAAAGATAGGCTGATCATTGCGATTCTCATATCCGCAAGTATTCATCTCTATCTTTTTATGCCAGATAAATACCACAAAGTCAGCATAAAACCGCTCTCTGCCAATTTGCAGGTTCAAATTGCTAGGAATACTCCGGGCCATGCAGTTACCACCAAGATTGAGGATGCCTCCACGCAGGAAAAGCATACCAAATCCAGTATGCAAAAATACATAAAGAAGGACTTTCTAAGAGATCTCTATGTTCCTGAAGAAATAACCGATAGCCCGGCAAGGATACTAGTTCCGTTCTTTATCGAATCCATTACCGACATTGACAATAAAAAAAACAAAATACTGTATATAAAATTAAAACTATGGATCAATCGATTAGGCACCGTAGATAGGCTAGAAATGCTGGAAAGCAATGCGGACGCAGCCACCCTGCAAGTCATGCTGGAAAAAATCAAGTTATCGCAATTCGAGCCGGCCATATTCAAAGGGAATAAAGTAAACAGCATGATGATCGGCCATATCGAAGTGGAATATTAAAAAGGCCGCTGAAGTCTCAGCGGCCTTTTTTGTTATCGGTACACTTCTTTCCATCCCCACCGTCTTAAAAGAGGGCTCGGAGGTGGTTTACATCCGCCATTTATACATTTGTCTTTGTACGGCAGAGTGGTCGTTGTTATTTTTCCCCCGGTATTCACAATGGACCGGACCCAGCCATCCGCACCAACGACCAATGTCTGGAAGGAAGCAATGCCGTAACCCAGGTTTATCCGCGACCAAGGAACATTATCGATAAAATCGCTTGCGGATAATTGCCCCCCCTTGGAGCCACCCAGAACAAATTCAGCGCTATAGGCATTTTCACAACTGCCTTGCGCGCCATGGCGCCAGTCGGTTTTCATCGTGGTCACGAACGTGACAAAACCGTATTCGGCAATCGGGTTTTGAATCACGCTCTCATTGCCGGTATCGGAAAACCCGATGTACCAGCCTCGGCCCGAACGTTGGCGGTTGCTGGAATCCTTGAACGAGAATCCCGAGCAGCTTTCCCCTGCCGTGCAGTACGTGGTCTTGTCGTATTGACCGCTGATCCACCACTTGGTCAGTACAGATTCGTTTTCCGCTGCCCAATTATTGAAACCTTCCGATTTCGCGGGGGCATCCGGGAGACCCACTTTCTTCAGACACACCAGGTTTGAGCAGGAGGCCTTGCCGTAGACGAACGCCTTTTCAGCCGTATCGTTCGGTTCGCTGGACGTCGCCAGGAAATCTTCCATGGCAAAGAAACCGTTCTGCTTCAGGTTGGCATTGGCCTCGGTAAAGTCATCCTGGTGCAGGAATTTTCCCGTCCCGACATAAATCATCAGCCGTTTATCCTTGGTATCGACGGCCAACTGCCCGCCAAGCGGATCGGAGTTAGTCGGATTGGGGCTTCCTTTGGTAGTGATAAATCCAATGGCCGGCGCCGTGGTAATGGGGCGTCCGGTTCCATCCAGGCTCAGCTTCTCGGCGAACTTGCTGACCTTCCAGTTGGCTTTATCGTCCGAGCTGAGATCGAATTTCCAGACATTGCCCTTTAAATCACCGGCATAGGCATAGCGGACCAAGCCCGTGGTATCGGCTTCGGGCGCGGACATCGGCAGGTAGGAAACCTGGGCCATGCCCAGCGGATCGCTCGCCGATCCGTCGGCAAACCCAAAATCAGCCGTGCTGATATCCTTGATCAGCGCACCGGTTTCCGCATTGACCACGAATAGGTGGGCCTTGCCATCGGCATTGTTGTATCCGGAAGTGAGAAGAACAACCCAGCCATAAGACTTGGTATTGACGATAACCGGTTTGCCATAGGTATAACCCATGTTGGCATGGGTGAATTCCCATTTCACATTCTTCGCAATATCGGCTTCTTTATCCGTATCGCCCGGTGGCGTGGTGATATCCAGCGCATAATAGCCCTTTCCTCCTGCACGTAAACCACCTACCAACAAGGTATGCCATTGGTTATCGCTGAATTTGACATCCCAGGCAGTGAGCGGACCATCCACATAAAATTTATGCTGATAATTCAGCCGGACATATTCATTCGCCGCATTCAATTTGCTATGCAGCATTTGCGGAACAAAAGCCCACTCCTCGACACCCGTATCGGCATTGAAAGCATGCATCATTCCATCGTTAGCGCCGACATAGATTATCTTCTTTCGGCTATTCTGCTTGTAGGCAAATTGCTGATAAGTTGGGTCGCTATAAGCGGTTAGCCCGCCGGTAACAAACAACGGGCTGGAATTGACAATATCGCCCAGCACGCCACCCCTGGAATTATAAGTCGTGCCTTCCTTGGTTCTATTCCCGCGCAGGTAGCTGACAACATCCTCGCCGTCCTTCTTGCTACTTGATGTATTGAATGTATCGATGATCTTGCTGCTCTTCAAACTCTCGATGGTGAACGGAATCCCAGCTTTTACAGATGAATCGGCGTTGTAGGTCACGATTCTTCTGGTGGCGATATCTCGCTTATCCAGCAATTCTTTTGCGGACCAATTCGTTACGCTGGTATTGATTTTTCCTATATTTGCGACATCGCTGGCATTGTTATAAACAGGATGGGACTTTATTTCGCCGGTCCAGTCACCGGTATTGAAAGAGGTCACAATCGCAGTGGAATTGTTCGTTAGATATTTTTCCGATACAGGGACATTGCTATGCGATGTCGTGATAAACATTTCGCGCAATATCGAAGTGATTGAATTTGTCAGAACAGACGGATCGGATGCGGCCAGCATTTTCCCGCCGGTACGGCTGGCAGCTCGCCATAAATCATCAATCGCAGAAGGACTGTTATTCGTAGGAACCGAGCTATTCCAAGCAGGTTCGGGAGATAGCGGCGCAATCGGCGCTGAGCCATCGAATAATTTTCCATAAGCACCCAGCGTCACCGCATAGGTATTCATGGTATAGCCCAGATTGCTTTGATTGGCGGTATTGAATTTATACCACCAATCAAGCTGATCGTAATAGGAAAGCGCACGGCTATATAGAGTCTTGTTCCTATTTATTATCGTTACGTCTCCGCGCCAATCTCTTTGCTCAAATGAATAATCATTGGCATATCCGTCCGTCAAAACGAAATTATTGTTTTTCGAACAACGCAAGGTGTTCTCATCACCAAATGCACTGTCATTGACATAGCGTTGCCCTGCGTATTCAACCGCTGAATTCGTCGTCGTGCCATATGGCGCCTGTGTTACCAAGGAATATAGTTTTCCAATCGCTGAATATCCATTCAATGCGTTATCACTGGATTTGAAATCGTACAGAGTTAAACCATTGGTGCTGACATAATCATTCGCTGAGGAATTGTTGTATGCCTCGCTGAATTTGACCATTGCTACACGCATATTGGTGTAACTGGCCTGCAAATTATTCAGCACATTTCCCATGCCGCCAGCCAGGAGCAGCTTTCTTTTACGATAGTAAGTGAACCAGTTGGCGAAATTCTGCAGTTCTTCCGAGCGTGAACGGTAAATCGTCGTTTTCCCATCCGGCAGCGTAAATGAACTGCCGTTGAATATCGATGAGTTTTGAATGTCGTACTTGCGCAGGGTTTTTCCATCCGGCGCAACCGCACAATTCGCTGTATCGCTGGCGCTGCAGTTGCTATCCAATAACCAGTAGGTCGCAGGCCAATAGGAATAATCCTTGTCTACGTAGATGCCATTGTCTGCCGTGAAGTTGCTTGTGTTTTTCGCCGTCAAATCGATCGTTGAGCATGGATTCGAAGTAGAACACGATTCTCCATTTAATTCCTTCGTAAAATAGGGGTGATAACGCGCAGCTTTCGTCGAGGCCTCTGGAAATACCCACAGGCTGCTCTTTTTCGTTGCATCGCTGTAAAGATATCCAGAGCGCCAAGGATCGTAATCAATCCGAGGATTGTAATAAATAAGATTGTAATCGGAACTTCTATAATACGCATTAGCATTGGATGGCGCTGCGGTCTTGTCGAAGGAATGCGCGCCATCATTATTATTGGTCGAAGGTGGAAAAATATGCGTAATATCATTGCCTTTGTTATCTTGCTTTACACCATTATTATATATTTCCGGCGTTCCATTGATGGTGATGTTTTTCAATAAGATTTCCCAATCCATTGAATTTGAATCATCCAATGGCATGATGATATTGGTGGTTGCCAATTTTGTATCCAGCGGGAAATCCGAAATTTTCGTCAAATCCGCATACGCAGGGAATGCAATAGAAAATTGCAGGATAACTACAAGACTCTTGAACATGAAGGTGCGTGCAGACATGGCGTGCTCCTTATTTGCTGTAGAGGGCCTGGACATACGATTCCAGATTTTTCGGGCCCGTGATTTTTACGGTTACGCGGTACATTTGCGCGCTTTCATATTGGCCGCCGCTGCCTGGCGGGGCATTTAGTCCTGTAGGCGGTGGCGGTATCGGGATCTTGGTCGTCGTGCACACGGCGGGGTTGGCATTCGTGCATAGTTTTTCGATCAGGTAGCGGTAGGTATACCCATAGCTTGTTTTGGCCGCGCTCCATTCCTGCTCGGTAACCGGCGCGGGGATTCCATCACCATCCGGTTCTTTTTGCGTGGGAACGAAACCGGCCTGTGCCGCTGCAGGAATATTGCCGCGCAACACCGCTTCCGCTGCCGCCAAGCCCATATCGCCGACCTGGGTGGCCATCTGTTTGCTGCTGACATTGCCGGCGATCATGCCTGCCAGATCGGACGAGCGATAAAGCGCCATGCCCATGAAGGTCATGATGGTGAGCAGAACCAATACGATGATCAGCGTTGAACCTCGGTGGGGTTTATTCATAGTCTTATCCGTCAATTTGGGCTGCTGGTTTGCATGAGGATATTTTTTAAAGGCACCGTCATGCTGGTGGTTTTGTAATAAAAACAGCGCCAATCGGGATTACTGGAAAGATCAATGGCGATACTGTCATCTTGCCCTTCGGTGACAATCAGGCCATGGGTTGGCGCGGCTGTCGTCGCGGTACAGGTTCCGGCGGCGTTTTTATCTTTGACGCGCTGTGGAGAGCGGCCGACCACGACGACACGGATCGCTTTGACGGTCGATTGATCCGCCGCCGTATTCGACCACTTGATGATCTTGCTGCTGCTTGCGCTCGCTGATAATCCATATTGAACACGGAGCATGACGACATTTTCAGCAATGACAGACGTCAATCCCGCAGCACTGCCCGTTTGCTCGATTTTTTCAAATTCCTGCTGATCGTTGATCCGATAGGTCACCCAGCGGATGGGGCCTGTCGTCATCAAGCGCGTACCCGGTGGAATATTCTTGGTGTTGTTATTGCAATCGGTGGTTCCGTCGTTGCAAATTCCCGTGAGCTTGGTAAACGGCCCTGCATTGGGCGGATTCCAGCATGCCGGATCTTTATCTTGAACATTGCAATTATTTGTGGGGTGAATCTGAATGCGGCTTGATGCATCCTGCACTGCGGTGATGCCAACAACGGTACAAGGCAGCGGAACCTTGTCCGGCGCGGGCTTCAGATCGGGCGGGGGGACCAGCATGGCAACCTGCGAAGCTGTGAAACCAACGGTAGACAAGACAGGAATATCCGAGGATGCGGCAGGGGGCCCGTTGGCATTGGTATCGTCGCAAACGTCTTGATTGTCTTTATTGCGATTTTTACAAACAAGGGTAGAAACCGGCACGGTTCCAATCGGATCAGAATAGGCGAATGTTATTTGATCCGATGTCTGATCATCTGCGCCCTTGGTAATGGATACAGCGCTGTAGGCCGTGGCATTCGTGGTTGTTCCGTTGTAATACACATTAATAGTGCTGCACGTTGCAATTCCATTGGAACCCGTTATGCCAAGCCCGGCCATGCGGGCATCTTTCTGGATATTCGCGACCGATGCCATGGCATTTTCCAGCGCCGTGTTACCGCCGATTGTATTTCTACGATTGGCTTCATAAAACGATGCACTTCCCAAGGCCGCGAACATGATCAGAAAGCTGATGATGAGCGCCACGAGAAGTTCAACCAACGAGAATCCTGCTTGCTTATGAAGCTTTACGCCCATTTTCATCATTGCGCCTTGTGATGACTTTTTTATGTTTGATGGCTTGCTTATATTTCTCTATCAAGATGGAGCAGTATTGGGGTTTTTTGATAGCAGCAGATTGGTCGTGCTGGTGTAACTATGCGTGGTGGAATCATTTGGCCTGATTTTCCAGGAAACGGTTATGGTGTACTCGCCCGTGCTTGATTCGTATGACGCTGATATATTCGCGAGATTGGGTACTTCCGCAGTGAGTCTTGATTTCCAATTATTGCAAAAAGAGGATTCCGTATTTTCCGTGCATTCTTTTTCTGAAACAGTATATTTTGTCGCTATGTTGTCTGAATCCGTCGCGGCATTTCCAATCATCTCTTCGCTGAAATAGCTCACGATCGCTCTAGCACGCGCAATTTCGCTGTTGCGCATGACCTTGTACTGAAATGCGGCTAAGCCGAGCAATCCAATCGATAAAATCACCAGCGCGACCAGTGCCTCCAATAGCGAAAAACCTGTCTGTGTCTTTTTCGTCATGCGTGAATTTTGTGGGATATTCATTTCAACATCCTTGGGGATCGCTTGCTCTGGATATGGCGGGATTACACATTCTCACAATGCCCCCCGCTCGTAGGCGAATTTGCATGCATGCCAACTCGCCGCCGTTTGCCGTACATTCGGATGAATTGCCATTTGGAAATATCAACAGGTCACCACTGCCGCTGACAATTCTGCCATCGCTACCGAAAGTCACGTCTTGTTTCGTTATATTGTTCAATACCGTTCCTGTTTCGGCACCTTCAGCGGTATATGACACTGCGACACTATTTTCTGAATTACTGGAAATTTTTGCCCGGCCCGCGCTTGCAATTTCCCAGGCAGCACCCTGAATGGTGATGGTCACGTTGCTGTTGCGGCGAATGGCTTCAATCCGGGCCGTCGTCAGCCCGTCGCGCAATTCCGAGGCAACGGCACGCAAACGTGCGTTCTGAATATATTCGGCCATGATGGGTATTCCCATTGCCAAAAGTATGCCCACGATCGTTATCACGACCAGCAATTCAATCAGCGTAAAACCCTTGGGGCTGCCCATCAGCAATTTCCCGAATTGGTAAGCCAGCAGTTTCTCGAACCGGTGACATTCGGGAATGCGGTAGTTTGACGTGTGCCCGCATCATTGATCGTGAAGGCATGACCGGCCATGTTGCCTTGGCCGGTAGCGGTCAGGGTAAATCCCTGGAAAGTCAAGCCTGTTGTTGCACACGAGAACGTGAAGAAGGTTGTTGCTGCTGGTGCGGCCGGCACACAGGTATTTGCGGCGGTTCCGTAGTTGTTATTGTTCTGGTATGCCTGTTCCATCCTGAGAGCATGGGATGCCAAGGTATCAAAAGCCTCAGTCAGTCGTGCACGCCTGACGTACCCGGTATAGGAGGGCACTGCAATTGCGACCAAAACCCCAAGTATGGCGATCACGATCATTAGCTCGATCAGGGTGAAGCCTTTCATTTTGTGCATTGCTAATGATCCTTTGATGCCGTTATTCATTTATTTTTCATATTTTAACGTGGGGTAGGCAATAGCTTACAACAACATACAAAATTTACTGAATTTTGACAAAAAAAAATACCAGACTCAACCCGAGAGGACTGACGGGCGAAATCTGGTTGTGAACGGTACCTACTTTTTTAAAACTTACATATATTCAATGTTTTGTGGTTTTTGAAAATCTACCGTAAGATATTGGTTGTCGTTGTAAGGGTTTGTTGAATATCACTTTTCTGATGCGTTGTAGACACAAACCCCGCCTCAAACGCCGATGGCGCCAGATAAACACCCGCATCCAGCATGGCGTGGAAGAAGGCGTTGAAACGCGCGCGGTCGCATTGCATGACTTCGGCGTAACTGTGCGGTAGCTGTTCGGCAAAGTAGACGCCGAACATGCCGCCGACGCTCTGGGCACAGAATGGAATGCCCAGTTCTTGCCCAATCGCGTTAAAGCCATCCGTGAGTTGGCGGGTTTTGCTGCTCAGGTCTTCAAAGAATCCGGATTTGCGAATTTCATTCAAGGTGGCGAGGCCAGCGGCGACGGCGACGGGGTTGCCGGAAAGGGTGCCGGCCTGATAGACCGGGCCGAGCGGGGCCATTTTGGCCATGATGTCGGCGCGGCCGCCAAATGCGGCCAGCGGCATTCCGCCGCCGATCACTTTGCCGAGCGTGGTCAGATCAGGCGTGATGTTGTGCAAGCCTTGCGCACAGTGCAGGTCGACACGGAAGCCGGTCATCACTTCGTCGTAGATCAGCAGTGCGCCATTCTGCTGCGTCAACTGGCGCATGGCGCGGATGAATTCGGGCGAGGCTTGCACCAGGTTCATGTTGCCGGCCACGGGCTCTACGATGATCGCGGCTATTTCACTGCCGCTGGCGGCAAACAATGCCTTCAGCGCGGGAACGTCGTTATAGGGTAGGACCAAGGTGTCGTTGGCCACGGCGGCGGGGACGCCGGCGGAGGAGGGGTTGCCGAAGGTGAGCAAGCCCGAGCCGGCCTTGACCAGCAGGCTGTCGGCGTGGCCGTGATAGCAGCCTTCGAACTTCACCAACTTGTTGCGGCCGGTGAAGCCGCGCGCGAGGCGAATGGCACTCATGGTGGCTTCGGTGCCGCTGGAAACCAGGCGCACTTGCGCCAGGCTGGGCAGCATTTCGCACAGTAAATCCGCCAGATCGATCTCCGCTTCGGTCGGTGCGCCGAAGCTCAAGCCATTGCGGGCAGCGCGTTCCACGGCCTCGATTACCGCCGGATGGGCATGGCCCAGAATCAGCGGCCCCCACGAGCCAACGTAATCGGTATAACGCTTGCCGTCGGCATCCCAAACATAAGGACCTTCGCCGCGTACGAAGAAGCGCGGCGTGCCACCCACGGAGCCGAAGGCACGCACCGGGGAATTAACGCCGCCGGGGATATGACGTTGGGCGCGGGCGAAGAGAATTTCATTTTGGGTCATGACGGAGTTCCGGTTTTATAGTGTGATCTGGCATCCATGCGCGTTTCACGGGCATTTACTGCCAGACAGAGTAGGGGGTTTGCGATAGCATGCTGTTGTAGTAACGCACATCACCTGTGACTTCCACGCCCAGCCATTCCGGCTTTTCAAACGCGGTATCGACTGCGGGAAGTTCGATCTCGGCGACGATCAAGCCGGAATTTTCGCCGTGGAATTCGTCTATTTCCCAGACAAAGCCTGCATATTCGACAAGATGGCGGGTTTTATCCAGCACGTTGGGGCAAAGCTTCAGCAGTTCCAGCGCATCGGCGGCGGGTATCGGGTATTCAAATTCGGCGCGGCTGATGCCGTCGGCGCTCTTCCCCTTGATGGTCAGAAACCCGGTCTCACCTTTCACTCGGACGCGCACGGTGGGATCGGTGGCCAGGTAGCCTTGGGCAATGCGCGTCGACTGGTTGATCTGCTTGTGCCAATGGTTATTTGCCAACAGGAATTTTCGTTCAATTTCAATAGCCATATTTTCTCGGTCAGTTGCGGAGTTTGCTGGGTGCGGGATAACGCTTGATTGCTTCCTGGTACAGCGGCATAACTTGCGGGATTCGCGCTTGCAGTTCACTAATGCGGGTGCTGTGCGAGGGATGGGTCGATAGGAATTCGGGCGTTTTGCCTTCGCTGGCCTTGGCCATTTTCTGCCAGAGCGTGATTGCGGCATTGGGATGGTAGCCGGCGCGGGCAGCCAACTCCAGGCCCATGATATCGGCTTCGGATTCGTGTTCGCGACTGTTGGGCAGGGTATAGGCGACTTCGGTTACCTGGTTGGCCAAGTCCAGCGCACCCGCGTAACGTCCGCCGGTCACGACAGAAAGCAGGGTGAAGCCCATCATGCGCGTATAGGCTTCGGACATGCGCTCACGGGTATGCTCACGCAGCGCGTGGGAGATCTCGTGCCCCATGATCTGGGCGAGCTCATCGTCGGTCAGTTTGAGTTTTTCAATCAGCCCGCTGAAAACCATGATCTTGCCACCTGCCATGCAATAGGCATTGATATCCGGGCTGTTTTCTACGTTTACCTCCCAGTTCCAGCGTGCGGCATCGACACGGAAGATGGCCACCTGCGGGATCAGCCGATTAGCAATGCCTCGCACGCGGGCAGTGACGGCAGGGTTGGTGTTCAGTGCGCCTTTGTGGCGTGCCTTGCCGGTTTCTTCGGCATAGGCTTTGCCTGCCATTTCCTGTACCTGTTGCTCGGAAAGCAGCATGCTCATATTCTGGCGCCGGTCGGCACCGATGGCGCCTCCTTGCGTGGTGCTGATTTGCTGGCAGGCACTCAACAGCATAGCCGCCAGCAATAGGGTTATCTTTTGTCTGATCACCACGTGTTTTCCCGCTTGATATCTGCGCCCGGTTGGGCCCGTAGGGTAGAATTCCCATTCTAAACCATTTGGAAAAGATTCTTGGTCATGCGCACTAAACCCCCCGTTGTACTGGTCTTCGCCGGCAATGATCCTTCCGGTGGCGCCGGACTGGCTGCAGATATTCTGGCACTTTCCTCGATGGGGTGTCATGCCTTGCCGGTGGTCACCGCATTGACCGTGCAAGACACCGCGGGTGTGCACGATTTCATGCCCATCGAGGCGGAATGGCTGGATGACCAGGCGCGCCTGGTGCTGGAAGACATGCACGTGGACGCCATCAAGGTTGGCATGATTGGCAGCGTGGAAAACCTGGCCGTGATCGCAGGCATTGCCTCGGATTATCCGCATATACCGCTGATCCTGGATCCGGTTCTGGCAAGCGGGCAGGGCGATGCGTTGTCGGAAGATGAATTGATCGGTGCCATGCGCGAACTGCTGCTGCCCCATACGCTGATCATGACACCCAACAGCGTTGAGGCTCGGCACCTCGCTTCGGATGATCCCGATGAACAGGCTGATTTGCCGCTTGATCTGGCTGCAGCACGGCTGATCCAGTGCGGTTGCCCCTATGTGCTGATCACGGGAACGCATGAAAACACGCCGCAGGTGATCAATACGCTGTATACCGAGCAAGGGCGTGCCGGCAGTGAAAGTTACGCGCGTTTGCCTGGCAGTTACCACGGATCGGGCTGTACGCTGGCTTCGGCACTGGCGGGCGCCATCGCCAGCGGCAGCGAGGTTCCCGCTGCGGTGAAGGCTGCGCAGGAATACACCTGGCAAACTTTGTCCAACGGCTATCGACCGGGCATGGGACAGATTATTCCCGATCGCCTGTTTTGGGCCCGCCACAAGGATGAAGGTAAGCCGTCATGATTTCTGGCCTGTACGCGATCACGCCCGATTGGGTCGACACCACCTTGCTGCTCGCCAAGGCGGAGCAGGCGTTGGCTCATGGCGCGCGCGTCCTGCAATACCGCAACAAACTTGCCGATGCCGGACTGGCCCGGGAGCAGGCACTTGCCTTGCGTGCACTGACTGCGGCCCGCGGCGCTTGCCTGATTATTAACGACGATCTGGCCTTGGCGCAGGCCGTGAATGCCGATGGCGTGCATCTGGGCGGACAAGATGGCGATCTGGCCCAGGCCCGGGCCATGTTGCCGCGGAACATGCTACTCGGCGCCTCCTGCTACAACGATCTGAGCCTGGCACATGCGGCCATTGCCGCAGGCGCGGATTATGTGGCCTTTGGCGCGGTTTTTCCTTCCAGGACCAAACCCCAGGCACGCCGCGCCAGTCTGGAACTTATTGCGACTGCATGTGCCGAACTCCCGGTTCCAGTCGTAGCGATTGGCGGCATCACGCTGCAAAATGCCGCCGAGGTCATTGCGGCGGGCGCAGATAGCGTGGCGGTCATCGCCGCTTTGTTCGATGCCCCGGATGTGGGCATAGCCGCAGGGCAATTTGATCGGCTGTTTCACGTGAAACCATAGCACTCAAGGGAGTGATGCAATGAGCATGACCTATCGGCAAGCCACCGTATCCGCGTTCGTGCGGATGCTGACCAATCTTTCTGGCATCTTGGACAAAGGTGCCGAATATGCGCACAGCAAAAAATTCGACGAAAGCATCCTGCTCAACTCGCGCCTTTATCCTGACATGTATCCGCTGCTCAAGCAAGTGCAGGTTGCCACCGACATGGCCAAATTCTGCGTGGCTCGCTTAACCGGTGAAGAGGCGCCCAGATTTGCAGACGATGAGACCAGCTTCGCGCAATTGAAAGAGCGCATTGCCAACACCATCGCATTTATTGCCGGCGTATCCGATGCCGCTTTTGCAGGGGCCGCCGACCGGGAAATTATCCTGCCCTGGATGCCGGATAAGCCCATGAAAGGCGAGTTTTATGTGCTGCATTTTGCCCAGCCTAATGTGTATTTCCATCTGACGATGGCCTATGCCATTCTCCGACACAACGGCGTTCCGCTGGGCAAGATGGATTTCATCGGGCCGCTTTGACCGGCTGATGCTCAAAACAAAAGGCCGCTCGATGGGAGCGGCCTTTTGCTTGGCTGAAATCAGAAACCCGGGAACTTCAATCCGGCATTGATCGGTTTACCTTTGCGAGCCCGTTTGCCGACATAGGGTGCCATTTCGTTGGCGTCCAGCACCAGCTCAATCGCCTTGCCGCCACGTCCTGTGCCGGAGAGCTTGAGCGTTTCGCCATCGCAAATGGTAATTGCCGAAAGCGCATCTTTATCGTCCAGCGCCATAGTGATCACGCCCTTGCCGCCGCCGGCCAATTGCTTGAATTCGCCAAGAGGGAAAAGGTGCAGTTTCCCGGACTTGGCCAGACAGGCGACCAGGGACGTTTCACGTGGAACAAAACAGGATATCTTGAGCAAGACTTCATTTGCATCCAGCGTAATGAAGCTCTTACCCGCTTTCTGGCGCGATAGCAGGTTTTCAAACTGGCAAGTGAAGCCATAGCCGGCAGAATTGGCAATCACCAGCCAGTCCTGCGCTTTGGCAGTGAACATCTGGGTAATTCGGGTCTTGGCAACCAGATCCACCAGTGTGGTCACTGGCACGCCGTCCCCCCGTCCGCCCGGTACCGTCGAAGCCGCGATGGTATAAACCCGGCCATCGCTGCCAAACAGGGCCACTTGGTCCACGGTGCGACATTCGATCGCGGCCAGCAGTTTGTCGCCATCCTTGAATGCCAGCGTTTGCAGGTCGATGCCATGCCCCTGGCGGCTACGTAACCAGCCCTTGTCGGAAAGAATCAGGGTCGTGGGCTCATCGACCACCGCCACTTCCATCACGGCTTTTTCTGCTTCTTCGATCAAGGTGCGGCGCGGATCGGCAAATTTTTTGCGGTCCGCTTCGATTTCCTTGATGATCAATTTCTGCATGGCCGCGCTATTGCCGAGCAGGTGTTCAAGTTCTCCTTTTTCGCTCTTCAGTGCAGCCAGCTCTTGTTCGAGCTTGATCCCTTCCAGCCTTGCCAATTGGCGCAAGCGGATTTCCAGAATATCTTCCGCCTGCCGATCGCTCAGATTGAAGCGTTCGATCAGCGCGATTTTCGGATCGTCCGATTCGCGGATGATGCGGATCACTTCGTCAATATTCAGGAAGACGATCAGCCGGCCTTCCAGGATATGAATGCGATCATTGACCTGGCCCAGGCGATGCTCGGTTCGGCGCGTGACCGTGATGAAACGGAAATCAATCCACTCCGACAGGATGGTTTTCAGCGATTTTTGCGCAGGGCGCCCATCGCGGCCGATGGTCACCATATTAAGTGACAAACTCGTTTCCAGCGAGGTATGAGCCAGCAGCAGCGCCATCAACTCATCCGGATTCTGGCGCGAGGATTTGGGCTCGAATACCAGCCGGACGGCACAGTCCTTGCCGGATTCATCCCGCACCCGGTCCAGAACCGAAAGCATCAGTTGCTTGGTTTGCAACTGTTCCTGGGCAAGCGCCTTCTTGCCTTTCTTGACCTTCGGATTGGTCAGTTCCTCAATCTCTTCTAGTACTTTCTGGGTCGAGGTGCCTTGCGGCAATTCGGTAATGACCAATTGCCATTGGCCACGCGCCAAGTCTTCTTTTTCCCAGCGGGCGCGCACCTTCAACGAGCCACGACCGGTTTCGTAGGCGGCCTGGATATCGCGCGGAGCGGAGATAATCTGGCCGCCGCCCGGCAGATCCGGCCCGGGAATATAGGTCAGGAGTTCGCTGGTGGAAAGATCGGGGTTCTTGATCAATGCCACGGTGGCATCGGCCACTTCGCCCAGGTTGTGCGAGGGCATCTCGGTGGCCATGCCCACGGCAATCCCCGAAGCGCCATTGAGCAGCAAGACCGGCAGTCGAGCGGGCAACAGCACCGGCTCTTGAAACGCACCATCGTAGTTCGGTATAAAGTCAGTCGTCCCGCGGTCGATTTCGGACAACAACAATTCGGCGATGGGGGTCAGGCGGGCCTCAGTATAGCGGTAGGCCGCCGCGCCATCGCCATCGCGCGAACCAAAATTGCCGTGACCATCGATCAGCGGGTAACGCAGCGAGAAATCCTGCGCAATACGCACCAAAGCGTCGTAGGCCGACTGGTCGCCGTGGGGGTGATACTTACCGAGTACATCGCCGACAATCCGTGCGCATTTCATTGGCTTGGTGCCGGAAACCAGACCCAGGCCGTGCATGGCGTAGAGGATGCGGCGCTGAACCGGTTTTTGCCCATCCTCCACCTGCGGCAGCGCGCGGCTCTTGACCACGCTCATTGCGTACTCGAGATAGCTCTTTTCGGCATACAAGCCGAGCTGGGCGGATTCGCCGTCATCGCCTTCACTGGATGCTAGCGCCTGAACGTAGCGACGATTGCCGCCATCATCGTTGTTTGCCAGAGGCGGTTCTTCAACAATCAGATCAAGTTCTTGGGTCATGTTTCACGTGAAACCATCAGATAGGGTGAATGCAAACCACCCAGAATTAACAGGTTTGAGCGAACAATGTCGCCCCTGAACAGAGTTCGCGAAGCGCGGCTTCGGGTTCGGGTTGAAAGCTCACGCCTGAGGCGCAATCCCAAAGCATCAAATTCAGCGGTGCGCCAAAATTTTCAACGATAAGCCCTTCCTGATCCAGCCAATGCTCACCCACCCGAACACAAGGCAAGCGGCCGATGATTTCGCTGGAGGCGGTGCAATCGGGTAACCATAACCAAACGGGCTTGCCGAGTGCATGGGCAAAACCCACTTCAAACGCGGTGCCGGAATCGGGTTCGCTGCTGGATCTGAATGCTCGAAAATCAGCGAAGATCACGTCAGAATCTTGGATTAAAGCGCAGTTATTGGAGAAGATCCACTGGCGCTGTTCGGTTGAATTTTCCAGATCAGTAGGCAACTCACCATCCAGAGGATACAGTCCTTCAACGCCGTTGGCGTGACACGCTGCCTTGAGGCGTTCGCCCCATGCCTTGCAATCCGGGCGGAAAACGCCGGGGCCGGCGAGGTAAATTTTCATCACGGCAGCCTTGAATCGATCACGCCAACACATGGCGGCGAGTTACGTTAAATATCGGCATCCACTTCATTGCCGCGGGCTTCGAGCCAGGCACGGCGACGGCTGGCCTCGGTCTTACCCATCAGCATATGCATCACGTCGCGGGTATTGCCGCTGACATCCTGCGGAATGGTCACGCGCAGCATGCGCCGGGTTTCCGGGTTCATCGTGGTATCAAACAGCTGCTCAGCATTCATTTCGCCCAGCCCTTTGAAGCGGCTGATACTCCATGCGCCTTCGCGGATTTTTTCCGAACGTAATTTATCCAGAATCGCGGTGAGTTCGCCCTCGTCCAGCGCATAGAACTTGCGCGGTGGCTTGTTTTTGCCACTGCCTGCCACATCGACGCGGTAGAGCGGCGGCTGGGCCACATGGATATGGCCACGGCTAACCAGCTGGGGAAAGTGGCGATAAAACAGCGTGAGCAGTAATACCTGAATGTGCGAACCATCAACATCGGCATCTGACATGATAATGATCTTGCCGTAACGCAGTCCGGCAAGATCCACGCTATCGTCAGGCTTGTGTGGATCAACACCTATAGCTACGGCAATATCGTGCACTTCGTTGTTGGCGAAAATCTGGTCGCGGTCGACTTCCCAGGTATTGAGTACCTTGCCGCGCAGCGGCAGGATGGCTTGGAAATCCTTGTCTCTTCCCAGTTTCGCCGAGCCACCGGCGGAATCGCCTTCCACCAGAAACAACTCACAACGCTCGGATTCATCACTGGCGCAATCGGTCAACTTGCCGGGCAGCACAGCCACGCCGGAAGATTTCTTCTTTTCCACTTTCTGCGAATTTTTCTGCCGTGCCTGCGCCGCGCGAATGGCGATTTCGGCCAGCTTGCGGCCCAGTTCGACATGCTCGTTCAACCAAAGCTCGAACGGCGATTTCACCATCTGTGAAACGAGGCGCAAGCCATCGCGGCTGGTCAGCTTGTCCTTGGTCTGGCCCTGGAATTGTGGATCGAGCACCTTGGCGGAAAGCACAAACGTGCAGCGGCTGAACAAATCTTCCGGCAGCAGTTTCACGCCTTTGGGCAACAGGCTGTGGAAATCGATAAAGGTCTTTACCGCCTGGAACACGCCGTCGCGCAGGCCGGATTCATGCGTGCCGCCCGAAAGCGTCGGAATCAGGTTCACATACGATTCGCGATTGACCGGGCCGTCTTCGGTCCAGGTCAGCGCCCAGGCGCAGCCTTCGCCGGGTGCGAAGTTTTCGTCTTCTTCGCCAATATACTTTTCGCCCTTGAAAATCGGGATGATCTGCTCGTAACCCGCCACCAGCTCGCCCAAATAACCGGTCAACCCGTCGGGATAGCACCATTCGCGCTGGAGCATTTCGCCGCTGGCCTGTTCCAGGTTGAGCGTGACGATCAATCCGGGCAACAGCACGGCCTTGGATTTGAGCAGGTGTTCGAGCTCACCGACTGGAATCGTCGCGCTATCGAAATACTTGGGATCGGGTGCCACGAAAACGCGGGTTCCGCTGTCCTTCTTGGCGCAAGAACCCGTGTCGGCCAAAGGCTGGACGACATCGCCGCCACCGAATTCGATGCAATTGATACGGCCTTCGCGTTTCACTTCCACGATCAATTGCGTGGACAGCGCGTTGGTCACCGAAACCCCGACGCCATGCAAACCACCGGAGAACGCATAGGCCCCGCCGGATTTTTTGTCGAACTTGCCGCCGGCATGCAACTGGGTGAATACCACTTGCACCGTCGGTACACCTTCTTCCGGATGAATGCCGACCGGAATCCCGCGTCCGTTGTCGACCACCTGCAGGGTCTGGTTGCGCCACAGAGTCACATCAATGCGGCTGGCAAAGCCCGCCAGCGCTTCATCGGCAGCGTTGTCGATCACTTCCTGGCAAATATGCAGCGGGTTGTCGGTGCGGGTATACATTCCCGGACGGTGCCGGACTGGATCGAGGCCCTTGAGGACCTTGACCGAGGATTCGTCGTATTTTGGGGCTGCGGCCATGTTTCACGTGGAACGAGTAGAGTTGCCGGGGAGTCTAGCAAAAGCAACGCCGCACTGCGAAGCCTATTACGTTGTTCCAAGCGATCTGCGATATTGAATGGCTTCGGCAATATGATGATTCTGGATCTGCTCGGCTGCGGCCAGATCCGCGATCGTGCGCGCAACGCGCAGGATACGGTGACTGGCCCGCGCCGACAAACCCAGTTTGCTGATGGCATTTTGCAGCAAAGTCCGGGCACTCTCATCCAGCGCACAATGCTGGTCGATACCTGAGGGCATCAGCATCTGGTTGGCGACACCTTGCCGCGACAGTTGCCGTTCGCGTGCAAACGTGGCCCGTTCGCGGATCACGGCAGAAGGCTCGCCATCGGCACACGCCAGCAAGGTGGCCTCGGGAACGGCCGGCACTTCCACAACCAGATCGATGCGGTCGAGCAGCGGGCCGGAAATTTTGCTGCGATAGCGGCTGACTTGATCGGGCGAGCAACGGCAGGCATGCCGGGTGTGTCCCAGATAGCCGCACGGGCAAGGATTCATCGCGGCAATCAGCTGGAAGCGGGCAGGGAACTCGGCCTGGCGGGCTGCACGCGAAATCAGGATGCGGCCGGATTCGAGCGGCTCGCGCAACACCTCCAGCACTTTCCGATCGAACTCCGGCAGTTCATCCAGGAAAAGGACGCCGTGATGGGCCAGCGAAATTTCGCCGGGTTGCGGGTTCCCGCCGCCGCCAACCAATGCTACGCTCGATGCGGTATGGTGCGGTGCCCGAAAGGGACGCAGGCTGAATTGCGCGATATTGAGCCCGGCGGAACCCAGCGACTGCACGGTGGCCGCCTCCAGCGCCTCGCTCGGCGTCATGGGCGGCAACAGGCCGGGCAAGCGTTGCGCCAGCATGGATTTGCCGGTGCCGGGCGGGCCGATCAGCAGCAACGAATGTCCCCCGGCTGCGGCAATTTCCAAGGCCCGCTTGGCCTGCTGCTGGCCGCGTACCTCGGCCAGATCGGGCAAGGCTTGGGTCTGGGTGCAAACCAGCGCCTCGGCACGGGGCAGGGCGGTACTCCCCATCAAGTGACGGCATACGGCCAGCAGGCTGTCTGCCGCCAAGACATGGGTTTCGGCAATCAGTGCCGCCTCGGGCGCGCTGGCTGCACTGATGATCAGCTTGTGCCGGGCAGCGTTGCAGGCCACGGCGAGTGCCAAAGCGCCGCGAATGGCGCGCAATTCACCGGTAAGACCGAGTTCACCGGCAAACTCCCATTCGCTGATACGCTCGGCGGGAATTTGTCCACTGGCGGCCAGGATACCGATGGCGATGGGCAAATCAAAATGGCCGGCGGATTTGGGCAGGTCGGCCGGCGCCAGGTTGATCGTGATGCGGAGTTACATCCAAGTCTGTCCATAATGGACAGAGTGGTTTTCCACTAAATCAACAACATAACGATTTTTTGCCTGTCCATCAAATATCGCTAATCGATGGACAAGACTAGCCTGTTTTGTCCATTTTTCTGGCAACCTTTTTCAGGATAGGGGTTTGTATCCAGAGGAGTTGCGGGCTGACATATGTCAATTGGATACAGTGCTCAATACTGAACGATATCAGCCTATTCGAACCTGTGATTGACTAACACTGCAACGAGCATGAAGCCGGTGTCCTAGTTCTGCTCTCAATACAAATTCAGCCTACTCACCTGTCATCATCTGCTGATTGAGGGTGACTTCATATTCAGTAAAGAGAGCGCCTGGGGAGCAGGATAGCGCGTTGGAAAGCCTTAGAATGTTAAGTAAAGCAACATTTCGCTGGCCACGCTCAACGCCTCCTAGATAGCTGCGCGCAAGCCCGCTTTCCAATGCCAATTTTTCTTGCGACCAACCCCGACTCTTCCGAAGTTCTGCCAACCGGCGGCCGAACTTGCGCAGTTCTGCTTCTTGATCCTGTGTGAGTGTTGGTTTCATCACAGAATCATAAAAACTCGACTACTTTACGGCCACGCTCTATAAGTGACAAAATGGTGCTTATTGCCTATATTTCTGTCATTTATGAAGCAGGATTCCCTCATACAAACCAAATCTGCTCTCGCACATCTTGATGCAAGGTCGCAGCAAAATCTCATAGAACGTTACTATGCTGGAGAAAAGGTCGCCGACCTCATTCGGGAATTCCGTGTTGATTGTTTACCAGGAAAATTGTGGCGCCTCTTCCCGCCTGAAGCGACAGGTCGTGTGTGTCCTGCATGTGGAGCAGCACTGATTCAGCCCAGAACAACGCGAAGTTGGAGTAAATGGCAAAAAAAGCCATTCATTTGTTGTTCTATCTGCGAACACGAAGAAAAACCAAATTGTGCATGTAAAAATTGTGTTGGATTCCGTCAGTGCTGGGCGGAGGTCATGGCCTATGACGAACAGGATGTGATTGCCGACAATAGGGATAGTCCGTGGCGCGATAGAGAGACAAACATTGAGCCCTCGCATCTGACCGTTGAATCTGCAGTTACAATTTTAAGTCTTGTCCGTAGCAGTGGATGGATTGGTGAGCGAGAAGTTGGAGAATTACGAAAGTCAGCTATTCCAATGACCCCACAGCAGATTGATATGTACGGCAAATGTATTGATACATTGCTCAGCAGTCATCTTGTCGTGCCGGGCGCGTCATCTGAAGCATTCCGACACCATAATAGATATGACTCTGAGTGGTATTTAAGCGCAGTCAAGTGGATTTTACTGATGCCAAATCCACAAAAATTTATCCATCAGCTTGAAGTTTTAGCGGCATCACCCATGGATTGGCCAGATGGTTGGTATGAAGGACTAATGTCCATCTGGAGACAATTAGCGAAAGCTGAATGTTTGGAGTTTTGTTACCACTGCTTGTCAGAACGAAATTTACCAAGACCCACAGATGTTGCGTTGTCGGTACTAATTGACAATTTGCTTCGCAATTACTCAGTTTCGCAGTGCTATCAACTTATCTGGTCTAGCGCTGCCGATGCAACTGATTTCATGGTGCGTAAAGCAACCACATCTCAGCATGCAGCCAATTACTTTGTTGGTGCTTGCCAGCGAAAGGCAGACCGTGTGCATGCCGCAGGTTGGGTAATTAAGGGCTTCCGACGCAATTATCATTTAGCACGTTCACAAGTTAGTTACGTGCTGCATGATGTTTTTCTGAGGCATGGTGATGCCGGATTTACCTCTACTGTTCCTACACCATGAATTGGTCGGTATCAGCGCTATAGCTTTGATGAGGAGCTTATCAATTGGGTACCGTATTCCTATTCTTAGATTTTGATGGTGTGCTACATCCCGTTGGGACACCAGCGTTGGCAGAAGACTTCACGTTACTGGATAACCCTGAATTATTCTGTTTCCTGTCAATTCTTGAGGAAATTCTGGCGCCATACTCAAATGTGCGAATTATCGTTTCGTCAGATTGGCGCCGTTTATTTGATGATGAAACACTAATCCGCCTTCTTGGCGGCCTTGGTCCTCGATTCGAAGGAATTGTCGAGTGCTATAACCAGGTTCGTGCGACCGAAATTAGCCATGAAGCTCAACGGCGTAGCTTATCGTATTGGATCGCGTTGGATGACCACCCATCTGTTGTACAAGCTGCAATTCTTGATAAGCGCTTTGTACCAACAAACGCGAAGCTAGGAATAAGTGATCCAGTGACTCAGTCTGTACTTCAAGCTGTCCTGACCCGAATTACCAAAGACTTGTGTTCGCCCATTGAGTAGAAATGAGATGGTTGGTTAAGGTACTAACTGTCAGATGTAGCCCCTTGCCTGTTCACCAGGTTGGTCATTTGTACCGCTGCTGACTCTGCAACCATATGTGTGCCGCGGCAATAGGTTACTTACATGTCATAGGCAGGACATTTATCTCGAACGACCACTTCGTGCCAAGTCCGGAATTTTGGTGATTGGGCACCAAACGACGGCTTCACAGCGGTTGCTGTCGGTGGCTAGGGGCATGCGTACAGGCGATGGACTGGCACGAAGTAGATGTTTTGACCTTGCGATTGGAGCAGCGGCTAGCGTCAGTTACCAGCTTGTCTATGCTAGGTTCGGCCTTAACTCATGCTCCGACAAGGGCGTATAAAACCCAATACGTTGCCTGCCCCGGGGTCTTCTCTCGTCTGGCAGGCAGAGTTGCCAAAGTCATCTGTTTTCGCTTACGATGCTCGTACGGTTCAAGCCGAATCGAGGGCAAGTTGGCGCCCGTCAGTGCACGCACCGGACCATGTCCGGCACGGCAAAGCCAGTTGGATTGCAAGACTTCTTTTCCCCGGCTCGATGACCTCCACTTGGAGAGCCGGACAACGCGTGCCGTCCCTTGGTGCTCTCTAGGAGTTCATCCATGGCAGCCACTGCTGCGCCGTCGGCGCAACCTCCATCCCCTCAAGACCTGCAGGCCACGGCCGCAGCCCTGTGGACCTTCGTCCATCTCAAGGTCCCGCGCTTCACTTCGAATGCCGCGCTCAAGGTGGTCGAAGGCCTCCACACCCGGCCTGACGAGGACCCGAAAGTACTGGCCAAGCGGCTGCGCAAGGCATTGAGTGATGCCGGTGTCTCACTCAAGCACACCGCCGCGCTGGACGCGGCCTCCCGCATCCTGGGCTACTCAAGCTGGCATGCTTGTAACCGGGAACCCACAGTGTCGAAGCTCAAGCTCACCGTAGTGGCCCAAACCCCTGAGGAACAGTTTTCGAGCTGGCACGAGCTCGCGCCAAGGTTGGCTGAATGGCTCGAGACTTGGCATCAGGTCAAGCTCACCAAGGTGTTCGAAATCCGTTTCGGTAGCGACTTCATCCTGGTCTGCGTACCGGAGCCGAAGAAGGATAGCCTGGAGGGTGAGACGGAGATGGTGCCCGCCCTGGCCATCAACCCTCTCGGAGAGGCCAAGGGCTGGTTGTCCGAGGCACCGGCAGCTTTCGAAATGGTCCGCAGACGTCTGGAAGAAACCGACAAGGCTATCTTGGACGGCGTGGCAACGCTTCAGATTTGCGGGCGATACGGGCCTGAAGTTCTTGCGAAGCTGCCTGCAATCCCTCAGCCGGTCTCGCCAGACGACACCTGCAATTCCGAACTCGTTCTCCTTCGGGAGGACAATGAATTGATGCCCGGCGATGGTTACGAAATCGCCCGTGGCGACGAAATGACGTGCTGGTCTCAGCTCGAGCTGGCCGTCAAAGACGAGGCGAAGGGGCAGCCGCTGGGAATTTCTCTTGATGAGAGTGCCTGGCGCGTTGGGAAGGGGCGCTACGTGTGGCTGATGACGACACTGCACCCAGAGGATTATGTCCCCGGCCAAGTCCAGTCGATGCTTACCGAAGCAGAGTCCGAAAAACTTCTTCGGCGCTACCGCCTTGCCAAGCGAATCCTTGGCGGAAAGGTGAAGCGCCACCACGTCACTAAGCAGCTGAAATACCTGAGCGGTCCCGACGACACATACCGCGTCGACCTGCATCGTGTATTCCTCGCGCTGAACGACTCCGGCCATGACTGGGATACGTTCTGCACGGAAACTGGCATCGAGCAGGACAAGGTGCCCGAGGTGAAAGTTGACTTCGTCATGACCTTGGCCGAGCACCTTAAGCTGAAGGACCCTAACAAGCTTTTCGCCTCGCCGCCGCGGTCCAAGCTGGTCAAGGCCGTCGACGACACCCTCATTCGTTCGCTTATGCCGCGCGTGGACTTCGTACGCTATAGGACGCCGCGAGACCTGGCACCTGACCAGGTCGAGGGCATTCGCGATGCCATCGAGGACTTCAGTGCGTCCCTCCGCCTCCAAAAGATGCAGCAGCTTGGGCAGTTCGTTGATCCCAACGACCCGCTACCGTACCTCTGCTACGCCGGCGAGGGCGAGGAGCTGCGGCTAAAGCTTGAAGCACTGGGTCTGGAGATGTACGTTGGCGTGATGCCGCACCTCGTTTCCACCGAAGGGGTCCTCGAGAAGCTGCCGAACATGTGGTCGTTCGCCTTTGGGCACGCTATTTATCTGGACATCGACCGCATGGAGGAAGGGGCATGAGCAAGAAGTCGAAGAAAAAGCTGCAGGCGACCACCGCAGTCATCGCTGCGGCCAATGTCATTGCCGTTAAATCGGATACCCAACCCACGCTACAGTTCCGCTTGGCCGAGATGCAAGCATCCGCTCGAACGCACATAGACAACAAGACTTGGGCTGAAATTCTTGCGCTGGGCCGGGTACCGTTGACAGACATCCACGAGGATGACCGGAAATCGGCCGAGGTCTGGCTGTTGCGGGCCAAAATTTTTGGCCTCTGTCCGCCCGGCGTTCTGTCTCCCTACGAACTGGAAAGGGAGGCTCGCGAGGAGTACGAAGGGGCACTCAAGCTGTTGGCGGTCCGCGTTGACGCACTGCATACGCTGCCCGAATTCGACCTGTACCTAGACACATTGCCATGGTCGATTGACGGTTGCGCGCAAGCGGTACGCTGCCTATCGAGCGCCTGTATGGAGATGACGAATGTCGATTGGATACGGAAACTTCGCGTGCGCGCACGGCTGCTGCTGAGGGCCCTGGATGGTTTGGATGAAGAGATTTCAGCTGCCGAGCAGCAGACGCTGTCTGCTCTTCCGGACATTTCATTAACGCTCAGCGAAGCCTACACAGCTGCAGAACTGGGCGGAGCACTGGATGAAGAGGGCCATGCGCTCGTCAACGTGTTGCGGCTTGAACTCGACCTGATGATGGCTGATCCGTGGGACTACATCTCTGTCGGTGATGCACTTTTCCGCCTTCCAAGCCCGAACGAAAGTGACCTCGTCGCCATGGATGAGAACGAATCACGAGGAAGCGCTCGACAGCCGTTCACCCCTCGGGCTTGGGCCTTCATGTGGATGCTCGAGCACACCCGCCGCGAGGACTTTGCCGACCTGCTGCAGCGCTTTCCTGAGCCATTCGCCTGCGACGCCTGTGAAGGGCTTCGCCGTGTGCTTAGTGCTTTGTTGGCAGCACCCGCCGACGTGGACGAACATTTGTCGCTCGCTGTGTGCTGCTTGATGCGTTTCGCTGACTATGGCACGGAATGGTTAGGTGTGTGGCTGACGACGGCTCTGGCCGAGGGACCGTGTGAAATCGATGTTGGGACTGGGCTGCGTATGGCTTCGGTCAATGACCTGCTGTTGCGGTTGTACGAGCTTTCGCCCGAAGACTTTCCGCGGCGGGCAGAGCTCGAAAGCCTCTACCGAATTTTCTCCGCGTGTACCCAGTTTTCCCCGTTGGAGGACGAAGACCACGGCGACGTGGACATGCCGGGACTTGCCTGGTTGTGCGAACAGAGCATCTCGTTTCAGTTCGCAGCCGCATACGCCATCCAAGGGGTGGCGGGGAGGATGCGATTGCTGCTCGACGCCATGCGCCGAACGACGGATGCTGGCGAGCCACCGCCGCAGAATTACTACTCAGGTGACCTCGAGAGCGAGGCCCTCGATGAGCCTGAGGCCCGGCCGTTGCTCGACGCGCTGGAACAGCTCGCAGCAGTGCGCGGTCAGATGGATGAGATGACCCAACGCATGTGGCTCGATGTCGCGGGGCACATCTTCGACGCGCTGTCTCGGCTGGGTGACAAGGTGCGTGCCCAGCTGCTGCCCCTTGCGCGTGACTTCAGCGATGACCTTCTGGAGAAGGGCCATGCGTTTCGGCTGGCCTACCTCGAGCAGGTCGTGGGCGACGCTAACGACGCACTGCACTACTACCTCATCGACCTCGACACTTCCGCGAACGTGCCTGACGCTGGTGTTAAAAACGCCAAGCTGCTTTGGGGTCGGTCCGATGACTTGGTCCAAGTTCAAGGGTTCGTCGACAAGCTGCAAGAAGAGGCTGCGACTTCGAGCCGTGCCGACGTGGTCAAGCAGCTTTTGACGGACGCGAGGGCACGACTCACCGTCTTGAATAAGAGCGACCAGTTCGAGCGAACGGCGGTGAACCGCTGGCCGTCGCTGACGGCACCAGCACGCAAGCTGCTCGGCGTGTTCGCCAGCATCAAGAGCTACAACGGACTGGCCGAGGTAGCCGAGTACGCCGGCATGGACCTGACGTGGGCCAAGCGACATTACGAAAAGCTGGTTGAACTCGGGATGCTTTTTGTCACGGACAAGACGTTCAGAGTCAACCCGCATATCTCACCGCTGCTTGAGCGCGAGTCTCAACATGCAGTCATCGGACGGATTGTTCGCTCACAAGGCAGCAGTGCGGTCAAGCAGGTGTTCAACAGCCAGCGCGAGTTCACCATCTACCAAGTGCTAGTGCAGCTATGCCCCAACCACCTCGTGTTCCCGAACTGCGCGCTGCAGAGCGTCATGAGCTACGAGCGCATGAAGGAGTTGGTGAGCGAAGACGACTTCGGCTACTACCTGCGGGCCAGCGTCGACATCGTCGTCGTGTCTTCGACAACCTACCTGCCCATGTTGGCCATCGAGGTCGATTCGGTCTGGCACGATACCGAACGCCAGCAGCGGAATGACGACAAGAAGGACCGGCTGTTCGCCTCGGCTGGCATTCCGTTCATGCGCCTACGCCCTGTCGGCAGCCCTTCCGCGAACACAATCCGTGCTCAGGTGGCGGAGCACGTTGACGAACTGGTGAGGAGCTTGCGCGCCGACCTACCAGGATACGACCAAGCGCGAGGGCTGTTGGAAGACCTGTCTGGCGTTCGAACTTGAGCTCTCTGCGACCGTCCATTGGGACGAGTTACATCTAGCGAGTCCTGAATAGAAAAAGCCAACCACAAAGGTCGGCTTTTTTACGTCTGTACTTCTCACATTCAACATTATGGGAGAGTTGGTTTTGTTGGGGTGCTGCTGGTTGACCAGGGGTTGGATCAACAGTCAGGGGTAGACAACAACATACTATTCACGCACTGAAAGAAAAACATACAATCCATGTAATAAACCAAAGAGATGAACCATGGATTCAACAATTCTGAATCAAATCCGGGCTGAACCGGAAATTTACATCCAGAAAGCAGAAATGTTTTTGCGAGATACAGAGGAACAGTTTTTGCAGGTTGCCGCTCGCTATAGCACTGCATCCATCCAATATTGCGACAAAGAAAACAAATTAGAGCAGGCTCGTGCTATTCATCGAGGGGTGACGGCTATCAATGCCGGGCGGGTGGTGATGTTTTCAGACAAGGTGACATTGTGTAGTTGGCTTAGCCGCAGTGAGTAAGATGACATCCGGTATATAAAAGGACAAGTTTTCGGCCACAGCGGAGTTTCATGCTTCAGACAAAGCACTGCCGCATAACAACCCACTACAGACATTCCAAAATTATGTTGCAGGTAGGCTGCTCAGAAAAGAGCCTGTATTGTGGGAACATCTACAGCTCATGCTACAGCTTCTATCGCTCGCACTACAGCATCGATAACTTGTCGAACAGTAAGTAGTTCGGATTGATCGATCGGCCAAGGTATCCTTGGTATTGAAGGCTGCATATCCCCTTCGTGGGCAATCTTGTTTCGTCGCTCAATGATCATGGCCAAGTTTCGCTTCAGCTCCTTGGCTTTCCTAACAACATCTTTCGACTGAACGCCTTGATGAATGACAATGCTGTTCCATAGTTCAACTGACGATACCATCCGAATACCATCAGCAATTGAATCAGGCATTTGATAAGTGACAACACTCAGCTGCCGCCGAACTTCTAGCTCAAAAGCTTTTCGTGCTTCATCTTGACTCGGAGCAAGTCTGATACGGGACATTGTTTCATTAGAAACCGCAAATCGATTGAAGGCCGGTGTTACTTGTCGAGTTCCATTGAAAACATCCACCATGCGTTGCGCGACCAGCTCATGTATATACAAATCCAAGGTCGAAACTCTAGCAACCCACTCAGCACGAAGTAGCTCTTCTGGTTGGATTGCTCGGGTAGCATTGCCTGCTAGGTACGCATACATGGTGGACAACAAATCACAACGCACCCAAGCGTTCTCAAATATAGCTATTGGAGTTGCCATGGGTTTACTCGGTTAATTTAAAAACTCGCTCTGCACAGGTGTTGAAGGCATTTTCGAACACCATCATGTTGTCCCGAGTTTGGTCCCATACTGCACCATGCTGTTTTGCTTGAGCTTCCGTTAACGAATAGACCGGTACTTGATGCTCTTGAGATAGTGCAATGATGCTGTTGAAGTCAGCTACTTCCATTATCGGATCCCAAGGGGAGAGACCAATTTTTTGCGGAAACATTTGCAAGGAGACCATACCTGCTGCAGCAAGAGCCGGGATGAGTGCATCCTTAAGACCAAGCTGAAGGCGATCAATCCATTGTTGAAATGCTCTTGAAGCACGACCATTTCTTGGACGATATTTCTGCACAATGGCTCCAATGAATTGTGCGTTGGGTTCCGGAAAAGGGTAGTCCGCCGTAGAAAGTACATCCAGAGATCGCGCAGCCTTTGCCCACGCCTGCCAACGAGGAAGCGCCTTCGACAGCGAACTAAGGGCCATGGAGGAAAAATAGTCGGGATGTAGCGGGACAACAAAATAATCGCTGGTAGTCAGCAAATTTTGGTTAACCGGGCCGAGACTTGGGCTCATGTCAACCAAGATGTAATCAAATTCGTACTTCGCACCGGTCTCATCCAGCATGAAGCGAATTGCCCCAGGCAAATTACGAAGTGGAAGCAATGAACCAGAAAGTTCTTGGGCGATACCCAGCGTAGTTTCATACTCTGATAACGCGATGTGCCCAGGTAATAGAAATAGGTTTGGATTCCCTGATACCTGATGACATTCAGCACCAACAATCGTTCTCGGCTGTGACTCGAAAGCAGGTGCAAGTGCGTCTTTGACATTATTGGCAGGTTGCGATGTATATGTTGCTTCAAGATCCTCAACACCATCAAAACCCATCACCATACCCGTCAGGTTACATTGGGGGTCAAAATCTGCGAGTAAAACTCTCTTCCCTTTCATGGCCATCATCCAGCCAAGATTAAATGCCGTGGTAGTCTTACTGACACCACCTTTGTGGTTGAACAAGCATATGACTTTGGACATGGATACCTCGAAGAATATATTTCTAGTAGTTTACAGTGAATCATCTTGAATTTTATGAATTCGTTGTAGTGCTTAGTCGATAACAGCCAGTTTTTTAGAATGGCTATAGATGGCTGACGTATTCCCATTGCAGTCATTCATTCTGCAAAATTGAATGACGGCTTAAGCCGAAGTCCCGTCCTCGGCCTAAGCCGGTCTACAATGGAATGCTTACTGCCGTTCGTCCTGTGCAGCCATAAACTAACGCAAATTGCTCTCAGCTTCTATGGTGCTAGGCGAAGCAAAAGGCTTGAGGCATAGTGGTCCTTGTTGGATGAAATGACCGGGAGTTGAGTTACTTGAAGGCTTTTCGGCAGGAGTCCTTAACCCTAATAGGAGAACATCATGCCTTTGCCGGACGTCGCGGGAGCACTCAATTCATTCCAACAAGCCCTCGCCGCAAATGCGATAACTGTGCAGCGATGCGACCTTGATCGAGACATGGTGGTCCACATGGATCGACCCAACGGCGAGACTAGGCTGAGCTATGCGCGGATGGCTGGACATACCGTTGTGGCTCTCGTGCAGTTCATTCCGTGTGACCCGGTCGATGGCGAGCCATGTTTCAACGTAGGTTGGGCGGTCGCTGAGGCTTACCGGGGGCAGGGACGGGCCCGTGGGGCTGTTTCAGCCTCCATCAAGGAGATGCAAAACGGCTTCAATCGAGCAGGAATGAAGGCCTTCTGGGTTGAGGCCATCGTTGGTGAGGACAACGTTGCCTCGCAACGGTTGGCGGAGAAGGTGTTGTCTGAGCCTGTGAAGAAGGCGACAGACAGTTATAGCGGAGATCCCATCATTCAGTACCTGCGCCGAATTGATGGTCAATCGGAATTGTGAAATGAGTGAATCGGAACTGCGGCCTAGGGTGTTCGTCGCCAGCCTCATTCAGCCCGGCGATATTGTCCTGACGACCACGCCAGAATTGCTGAGCCAAAGGATCCGCAAGGTCACAGGCTCGGACATCTCTCACGCTATGATTTGTGTGGGTAAGTCTAGCGTGATCGATTCCACTGGCGACGGTGTTCACGCACGCAACCTTGAGCGGCTCATTCTTGAACCAGGCTGCGCTGGTCATGTGCTTCGACCAGTGAATCCACTGACAACGGACCAATTGCGCTCCGTGATCTCCTTCGTCAGAACTGCAGTTGGAACTCGATACACGATGACCGGTGCTGCTAAGAGCGTGTTGGCCGGTTTCGTGGCCGGCCGCAGGCAGTTCTGCTCGCGATTGGTCGCACAGGCCTATCGCAACGCCGGAGTGAACTTGGTATCGGATGCCGACTTTTGCCACCCCGGAGAGCTTCTGAAGAGCGTGGCGCTTGTAGAAGTGCCAAATGTGCTTAGAATTCTCGGCCTAGAAGAAGAGGCCGACTGGCGTGAGGATATTGACAACGTCCAGGCCATGCGCAACTCGACAAACGCCTTACTTCGGGAGGCCCGCAAACTGTGCCCTGAGATTGAGTCGCTCAACGACATTGATGCCTATCTAGTGGACCATCCGGAGAGAGATGCTCACCTCGTGGAAGCTTTGCTATCTTCGAGGTACCTGGAACTGTGGCGAGATGAATTCGAAAGGAATTCCTGGCAGTACAACGTCGCCTTGATGGAGGGGCACAAAGGCTCGGAGGAACGCAAGCAGAGGTATTGCGAAGAGCTGCTGGCAGACGAGGAGCTGTGCCAAAACCGTTTTATCATGAACCACGCGGGCTACGTGACTATGAACACGTTGCACCCTCGCCAATACTTCGCCATGAAGGTTGAGCTGTACGACATCCTGACCCAGCTTCATGCTCGGCGTATGAAGGCGGCAACTGCTTGGCTTGAGCGTAGGGGACTGCTCGAATCTGCGCCTCGCGAACCCCTCCGTCCGCACACGCCTGAATGGTTTACTTCGCTGCGCGAATGGAACCCCAAGCAGGCCGCAATAACGGAAGCAGCTATTCAGGCGGCGGGAAGTTCGGATGTATGTAGTGTCTGTGCGGATTGTCCGGTCCGCGATTACGTCTTGATGAGTATGCCGGCGACTGGGCCAGGGACACTTCGGCTCTGCGACGACTGTTTTCGAATCCGTTCCGTCGACGAACCAATGAGATTTTTCTGACCACCAAGCCTAGATATCCCTACGGATTGGGATTGTTACCGAAGCGCTTAAAACAAGGAGCCAGTCACGGGTAGGGGAGGTTTGCGTGGCGTAGGGAATGCCTGCATGAGTTCTGCCGGATAGTTCTGCAAGAATGTTCGTGCTAACTCGGTACTGTGGCAATCCAGCCAGGTGTCATAGTAAGCCTTGGGCACAATCACGAGACTGCGCTTCTCAACTCCGGTTTTATGCATCTGATTCATAAGCGGATGGTCATCGGCATTTATCGTAATCTGGGAAAATGAATAGCTCAGGCTGCCATCCTCTTCCGACCAACTGCGCCATAGTCCGGCCACCGCAAACGGGTCGTTGTTGACCAGACTAATCATGTAACGTTCCGATTTGTCGGACCCAACGGCATAGTACGGCTCAAAAAATCCCATCATGGGCACCAAACAAAGCTGGCACTGCAGCCATGCCCGTTTATAGCTCGGTAGCTGCCCAATGGTTTCCGCTCGCGCGTTCATTGTGGTGAACCGTTTGTCAGGTGGCAGCCTCTTTTTTGGCACCATCCCATAGCTGGCCAGCAGAGATTTTCGGCCTGGGCCATCGGCCACAATGATAGGTGCCGTATAGTCTTCCCACACTTCGTCGTGCCAATCCTCGATAGGTGGCAAGGTCTGGAAGTAGTCCAGAAGGATCCGTTTAGGGACGGGAAGGTAGTTTACGCACATCGTCTTTACAGAACGTTCGTTCTATAATGTCCTGGTCATTTACATTAGTTCAGGATACTGCCATGAAAACATTTTTGCATGGTCCCTTTGCCGCCGCACATGCTCCCCCTCGGCTACCTCTTCCGGTTATGGTGAGTAAAGTTCAGGCTGGCTTTCCTTCGCCAGCCGAGGATTGGGCGGAAGAACGAGCAGATCTAAATTGGCGCTATGTTCATCACCCGGAAACCACATTTTCTTTGAGGTGTGCGGCGATAGCATGGTTAGCACTATCCCCGAGCGCTCTATTCCTCCTGGTGCGATGCTGATTGTGGATCGCGGGCGCGAGGCTAAGCACGACGATATCGTCGTTGCCATGCTCGATGGTGATTACACCCTTAAAAGACTGTACCGGCGCGGCACACAACTTGCGCTGATTGCTGAGAATCGGGCCTACCCGCCAATTGTTTTAAATGAAGGCCAAGAGCTGGGCATTTGGGGCGTAGTGACTGCTTGGATCATGGAACCGCAGTAATGATTGCCTTGGTCGATGTGAACAATTTTTATGTGTCTTGCCAGCGGGTATTTGAACCAAAACTCGAAGGCAAGCCGGTTGTGGTCCTGTCAAACAACGATGGATGCTGTATCGCCCGTAGTGCAGAAGTGAAGGCGCTCGGGGTCCGCATGGGCCAGCCTTGGCATCAGATGCAGGATCTCGCCAAACAGCACAGCATCATTGCCTACAGCAGCAATTTTGCGCTTTATGCCGATATGAGTAATCGGGTGATGACCATCCTGAGTCGTTATAGCCCACACCAGGAAGTCTATTCAATCGATGAATGTTTTTTGGGATTGGATGGCCTTCAGGGAGACCTAACCGAGCTGGGGTGGGATATCCGAAAAACGGTACTTCAGGGAACCGGCCTACCGGTCTGCGTTGGTATCGCTCCAACCAAAACGCTCGCGAAATTTTGCAATCACCTCGCCAAGAAACGTCCGCAATTTGCTGGGGTTTGTGAATGGTCCAAGCTGGATGCGGAAATCCAACTGCGGGTTATGCAGGAGATTGAAGTTGGGGAAGTCTGGGGAGTGGGCCGGCGCTTGTCAGCAAGTTTGAACAAAGAAGGGATCTACTCCGTAGCGGATTTGCAGCAGGCCGATTCCGAAACGATTCGTAGTCGTTACAGCGTAGTCCTTGAGCGAACCGTGCGGGAATTGCAAGGACAGCCGTGTATCGACCTTGAGGACATTGCGCCCGATAAACAGCAGATTATGTGTTCACGCAGCTTTGGCCGGAACGTTACTACCGAGCAGGAATTAGCGGAAGCGATAAGCACTTATGCTGCTCGCGCAGCCGAAAAGCTACGCCGTCAGAAATCGGCAGCCGGCGCTTTGGCTGTCTTCATCTGCACAAGTCCCTTCCGTGAAAAAGATCCTCAATACAGCAAACATGTGGTGGTGCCCCTGTCACAACCGAGTGACGACACACTACTACTGACACGAGCCGCGCTATGGGTGCTCAAGCGCATTTATCGTCCTGGCTATGCTTATGTCAAAGCAGGCGTGATGCTGCTCGATTTGCAACCGAATACCGCCATTCAAGGCCACCTGTTTTTACAAAGCGCAGATCCACTGAAGCGGGCCAGCCTGAACAACACAATGGACCGAATCAATCAGCATTGGGGGCGAGGTACGCTGCGACTGGCGAGTGCTGGGGCTGACCATAGATGGAAGATGCGGCAAGGGCATTTGTCGCCATGCTGGACAACAAGGTGGGAGGATGTGCCGAAAGTGCGATAAAGGTCTAAACGCACATCTCTATTCATGCATTGAAAGAAAAACATACACTCCGTGTAATACGCCGTGACTGGAGGTCGATCAACGCCCTTTCCGCATAAGTCGTGGCACGGAAGTATGCCGTTGACCTGCTGCGCAGCCCGAACGACTGTTTTCTTCACAATCGTATGCCCGGAGCTGTCGTTGGACGATTGCGGCGGCCAACGGCAGGAAACTCTAGGTAGAACAGTCGTACGATCCAGTCAGGCACAGGCAACAGGTCGTCCAAAGCGGTCCGTTTGTGCATGATTCGAAACATCCGCTCTCGCCCCCAAAACGGTCAGACAACTAATCGAAGCTCACAGCAGAAAGCAGTCGCCTACAAATTACCTCTGGGACACGTCGATCTGCCTATCGATAAACCGCAGTTGCCGATAGCCAGCAGCAGCCATCACGAGATATCTTTCGCGATAGCTACTCTTTAGCGGGATGGCTGTTTGGCCGGCCGGAAGAACAAATAGCGCCGCAGGGCCGTCGTACAGGGAGATGTGATTTGTCGACAAGAGCTGGGTCTCACGCCGGAAGAGGATTCCGATATCAGGACGCTGTGGCGGTGCACCTCTCTGTACAAGGGTTCGTTGGTCAATCAGAGTTCGGCTCGGTCGTACCGGAGGGAGGCGACGACCTCGAACTGAGAGCGAATGGCTCTCGAACCCTAGCGCAGGTGAAATCGCGTCGGGATCATCTCGGTCCGTTCACCGTCCGTGCCACTGCCGCCTTCATCAAGAAGATGTGGGACGCGAAGGGGGTGACACCTGATGACCACTTCCTTCTGGTGCTTGAGAGCAATGTCGGCGAGCGTCGCAGTGCGGTTGCGCAGCTTCAAGACTTGTCCGCCTACCCAGACGTCGTCGCGGAGCTGAAGGGCCGCAAGTCGCTCACGGCGATAGTCTCGAGAACCAAAATCCTTGTTTTGCCGGATCCTCGGTCCAGTGCCATTGGTCTCATCTCGGCTCGGCAAGGCAGCACGCCCTTTGAAGCCGAAATCTACTTTTCAGACCTCCTAGGCCTTGTGGGACGAGTCTCTGACGACAACGGCATGCGCGGGCCAGGGACATTCCGGGACATTGCCCTATCCGACGTCCAGCAGCGCCTGGACGCGCTGCAGCCCCTATTGACGTCAGCGGTCGCCGAAGAGGCGCTGTCGGCAGGCTATTGCGAAGCGGTCGACTTCCTCACACCGGACGAGGATCCGCTCTTCTATCTTGGCGTCGATGCACAGGCATCACACGTTGCTGCTGGTCTTGTCGTTGAACGGCCCGAACTGCGCTCAGCGGTCCTGGCTGGCTTGGAGGGGCGACGTAACGCACTAATTTACGGTGCCTCGGGCTCCGGAAAGTCTGCACTCCTCTGGGAGGCCGCCTACGCCAGCCGTCATGCGGTTCGTTGGTTTCAAGTTCGTCAACTGCCACCGACCGCAGTGCAGTCGCTCCTGCAGCTAGCCCGCTCCAGGCGCGCAACAGCCGACGCGCCCGTGGGCTTCATCATCGATGACGTGGGACGCGGGTTCTCGGACGGCTGGACGGCACTGGCTGCAGAGACCGGCCGCAATCCTGGGCTGTTGCTGCTGGCGTCCGTGCGAGAGGAAGACCGATATCCACTGGAGGATAGCCGTCGCGCCGCGCAGGTCAAAGTTCGTGGCGACGAAACCCTTGCTGAACGGGTGTGGCGGGAATTGCGGGATAGGGGTCAAACCTCTTGGCAAGGCTGGAGAGAGCCTTGGAACCTGGCCACGGGACACCTGCTTGAGTACACACACGTGCTCACTCAGGGACGCCGATTGAGCGAGACGCTGGACGCTCAGGTTGCGGCCCGAATGAACGATCCCGCTCGACATGATGAACTGGATGTTCTTAGGGTCGTGGCGTGCGCTAACGCCACCGGGTGTAGTGCCGAAATCGCGCAGTTGCCACAGATCCTGGGCAAGCCCTCTTCGGCGGTTTCATACGCGCTTACCAGGCTGAAGAATGAGCACTTGGTGCAGCATACAAGCGATGGGCGAATCGTTGGGCTACACGAGTTGAGGTCAACAGAACTGCTCCGCCTGTCTCACGAGTTCCCGCCGCCGTTGTTGTCAGCGACTGCCGCATCGGCGGTATGGCTTGTTCCGGCAGGTGAATTAGCTCGGTTCCTGGAGCGCACTCTCTCAAAGCACGATGGGTGCGATGAGGCAGTCCTTGAAGCGCTTGTGCTTCGCCTAGAAGTAGCGCCTACTCCGGCGTTGTTCAGTTCGACCCTGACAGGTTTGGACCGTGCAAACGCACATCGGGTCATCCGTTTGTGGCGGGAGAGTCCTGAAGCCCAGGCCGTGCCGAACTCGCTGCTAGAGATGCCCGCTAGCCTTGCAATTGGAGACATTGAGCCGCCAGACATCGGACCGACGGTGCCGGCATGCCGCCGCTTCGCAGAGATTCGATCCGAAGTTGTCGCCACAGGCTTGACAGCGCGCTTCCTGGCACGCTTGGCCCCGCGCGATCTGCGACGGGTTCTGGAGGCCGCTGTCGAGGTTCGAGACTTGACCCAATGCCTTGCCGCGCTCCTGGGCCAAATCATTTCGCCTCCGCATCTAGCAGAACTCGCCCGACTGAGCCCACCGCTTGTTGCGGCTGATTTTCAAGAGGCGGTTTCGCTGCTTGAGGTGACTGCGCGGGTCGATAGAGCCTTGGCGATAGGCTGGGTCGACGCCGTTGGGCAGGCTGCCATGTTCCAGCGATTCTCTGAACATGTCTCCTGGGCTGATGCCCCGAGCCTGACGCCATGCGAGGAGGGACAAGAAGTTCAGTCCAACGTATGGTTTGTAGCCACATCTGTCCAGCTTGACATCAACAAGGAGGTGGTGCGGACGTGCGAAGTTCTACTGGCGCTGACGCCAATAGCTGACGTGGTCTCGAGTGTCGCGCTGGGGGCAGACGGCGCCGTCATGAAGTCCACGGTCGGAGACTATCCCCTTGAAAACAAGCGCATGCCCAGGGCAAACTTACCAGCTCCTGCACAGGTGGCTCGCAATCGCGAGTGGCTGGCCATACTCAACGCGCAGCTTGCTATAGAGAGCTACACAGCCTACTTGGCGGAGAGCCTTGATCTGATTCGGATCGTCAATCGAAACCTGAAGCTGCTTCTAGATGGGCAGTTCAGGGGCAAGACAGATCCAGCCACCGTAGAAGCTTTAGGGCACGTCTATGAGCGCAGTCGCATTTTGGTTGCACCAGAAGAGCTGCAGCCTGCAGGCGAACAGAAGAGTTGGTCGAGGTTGCAGTCAATCCTGTCCAGCTGCTCTTCAGACCTCATCCGGAGATTCTATGATCTTCCAGAGGGTGCTCTCGCTTATCTAGCCTGGCTTGACGACATTCTGAAGAGTGTCTCGACTGCTCAGGCAGAGGAGCCTTGGGAAATGTTGTCGCTCGAACCACCAAAGGAGCTGGGCGAGCTGTATCGCATCGTCGAGGCCTTTCAGGCAATGGCCGGCGAGGCGCATAGAAGAGGTCGTTCACCTTTCGTCACGCACCTCAGAAAGACTGCGACGAAAGGCAGCGCGTTTGACAAGGCCTGGCAGGCCGCACGCCAGTATCGCGAAGCTGAGCTCATGGCTTTGGAGGCAAGACTGAGGGCTGAGCTTTGCGCTATCAGTGAAGGCATCAGTGTCCACCTGTTGGCCGACGCCGCCATACCCGCCGTCTGGCCGCCGGCGGACGTGCTGGTCACCGTGCCGTTGAATACCGATAGGCCGACAGTCATTTTGGCGGAGAGTTGGCCGTCCTGGCGTGCAATCGTCGACGACGGTCGCCAGATTTGCATCCTGCCCGTTATGCACGGGCTCGGGCTGACGAATCTCGCCACTTATGGCTTTGACACGCTCTTTCCCGTGCTTCCTCACGAGAAAGCACAACCGTGGTGTTCCATTGCTGGCGCAGGGGTGGCGCCGTTGGTGTCAGTGAATGCCTTCACTCGCCTCACGAACCTCTTGGCCGAGCTCCAGGGTATCGATGCTTACTGGAAAAGCAAGGCGAGAAGGACGACCAAAGAGGCGCGGACGTATCAGACTGTCTCGGACACACTCGACCAGGCAAGAGCGAACTGGAGCACGCTAGAGCTTTCCGATGAAGTCAGGGAGGCTGGATTGGCCCTCATAGAAGCTGGTCTACGAGGTGAGTTTCCTCTTGCAGATGCCGCCGCAAAGCTGCTGCAGGGCGAGCGGACTCCCACCATGGAACTTCTGGAGGACTTTTTAATGGGCCTCACCATGTTTGAATGCCTCACAGCTGTTCCTTCGCCGGACGATCATCTTGCAGAGATAGAGATAACACGCACTTATCGATAAAACAGACTCACTAAGCGTACAACCGAACTTCCGAAGCCACCGCTATCCGCGCACTCGCAATCAAAGATTACGTTTATGTGTTTCCGACAACACACAATGTCGGCATAAGTCATGAAATCTGGTAGTTAGCTCCGTAGAGATTTTGCACTTGGCTTCCTTATCAGCGTGACCTTGCCACTATCCATCGCCGCCTGTAACTTTTTCAACGCTTCGCGTACATCCCAAAGCTCCCTGAAGAGCGACACTTCCCTCGCGCGCGATTCATCCAGCAAAATACGGTCTTTGGCCCTCTCTGCCTTAAGCTGGTTCAATTGCTTGCGCATTTCATCCTGCGGCTTGTCTTCTGCCTTGGCTGCGGCGATGGCTTGGATCAGGGCAATGTCCTGCGGTCTGGATTTCTTGATAGAGCCCCTCTTGCGGCCAGCTTCCAACGAAACTGAATCATTGGTGATCTTCGTGCCCTTGGGCACATTCACTGGCTTGCCTTGTTTCAGGCGCTCCAGTGCATCGAAGTGGTCCTTGTGAGTGTCAGGCATGCGTCGCTCCTGTTGAGTTGCCTTGGGGATTTGCACGGGGGCGCCATTCGCGTTCAACCCGCTCCAATGCTTCAAGCTCTTCCTTCAATATTTCACTCTCTATCGAGTTCTGCGTGACATGTTTGCTTGCTGCGCACAGGAGTGGGATTACCTTGATTAACTTTGAATGCTTCCCAACCAAATTTTTGCAGCCATTTGTAGCGCATGAGATATCAATCAGGGGGAGGCCTTTCCGCTTGTCACAACCCCCTGTCTTGGTGCAACCGCCCAGTGGTCCGGGCTGGTAACTCAGTTTGCCGGCTTTTATCTGCTTGGCAACATCCTCGCGGGACATCACTTCGCCCCGTTCTTTCTGGCGCTGAAAGTAAGTTCCGGCACCACCATGCATCTGTTCTTTGCAGTTCAGTACATCGTGTTCGAACGAGAGCATCATCGCCTCAACCGTGCCATCTTGCCATTCTGTAGCTATGTGCGTCTTGTAGCCATCGGGATCGTTGGAAATGAAGTTTTTGCAGAATGTGCTTCCGCGCCCGTAGAGCAAGGACATCTCCCGGGTGATGTGTTGGAGTTGTCGGCGCAGGGAAGAAAGGCGCACCAGACCGCTAGCATTGGCATAAATCGCCAAACTACGTCGCAACTGGTGAGTAGTCAGCGACCAGCGCTGCCCAATGGCGAATTCGTTTTCATCACGCCACGCACGGAACGGGTCAATTTCTTCAAGTTCCGCAATGTCCTCGTCTTCTATGAGCGGAAATAGGCGAGCATGCAGTGAGTCCTTTGCCTTATTCAGTTTTTTGAGCGCCGTCTGCATCCGCCTTTCTGGCTCGTATTCCGTCTTACCCCATGGAAGATAGTCGGTTGATGGGAAAAGCGGGAACTCGTCATTGTGGTCATCGGATTTGCGCGGGGTGATGCCAACTGATTCATAAACAACAGAGGCAAATTGCTGTGCCAAGCGGACCGCCCGAAAACCTTCGCGATCCGTGGTGACCCAATGGGTACGCAGGCGTCGCCCCTTGTTGAACTTGGTGGTGATGCCAGCAATCAGACTATGTGTCCGCCCGTGACTGCCTTTTTCTACGACCATGCAGTGGAAGGGCAACGTTCGAGCTTCGTCATGGCGCATGCCGCTGAACACATGTATTTGCAACTTGCAAACTAGGAAGATTTCGGAAACGGCGCCCGACAACGTAGCCAATGCCCTAGTTCTCAAACTGAAGCCACGTCGAGTAAGGTAATCTCCAAGGCCATACTTATCGATTAGCGCCGGTCCGACATTGATGTCATGGAAACTCTGTGTGGCCTTGGCCTGCCGATGCTCCTTCAAGGCGTCTCGCAGCGCCGCCAGCAGTCGGGGGGCGTGCGCCTCGATGTCATCGAGCTCGGCCGACAGGTTATTGATGAGCCCTCCGTAGATGCGAGTCGGGAGGGGCGCGTGCTGCCGCGCGTTGTTACACCCGTCCTTCACTCGACGTTCCAGAGCTTTCCATCCCTTTGGTTTAGCCAAGGTAAAGCCTAGTTGCGTCGCTGGGTCAAGTTGCAGAAGGAAGTTGATCCAGACCATCCATATCCTAACTCTGGAAACCGGTAGACTCGCGCCAAAGGCATCCAGCAGAGACGTATCCGTGAGCACATCATGGATAGTGCAGGATCGCGCTTCAGCAAAGCGGGCGAGGAAATGAAGCGTTTGAAGCTTAGACTCGAGCGTCCGCGGCGCGTTTTCGTTGCCATAGTAAATCTGTCGCGTCATCAGGAACTGTAACTCCCGGATGCGGGCTTCACGTTCCGGGGACACCTCCAATCTATCTCTGCGCGCGGGTCCCGTCTTTTGGTTCCAATAGTAGTAGTGCAGCGCAAGCTTCCCTTGATCTTTCGTGTACGCCGTCCATGGCCAAATGAACTCGCTAACCGAATGCTGGGTGCCGTCAACATCCCGACAGATGATGTGATCGAGCGGCAGTTGGATGGCCCAAGAGTCATCCCATGGGTCAGGCCCCTGCATGCCGTACAGATTAAACTGTACATCGATCCTCATGAAATAATCCAAAGTTCTAGGAAGAGCAGGTACTTATCAGCCCAAAAGAGAGTTAGATTTTCATTTTCGTAAACGTCCTTACGCACCTTCTCCACCATGGCACGACAATTCGGGAAGGATGAAATTTTCTCAAGATCCTCGTCACATTTAGCAATTAATGGGCGCAATGCGTCCTCATGCTGTGGGTACAGGATCAACTGTTCCAGGACATAGGCGGCGGAGGCCACCTTGCGAGCATCCTCTTCTCCCGCTATGAGCACACGATGTTTGCAGAACAAGCAGCCCTGAGAATCCTTGCAATCTGGTTGGACCGGAGTGTGGACGGCGAGTGCTTCAGGGTGCCCTAAAGTGCCGCACCGTCCGCCTGTTTCTAGCGACGGGATGTCCGAGGTCACATCCTTGGGCGGAATGATAAGTTGGCGTTGTGCTGACTCGGATACGGATTCCAAAAAGGACGTCATCTCCTTATGATGGTCGGCGGCTAACCCGCGAGCGTATTCCCTTTCTTCAATCTCCTTGGAATGCCCCATGAATGCTGCTACGACCGAGCTGTTATTGTGCCGAAGATAGTAGTCATCCACACTGGCTCGGAGTACACGGGCGCCCATCCTAGGTAACTGAGGATCAATTTCAATAAGTAGATACTTGTAATGGTTTTCCATTATGAAAGTTCCGGTCTGTGCCGGCGGTTTGCTGTTGCAGTTCCCACAGCTAAAGAACAGATAAGGCGTCGTCTTGCCTTGAAGTAGGTACTGCCGAAGTTCCATGAAGCGACGCATGCGCGGCATGAAGGAGACCGGGACAGTGAGAGTCACTTCCTTGCCGTCGGCTCGCCATTTGAGTGTTCGGAACTTTTGGTTTTGAACTGCTGCGTCAATTTTGCCGTCCGTCTCAAGATCGCGAACGACTTGCGCGTTGCCGCCCGTATTGCAGAAGAAGAGGAACAGAAATGCCCTCTGGGCAACCATGCCCAACTTCAACCTCCATTTGTGCTGAGCGTCGGCGTTGGCTTCATCCAGATTGGCCTTGGCCCTCTTTATACATTCTCTTGCCACTTTACGTCGTTCTGATTGGCGTTGTCCGGCGTACCTATGCTCGATCTCTTCTATGGTGAGCAAGCGTCCATTTTCGTAGTCGTAGGACCATGACGCATTAGTGCCCATCTTTGCTCGATTGGCATCAGTCCAGCGGTGAGGGGGCAATCGCCACATAATCGTTGGGAATAACCAGAGATGGTTTTCTGACCAGCCTAGGGAGCTTGGCAATTTAAGCTTATAGGGAAACGGTCGTTGCTCCAGTACTAGGTCACATAGACCGTCGAATAGGCATTGGTTGAGGGCGACCGCATGGACGAAGACGTCAAGTGCTAGCGGTTCTGTACCACCATTGGGGTTAGAACTCTGTTTGACCTTTTTGATACCATGTATCAGGTTTTCAAGGCCGGTCATCGCCTCCAGCAATTCGCAAACCTGGGTCAAGTAGTGGTTATGGCTTTTCCCGTTAAGCTCTTGACGCCGGTAGCGCTCGTGCATTGCGGTCGCCCACTCGCGGAAGGCATTACGTGTTGCCTCGCCTCCTGCAAGACAATCATGCAGGCTGTTGGCATCGGACCAATCTATGAACTTCTTGATGTTCCAAGCACATTTATCAGTCGATGTTAGAGACTTCCCAACACGAGTCTTTAAATTGGAGAGGGTCTTGATGAGTTGCAGGATCTGTTTTGGGCGCTGTTTGAGGAGGGAACTTGCAACGACATCTTGCGGCTGACGGGGTTTTCTCTTCTTGTCGGAACGCAAGGAAAAACAGAGGGCACCGATATCGAAATAATTGTCTGCAATCTTGAGGATCACCTGCTCTGGATGCAAGATACGGGTGTGCTTATCCAGCGGCAGCTCAAGGGTGATCGTCTGACGCAGGTTGAAAAGGGGCTCGATAGGACTATTCATCAATGGACAAGCCTTTCATTGCCCGGTCGGTCCACCGCTGGAGATGCTCGCCGTAGCCGTTAATAGCCTTGTAGAAGACATCCATGCTTTTTTTGAAATTGAGATATAGGTCTGTCGTGGCAAGGGAGGTATGCCACATCAGGTCTTTCACAATCAGTCGAGCTCTGTGCAAAGTGATTTTTCCCTCTTTGACCAGTTTCATCAGCTCTTCAGTCATGTTCATACCAAACGAGGCACGGAGATCGTGAGGCCGGTAAGAGAATCCCGGGTCGTATTTTTTGCGAATATAGGGGATCGCATGATCCTTGATGAATTGACGTAAGGGCTGACCATTCTTTGCATGCCTTACTGCAAAGTTGGGGTCGAATCGCAGGGACTCTTCCTTGGCGGTGTAGTAAGGCCCCCCCCGATTGGTCAGGAACAGGTATGGATCAGGATGCTCGCCATGCTTCTTGACATCTCGTTTGCGACGCTGTGCGGCCCGGTTTGAGAGTGCGTAGGTATGCAATAGCTCATACAAAGCTCGCGGAATCTGGAACGTGCCGGACTTGTTGTTTTTTGTATCGATCCCCGTTCCAGGCCCCGCTTTCAATCTATATACCTCACCTTCGCCTGTTAGACTCATGGAATAGCGTGGTGTAGGGTTGGAGAAATGCCGAACCCTCAAAGTACAGGTCGACTCCATTCGGCTCCCCGTACCAAGCATAAATAGTTGGAGCAAGAGACATTCTGAGTTGCCTGTGGCTCCTGCAGCTTCTATTACCCAATCTTGCTCCTGCCGTGTTAAAGGACGCAGCTTAGCCCCATCTTGAATGGTCCCATCAAAGTCAGCCTCCGCTTTAGGTGCAGAGATGCATAGGTCGGTGCTAGCTACATTTTTTGAAAGCTGCTGGCCGTTCGCTGTCTTAATTGAGAGGTGGTATCTCTTGTCCTCCCAAGCTGGGTTTTCAGGTGTGAAGTAATTCTTCCCAATTAGCCATGTATAAAATGCGATGACTCTACCCATCCGACGCTTTGCCGTCGTCGCAGTGATTTCACGGGCTTGGATTTGCATTCTTAGGTGACCGCGATAGCGGTAAGTCGTCCGATGCTGCTTTGGTTTGGGAAAATTGAATAGAAGTTCTTCAGGGTTGTCATGAATGTCCAACCATTCCTTAAACGCTCCCAAGTCGTCTGCGCAAGAATGGGAGGTAGCCATGACCGGCTGAGTTTCATCCTCCAACTTAGACAGGATGAAAAGTGTGCCAAGTGCCCAAGGGGCAGAATTCCTGTCCAAGACCACTGGAAACAGGTTGTAGTTATGCCCGCGGCCTTCCTCTTCATTTCCAACATTGCGATACCAGTAGGTCAACGTTGGATGCCCCTTACCCTGCTTGATGGTACGCTCGATGGCATGCGGATCGTCCTGATCTGTAAGTTCAGAAAGTCGAAACACCGGCAGTAGGACCTTGCGACGTCGCTCTTTCACTCTATCCCCCATAAAAGAGAGTGAGGGTATGAGGTAATCCTTCCGAATGTTGTCGTTCCTGGCTCAGTTCAAATCGAGGATGTCTCGGATAGAAGTGACTTGTTCTGGAATTAGGGGCTTCAGCTTGTTGGAAAACAGTGCGCACGCAGTTGCTGAGCAATCGCTTTTCACCGTCGTTCAGTTCAAGCAATAGGCCACATTTTTCGAGGGAGATGGCGAAACGCGGGGGAGGTTTGAATTTGTTTTCGATGAGGGAAAGCTGGCTAGGGTCAATCCCTAACCCGTAGGCCAAAGTCTTTTGGCGACTCTCTCTTTGGAATCGCAGACTCGATAACGTGCATCCAACAATCATGGATAACCACCTCCTTAGAGACGATCTTAGTCCATGAAGTTGGCCGAGTCAAACGTAAGTCTTTGTAGTATAAGGATAAATTGGCATTTTGTCAAGTGTGATGAGTTTGAAATTTAGCTCAATCCAGCTCCGCAGGATAAAGCTGTCGGATGTCGGCTAAGCTCAATTTCTCATTCAAGAAGCCGTCCTTTAAACAAGAAGGAGACTAAATACAGCTGTTGTTCATAACAACAGCCTCCAATAAGCTTTCAGCTATAGCAGTCAAATTCAGGTCACGCATCCAGTGTCTGGTCTGTTCCACCAAGGATTTTGTCCATCGTACCCAAACTTAGATGTAGTAACTTTTTAGAGAGAACTTGCATGTACGCCGGTTGGGAAATTCAAAGCCGGAAACGGTCAACGCCGCCCGCACCCGGTCGCGTGATTCACGCACCTCGGCCTCCGGCAGGCCGACAATATTGCAGGCAGGCAACCCGTTGGCCAGATGGACTTCAACAGCGACCGCACTGGCCGCCAAGCCATCCAGCGCGCGTGATAGCACGACGGCTAGCGTCATGTCGTTCCCCGTCATGAAAATTGCGTATAGTTTAAATTCATTGAAAGAAAAAAGGAAAGCGATGTTTCGACCGGAAAATCTGCCAGGACGGTTGCCGGACTTTCGCAATATCGGCGTCATTGCCCGAGCCCTGATCGGAGTCAACCTGGGGATGATGTTCCACCTGCTCCTGGTGGTGGCCGACTGGGCAAGCTGGCGCGAACGCCTGTTTGCCGCAGCGCTCTGGTGTGAACCCATGCTGCTGCTGACTTTGATGGTGCTGGCCGTGCTGTCGCCCTGGCTCGCGCGCGCGCCCTACCGTCAAGGCTTTGCCTTGACCATCATGCTGTCCATGCTGAGTGCCTGGGCTGTGCGTGCATTTTACGGCGATCTGTCGGATTCGCTGTCGGGACAGCTGCCCTGGCGCTACGAACTGGCGGCCGGACTGACTGCGCTGGGATTGCTGACCTACTACCGGCTCTGGATGCGCGCGCTGTCGCCCCGCATCACCGAAGCACGTCTGGCCGCGCTGCAGGCGCGCATCCGGCCGCATTTCTTCTTCAACAGCCTGAATGCGGTACTCTCGCTGATCCGCTCCGATCCGCGCCGGGCCGAAACCCTGCTGGAAAACCTGTCGGATTTGTTCCGGGTTGCCATGGGCAAGCCGGCGGCGCTTTCCACGCTGGCACGCGAACTGGAGCTGGCCCAGGGCTATATGGAAATTGAGAAGGTTCGTCTGGGAGAGCGGCTCAACGTGGAATGGTTCATTGATAAAATGCCTGCGAATGCAGCCATTCCGCCCTTGATTTTACAGCCACTTCTTGAAAATGCCGTCTATCATGGAGTAGAGCCCTCACTGACACCGGAGAAGGTGCAAGTCAATATTTTTCGGGCACGCAATGAAGTCCATATCAATATCCGCAACCCGTTGCCTCCCCCGGGAGGCGCAAAACGGTCCGGTAACGGTATGGCGCTTGAGAATGTCCACGAACGATTATTGTTACACTTTGATGCGGCAGCCACACTCAGCGCCAAGGCGATGAGCGATCACTATCAGGTCCACATCGTGCTGCCTTATCAGGAGATTGCCGATGCAAAAACCACTGCGCATTTTTCTGGTGGATGATGAAATACCCGCACTGAATCGGCTCAAGGATGTCCTGGCCGATTGCGCGGGGGCCTGTCCGCATGAAATATTAGGCACCGCGGCCAACGGCATGACGGCCCTGGCGCAACTGGCCGAGATTCACGCGGATGTGGTTATTCTGGATATCCAAATGCCCCAAATGAGCGGCATTGAAGTGGCACGCCGCCTGCTCGATTACGCTCACCCGCCCCTGGTTATTTTCGCCACGGCGTTCGAGGATTACGGCGTGGCCGCTTTCGATGTGCGCGCCGTGGATTACCTGCTCAAACCCATCCGCCAGGATCGCCTGCTGGCCGCGCTGCGGCGGGTGGAAGAATTGCGCCTGTCGCGGCCGGAGCTTCCCAGCGCACCGCCGGGTGCTCGCACCCATTTCAGCGTCACCGAGCGCGGCCGGGTACACCTGATTCCGGTCAACGAGACGATCTACCTGAAAGCGGAACAGAAATACATCACGTTGCGCACCCTGGCACGTGAATATCTGCTGGAAGATTCACTGACCCGCATCGAGGAAGAGTTCGGATCACGTTTTGTCCGGATACACCGCAATTGCCTGCTGGCACGCGAGGCCATCATCGGTTTCGAACGTGAGGTACAATCGGGCGGGGAATCCCGCTGGATGGCCGTTCTGCGCGATCTGCCCGAGAAATTGCCCGTCAGTCGCCGCCAGCAGCACGTGATCAAAGAATTTGGAAAGCCGGAACAGGATGGATAGCTTCAGCATCACCACACCTTCGCTACTTTTTCCCGCCATCTCGTTATTGATGCTGGCCTACACCAACCGCTTCCTGGCCATCTCCGGCATCATCCGCCAACTGCACAGCAGCCATCGGCATGATCCCAATGAAAGCATCCTGCGTCAGCTCGATAACCTGCGGCGCCGGGTCTGGCTGATCCGCTGGATGCAGGCCGCCGGAGTCGTGAGCCTGTTGATCTGCATTGTTTCCATGGGCTCGTTTGCCTTCAACGAACCCACGGTAGCTTTTGGATTGTTCATCATCAGCCTGTTGCTGATGATGGTATCGCTGGTTCTGTGCCTGATCGAGGTCATGGTGTCCGATGCCGCACTGAATGTGCTGCTGTCCGACATCCGCGAATTGCCGCGTGCCACACCGCCTAGGCCAGAATAACCACAGTCCACATCACAACCAGATTGGCCAGGCAAACCAGCTGCGCAGCACTGCCCAGATCCTTGGCGCGCTTGGCCAGCTCGTGGTGGGCCAGCGAGGTGTGATCCACGGCGGCCTCGATCGCGGAATTCAGCAGTTCAACAATCAGCGTGCCGATATGGCTCGCAATCAGGATGGCTCGCCCCCACGCCGGCAGTACCAGATAAAAACTCAAGCCTATCCCCAGCACGGCAAGCAAGGTGACTTGGCGAAACGCCGATTCATTGCGCCAGGCCGCAGCCAACCCATCGAGCGAATAGCCCAGCGCATTCAGAATGCGCCGCAGACCGGTTTTTCCCTTGAAAGGGCTTTCTGATTCAGTGCCTTGCGGCAATTCAGTCTTCATAGATATCCATGTAACTGGTGTAGGAAGTCAACAGCATCACCGGCAGGGCCACCAGCAAGCCGAGCATGAAAGGCAGCATGGCCACGGCCAGCAGGAAAAAACCGATCAAACCCATGACCAGGATTGGCCGCCAGTTCCGCCAGAAACCCAGAAAGGAAAGACGCAAGGCATCGCGCGCGTTAAAACCGTGCAGCACGACGAGAGTCGGCGCGAAAAAATAGGCACTGTACACCATGGCCAGGCTGGAAAAAAACATCAGCAGGAAAGGCCACATCGAAAGCAGACCACGTTCTTTCATAAGTTCTGGCGTGGGCCGTGGTATCAGCCCCAGCTCGAAAGAAACGAACATGAAGACGGCAAGGATAGCAATGATCGCCAGTACGCCGGCGATATAGAACAGGCCGATCTTCACCAATTCAACAGGCTCGGAAAAGGTGCTGAAAAGCTCCATCAACACGGGCGGTTGCTGGTTGGTTACAGAATTGCGCGCAATGCGCACCATCCCGCCCACCAGCAGCGGTAACAGCAAGGTACCCAGAAACCAGCCAACCACAGGAATGGAAGAACCCAGCAAAAACGCCATCGCAGCGACCAGCGTGATCAAGCTCCATTGCAGCGGAGCGCGCAGGTAGAGCATGAACGCATCGTTGATCCACTGCCAACCACTGCCTGCCCGGCAACGTTTGGGCTCAATTTCGTTATCGATGATGATGTCGTTTTCCGGCATGACTAGGCGCCCATGTGAATAAATGCGGTAATCGTAAAAACCGCCGTACATTCTGGCAAGCAAAAGAGCATGCCACAGGAATATAAAGCAGAAATGACAAAAGGCCGGCAGGTTGTCCTGCCGGCCTTTTGACGAAGCAATCTTCGATCAGGCTACGTTCTTGACTGCAGCACGGGCGATCATGATTTCTTCATTGGTCGGGATGATCCACACGGCAATCTTGCTGTTGGCCGTGGAAATCTTGCGCGGTTCGCCGGAACGCTTGGCGTTGGCTTCCAGATCAATTTCCACGCCGAGCCACTCAAGTTGTTTGCACACATCGGCGCGAACGATGTCGTCGTTTTCACCGATACCGGCCGTGAATACCAGCGCATCGAAGCCTTCCATGGCAGCGGCCAGCGAAGCGGCTTCACGCGAAATGCGGTGACTGAAGAAATCGACAGCCGCCTTGGCGCGCGGTTCGGTCGAAGCATGCAGTTCACGCATATCGCTGGAGATGCCGGACATGCCGAGCAGACCGGATTTCTTATACAGCAGGTCTTCGATCTGTTTGGCGTCCATCTTCAGGTGATTCATGCAGTGCAGGATCACGCCGGCATCGATCGAGCCGGAACGGGTGCCCATCGGCAGGCCGTCCAGCGCGGTGAAGCCCATGGTAGTGGCCTGGCACTTGCAATCCTTCAGGGCCGACATCGAAGAGCCGTTGCCGAGGTGGGCAACGACTGTGCAGCCCTTGGCCGCCTTCGGATCGAGTTGCGGCAGCACGCTGGCGATGTAGGCGTAGGACAGGCCGTGGAAACCGTAGCGGCGGATGCCTTCCTTCTGCGAGAACTCGTACGGCAGTGCGTACAGCTGGAAGAGTTCCGGCTGGGTGGTGTGGAATGCGGTATCAAAGCAGGCCACTTGCGGAACGCCTGGCAGCAACTCGCCCAGGATCTTGATCGGGGCGATGTTGTGCGGTTCGTGCAGCGGGGCCAGCGGGATCAGGGCTTCGAGTTCCTTGACCACTTCCGGAGTAATCAGTACCGGCTCGGAGAACTTGGTGCCGCCGTGCACGACACGGTGGCCGATCGCGGAAATCTTGCCGCCTTCGGTCTTGTCCTTCAGCCAGTTCAGGATGTGATGCAGCGAAGTGTCGTGGCCCTTGGGCTTGTCGGCCGGCAGCTTTTCGTTGGCAATCTTGTTGTCGGCCGCATCCTTGGCGACAAAAACCGGATCAACATAGATGCCGTCGATTTGACCCTTGTACAGCATGATCGGATCAGCGGCTGCGGCTTCAAACAGTTGGAACTTGATGCTGGAAGAACCAGCATTGATGACGAGAATGAGATCTTTCATTTTCAGACTTTCTTTCTTGAGCAGTTAGCGAAGGCAACAAGAGCCATCACGGCGAAAGGTGCCATGCGGGTCTTTACATCATCCGCACGGCAGGTGGGGACGACAGGTACACCGATACCACGTGTGGTATCGGTAAATCCGGCGCCGGCAAACCGGGGGCTATCCCGCACAGCTTGCTGGCAAAATTCTTTTTCCATTACAGTAAGCACGCCGCTTGGCAGCACGGCAAGCACAAACCGTCATCCATTCGTCGGCTGGCGATCACACGGGGATCACCCTGAATCCGGTGGCATGCATTATAGGTTGCGGATGTTGCGCCGCAATGCAACAAATCACGTCCGCGCGTATCTTACCGAGGGGGAGCCGCGCCCGGTTTGGTTAAAATCAACGCTGTTGAACAATCCGTGGAATGACATGAAACCAATCTATACCACGCATCTGATTTGTACACCGCAACTGGATACGCCAGCGACCATTGGCGCCTTGCTGGTGCGACCGGGCGACCATGTGGAGACCGATGCGCCACTGGTGCTGTTGCACGCCGCGGACCTGACGCTGGAAGTCTGCGCGCCCGAAGCGGGCACGGTTGGAGAATTCGTCGTTGCCCTGCACGAGCAGGTGAACAGTGGCGATCTGTTGCTGACCATGGAAATCGAAGAAAAACCGTTCGGTTTTCTGCCCATGGTGGAAGAAGAGCCGGCGTTCGCGCCGGCCTGCCAATTGCCATATGCCAAGACCCGACCCGCGTCGGCGCACACGACTGATCCCTTGCAGATTCAGCCGGAAGCCGCCCGATTAGCGGCCCGTCTCGGCGTGGATCTGGCCGACGTGGCGCCTGATGCCGACGGCATGGTGGATGACGAAGCCGTGGCAAGCCATGTGCGCGACATCCTGATCCGCTGGCGCAAGCTGCGGCGACTACTGAACGACTGACCACAGCCAGCCATCGGCAATCCATCAACAGGATCATCGTTAAATCAATGACTTAATCTGTGGATAACTATGTCGGCAACTTGAACAAACCGGGCATCCCAGTGAGGAAAAAAAAGGCACCCAATTTATCCACAACCATTACCTGATCGAACAACATGCTTTGAATTTTCGCAACCGATTGATTGGTAATTGAAATTAAAGTTATCCACAAGCAATGACCGCCCTTATTAATCATTGTTATTCTTTTACTATCCAATATTGTTAAAACACCCAGATGTAAACTGCGATCAAATCCAAGCCAAGTCCACTACAGCAAATAAGCTGCTGGAACTTCAATCCTTGAATCAACTGTCTCGTATAATTTCATCCAAACCACTGCTACCGGATACTGTCATGCTGCGCCGCCTCGATTCTGCTTTGCCCGATTTCCAGCAACAACTTGAAGCATTGCTTGCCTTTGAAACCTCGCAAGATCCGCAAGTTGAAGAACGGGTAGCCACCATTTTGGAAGCGGTCAAGACACGCGGTGACAGCGCAGTCATGGAATACACCCAGCGTTTTGACCATGTCAGCGCACAGAACATGGCTGAACTGGAACTCACCCAAGCAGAACTGAAGGCAGCCTTCGAGCGCTTGCCTGTGGCACAACGCAGCGCACTGGAAGCCGCGGCTGAACGCGTTCGGCGTTACCACGAGCACCAGAAAGCCGGTTCATGGCAATACACCGAGGACGATGGAACCGTACTGGGTCAGCAGATCACTGCACTGGACCGAGTAGGGATTTATGTTCCTGGAGGCAAGGCCAGCTATCCGTCATCAGTATTGATGAATGCAATTCCAGCCCATGTTGCTGGAGTCGCCGAAATCATCATGGTGGTACCTACTCCAAGAGGTGAACGTAATGATCTGGTCTTGGCGGCTGCTTACATTGCCGGCGTAAGCCGTGCTTTCACCATTGGCGGAGCACAAGCCGTTGCAGCGTTGGCTTATGGCACGGAAACGATCCCACCCGTAGACAAGATCACCGGCCCAGGCAATGCCTATGTGGCTGCAGCTAAACGTCGGGTTTTTGGTATCGTGGGCATCGACATGGTGGCCGGTCCTTCGGAAATCCTGGTGATCTGCGATGGCTTGACCGATCCGGACTGGATCGCGATGGATCTCTTCAGTCAGGCAGAACACGATGAAATTGCCCAATCGATCCTGCTTTGCCCGGAAGCCGATTACATCGACAAGGTAAAAGCCAGCATCGAAAAACTGCTGCACGATATGCCGCGCAAGGACATCATTCTGGCTTCGCTGACCAATCGTGGCGCATTGATCAAGGTGCGTGATCTGGAAGAAGCCTGCCAGATCGCCAACTGGATCGCACCGGAACACCTTGAACTGTCAGTGGCCAACCCGCAGGAATGGTTGCCGCTGCTCAAGCATGCTGGCGCCATTTTCATGGGCAAGTTCACTTCCGAATCGCTTGGTGATTACTGCGCCGGCCCTAACCATGTTTTGCCCACTGCGCGCACTGCACGCTTTGCCAGTCCGTTGGGGGTCTACGATTTCCAGAAGCGCACCAGCCTGATCCAGGTTTCGCAAACGGGTGCCCAACATCTTGGGCGCATTGCCTCGGTTCTGGCGCATGGCGAAGGGTTGACCGCACATGCCCGATCAGCAGAAATGCGTCTACAGAAATAACCCAGACTTCAGCCAAGACAAGCAGCCTGGTTTTTGACCGACGAATATCGGTTATTCCAGGATTGCTGATTGGTCTACAAGAAGGCAGTGCTAATATTCGCGCTCTTATGCGTATCGAACACATCCGACAACAATTACGTGCCGCCGGCGCACAGCTTTGCCACGAAGACCGCATCCTGCGCGCCTGGTTGCAGGCATTGCCCCTGGACAGCGGTCCGAAACGACGGCAAGCCGATCATTATTTCCCGTTGAATGTGCGCAATCTGTTGCCCGGGCTTTCGGCTGAACTTGATGCCCTGGCAACGGTATGCAGCGAACATCCGGGCCTGGATGGCTCTGCACGGCTGCTGGTGGCACTGGCAGATAGTCAGACGATAGAGAGCGTGCTGCTGCCGCGCGATGGCCTGTGCGTGTCGACGCAGGTCGGTTGTGCGGTGGGCTGCGTTTTTTGCATGACGGGCAAGGAAGGCTTGCTGCGCCAGCTCGGCAGCGCGGAAATCGTGGCACAGGTGGTGCTTGCCCGTCGCCAGCGGCCGGTTAAGCGCGTCGTGTTCATGGGCATGGGCGAACCGTCGCACAATCTGGACAATGTGCTGGAAGCCATCGAACTGCTGGGAACGGCCGGTGCGATCGGCCACAAGAATCTGGTTTTTTCCACGGTCGGCGACCGGCGCGTGTTCGATCGTCTGCCGGAAAGCACGGTAAAACCAGCGCTGGCGCTTTCGCTGCACACTACGCGCGCCGATTTACGTGAAGAGCTTCTGCCCAAAGCGCCGCGCATCGATCCCGCTGAACTGGTTGAACTCGCCGAGGATTACGCGCGCAGCACCAGCTACCCGATCCAGTACCAGTGGACTTTGCTCGAAGGTATCAACGACAGCGACGAAGAGCTGGAACGGATCGTCCAGCTGTTGACCGGCAAATACGCGATCATGAATTTCATTCCGTACAACACGGTCAATGGCGCGGCTTTCAATCGTCCTTCGGCGGAACGTGCTGCCGCGATGGCCGGAATTTTGCATCAGCACGGTATTTTGGTGCGGCTGCGCAACTCCGCCGGGCAGGATATCGACGGCGGCTGCGGCCAGTTGCGCGCCCGTTCGAAAACGATCGCTTTTCAGCCAAAACCTACAGGAGTCGCCTGACCGGTCTGAAAACAGCGCCGGATCAGAACAGTTCCAGTTCACCGCTCGATTCGTCCTCAGGCTCCGAGCGATCGATATCGAAATCCAGTGTGGTCTCTTTGGCCATGCAGATGCAAACCGCGAAATTGAAGCGCACCAAATCGTTGATTACCACCTCGAACGGCTGCATGTGCGCTGGAGCGAGCAGGGATACATAGCGCGAGCAGCTGTTTTCCAGCAGGAACGGCGTCGACATGCCGGCGGGGAAGACCTCGCCCAGCCTGCGGTTGACCGCGCCGCAGATCATGTTGACGAATTCCGCGTAGGCATCGCGCAAGGCCTGGTCTTTCAGCTGCTCCTTGCTGCGCACGAGCCGGCCCAGATAGCTTGCAGTGGCCGCATCCATATCGAAATCAAACAGCGTAACGATCCGGAAAAGGTAGGAAGAAATATTGAGCACGACGAGCTGGCGTTTGACGGCTTCGTCGTTCAAACGCATCTGCGGCTGGCGGATCACGACACAGTGATCTTCAGGCCCGATGACACAGGTATCACGCACGGATTTATCGAACAGCCAATCCAGCGCTGTATTTGCACGCGGACTGATCATGACGCGCAACAGGCCTGGCTGATTTTCGACTGGATCGCACCAGTCCGGGCCTTGAGCCCGAAGACGGCAGTGCGGACCATGTTGCCGCTGGCCTGCATGTCCTGGAACGTCGTGGTCGTGATCAGGTCGTTCTTGTCGAGATTATTCTTGTAATCCTGCGCCAACTTGGTGGAGGTCAGTGCCAGATCGCGTACGCCGTCGGCCACCACGGCGAATCCGCGGCCGTGTTCCCCCGCCCGCGCGGCTTCGATCGCCGCATTGAGCGCAAGCATCACCACGTTTTTCACAATGCGCGCGAACTCGGCGTTTTGTTCCTTCAGCTCGCGGTTGTTGCCGAGGATCGCCTGCATCTCGTCGTGCCAGCGCTCGACCGTCTTGACGATGCCCAGCAAGGCTTCGATGTCGCGCTGCAGCGCTTCGTGTTCGGCGCTCAGCAGCGTGCGCAGGGCAACTTGTTGTTGCTCGTGTTCCTGCCTGGCCTGCAGCAGCCGATCCTCGCATTCGGTTTGGGCATTTTCCCTGGTGCTGGCCAGCGCCACCTCGTGGGTTGCTGCTTGTTGCGCCAAACGGTAGCGCAGCGATTCGGATTCGGCGCGCAGATCGCCCAGGCGTGCCTCGAGTTCCTCATCCGTGATCCGCCCGGAAAGCTCGGCAATCCGGTATTCGCGCTCCTTGATGATTTTCTGGAAAGCGCGCCGCTCCCGGGCTGCAAGCCATGCCATTACCGCCAGACCCAGCACGATCCCGGCCAGCAGCAGGACCGTGTTCACCGAACCATTCATTTAATCTCTCCATGCCCTTCATGCCTGTTTTATGGCGTACTCGCATCGGAGATACGTAAAAGGGCATGCACTTGACTCTCAGTTGACCAGTTTCTTCAAGGTGCCGATCACTACCGGGCCGTTGAAGGGTTTCACGATCCAGCCCTTGATGCCGGCGGCCTTGCCGCGTTCTTTCATGGCCGGGCTGTTTTCCGTGGTCAGCATGATGATGCCCACCGCGCCGTTCTTGTGTTCGTTGCGGATCTTCTCGGCCATGGTCAGGCCGTCCATGTTCGGCATGTTCACATCGCTGACCACGAGCTTGATCGAGGGATGGGCCTTGAGCTTGTCCAGCCCGTCCTTGCCATCTACCGCGGTGACCACCGACAGGCCGTTGGCCTTGAGGAAATCGCCCACTTCGTTGCGGACGGTGCTGGAATCGTCGACTACCAGGATTTGTGCCATTTGCATCTCCTTTCATTCGCTTGGAAAAAGCGACGGATAAAAATCAGAACAGTTCGAGTTCACCGGATTCGACCAGCGTTTCGATAGAGGGGTTTTCCCTGAAGGCTTCCGGTGACCAGTTCAGGTTGAAAACAAAGCGCTGGAAGATCGGTACCGGTATCGCATCGGGCCGGTTGCGTTCGCGCAGCACATACTTGAAACACAGCTGCGGATCTTCCGAACCGAAGGAAATGTAGCTGCTGCGATGGTTGATGATGATCGGTACCTGCGTCTGCAGGTTGTGGTTGCCGTTGTCATGACCAACGTAGCGGTTCTTGAATGAACCCCAGACCAGATTGGTCAGTTCGCCCAGCACGTTGTTGAGTTCGCGGAAGGTCCAGTTCGCGCCCTCCTTGCCGGCCGCGCGCCGGATCAGCCCCAGCACGGCCTCTTCGGCGGTCTGGAACATCATGTAACCGCGGCACCAGTGGCTCTCGATCGAGATCATGGTGAATACCTCGCCGTAGATAATGCGGTCCTTGACGAGATACGGCGTTTCAATGTCGATGTCGCAGCCCGAAAACAGCGACTGCAGCGAGTTGCGGGTGAATTCCGAAATCCCGCGCACCAGATCGTTGGGATAGACCCGGCTGAAGATCGAGGAATCGAGCGTCGCGCGCAGCTGTTGCAGATCGGCCAGGGTGTAGGCGCAGCGGAACATGCCGGCATCTTTTTCATGCAGCCCGGCCACGCTGGAGATGGCATCGCGGCGCAGGAAGATCGGCAGCTCCGGGCGCGAGGCGTGGATCTCGCGCGCCAGTTCGAGACCTTTTCCGCCGAAATTCTCGTAGAGCATGATGCCGCCCAGATCGACGTTGGACTTGAGAATGGCCATCACGTTGGCCGCGCCCGTTTGTTGCGGGCGGATGCCGACCAGGCCGCATTCCTCGTAAAAGGCTTTCAGGCTGTCGAAATGCGCATCGGCATCGTCCAGAACCAGAACCTTGCTGACTACTTGTGGCATGTTATCCATCCGTTTGTCTTTTGATTTACTCGTCAACGCCGCGCGTCTCAGACCGTCCGCAGCCCGCCCTTCAAGAGCTGAAGCACCGGGTTGCCTTCGTTGTTCGAATTCGAACCCGATTCCGACATCAGTAATTCTTGGCGGGCTCGTTCGATGCGCAGCGCTTCGTCACCGTCAACATGCTCGGCAAAGCTTTCCGGCAAGCTCACGACGATTTCGAACTGGCGGAAATCGGCGCCCTGCGCATGATCGAGAAAGCGGATTTCAATCCGGCCGTTCTCGCGCTTGACGAAATCGTTGACCGCATCCATGCCGACGCCGCGTCCGGAAACCTCGGTCACCTTGTCCGCGGTGGAAAAACCGGGACGGAAGATCTGGCGCGCGATTTCCTCATCGCTGGGCGAATCTGCCGCTGCGATCAAGCCCTTTTCGGTCGCCAGCTTGCGGATACTGGCCAGCGCCAGTCCGCGCCCGTCGTCGCCAAGCCGGATCTGCAGCATGCCCTCGCTAACGTCCATGGCCAGGCTGATGCTGCCGATCGCCGGCTTGTTCTGCCCGACGCGCTCCGCCGGCGTTTCCAGGCCGTGATCCATGGCATTGCGTACCAGGTGCATGAACACGTTCTTGAGCAGGCTGCTGGCCTGGCTGCGCAACACATAGCCGTTGTCCTCGATCTTCACGATCGGCGCTTCCTTGCCCAATTCCTTCGCCAGCGCGGGCAGCGATTCGAATACCCCGGCCAGCACCTCGCCGATCGGTTCGGTGCCGAGCAGGTGCAGGGACTTGCGCACCGCGTCGCGTGCGGCGACGAGTTCGTGGATATTGCTGGTGTTGACCTTTTCCAGGCGCTGGATGGTCTGCTGGATCTGTTGCTTGTCGACCATCAGGTAGCGCTCGACGTTGCCGCGCCGTCCCGGTCCCTTGCGGCCCAGGCTCACTTCGTTGATTTTGGCGTAACGCTCGATCAGGTCTTTCACGCCTGCCAGCTCTTGCACCAGCATCGCGTGGTCCCAGGCGATGTCGGGGCGCTGTTTACGCAGCCGGTCGTAGGTATGTTCGGCCTCGTGCACGAGGTTGGTCAGATGCTGCAGGCCATAGGTGCGGGCGTTGCCCTTGATCGTATGCATGTTGCGGAACAACTGCGCGATGGCCGCGCTGTCCTGTTCCTGGTTCTGCAACAGGATCTGCTCGTTTTCGTCGATGAACTTGATCGAGCCGGCGATGAATTCGTGGAATTTTTCCTGCGGCACGGCAAGGATTTCGCCGATGATTTCCAGTTCCTGTTTTTGCGCATTGGCTTCGGCAGCCAGCTTGCGCAGCTCGGTCACATCGCGCACGCACAGCATCAGGCGCACGATCGTGCCGGCTTCGTCGGTGATCGGCGACCAGCTCAGGTCGAGAATCTTCACGCGGCCATCGGCCATTTTCTTTTCGATCTCGCCGACCATCAGGTGCGAATTGAACTCGAAGTTCATCACATCTTCGCCGATGCAGGCGCCGCCCACGGCTTCGACCTGGGCCAGGGCATCGGCACCGAGACTGGAGCTGGAAAAGACCAGATCGAGCATGCCGCGACCGGCGATGTTCCGGGTCTCGAAAATGGTTTCGAGATACGCCGAATATTCCGGATGCACCCTGTTGCCGTCGGTGATGGTCAGAATGCCCTGCGGCATGTTCTGCAGCATGGTCTGGATATCGAGGGTCTTTTGTTTCAGTAGCTCCGAGCTTTCCTGAATCCGCGCGATCATGCTGTTGAACGCGACGATTGAATGACCGATTTCATCCATCTGATCGACCGGCACCCGGCGGGTGAAATCCTGGCTGGCGGCGATCTCGCTCATCATGGTCTGCATGCGGCTGATCGGCTGCGTGATTCGGCGGTAGAGCAGCGCGCCGAATGCGCCCAGTGCCAAGATCGCCATCACCGTGGCAACCGAAATGGTCGTCACCGCACTGGACAGATTCCGGTTGAGGCTGGCAATCGCGCTGTCCTTGCTGCGGTTTTTCTCGATCCGCAGCGTGTCGATCACCTGGCCCATTTCGCGCTGATACTGGGCGACGCTGGCGAACAGGGTGGCCTGGGCCAGCTCGGTCTGGCCGGCCAGCTTGAACTGGGTCGTTTCATCGATCGCGGTAAAGTAATCATCCAGCCCTTCCCGGGCCTGCTTCAAAAGACCTTGCTGAACATCACCGCTGGCATACTGGAATTGCTGGTTCAGCCCTTCCTTGAGCTGGGCCTTTTGCGCAATCAGCTTGTCCTTGACCTGCATCGCGATGTTGCTGTCGGGTGCGGTCACCAGGGTTGCGGTGGCCAGCTGGATCTCCTTGAGCTGCGCCACCAGATCGGCCGCGCCCAGTGCGCTGGGCACCACGCCTTCGGTCACTGTTTTCACTTCGGCAGCGTTCTTCCAGGATTCAAGAACGCTGTAGCTGCCAATCGCAGTGATGGCGACGAACGAGAGTCCGACCAGAAGCGTAATTCGATGACGAAGATTCATTTTGTCCACCATTCATGAGAAAGCAGAAAGTTACAGATCAGTTCGGCGCCATTATTTCAGCCGAACATGAACAAAACATGACAGGTCAGGATTGGCAGAAGGTGAATTGTGAAGGGCAGGCGGGGCTGTCGCGCGTGGCACGAAAGGGGTGGCGTTGCGGGAAAACGCTATCTGGGCAACGGAGAAAAACTTCCGGACCAGCCGTTTGTGGCGATGCGCAGCTGTTCCGGGCCGAGTTTTGTCAGCATGAATTTCCCGCCGCTGCCCAAGGCCTGGCGCAAGATCCAGCTGGCTGCCGGGCCCAGGCGGACCTGCTCTCCGCTGAACCGGGTTTCGAGATCGGTCCCGCTGGTCTTGCAAATAACACCGGCGCTCTCGATCCAAAGACCTTCCCTGGTTTTGGTGAATTCCAGAAAAAGGACGCCGTTTTTTTCCAGGATGGAGACCACCAGGGGTTTCCCGTCGTCCATCGAGGTTTCTTCCCATCGCAACGGGAAAGCGGGGTCGCCCAGCATGATTTTCAGTTCGCCGAGGGTTGCGGCGCAGGGGTGCGCTTCCCGAGCTTCGCAATGCAGTGGCAGCAGCAATGGCAGAACGAGCAGAAAACATTTTCGGCGCATAGCAGGGATGCAGACGAATGAGGAAGGTAAGCCAGTCTAACCGGGGGGTATGAAGTTTTTATGGCAATGGCCGGCCGAGTCAAAACATGGATCTTGTCGGAAGAAAATATCCTGTTGTCAAAAATATGTAATTTTCCGCGCCTAAGCTGTTGGTTTTCCATCCATCACGGACCCGCACCATGCGATTCGCTCCTTCCCTGCTTGCTGTGGCCCTGTCTGCTGCGGCGTTTTCGCTGCCGGCAGCCGCGCAGACCATTTTCCCGCTCAACCGTGCCGAAATCCTTGCCGGATCGCATTTCGACTTCAAGGTCGAGTTCGACGGCGTGGTTGATCCCGCACAAGTGAAAGTCACCATCAATGGCCAGGATCACGCCAAAATCCTGGGCAAGCCGGCGCAACTCGTCGCCAAGGAAGACGGCAAGGCCGTATCCAGCCTGCTGCTGCGCGATGTGAGCATCGGCAAGCCGGGTGAATACACCGTGACGGCGACCGATGGTTCGACCAGCAAATCCGTCACTTGGCATGTCTACGGCACTCCGGCCAAGGCTGCGGCGAAGAACGTGATCCTGTTCGTTGGCGATGGCTTCTCGGTTGCGCATCGCACCGCCGCGCGCATCCTGTCGAAGGGGATCGAAGACGGCAAGTACAAGGGCAAGCTGGCGATGGACGAGATGCCGTACATGGCGCTGCTCTCGACCGCAGGCACCGATTCGATCATCACCGATTCGGCCAATGCGGCGCATGCCTATACCACCGGGCACAAGTCCTGCGTGAACGCACTCGGCGTGTATTGCTCGCGCGCCGCCAACTCGCTCGATCATCCGAAGGTGGAAACGATTGCCTCCCTCGCCAAACGCCGTGGCATGGCCGTGGGCGCGGTGACCAACTCCGAGATCGAAGATGCCACCCCGGCCGCGATGGTGGCGCATACCCGCCGGCGTTCGGATTTCAACGACATCGTCGGCATGTTCTTCGACAGCCGGATCGATGTGATCATGGGCGGCGGTTCGCCCAACTTCCTGCCCAAATCCACACCGGGTTCCAAGCGCAGCGACGAACTCGATTACATCGCGCTCTTCAAGCAGGCCGACTACAAGCTGGCGACGACCAAGTCGGAAATGATCGCGGCCGCGGACGATGCCAAGACCACCAAGCTGCTCGGTCTCTACAACACCGGCAATGTCGATGGCGCGCTCGACCTGAAGTTTTTGAAAAAAGGTTCGGTCACCAAGTTCCCGGACCAGCCGGATGTGCCCGAAGAAATGAAAGCTGCGCTGAAGGTGCTGTCGCGCAACAAGAACGGTTTCGTGCTGATGGTGGAATCGGCGCGTATCGACAAGTACTCGCACTCGATGGACCCGGAACGCGCGATCTACGACACGATCATGCTGGATAACGCGGTGAAGCTGGCCAAGGATTGGGCCAAGGCGAACGGCGACAACACGCTGATCATGGTGACCGCCGACCATGCCCATCCGGTGAGCGTGATCGGCACGGTCAATGACGATGCCCCGGGCACCGACATGCGCAACAAGGTCGGCACCTACGAGGATGCGGGTTTCCCGAACTACCCGGCACCGAATGCCGAGGGTTACCCGGACAAGGTCGATGTATCGCGCCGCATCCGCATGACTTTCGGCGCCACTCCTGACTATTACGATACCTTCCGCCCCTACATGGATGGCGAAAACGTACCGGCCATCAAGAGTGCCGAGGGCGTGATGGTCGCCAACGAGAAGTACAAGGATGTGCCGGGTGCCGTGCTGCGCGTGGGCAACCTGCCCAACAAGGGGCCGCGCGGCGCGAACAATGGGGTGCATTCCGGCGACGACGTATTGCTGACCGCAATGGGGCCGGGCGCTGAACGCGTGCATGGCCAGATGGAGAACACCGACCTGTTCCGCGTGATGGCCGAAGCCCTGGCGCTCGCGCCGCAAGGCAAAGCCACTCCGATGAAGGCCAAGAAAAAGTGATGTCCCTGCGCAACAAGAAGTCCGGCGGTTTGCCCCGCCGGGCTTTTCTCTATCTGCCGTTGCTGGCACTGCCGCACGTCGCGTGGGCTGCCGAGGCGCTGAGTTTTGATTCGCTCTACAAATCCATCGGCGTGCTGGGCGTCAAGTATTCGGACCGGGCCGTTGCGCTCAAGGGTCGGCAGGTCCGCATGCGCGGCTACATGGCGCCGCCGCTCAAGCCCGAGAGCAAGTTTTTCGTGCTCACGCGCGAACCGGTTTCGGTCTGCCCGTTTTGTGCCTCCGATGCCGATTGGCCGGTCGATATTGTCGTGATCTACCTCAAAGGGGCGCTGGCGCCGGTCAATTTCTCCCAGCGCATCGATGTGGAAGGCACGCTCGAAATGGGCTCGTGGACCGATCCGCATACCGGGTTCGTTAGCCAGGTGCGCATAATTGATGCCGAGGTACACAAGCCATGAGCGGCGCATTGCAGGTGCGCGATCTATCGCTGCGCTTTTCCGGGCAGCAGCACGCGCTGTTCGAGATTCCGACGCTGGAAGTTCGGCCCGGCAGCAGTCTCGGCATTCGCGGCCCGTCAGGTGCGGGCAAAACCACGCTGTTTCATTGTCTGGCCGGTATTGCCCAGCCCAGCGCAGGGCAGATCCGCTGGGGCGACACCGATATCTGCAATAAGGACGCACAGGCGCTGGACCGCTGGCGCCACCGCCAGGTCGGACTGATTTTCCAGGATTTCCACCTGATCGACGGGCTTTCCGTGCTCGACAACGTCTTGCTGCCCGCGCATTTCGATGCCTGGCGCCCTGCCGCGCAACTGCGCCAGCGTGCGCGTGAACTGCTGGCTGAAGTCGGCATCACTGCGTTTGACCGCATGGCGGCTGTGCTTTCGCGTGGCGAACGCCAGCGCGTTGCCTTTGCCCGTGCGCTGCTGTTTCAGCCGGCCATCGTGATGGCCGACGAACCCACCGCCAGTCTCGACCCCGATCACCGTAGCCGGGTCGGCGACTTGCTGCTGGCATTGGCCCGAGCGCAGGGTGCAACGCTGATCGTCATCTCGCATGAACACGAACTGCTTTCACGCATGGATCGAAACATGACCCTGCAGGACGGGCGGTTAATTTAGAGCAACAGGACTTAGCGTCAGCAGAAACCAGGCCATGATCCCATTATTCAATCCCTTTCCCATCGTCTGTGCCGATCTGCGCCGCAACCGTTTGCTCGTGCTGGTGACCCTGTTGCTGGTCGCGCTCTCGGTCGCCGCCGGCATTGCCGTCATCTCGCAGGAACGTGCACTGCGCCAGGGCAGCGCGCGGGCCGCGGACGATTTCGATTTGCTCGTCGGCGCACCCGGCAGCCCCACGCAACTGGTGCTGACCGCGGTCTATCTGCGCCCGCAGGCCACGCCCTTGCTCGATGGCGACATTCTCGAAAAAGCCAGCAGCACGCGCGGCGTGAAGTACGCCGCACCGATTGCCTTCGGCGACAACTGGCAGGGCTATCCCATCATCGGCACGATTGCCGATTTCGCCAACCGGGGCGGCAAACTCATGCCCACGGAAGGACGGGTATTCCGGCAACGCGGTGAGGCAGTAATCGGCGCTGCAGTGAAGCTGCCGCTGGGTGCCACGCTCAGCCCCCAGCACGGGCTGCATCATGATGATGACGACGATGATGGTGATCACCCCGATCATGCCCATGCAGCGATGCATTACACCGTCGTTGGTCGCCTACCTCCACGCCACAATATCTGGGACAACGCAATTCTGGTGCCGGTCGAGGACGTGTGGGCGGTGCATGGCCTGCCTGATGGGCATGGAATAAACGATGCACAGCGCATCGGCCCGCCCTGGAACGCGGCGCGCTTGCCGGGCGTGCCGGCGATTGTGATCAAGCCCGACTCGATCGCCGCCGCCTACGGCTTGCGCGGGCAGTTCCGCAACCCGCGCAGCATCGCCCTGTTCCCGGCCGAAGTGCTGAACGATCTCTATCTGACGCTGGGCAATGTGCGCGACCTGATGTCGGTGCTGGCCTTGACCACCCAGGTCCTGGTGGTCGCGGCCGTGCTGATGGCCTTGCTGGTCGGCTTCCTCGCGCGCCGCCGCCAATTCGCGGTGTTGCGGGCGATGGGCGCCAGCCGCCGCTATGTGTTCTGCGTGGTCTGGATCGAAGTGGCGCTGCTGATCGTGGGCGGGGCCGTGCTCGGCTTGTTGCTCGGATTCGGCGCCTCGATGCTGCTCTCGCACTGGCTGCAAGCGCAGACCGGTTTCGCGATGCCGGTCAGCCTCGGCGCCTCGGAAGGTTTCCTCGTCGGTGGACTTGTCCTCGCCGGCGGGCTGATCGGCATGCTGCCGGCCTGGTTGGCGTTCAGGCGTTCGATAGCGGAAGGATTGACGGTGGGCTGAGCTGAAGGTCCGCATGGGTGAACAGGCCCCAAGCCGCCCAAAGACCTATTGTCGGATTTTGGAAAAAGCTTACAAGCTTGTCCTAAGCTTCGAATTGACAAGCCTCTTTGCGGTTTTGCTGAGTCAGCACGGGCATTCTCCTGGACCGTGCCCTTGGAAATGACACGGGTGGCGGGACATTATCGGGTGGCCAACATGAAGCGGATTAACATGATATTGCTCGTGGCGCTGGTAGTGCTGGTCATCGTGTTTTGGCCGCAAGTCCGTAGTTTTTTTGAGGGATTATTCGAGGTCCTCCAACTGGTTTTCAGATGAAGTTCTCATTTGAACTGAACGGGTTGGTTTTGTTGAAACCGCCGCAGTAAGTGCACCAAGCTGACCGCCCATGCTGGCGGTTTTCTTTTGGTGCGGATGCCTGGACGTCGGGCAAGGCCGCAATTGTTCAGGAAGGGGACTACTGACGACGGCGACGAATTTTCCACCGGAAGCCAGAAAGCAAAAAGCCCAACCGGGAAGGCTGAGCTTTTTGTCTGGTATTGGTTGCGGGAGTAGGACTCGAACCTACGACCTTCGGGTTATGAGCCCGACGAGCTGCCAACTGCTCCATCCCGCGACAGAGAAAGAGATAATAGCGGGTGAATCGGGTTCGGTCAAGGTAAAGCTCGGAATAATGGCAATAATAAATGGCCAACCGGTCGAAAGGCGCAAAAAAGCCCTGCCTGGCGGGTGCCGGCAGGGCTTTGGTCGCGCCAGTTCAGGGCGTGATTTCTTCGACGCGGTGGCAGGCAATCAGGCGGCCGTCGAGCGAGCGCAGTTCCGGCACCTTTTGTTTGCAATGGTCGTTGGCAAACGGGCAGCGGGTGTGGAAGGTGCAGCCGGACGGCGGGTTGAGTGGCGAAGGCAGTTCGCCGATCAATTTCACCTTTTCGCGCCGGTCCTCGGCGCGGATGGCCGGCGTGGCGGACATCAGAGCGCGCGTATACGGGTGCAGCGGACGGCTGTAGATCCTGTCCTTGGGGCCGTATTCCACGGTCGAACCGAAGTACATCACCATCACGTCGTCGGCCACGTGCTCGACGACGGCGAGGTTGTGGCTGACAAACACGTAGGCGGTGTTGAATTCTTGCTGCAGGTCCATGAACAGGTTGAGGATCTGCGCCTGGATCGAGACGTCGAGCGCGGAGGTCGGTTCGTCGGCGACCACGATCTGCGGGTTCAGGATCATGGCGCGGGCAATCGCGATGCGCTGGCGTTGGCCGCCGGAGAACATGTGCGGGTAGCGGTGGTAATGCTCGGGGCGCAGGCCGACGGTGGTCATGATCGCGCGCACGCGCTCTTCGCGCTCCTTGGCATCGAGCGGCGTGTTGAGCAGCAATGGCTCGGCCAGCATGGTGCCGATCTGCTTGCGCGGGTTGAGCGAGGCATACGGGCTCTGGAACACCATCTGCACCTTCGGGCGCAGCGTTTTCAATGCTGCGGCGCCCGCCGTGGCGATGTCGATTCCGTCGATCGTGAGATGCCCGGCACTCGGCTCTTCAACCAGCGTGAGCTGGCGTGCCAGCGTCGACTTGCCGCAGCCGGATTCGCCGACCACGGCCAGCGTCTTGCCGCGGGCGAGCTCGAAGCTGACGTTGTTGAGCGCTTTCACGCTGAAATGCCCGCGCATGAAGCCGCGCGAAACGGAGTAATGCTTGGAGAGCTGACGCGCGGTCAGGATGGGGTTCTGGTCATTCATACAATCGGTCTCCCGGCTTCATCGAGCGGGGTAAAGCAACGCACAAAGCTGCCATGGGTCTGGGTCAGCTTCGGGTGTTCGTTGCGGCATTTTTCATTGGCATACGGGCAGCGCGGCGACAGCAGGCAGCCGATCGGGCGGTCGTACTGGCCGGGCACCACGCCGGGCAGCGTGGCGAGCCGTTCCGCGCCCTTGCTGTGTTCCGGAATCGACGCCAGCAGTGCCTGGGTGTACGGATGGTGCGGGCGGTAGAAGATTTCCGGCACCGGGCTGGTTTCGACGATTTCGCCGGCATACATCACGGCCACGCGATGCGCGACCTCGGCGATCACGGCCAGATCGTGCGTGATCAGGATCAGCGCCATATCCTGGCTCTTTTGCAGCGAGACCAGCAGATCCATGATCTGCGCCTGCACGGTGACGTCGAGCGCGGTGGTCGGTTCGTCGGCAATCAGCAGCTTCGGATTGCAGGCGATGGCCATGGCGATCATCACGCGTTGGCTCATCCCGCCGGAAAGCTGGTGCGGGTAAGCCGATAGGCGCGACTTGGCGGCAGGGATTTCGACCAGTTCCAGTAGTTCCAGCGCGCGCTTCTGCGCTTCGGACTTGGACAGACCCATATGCAGACGCAATGTTTCCATCAGCTGGAAACCGACCGTATAGGCCGGGTTCAGGCTGGTCAGCGCGTCCTGGAAGATCATCGCCACGTCCTTGCCGACCAGGTGGCGCTTGGCGGCCGGGCTCATGGTCATCAGGTCCTGGCCATCGAACACCAGTTGATCGGCCGTGACGCGGCCCGGGGCTTCGATCAGGCCCATCAGCGCGAGCATGGTCACGCTCTTGCCCGAGCCGGATTCGCCGACGATACCGACGATTTCGCCGCGGTTGATCGAGAGATTCACGTCCTGCACGGCGCGGAACGGATTGTCCTGGCTGCCGAACTCGACGGAGAGGTTTTTGATTTCCAACAGACTCATTCTTGCCTCACGCGAGTTTTTTCAGTTTCGGGTCCAGCGCATCGCGCAGACCGTCGCCCATCAGGTTGAGCGCCACCACATTGAACAGGATCGTGATGCCGGGCATGGTCACTACCCACCAGGCGCTCTCGATGTAATCGCGCGCCGAGGCGAGCATGGTGCCCCATTCCGGCAGCGGCGGTTGCGCGCCGAGGCCAAGAAAGCCCAGCGCGGCGGCATCGAGAATCGCCGAGGAAAAGCCCAGCGTGGCCTGCACGATCACCGGCGCCATGCAGTTGGGCAGCACGGTGTTGAACATCAGCCGCAGCTTGCCTGCGCCGGCCAGGCGCGCAGCGATCACGTAGTCGCGTCCCAGTTCGGACATGGCCGACGCGCGTGTCAGGCGCACATACGACGGCAGGCTGACCACGGCGATGGCGATCATGGTATTGGTCAGCCCCGGGCCGAGTACGGCGACGATGGCCACGGCCAGCAGCAGCGAGGGCAGCGCCATCATGATGTCCATCGCGCGCATGATCGCGGTGCCGACGGCCTTCGGATAGAACGCCGAGACCAGGCCGAGCACGATGCCGGGTAGCAGCGACAACACCACCGAGACGAGACCAATGGTCATCGATACGCGCGCGCCGTGCATCAGGCGCGACAGGATGTCGCGGCCCAGCTCGTCGGTGCCGAGCAGGAAGCTCCACTGTCCCTGGGCGGTCCAGGCCGGCGAGAGCAAAAGGATATCGCGGTGCTGCTCGATCGGGTCATGCGGCGCGAGCCAGGGGGCGAACAGCGCCGCGATGACCATGAAGGCCATGAAAACCAGCGCAGCGGATGCGCCGCGATTGGCGCGGAAGCTGGCCCAGAATTCGGCCAGCGGTGAAGGATAGCTATAACTTGCTGCGGCCATTTCGGGCGCGACAGCAGTGTTTGCGGATTGCACGGGAGTTGTCATGCCTTACCTCGCGTGACGGATACGGGGGTTGATGACACCGTAAAGGATGTCGACCAACAGATTGACGAGAATGATCAGGGTGGCGACCAGCAGGATACCGCCCTGTACCACCGGATAATCGCGGCGGCTGATCGAATCGATCAGCCACTTGCCGATGCCCGGCCAGGAGAAGATGGTTTCGGTCAGCACCGCGCCGGCGAGCAAGGTGCCGACCTGCAGCCCGATCACGGTGACGACGGGCACCAGTGCGTTGCGCAAGGCATGCACGACGACGACGCGCACCGGCGACAGGCCCTTGGCGCGCGCGGTGCGGATGTAGTCTTCGCGCAGCACTTCGAGCATCGACGAGCGCGTCATGCGCGCGATCACCGCCATCGGAATCGTGCCGAGTACGATCGCGGGCAGGATCAGGTGCGACAGCGCCGAAGCAAAAGCGCCCTCCTCGCCGGAGAGCAGCGTATCGATCAGCATGAAGCCGGTCACCGCCGGAATATCGAATTCCAGATCGATGCGGCCGGAAACCGGCGTCCAGCCCAGATGGACCGAGAACAGCATGATCAGCACCAGGCCCCACCAGAAAATCGGCATCGAATAACCGGTCAGCGCGCTACCCATGACCACATGGTCGACGGCGGTGCCGCGACGGTTGGCGGCGACGATGCCGGCAGCCAGCCCGGTGACCGCAGCGAACAGCATCGCGCAGATCGAGAGCTCGACGGTTGCCGGGAACAGCTTCAGGAATTCGGCCATCACCGGTTCGTGCGTCACGAGCGATTCGCCCAGATTGCCGCTGACCAGTTTTTGCAGGTAGTGCAGGTATTGCATATACAGCGGCTGGTCGAGGCCGAGGCGTTGCATGGCCTGACGATAGAATTCCGGATCAAGGCGGCGCTCGCCGACCATCACCAGCACCGGATCACCCGGAATCATGTGAATCAGCGCGAAAGCCAGCACGGTGATGCCGAGGAAAGTCGGAATCACAACGGCAATGCGGCGCAAGATGAAATTGAACATGCTTTAGGGCCTGTCAGAAAAGAGGACTCCCGCGCCTGCCGGCGGGGAGTCCGGGGCAGACGCGGGGTCTGGGTTACTTCAAATCAACGGTATAGAAATTGTTGGTCATGAACGGACTTTGCACAAAACCGCTCACGTTCTTGCGTTGTGCCACGAAAGCGATCATGTGCACGGTCGGGATCCACGGCACTTCGTCATAGACGATCTGCTGGGCCTTTTCGTACAGCTTGGTGCGTTTCTTCTGGTCGGTTTCCAGGCGGGCATCGGCCAGTACCTTGTCGAAGTCCTTGTTGCACCAGCGCGAACGGTTGCCACCGCTCTTGTAGGCATCGCAGGACAGGTTCGGCGTGAAGAAGTTGTCCGGATCGCCATTGTCGCCGGCCCAGCCCAGGATCGTGATGTCGTGTTCGCCCTTGCCGGAACGCTTGAGCAACTCGCCCCATTCCATCTGTTGCACACTGACCTTCACACCGATCTTGGCCCAGTCGGCCTGCAGCATCTCGGCCGCGCGCTTGCTGTCGAACAGGCCGCCAACACGCGCCCAGATCTTGATTTCGGAGCCGTCATAACCGGATTCCTTGACCAGCTTTTTGGCTTTTTCCAGATCGGCCGAACGCTCCTTTAGCTTCTCGGTTGTGCTGCTCCACATCGTCGGGGGCAATACCGTCACGGCCGGCTTGGCGTTGCCACCGAAAATCGATTTGATGAAACCCTGTTTGTCGAAGGAGTAAGCCAGCGCCTGGCGGAACTTCTTGTCCTTGAGGAAAGGCTTTTCCACGTTCGGCGCGATATAGCCGGTGTAGAGCGTGGCCAGGCTGCCGACGGTGATGTTCTTGTCCGCCTTCAGCGCTTCAACCTGGTCGGGCTTCGGATACAGCGCGATCTGGCATTCGCCGGCTTTCACGCGTTGCTGGCGCACATTCGGATCGGGTGTGATCGCAAAGACCAGGCTGTCGACCTTGGCCTTGCCGCGCCAGTATTCGGCGTTGGCCGAATAGCGCACCATGGCATCTTTCTGGTAGCTCTTGAGCACGAACGGGCCGGTACCGACCGGTTTCAGGTTCAGATCCTGCTGCTTGCCGGCCTTGTCGAGCTGGGCGGCGTATTCGGCCGACATGATCGAGGCAAAACCCATGGCCAGGTCGGCGAGGAACGGCGCTTCCTGGCGGGTCAGGGTGATCTTGACAGTGTAGTCGTCGACCTTTTCCACCGACTTCACCAGATCCGGGAATTCCATGCCAGTGGCATAGGGGAAGCCGTTGGCGGCCTGCTTGTACCACGGATGGTTCTTGTCGATCATGCGCAGGAACGAGAACACCACGTCGTCGGCATTGAAATTACGGCTCGGCTTGAAGTATTCGGTGGTGTGGAACTTCACACCCTTGCGCAGGTTGAAGGTGTAGGTCAGGCCATCCTTGGAGATGGTCCATTTTTCGGCCAGCCCCGGTTCGACGCTGGTCGCGCCGCGCTTGAATTCAACCAAACGCTCGTACAGGGTTTCGCCGGCGGCATCCTGGGTCACGGCCGAATCGTACTGGGCGATATCAAAGCCTTCCGGAGAGGCTTCGGTACACACGGAAAGGGTTTTGGCGGCCCAGACTGGCGTAGCAGCGAGCAGGCCGGCGCCGATCGCTGCAGCCCATTGGCGCTTTTTCATCATGACAGTTTCCTGGTTTAGAAAATGAACAGAAAACCCGGGCTGAGACGGTCAACCCGGGTTTGAAGGATGTTTACTTGATGCTCACACCGTAGAACGAGTACAGGCCGAACGGGCTGACCTTGAAGCCTTGCACTTCCTTGCGCATCGGCACGTTGGTGGTGGAGTGGGCGATGGTCGTCCACGGCACTTCGCGCTTGAACACAACCTGGGCCTTTTCATACAGGCGGGTGCGTTCCTGCTGGTTGGTCAGGGTACGGGCCTTGACGATCAGGTCGTCGAATTCCTTGTTGCACCACTGGGCGTAGTTGTTGCCACCGCCCACGGCGGAGCAGCCGAGGTTCACGCCGAGCCAGTTGTCGGGATCGCCATTGTCGCCGGTCCAGCCGACCAGCACGCTGTCAGGTTCGCCGGCCTTGGCGCGCTTCAGGTATTCGCCCCATTCGTAGGTGGTGATCTTGGCCTTGACGCCGATCTTGGCCCAGTCGGCCTGGATCAGTTCGGCCATCAGCTTGGCGTTCGGGTTGTACGGACGTTGTACCGGCATCGCCCACAGGGTGATCTCGAAGCCATTGGCATGACCGGCCTTCTTCAACAGTTCCTTGGCTTTTTCCGGGTTGAAACCGGCATCTTTCAGGGTCTTGTTGTACGACCACTGGGTCGGCGGCATTGGGTTGGTCGCCGCTTGGCCGGCACCCTGGTAGACCGCATCGATAATGGCCTTCTTGTTGATCGCCAGATCCAGCGCCTGGCGCACTTCGAGCTGGTCCATCGGCTTGTGCTTGACGTTGTAGGCGAGGTAGCCGAGGTTGAAACCGGCTTGCGACATCACGGCCAGTTTCGGATCGGCCTTCATGCCGGCGATATCGGCAGGGCGCGGAAACGGCATCAGGTGGCATTCGCCTTTTTGCAGCTTCTGCGTGCGCACCGAGGCATCGGTGGTGATGGCGAAGATCAGCTTGTCGAGCAGGACGTCGCCCTTCTTCCAGTATTCCTTGTTGCCGTCGTAACGGATCGAGGCGTCTTTCTGGTAGCTCTTGAAAATGAACGGGCCGGTGCCGATCGGTTGGGTGTTGAGCTGGTTGGCCTTGCCTTCCTTCAGCAGCTTGTCGGCATATTCGGCCGAGTGGATCGAGGCAAACGACATCGCCAGGTTTTGCACGAAGGCGGCATCAACCTTTTTCAGTTTGAAGACAACGGTCGAATCATCCTTCTTTTCAATGGACGCGATGTTGGTGTCCATTTCCATATCGGAGGCGTACGGGAACTCGGTCGGCGCGGCCTTGTTGAACGGCAGATCCTTGTTGATGAAGCGCTGGAAGGTGAAGACCACGTCATCCGCATTGAACGTGCGGGTGGGCTTGAAGTATTCGGTGGTGTGGAACTTGACGCCCTTGCGCAGGAAGAAGGTCCAGGTCAGGTTGTCGGTGCTGGTTTCCCACTTTTCGGCCAGGCCGGGGCGAACCTGGGTCGAGCCGCGCTCGAATTCGACCAGGCGGTTGAAGACGGTTTCTGCGGAGGCATCGAAATCGGTGCCGGCGGTATAGCGCGCCGGGTCAAAACCGGCCGGGCTGCCTTCCGAGCAATAGATCAATGTCTTGCTGGCGGCAAGCGCCGGTACAGCCGTTACGGCACAAGCAACGGCTACTGCGAAGAAGCGCTTTTTTAATTGCATGCTTGATTCCCCAATTTTTGTATGTAGATGTGCTGGCACCGGTAACGGTGACAGGCTTGGGGTGCATGCTAGGCGGCTTGCCGGGGACTTGTTATCGGGTATATCCCTTATCGGCCATTAAAATCCTTAATACCGGTCAATGAGCAGTTGGTGCCTTTGTCCGCCGGTACAGATTTGCAAATGCTGAACGGCGGTTCAGACGGTCCAGTCGACCCAGCCGCGCCAGGCGGTCAGCAGCACGATCACGCCAAAGGCGATGCGGTACCAGGCAAAAGCGATGAAAGTGTGGCTGGAAATGAATTTCAGTAGCGCGCGTACGGCAAAGAAGGCGCTGACCATCGAGGCCAGAAAGCCGACGGCAAAAATACCGATATCCTGCGTTTCCAGCGCGTGGCGCATTTTCCACAGACTGTAGAGCGAGGCGGCGGAAAGCGTCGGGATGGCGAGGAAAAAGGAAAACTCGGTGGCTGCCTTGCGCGACAGACCAAGAAACAGCCCGCCGATGATTGTGGCGCCAGAGCGCGAGGTGCCGGGAATCAGCGCGAAGCATTGGCACAGGCCGACCTTGATCGCATCCAGCAGGGAAAGGTCGTCCACGGTTTCCACTGTCACGGTGTGTTGGCGTTTTTCTGCCCAGAGAATCACCAGGCCGCCGACGATAAAGGCCAGCGCGACCGGCACCGGCTTGAACAGGGCAGCCTTGATCATGTTGTTGAACAGGAAGCCCATGGCCGCAGCCGGGATAAATGCGGCGGCGACGTTGATCAGCAGGTTGCGTTCGCGCCCGGCGCGACCGGCACCGGCCAGTGTCTGGCCGATCTTGGCGCGGTATTCCCAGACCACGGCCAGCATCGCGCCGAACTGGATGAAAATCTCGAAAACGTCGCGTTTTTCCTTGTCGAGGAAATTGAGCAGATCGCCGGTCAGGATCAGGTGGCCGGTGCTGGAGATCGGCAAGAACTCGGTCAGGCCTTCCACGATGCCCATGATGAGCGATTTGAACAGCAGGATCATATCCATGGAGGTGTGCCGATGCGCGGGAAAGGAGGCCGGATTATAGCCGGCGGGCCACGGCGCGTCATGCGCGCCGGGAATGCGGGAAAATTCACGGGCAGGGGAACTTTTGAGTGCATGGGTAACTCTTATCGGGCGTATGCAGCAGGATGCCCCCCTCATTCTGTTGCTGCTGGACGCAAGACATCTTGCTCTGCTCCTCCCTGTTTGCGGGCGCCCAACCGGCGCCCGTTTTTTATGGATCAGCGCTTGCGCTGGTGTCGCAGCAGGTTTTCAACGGCTGCGCGCAAGGCGGGATCTTCCACGGTTTGAGCTAGATCGGAAAAAGCCGCCAGTGCGGGTTCGGACAGGGTTAAGCTTTTGGTTTGCTTAGGGTTTTCCCTTTGCAGGGTAACTTGCACCTTGGGGCGGATTGCGGTAGCGTGCCAGCCAGCCTTGTGCAACGCCTCGATCATGGCCGGGGCCGCCATGCGCAGCCGGACCGCGGCCGCGCTGAACGGCAGGGCGACCAACAGCTCGGAACCGTGCCAGGCCACGCCCAGGCATAGCGGCGCCAGTTCGGGCGGCGCGACCTGGCGGATGATGTCCAGTACCTGGTTGAGCGTGGCCACGCGCTGGACGATGCGCGAAAGCTGGCCATCGCGGCCCACGAAGTTGGTTGGAAAATTGTGGTTTGGCATGTGGCCGGAATGACCTGATACATAAAGAGAGGCAAGACTTGAATATTATTCTGGTTTCCAGCCGGCTGGCGAGTGCGATTACCCTGGGGCCGCGTCATTTGGCCACGGCACTGACTCTGGGCGTGTTGCTGGTGGGCGGCGGCGCGTTTTCGCTGGGCATGCTGCTGTCGCCCCGGTTTTCCGATGCGCCGCTGATGCGCCTGATGCCGGGTGCCGCGCCGCGCCAGGCCGAGATTAATACGCTGGCGGTCAAGCTGGGCGAATTGCAGGCCAAATTGTTATACCTCAACGGCTTTGCCAAGCGGGTGGGCAGCAAGACCGGCATCGAGGTGGCCCCTTTCCTGGCGGGACCGACGGTGCCGCGCGGTGGCGCGAGCGCGCCCGGGTTTTTCCTGTCTGCTGCGGATGTAAGAATTCAGGTGGCGGCTGCCGAGCAGGAACTGGCTGCCTACCAGGACCAGCTTGCCCTGGCGGACATGATGCTGATGCAGCCCAATGCCGGCAGCTTGCCGGTGCAGCACCCGCTTCCGGTGCAACAGGCACAGTCATCCACGTTTGGCGCCCGGATCGATCCGCTTACCGGACAGCAGTCGTTCCATGAAGGCATCGATTATTCCGGCGATATCGGCATGCCGGTGAAAGCTACCGGCAATGGTACGGTCACCTTTGCGGCCTACCATGCCGAGTATGGTAATATGGTCGACTTGGATCACGGCAATGGATTAGTCAGCCGCTACGCGCACAATTCGAAACTGAAAGTGCGGGCGGGTGACAAAGTAACGGCGGGGCAGGAAATTGCACTGCTGGGAAACAGCGGTCGCTCGACCGGCGCCCATCTGCATTTCGAGATCCGCTACAAGAACGTGCCGCAGAATCCATTGCGCTTCCTGGCGCCGGATATCGTGGCCAGCAAAGCCCCCGCAACCGCGCCTTGAAGCCCGGTTGCACGGAGAGATAATGGATGCATGCGCGGCGGATGGGGCAACCCAGTCCGCCGTTGTCGTTATCATTGAATAATTTGAAACCGGCCCGCACTTGACTGATTCGGGTCCACTTTGATGGCAAAAACATGATCGCCAAACTGCTCAAGAAAGTTTTCGGAAGTCGCAACGACCGCCTGCTCAAACAGTATGGCGTGGTGGTACGCCAGATCAACGCGCTGGAAGCCGGCATCAGCCAGCTCTCCGATGATGCGCTGCGCGCCAAGACGGATGAATTCCGCAAGCGCTATGCCGACGGGCAGACGCTGGACGATCTGCTGCCGGAAGCCTTTGCCGTCTGCCGCGAAGGCGCCAAGCGCGCATTGGGCATGCGCCATTTCGACGTGCAGCTGATCGGCGGCCTGACCCTGCACCAGGGCAAGATTGCCGAAATGCGTACCGGTGAAGGCAAGACCCTGGTTGCCACGCTGCCGGCCTACCTGAATGCACTGACCGGCAACGGCGTGCATGTGGTGACGGTCAACGATTACCTGGCCCAGCGCGACAGCGCCCAGATGGGGCGCGTGTTCAATTTCCTCGGCCTGAGCTGCGGCGTGAACCTCGGCCAGATGGCACACGAAGAAAAGCAGGCCGCCTATGCCTGCGATATCACCTACGGCACCAACAACGAGTTCGGCTTTGATTACCTGCGCGACAACATGGCTTTCCGCAACGAGGAACGCGTGCAGCGCGGCCTGGCGTTTGCCATTGTCGATGAAGTGGATTCGATCCTGATCGACGAAGCGCGTACGCCGCTGATCATCTCCGGCCCGGCCGAAGACAATACCGAACTCTACGTCCGCATGAACGCGGTGCCGCCGCTGCTTACGCGCCAGGAAACCGAAGAGGGCGAGGGCGATTACTGGGTCGATGAAAAATCCAACCAGGTCATGTTGTCCGAGACCGGGCACGAGCATGTCGAACAGATCCTGACCGAGATGGGCCTGATCGCCGAAGGAGACAACCTCTATTCCGCCGGCAACATCAGCCTGGTGCATCATTTCAATGCCGCGTTGCGCGCCCACGCGCTGTTCCTGCGCGACCAGCACTACGTGGTGCTCGATGACGAAATCGTGATCGTCGACGAATTCACCGGTCGACTGATGTCGGGCCGGCGCTGGTCCGAGGGCCTGCATCAGGCCGTCGAGGCCAAGGAAGGCGTCAGGATCAACCAGGAAAGCCAGACCTACGCCACGATCACGCTGCAGAACTACTTCCGCATGTACGGCAAGCTCTCGGGCATGACCGGCACGGCCGATACCGAAGCCTACGAATTCCAGCAGATCTACGGGCTGGAAACCGTGATCATCCCGACCAACAAGCCGATGATCCGCGACGACCGCCAGGATCAGGTATTCAAGACCGCCAAGGAAAAATACGCGGCGATCATCGCCGATATCCGCGATTGCCAGGGCCGTGGCCAGCCGACACTGGTCGGCACTACCTCGATCGAGCAATCCGAATTGCTGTCCGGGATGCTGACGGCGGAAAAACTGCCGCATAACGTGCTCAACGCCAAGCAACATGCGCGCGAAGCCGAAATCGTCGTGCAGGCCGGCAGCCCGGGCATGATCACCATTGCCACCAACATGGCCGGTCGCGGTACCGACATCGTGCTGGGCGGCAACCCGGAACCGCGGATCCGCGCGATCGAGGCCGACGAAAGCCTCGATGACGCTGCCAAGCGCAGTCAGGTCGAGGCCGTCCGGACCGAATGGCAGAAGCTGCACGAACAGGTGGTGGCGGCCGGCGGCCTGCACATCATCGGCACCGAACGCCATGAATCGCGCCGGATCGACAACCAGCTGCGCGGCCGCTCCGGTCGCCAGGGCGACCCGGGCTCCAGCCGTTTCTTCCTCTCGCTGGAAGACCCGCTGCTGCGCATCTTCGCCGGCGATCGGGTGGCGTTCGTGATGGAAAAACTCAAGCTGCCGGAAGGCGAGCCGATCGAGGCCGGCATGGTCAGCCGCGCGATCGAATCCGCCCAGCGCAAGGTCGAAGGGCGCAACTTCGACATCCGCAAGCAATTGCTCGAATACGACGATGTCTCCAACGAGCAGCGCAAGGCGATCTACGCCCAGCGCAATGAAATCCTGGAATCGGAAGATGTCTCCGATACCATCGCCGCGATGCGCGACAGCCTGATTTCCGACCTGTTCGAACAGCACATTCCGCCTGAAGCGATGGAAGAGCAGTGGGACGTGCCGGGCCTGGAAAAAGCGCTGGCCGAGTTCGGCATTGCCGCACCGGTCGGCGAATGGCTGCAGGCCGAGCCCGCGCTCGACGATGCCGCCATGAAAGCCCGTATCCAGACCATCGCCGCCGAAGCCTATGCCGGCAAGCTGGAGCTGGCCGGCGTGGAATCGTTCCACCAGTTCGAGCGTGCCGTGTTGCTGCAGCATGTCGACCAGCACTGGCGCGAACACCTGTCGATGCTCGATCACCTGCGCCAGGGCATCCACCTGCGCGGCTATGCGCAGAAAAACCCCAAGCAGGAATACAAGCGCGAAGCGTTCGAACTGTTTGCCAGCCTGTTGGAACGCATCAAGCGCGATGTGGTGCTGATCGTCATGAACGTGCAGGTGCGCTCGCAGGAAGATATCGACGCCGTCCAGCCGCACGAACTGCCCGAGGATATCCAGTACCGCCACGACGAGCTGACTCCGGGCGCGGAAGACGAAGCCGGCGAGGCCGCGCACAAGGCCCAGCAGGAGCGTTTTGCCGGCGTCGGTCGCAACGAGCCTTGCCCGTGCGGATCGGGCAAGAAATACAAGCAGTGCCACGGCCGGCTGGCCTGAGCCCTCGGCGTTGACGGGCGGAATTCAACCCGCTAGTCTAACGCCTACGGGCCGATAGCTCAGCTGGGAGAGCGCTGCGTTCGCAATGCAGAGGTCGTGAGTTCGATCCTCATTCGGTCCACAAATAAAATCAAGGGGTTGGCGCGATGCGCTAGCCCCTTTTTCTTTCTGGTTCGAATTCCTGCCACAAATTGGTCCCACCTTGCCCCTGTTGCCCCAAGCCATCATTGCCTGCTGGATGATGGACTTCATGCACGAGCAGCTGGTCGATGACCGCAGTGCCGCGCTCATGGCTATCCGTGCGCGGCCCCCAATTGCTGACTTCAGAAGGGAACCTAGTAATAGGCTCACACTCTCATAAACACAGACTTGATTGAGCGCATTCAGGGGGAGTGATCCTTGCTATGACCGCGCCAACGCGAGTCGAGCGGAAGGAGAGGCAAAATGCTTAATGACTATTCCTTTATGGTTTTTTTCATTGCGGCTGCGGTGCTCATCTGGTTTTTTTCTTCAGCCATTTATATTTTCCGGGAGTATGAGCGCGGTGTCGTGTTCACCTTGGGACGTTTTTGGAAGGTCAGAGGTCCGGGGTTTGTCTTCATCGTTCCCTTGATCCAGAAGGTGGTCCGGGTGGATCTGCGCACCGTGGTGCTGGAAGTGCCGACGCAGGACGTGATTTCGCGCGACAACGTCTCGGTGAAGGTCAGCGCGGTCGTGTATCTGCGCGTCGTCGACCCGGAAAAAGCGATCATCCAGGTGGTGGATTTCCTCAATGCCACCAGCCAGTTGGCGCAGACCATGCTGCGTTCGGTCCTGGGCAAGCACCAGCTGGATGACATGCTGGCCGAGCGCGAGAAGCTCAATACCGATATCCAGCAGGCCCTGGATGCGCAGACCGATTCGTGGGGGATCAAGGTTTCCAATGTCGAGATCAAACAGGTCGATCTGACCGAATCCATGATCCGGGCGATTGCCAGGCAAGCCGAGGCGGAACGGGAACGGCGGGCAAAAGTGATTCACGCCGAAGGCGAATTGCAGGCGGCGGAGAAACTTTTCCAGGCCGCAAAAATACTCGCCCAAGAACCCCAGGCCATCCTGTTGCGCTATCTGGAAACGCTCACGGTAATCGGTGCGGACAAAAACACCACGGTCGTGTTTCCCTTGCCCATGGACCTTGTCGCTCCACTCATGGCCAAGCTGAAAACGGGCAGCGATGGTGGCTTGGGTTAACTGGCACTTCTGAACCGACAGGGCTGCGGACGCTGCTGCGTTCGCAGCTTTTGGGCGGCATGACGGCCGTTGGTTGAATCCGTTATCTGCGGATCAGCGAAAGCGCTGGCAAAATTTGGCCCGGTCCCGGTTGAACCGTGCAACGCTACAAGCCTTTTTCCGAACTATAATCGCCCCTTGCTGCAAAAAGACGAGGCATCCCGCCGGCCAGTGACAGGCGCGCGGAGTCTTGCTGCCTTTTTAAATCCGGATAGCGGGTTTGGGCAACGGATGCCGTTCTGCTTGCACCGCTCAACGATTCCCTGTTTGGTAAAGCTGGTTTTTCATGACACTGCGATTGGCTATCAACGGCTATGGCCGTATCGGGCGCTGTTTTTTTCGGGCACTGCAGGAATCCCCGCTGCGGGACAAGATTTCCATTGTGGCCATCAACGAGCCGGCGGATCTGGACAGCATCGCCTATCTGACCCGCTTCGATTCGACCCACGGACGTTTTCCGCTGCCGGTGGAAACGAGGGGCAATTCGTTGGTGGTGGATGGCTGCGAGATCCCGGTTTTTCATGCACAGACTCCGCAAGGCGTGCCCTGGGGCGAGCTGGGCGTGGATATCCTGCTGGAGTGTTCCGGCCGCTATGCCTATCGTCACGAACTGCAGCAATTCCTCGATGCCGGGTGCAAGCGCCTGATGCTTTCCCATCCGGGCCAGGGCGCCGAGGATGTCGATTTCACGGCGGTGTACGGTATCAACCAGCAGGGGCTGAGCGGGCAGGAACGCATCGTCTCGGCGGCGTCCTGCACCACCAATGCCGTGGTGCCGGTGCTGAGCGTGCTGCACGAGGCGTTCGGCGTCGAAAATGTGCTGCTGACCACGCTGCATTCGGTGATGAACGATCAACCGCTGATCGACGGCTACCATCATTCCGACCTGCGCCGCACGCGTTCGGCCATGCAGTCGCTGGTGCCGGTCTCGACGGGGCTTGCGCGCGGGGTGGAGCGGCTGATGCCGCAACTGGCCGGGCGGGTGCAGGCCAAGGCCATCCGCGTGCCGGTGCTCAATGTCTCGGCGATCGATCTGGCGCTGACGCTGGAGCGTCCGGCCAGCGTGGCCGAGATCAATGCCTGTCTGATCGAAGCCAGCCGTAACTTCCCCGGCCTGCTGGCGTATTCCGACGAGCCGCATGCCTCGACCGATTTCAACCACAATGCCCACTCGGCGATCGTCGATGGCGGCCAGACCCGCGTTTCCGGCCGGCATCTGGCCAGCCTGATGGTCTGGTTCGACAACGAATGGGGTTTTGCCAACCGCATGCTGGATATTGCCGCTTACTGGCAGAAGCGCTGGCAAGACTGAAGTTCGCTCTGGTTGAATCGCGTGAAGGCTGCCTGCTGGATGGGGCGGCCTTTTTCGTATCTATCGACCACTGGTCCGGCGCTGCGCTTGGTGGCGGAGGGTTTGCCTGCCACAATAAAATCAACGGGTTAAATCTGTCTTGTTGTTCTTGATGGCCGCTTGCCGTAGGTAATTGAACAGGAGCCCTGCCGCGCCATGACGATCCATTTGCCCCTCGCGCAACTTCCGGTGGATGCCGCACTGACCAGCCTCAAATCCCGGCTTGAAGGCCTGCGGGCCGATGAAGTCAGCCGCCGGCAGCGCGAATTCGGCCCCAACCGGGTCGAGGCGGTGGCGCGGGAGCCGCTCTGGCTGAGTTTCGCGCGCGAGTTCACCCATTTCTTCGCGCTGATCCTGTGGCTGGCCGCCGGGCTGGCTTTCTTCGCCGAGACACAGAGCCGTGGCCAGGGCATGCTGCAGCTCGGGATAGCCGTGGTCGGCGTCATCGTGATCAATGGCGTTTTTTCCTTTTGGCAGACCTACCGGGCAGAACAGGCACTTTCGGCGCTGCGGCAATTGCTGCCACAGCAGGTGAATGTGCTGCGCGAGGGCGCGGAAGGCACCCAGCCGGTCGAAGCGCTGGTGCCCGGCGATATTCTGCTGCTCGGCGAAGGCGACAAGGTGCCGGCCGATTGCCGGGTGATCGAAGCTTTCGATCTGCGCGTGAATCTGGCCACGGTCACCGGCGAGGCCCTGCCCAAGGCGCGCAATGCCGAGCCGGATGACAACGCATCGCCACTGCACGCGCACAACCTGCTGCTGGCCGGCACGCTGGTCGTTGCCGGGCAGTGTCGTGCCGTGGTGTTCGCCACCGGCATGCGTTCCGAGTTCGGCAAGATCGCGCACCTGACGCAAACGGCCCGCACGGAGATCTCCCCGCTGCAGCGTGAAATCGCCCGCTTGTCGAAACTGGTGGCGCTGCTGGCCAGCTGCCTGGGCATCGTTTTCTTCTTCATCGGCCAGGCGATCGGGTTGCCGTTCTGGAGCAACCTGATGTTCGCGATCGGCATCATCGTCGCCAACGTGCCCGAGGGCCTGCTGCCCACGGTGACCCTGTCGCTGGCGATGGCGACCCAGCGCATGGCGCGGCGCAACGTGCTGGTGCGCCATTTGCCCGCGGTCGAGACGCTGGGCAGCACCACGGTGATCTGTTCCGACAAGACCGGCACGCTGACGCAGAACCGCATGAGCGTGAAGCGGGTGTTTGCCGACGGCGATTTCCGCGATCCGTTCGGCCGTCTGCCCCCGGTGCTGTTGCAAGTGGCCGGGCGCTGCCACACGCTGCGTTTTGCCGATGGCAAACCCCAGGGCGACCCGATGGAGGCCGCACTCTGGCAGCTTGCGGCCCGGGGCGGCTGGAATGAGACACGGCGCACCTGGAGCAGCGAGATTCCATTTGAAGCCGAACGGCGGCGCATGTCGGTGATCGATACGCCGGCAGAAGGCGGGCAGGCACTGTATTGCAAGGGCGCGCCGGAAACCGTGCTGCCACTGTGCACCCTACTTTGGCAGGGCGGCAAGACGCAGGCGCTGGACGAAGCGCGGCGCGCGGAGCTGATCGCGGCGCAGGAAGAAATGGCTGGGCAGGGCTTGCGGGTCCTCGCGCTGGCCTGGAAGCGCTTGGCCGACGATGAAGCGCCGGCCGAGGCGCAACTCATCCTGTGCGGACTGGTCGGCCTCGAAGACCCGCCCCGGCCCGAGGTGCCGGCCGCCATTGCCCGCTGCCATTCCGCCGGGGTGCGCGTCATCATGGTGACCGGCGATCACCCGCACACCGCGCTGGCCATTGCCCGTGAAATCGGGCTGGTTCGCGGAACGGAGCCTATGGTGCTGCGCGGTGAAGCGCTGCCGAAAATGTCGCCCGCGCAACTGCAGCTGGCGCTGGATGCCGAGGAAATCGTGTTCGCCCGGGTCACGGCCGAACAGAAGATGCTGATCGTCCAGGCGCTGAAGCGCAAGGGTGAGACGGTGGCCGTCACCGGCGACGGCGTGAACGATGCGCCGGCGCTGAAAACGGCGGATATCGGCGTGGCGATGGGGCTGGCCGGAACCGACGTGGCCAAGGAGGCGGCCGACATTATCCTGCTCGACGACAACTTCGCCAGCATCGTCAGCGCGATCGAGGAAGGGCGGGCGGTTTACGAGAACCTGCGCAAGTTCCTCACCTACATCCTGACCTCCAACATTCCGGAGCTGATCCCCTACCTGGCCTTCATGCTGTTCCGGATTCCGCTGCCGCTGACCGTGATCCAGATCCTCGCGGTCGACCTGGGCACCGACATGCTGCCGGCGCTGGCACTGGGTGCGGAGGCGCCGCATGCCGGCGTGATGCAGCAACCGCCGCGCGCCCGGCACGAGCGGCTGTTGTCCTGGGGGCTGGTGGTGCGGGCCTATCTGTGGCTGGGGATGCTGGAGGCGGGCATCGCCATGGCGGCTTTCTTCCTGGTGCTGCAGGGGGCCGGCTGGCATTACGGCACGATGCTGGCGGCTCGCGATCCGCTCTACCTCGGTGCCACCAGCGCCTGCCTCGCCGGCATCGTGGTCGCGCAGATGGTCAACGTGTTTCTCTGCCGCCATCCGGCGCGCTCGGCGCTGGGCTTCGGCCTGTTCGCCAATCCGCTGCTGCTGGGCGGGTTGATCCTGGAACTGGCGCTGATCCTGTTCATTATCTACACCCCCTGGGGCAATGCGCTGTTCGGTACCGCGCCGCTGGCCGACGAAGTCTGGCTGGCGATCATGCCGCTGGCGTTATTGATGGGCCTGCTGGAAGAGGCGCGCAAGGCCGGCTGGCGCCGCTGGCTGAGCCGCAAAAGGTAAGGCCTTGATCGCAGTGATATACTTGGCCGCGCAGAAGTACCCGCAATCCGTGTTCAATCTTCAAGAGTCCGACCCATGCCCAGAGGCAATATCTACGTGGTGACCGCGCCTTCGGGCGCAGGCAAGACCACGCTGGTGCGCGCGCTGCTCGCCGCCGATCACCAGATCCAGCTTTCCGTCTCCTTCACCACGCGCCTGCCGCGCAGCGGGGAGGTGAACGGCAAGGATTACTGTTTTGTTTCGCGTGAAGAGTTCGAGCGCATGATCGCCGCCGGCGCCCTGCTGGAGCATGCCGAAGTGTTCGGCAATTACTACGGCACCTCGCAGCAATGGATCGAATCGATGCTGGCGCAGGGGCGGGATATCCTGCTCGAGATCGACTGGCAGGGCGCGCAGCAGGTGCGTCGCCTGTTGCCGGAAGCCATCGGCATTTTCATCCTGCCGCCTTCGCTTGCGGCGCTGGAAGAGCGGCTGCGCGGGCGCGGCAAGGATAGCGAAGAGGTGATCGTGCGCCGCCTGGCGGCCGCGAAGGAAGAAATCAGCCATGTCGACGAGTTCGACTATGTGATCGTCAATGATCAACTCGACGAGGCACTGCACGACATCATCGCAGTCGTGCGCGCCGAGCGTCTGCGGCTCGGCCACCAGAGCGAGCGGCATCAGGCCATGATCGCCGGAATGAAGGGCTGATTCGTTGCCGGAGCAGGGCGCGGTTGCTGCCGTTGGTGCTCGGCCCGGCCGGCTGCGCCGCAGCGAAGGCTGGCCGGTGATATAATCATCGGCCCGGCTGGTTTTTTCAGTATTGCCAGCGTTGTTTCAGGAGATTGATTCATGGCCCGTATTACCGTTGACGACTGCCTCAACCGCATTGAAAACCGTTTTGACCTGACGCTGGTGGCTGCCTATCGCGCCCGTCAACTCGAACATGGTTCCAGCCCGCAGCTGGATAACGTCGGTCGCGACAAACCCACCGTCACCGCCCTGCGCGAAGTCGCAGCCGGGCTCGTTGGCATGGAAATGCTTACCCGCAATCGCGGTTAAGCCGCCGGAATGTGTTCATGGGCTCGGTAATCGCTCCCGAAGAAGTCCCGGCCCTGGCCGGGGCGAGCGGAGTGCTTGCCGATGCCAACCGATTTTTGGGTGAACTCACCCTCTATCTCAAGCCGGAAGATCGTACGCTGCTGCGTGCCGCCTTCCTGTTTTCCGAGACGGCCCATCGCGGCCAGATCCGCCGCTCCGGCGAACCGTACATTTCCCATCCGCTGGCCGTTGCCACGATCCTGACGCAGTGGAAGCTTGATGCCCAGGCGCTGGCAGGCGCCTTGCTGCACGATGTGATGGAAGACAGCGGCATTTCCAAGCTCGAACTCACCGATAAATTCGGCAAGACCGTAGCCGAGTTGGTCGACGGCATGTCGAAGCTCGACAAGCTGGAGTTCGAAAACAAGGAAGAAGCGCAGGCCGAGAATTTCCGCAAGATGCTGCTGGCGATGGCGCGCGATCTGCGCGTGATCCTGATCAAGCTCGCCGACCGCCTGCACAACATGCGCACGCTCGATTCGATCCGGCCGGACAAGCAGCGCCGCATCGCCCGGGAAACGCTGGAAATCTACGCGCCGATCGCCAATCGCATCGGGCTCAACGGCATCTACCGCGAGCTCGACGACCTTTGTTTCAAATACCTGCACCCGCATCGCTACGAGGTGCTGTCCCGTGCGCTGAAGGCCGCACGCGGCAACCGGCGCGAAGTCGTCACCAAGATCCTCGAAGGCATCCGCACCAAGCTGGCGGCAAACCATATCGCGGCCACGGTCTACGGCCGGGAAAAAAACCTCGCCAGCATCTACCGCAAGATGCAGGAAAAACACCTGTCGTTTTCCGAAGTGCTGGATATCTACGGTTTCCGCGTGATCGTGCAGGATGTGCCGACCTGCTACCTGACGATCGGCGCCCTGCATTCGCTGTTCAAGCCGATTGCGGGCAAATTCAAGGATTACATCGCGATCCCGAAGGCCAACGGCTATCAAAGCCTGCACACCACGCTGTTCGGCCCATACGGCACGCCGATCGAAGTGCAGATCCGCACCGCCGACATGCATCGCATCGCCGATGCCGGCGTGGCCAGCCACTGGATGTACAAGAGTGGTGACGAAGGCTTCAGCGATGTGCAGAAAAAAACCCACCAGTGGCTGCAAAGCCTGCTCGAGCTGCAATCGGAATCGGGCGACGCGGTCGAGTTTCTCGAACACATCAAGGTCGATCTGTTCCCGGACCAGGTGTATGTCTTCACGCCCAAGGGCAAGATTCTCAACCTGCCGCAAGGCGCGACCTGCGTCGATTTCGCCTATGCCGTGCACTCGGATATCGGTGATCGCTGCATCGCCGCCAAGATCAACCACGAGCTGGCGCCGCTGCGCAGCCGGCTGAAAAACGGCGACCAGATCGAGATCGTGACCGCGGCGCATGCGCGGCCCAACCCGGCCTGGCTGTCTTTCGTGACCACCGGCAAGGCCCGCTCGCACATCCGCCACTTCCTGCGCACCCTGCGCTTCGAGGATTCGGTGCTGCTGGGCGAGCGTCTGGTGAACCAGGCGTTCTCCGCACTGCATCAGGAAAAGCCGGTCGCCCAGGATGCCTGGGAGCGTTACCTGCGCGAGAGCGGCGACAAATCGCGCGAAGACGTGCTGGCCGATGTGGGCCTCGGCAAGCGTCTGGCGGTGGTGATCGCCAAGCGGCTGCTGCAGCTCGCCGGCCAGTGGAGCGAGGATGTCACGCCGGGGCGCAAACCGGCGGCCGTCACCATCCGCGGCACGGAAGGCATGTCGATCCAGTTCGCCCGCTGTTGCAACCCGATCCCGGGCGATCCGATCCTCGGCTTTGTCAAAAAGGATCAGGGGCTGATCGTGCATACCCACGATTGCCCGGTACTGTCGAAAAACCGCGCCGATGCCGACAAGATGATCGATGTAGAATGGGATCCGGAAGTCTCGCGCCTGTTCGACGTCACGATCCGCGTGATGGCCTCGACCGTGCGCGGCACGCTGGCCAGCGTCGCCGCCGCGATTGCCGAGGCCGAAGGCAATATTGCCGCCGTCACCATGACCGACGGCCAGGAAACCGGCGAGCGGCACAACATGATCCAGTTCACCCTGCAGGTGGCCAACCGCGCCCATCTGGCGCGCATCATGCGCTCGATCCGGCAACTGCAGGCGGTCTACCGGATCACCCGCGTGCGCGGCTAAAGCGTTAGAATAGCCGGGTTATTTCATAGTCAGTTCATCCATAGGCAGTTCATCGTGATCACGTTTTTCATCAACGGCGAACCGCGCGAGTTTGCCGCGCCGCTGACCCTGGCCGAACTCATCGTTGCGCTCGAACTCACCGGCAAACGCATTGCCATCGAAAAGAACGGCGACATCGTGCCGCGCAGCCAGCATGCCCAAACCATGGTGGCTGACGGCGACCGGCTGGAAGTGGTCGTTGCTGTCGGCGGCGGCTGATTTCGTCCACCCGGTTTTTTTCCGCTACTCCGGCAGACCGTCGGCCCGCGCTCCGATTTTTGAGGATTTCCCCATGACTGATTCACTCCAGATTGCCGGCAAAAGCTACAACTCGCGCTTGCTGGTCGGCACCGGCAAATACAAGGATTTCAGCGAAACCCGCGCGGCAATCGACGCCTCGGGTGCCGAAATCGTCACGGTCGCGATCCGTCGCGTGAACATCGGCCAGGATGCGAGCCAGCCCAGCCTGCTGGAATACCTTCCGCCGAGCGAGTTTACCTACCTGCCCAACACCGCTGGCTGCTACAGCGCGGACGAGGCCGTGCGCACGCTGCGCCTGGCGCGCGAGCTGCTCGACGACCACAAGCTGGTGAAGCTGGAAGTGCTGGGCGATTCAAACACGCTGTACCCGAACGTGCGCGAAACGCTGAAAGCGGCCGAAGTCCTGGTGGCCGAAGGCTTCGACGTGATGGTGTATACCTCGGACGATCCGATCATCGCGCGCGAACTGGAACAGATCGGCTGCTGCGCGATCATGCCGCTCGCCAGCCTGATCGGCTCGGGCATGGGTATTCTCAACCCGTGGAACCTGCGCCTGATCATCGAACAGAGCAAGGTGCCGGTATTGGTCGATGCCGGTGTGGGCACGGCGTCGGATGCGGCGATTGCGATGGAGCTCGGCTGCGACGGCGTGCTGATGAACACCGCCATCGCCGCTGCGCGCGATCCGATCCGCATGGCACGCGCGATGAAACTCGCGGTCGAGGCCGGGCGCGATGCCTATCTGGCCGGGCGCATGCCGCGCAAGCTCTATTCTGCCGACCCGTCCAGCCCGATAACCGGGATGATCGGCGCGAAATAAACGCGTCAAAATTAACGAGTAGCCTGGGTGGGCCTTGTCGGCATCACCCGGCTTCGCCACCGCGAGGTGGCATTTTTACGTACAGCGCCCCGGTGGCGCACAGATAGCCCGGTAGCGAACGAACATGACCCAGACTCCACCAGCAGAACCGGTTTCCGACGTGCCGGATGCCGATAACCCCCACTTCGGTCGCCGCATCCGCAGTTTTGTGTTGCGCCAGGGCCACCTTTCCAAGGGCCAGGAACGCGCGCTGGAGGAATTCGGCCCGAAATTCTGCATCACTTATCGCCCCGAAGCGCTTGATCTGGATGGCGCTTTCGGTCGGCATGCGCCGCGGGTGCTGGAAATCGGTTTCGGCATGGGCGGCGCCACCGCGGAAATTGCCGCCGGCCTGCCGGGGACCGATTTCCTGGGCGTTGAGGTCCACACCCCGGGGGTGGGCAGCCTGCTGAAACTGATCGGCGAGCAGCAGCTTGCCAATATCCGCATCGTCCAGCACGATGCGGTCGAGGTGCTGGAGCAGATGATCGCCCCCGATTCGCTCGATGGCGCGCACGTCTTTTTCCCCGATCCGTGGCACAAAAAGCGCCACAACAAGCGCCGCCTGATCCAGCCGGCGTTCGTGAAACTGCTGGTGTCGCGCATCAAGCCGGGTGGCTACCTGCATCTGGCGACCGACTGGGAAGATTACGCGGTGCAGATGCTGGAAGTGCTTGCCGCCGAACCTGCGTTGCAAAACACCGCCGAAGGCTACGCACCGCGTCCGGATTATCGGCCGCTGACCAAGTTCGAAAACCGGGGCCTGAAGCTGGGCCATGGCGTGTGGGATCTGGTGTTTACCAAGCCTGCAGCGAGCCGCTAGGCGCGAAATTGAACGACTTGCTCGCCGGGCGTTTTGTCCGGCATTGTTTTTAGAACCTTGTTTACGATCCTGCTGTGAAGCCGTGATCGGGGTTCATGTGCTGCTCAAAATCCTCATGTACTACTTGTACACTCCGGTTTTTGCGCTGCTCTTCACCCCGCTGACGGCTTCTCGCGACAGATCATAAACAGGTTCATCGACCGGAGATTCCAAAATCATGGGTAATTTCACGCTTCGCCGGATGGTGCCGTGCCTCTTGGTATTGGCTGCGCTGGCAGGCTGTTCCAGCACGCATTCACCGGTTGCCTCAACCAGTGAATCCGCCCCTCAGCAGGCTATTCTGCCACCCAAAGTGACGGCCATTGGTTACGGCGCGCTGCCGGCCCAGGAAGGGCTTTCGCTGGAGCAGCGGCGCATCCTGGCCATCCGGGCTTCCAAGCTGGATGCCTACCGCGCGCTGGCAGAGACCGTGGCGGGGCTGAAAATCACCGGCAGCAGCACGGTATCGGCGGTGACCATGACCAATGACAGTTTCCGCGTCTACGTGGAAGCCTACCTGCGTGGTGCTCGGGTCCTGACGGTGACCCCGCTGCCCGGCGGCAGTTACGAAACCGTGCTCGAGCTGCAATTCGGCGGGGATTTCTACCGCGATGCCCGCAATGCTGTTCAGGCTCAGCCGGTAATGCAGCAAGTTGCGCCTGCGCCGCAGGCTACGGCCTCTGCCGTGGCCAGTGCCAACTTTTATCTGGCGCAGTAAATGAAAAAGCCGGCCGTATTGTTCGCTGCGCTGCTGTTGCTGGCGGGCCTCGCCTGCGCCGCCGAGTTCGACGGCATTGCCCCGCTGGGCATGGATGGCGTCGCTGCGGCGCGGCAGGCCGCCATTCGCGACGCGCTGGATAATGCCAGCCTCGTGGCCGGCGCGCAGATCAACGGCACGACCACGGGCAATGCCGTGCGCCAGGTCGATGCCTTGCGCGTGCGCGGCCAGCCGGTGGGCCGCTATGTGTTGCTGCGCGAATGGCAGGCGAACGGTTTTTATCATGTCACGCTCGATGTGCTGCCGGCCGTGGATGACGTGACCGGCGCCCTGTCCGTGGCCCCCGCTTGCGGCCCGGACTACCGGCGCAAGGCACTGATTACACAATTGGCAGTTCTCAGCCCGGTACAAATCGCCGATCTGCCGCGCTTCCCGGAAGCATTGCAGGCGGAAATCATTCGCCGCATGGAAGCTGGCGGGCATTTCCTGCCGCAGGCCAGCGGCAATGAAGCGGCCTACCACGTGCAAACCAACCGAACCGAGCCGCAATCGAACCCCGAATGGATTCGTGATCTGGCGCGCCGTTATGGCGTGCAATTCGTGGTCGGTGGCGTGTTGCGCGATGCGGGTTTCGAGGGTGAGCGCTACGTGTTCAGCCACGGTAACGATGTCCGGCCGGGCGAGCGCAAGCAGGAACTCAATCTGCCACTGCTGAATTTCTTCAAGCCCGGGATCAAGGCAACGCCGTCTGCCCGGCGTTTCGAGATGGATCTGCTGGTATTCGACGGCGTGTCCGGCGCGCAGATCGCCCGTCATCGACTGGCGGGCAAGGCGGAAGGGCAGGTACTGTTTGGGGCCGAGGTCGTGTTCGATCCGTCCGTGGTCATGGGAACGCAGCGTTTCTTTGCCTCGGATTTCGGCAAGCTGGTCGATGCCAAGCTTGATGACGCGGTGAACAGCCTCTACCGCGATATCCAGTGCGTCCCGTTCTCGGCACGCGTCGCCCGTGTCGAGCCGGGGCGGGTCACGGTGGATGCCGGCGGCACCAGCAAGCTGGCCGTGGGGGATCGCTTGCAGGTCTACCGCCTGCGCCCCGGCGCGCGTGGTGTGGATGCCACGGGGCGGAGTGGCCAGCTGGGCTGGCCGGAGGAATTGGCCGGCACGCTGGTTATCCGCGAAGTGCAACCGCTGTTTTCCGCCGGGGTGCCCGAGGGCGCGCTGCGGGTCGAGGTCGGCGATTACGTGCGCTTTGCCGGAACGGGAGAGAAGCGATGAAAGCGGGAAACATGCTGTTGATGGCGGCGCTCGCAGGCCTGCTGGCGAGTGGAGAAGCCGCTCTGGCTGCCGTGCATAACCCGCTTCGCCATCGGTCGGTGGTATCGCCCGCGCGGGCCAGCGGCAAGGTGCTGACCCTGCCGGCAAGCCTGTTGCCCAAAGAGGCGATCGTGCCCGGGGCTGCCGCCAAAGGGACCGCTCCCGTTTCGGCTCGGCGCGAGGTCGAGGCGGTACAGGTCACGACCGACCCGAACGTGCGCTGGCAGCTTTACAGCTATCCCTGAGAACCTGATCACGATCTTGCTGCGAGGCCGTGATCAGGGCTCATGCGCTGCTCAAAATCCTCATGTACTACTTGTACACTCCGGTTTCTGCGCTGCTCTTCACCCTGCTGACGACCTCTCGCGACAGATCGTGAGCAGGTTCTGAGCGGGCCGGAATCAGCGGCAGCTGGTTTCGCGCAGTTCTATGCCGCGGAACGGGCTGCCCGCCTTTTCCAGCTGCTGCCGGTTCTCCGCCGACACATTGCGCAGCATGAAGCTCACCGGCCTGAGTGTATCGTCCTTGTCGCGGATCACGGCTGAACGCACGCCCTTGGCGCGCAGCTCGGCCAGGCGCCGCTCCGCCGCTTCGCGCGTGCTGTAAACGCCCAGCGAAATCGCGTTCTGCCAGCGCTTGCCGTCATTGACAACGAAATAGTCGTCAACGCCCATTTCCGCAATCTGCTGTGCCTTATTGCGTGCCTCGACCGGGGTCGTGAGCGGCGGGATATAGACCCAAGCCTTGGCGTTTTCCGCGCCGCCGCTCTCGCTCGCGTTCAATCCCAGCGCCTTGATCCGGCTGCGCGCGGTGCTGGCCTGTTCAATGGAAAAGCCGCTCCAGCGCAGACAGGCCAGCTTGCCAGCGACCGGCGAGGCGGCTGCCTGCGGCTTTGCGGCGGGTTGCGAGGCAACAGGCACGGATGCCGGGGTGGCGGCGGGTTGCGAAGCCACGGACGCAGACGCCGGGATGGCCGGGGCGACGGGTTTGGGGGCGTTGAGTTGTCCGGTGACAATCCGCACCTGGCTGGCGTTGAGTTCGCGCCCGCGCGGGTCGACGGCATTGGTGCTGCCGCCCAGGTTGATCAGGCCGAATACCAGGATATTGAGGATCAGGAAAACAAAGAAGAGCCACTTCATTGCAGATTTTCCTCGTGGGTTGTCGCTAAAGCAGCCAGACCATGCAGTGCCAGATTATCGACCACGGATACCGGGCCCGTGAGCAGCGGCTGCAGCAGCGCGGCATCGCCCCCGCTCAGTATGATCTGGACCGGCGTTTGCCCGGTAGCGGCCAGGCGCTCGACCATTGCGGCAATGGCTCCGCTCAGCGCACTCAGGCAGCCGGTTTCAATCGCATCGTCGGTCGCAGTCGGGAACGGCGTGAAGCGGCCACTCGCCATGGGCAGGCGTGCAGTGCCCTGAGCCAGGGCTTGCTTCATCAGCTGGTAACCGGGCAGGATCATGCCGCCCGGGAAATGCCCGTCCGCCGTGAGTGCATCGACAACCAGCGCTGTGCCGGCGGAAACCACGACCAGCGCCGTATCCGGGAAGCGTGCGCGCGCGCCGAGCAGGGCAGCCCAGCGGTCGGCACCCAGCCGGGCAGGGTCGGCATAGCCATTGCTGATGCCGCCTTGCCGTGCGGAAGGCTGCAGCCATTGCACGCCGATCTGCCAGCGCAGTGCCACTTGCGCGGCGACGACGGACCGGGTTTGTTCGTTGCTGACAGCGCAGCCCAGCGCGCGATTGGGGGCGGCGATATTCGTCCAGGCCGCTGCCAGATCTTCGGCACGCGTTACCGCGCCATGGGCCAGGAAAGTGCCGTTTTCTGCCAGCGCCCACTTGATGCGGCTATTGCCCAGGTCCAACAGCAGGATCATGCGCGCTGCCTGCGCAAACTGACATCGCCGCTGTGGATCAGGCGGGTTTGCCCTTCCACCTGCAAACGCAGTGCGCCTTCGTCGCTGACGCCCAGAATGATGCCTTGCAGGTGGCGGCCATCGGGCATGTGCACCTGCGCCGGCTGGTCGTGCCAGGCATGGTGCGCTTCCCATTCGCCGCGCAAGGGGGCAAAGCCTTCTGCCGCGAAGCGTGGGAGCGTGCGTTCCAGTTCGGCCAGGATTCGTCCGAACAGGACGTTGCGCCCGATGTTCAGTCCGTTTCCTTCCAGCGCTGCCGCAGGCTGGTCCAGCGGACCCATGCCCTCGGGCAGGTAAAGATTCAGGCCGACGCCGATCACCACCTGCGCCGGGCCGAGCGCATCGCCCTGCATCTCGATCAGGATACCGCCGACCTTGCCTTGCGGCAGCAGCAGGTCATTGGGCCATTTGAGGCCGATTTCGCGCACGCCGGCGGCTTCGATTGCCCGGGCCAGTGCCGCGCCCACGGCGAGCGGCAGGCCCGCGAGTTGGGCCGGCCCCTCGGGGAAAGTCCAGGCCAGCGAAAACATCAGACTGCCGCCAAGCGTGCCCAGCCATTTGCGCCCCATGCGCCCGCGACCACCGCTTTGCCATTCGGTGACCAGTACCCGGCCGTGTTGCGGCGCGGCCAGCAGTGCGCGGTTGGTCGATTCGCTGTGGTCGAGTACTTCCACACTGAATGCCGATGCGGGCATGAGTTCGCCCTGGATGGCCGAGGTGTTCAGCCATTCGATCGGCCGACTCAGGCGGTAGCCCAGGCCATGGCGGCGTTCCAGGGTGATGCCATAGGTTTCGGCACGGGCGAGCGTGGTGGATACACTGGCGCGCGAGATGCCGAGTCGTTCGGCAATCGCTTCGCCGGAAGTGAAGTGGCCAGCATCAAGCTGGCGCAGGCAGGGAATCAGTTTCGACATGGTGACTTGATTGTAGCAGCCCGATCATCAGGCTTTGCGGCGTTCGATGGTAACGAGTTCAGAAATGCCCATCAGGCGCAGCAGGGCCAGGACCAGTTCGTTGACCCGGATGATGTGCACGCTGTGCCCCTGTTGCAAAAGTTCCATGAACAGGTTGAGGAACTGGCCGGCCGATTCGAAATCGACCCGGTCGACGCATTCGAAATCCAGCACGATTTCATAGCCGCCCTGCTGGGCGTAGTTGCGGATTTCTGCCAGGCCCTGCGGATGCTGGCTGGTGATTTCACCCTGCAGCACCAGACATTCCCGGGGAGGGGCGGACGGGCTGGAATCGGCGACGGTGGGCGCGGCCGCTTCGATTTTTGGCGCCAGCCGGTCGTCCCAGGACGGGGGCGAGACTTCAAAGGTGATGGCGTATTCGATGGCCAGATTGTCGAATGCTTCGTGCAGCCCCATTGCCTGGTGCACCTCGATCAGCAGCAGCCAGAATGGAGCTTCGGACGGAACACGGCGCCCGGTTTCGATTTTTCCGGCCAGCAGCTTGGCAAAGGAGGCACCGCCCAGAATCTGCCGGGGCGTGGCCACTTTTCTGGACAGGTGCCACAGCGCCAGAATCTCGGCCGCGGCCATGGAGTCGATTTCCTTGACCCGGCTGAAATCGAGGCGCGGCGGATTAAGGCGCGTGGTCACCGCACGCAACGGGGCCAATTCCCTGTCGAGTGTCGCGGCGGTCAGTTGTGCACCAAAGGTATGGGTGTTGCCGGCCGTCGCAGTAGGCTGATTCTGTACCCGCTTGCGTTCGGACCAGATCGGCGGGGTTCTTTCGAACTCCATGACAAATTCGAGGCCTAGATTTTCGTAAGCGGCCCGGTCATTTTGCTGCTGGTAGAGCTCGAACAGCATCAGCCAAGTTTCCAGACGGCGCTGGCCGCGAATTTCCTGGATGGCGGTTTGCAGAATCGGGATTGCGGCGCGACCACTGTTGTTGGCATGCATGATGGCCGCTTCTTCCTCGGCCGCAGAGAGCTGGCTGCCGCCCGAGCTGACTTCGATACCGGAATAGGAATCCTGGGCCTGGCCAAACGGGGGCGCTTCGGGCGTTTGGGGGTCTGCTGCGGGAGGCTTGGGCGTGACGACGCTCCGTGGCGGATGAAGCCTGGGGTCGAAATCCGTATCCTTCTTTTTGAAAAACGAAAATGCCACGCTTTGTTTTCCTGAAATGTCGCTCGCCCGCCCAAGGCGGTGATGGTCCACGATTCTAACCGCGCTAGGCCAGAGGTTGAAAGGTTTCCGGCGGATGGCTTGGATCACAATCTCTGATATGCCGTGATCGGGGACCATGCGCGGCTCTTCAGCCTGCCGATAGCCTCTCTCAACGGTTCGAGAACAGCGTTTCGCGCTATTGCTGGTGGGCGTTTGATGCCTGCCTGCTAAACTGAAAAGATACTATTGCCATGCTTTTTCTGGGAGTTGCCCGATGCGCTCTGTGAGCCAGTTTTCCCGCTTTTTTACCCGGCGTGTCCGGATTGGGTTGATGGTTTGTGCTGGATTACTGGTGCTGTTCGGCTTGTTTGGCTTCTTGGCCCTGCCTGCCTTGCTGCGGCCCTGGCTGGAAAAGGAAGCCAGTGCTGCGCTGCATCGCCAGGTCAGTATCGGCAAGATTGCGATCAATCCCTATCTGCTGCGCGTGGTATTGCGCGATGTCGCCGTCAACGAAAAAGAAGGCGCGCTGTTCCAGTTTGCCGCGCTGACCGCCGATGCCGAGCTGGCCAGCTTGTGGCGACGCGGCCCGGTGCTGCGCGAGATCACGCTGGAGTCCCCGCGGCTGCATCTCGTGCGGCTGAGCGCCGATCGCTACAATTTTTCCGATTTGCTCGAAGGCCCGCCGCAAACACCGGCCAAGGACGATGCGCCCTTGCCGCGCTTCTCGCTCAACAATATCCGCATCATGGGTGGCAGCATCGATTTCGATGACCGCTTCGAGCATGCCTGGCAGCAAATCAGCGATTTGCAACTGGCCCTGCCTTTCATATCCACCCTGCCGTACCGGCTCGATGAATATATTCAGCCGGGTTTGTCCGGCAAGCTCAATGGCTCGATCTTCAAGCTGGCGGGGCAATCCAAGCCTTTCAAGGATAGCCACGAAACCCGGCTTTCGCTGCAGCTCGACCAACTGAACCTGCCGCATTACCTGGCCTATGTTCCCCTGCCCAAGGAAGTGAATCTGCCGAGCGGCCGGATGTCCGGGCAAGTGGATGTGGTGTTCCGCGAGGAGAACGACCAGCCGCGCCTCTTGATTCAGGGCAAGCTGGGCTTGACGGACGGGCGGCTGGATTATCGCGGCGAACCGATCCTGCAGCTGCCGGCGCTGCAGATTGAGCTAGGCAGCCTGGAACCGCTGTTGCAGAAGTATCGTCTGGGCCGTATCGGCATCGACAAACCGGTGCTGACTGTCGCACGCGATGCCCGGGGCGAACTCAACTGGCTGACTGCCTTCTCAGCCAAACCTGCCGGCAAGCCCGCCGCGAACAACGGGAGCGCTCCCGCTGCGGCGGCTCCGCCTCTGGTTGAAGTGGCCGAGCTTGCCCTGAACGAAGGCCGTATCGACTGGAAAGATGCCGCGGTGAAGCCGGCGTATGCCGCCAGCGGCGAGGCCATCACCATCAAGACCAAACATTTTTCCACCGCTGCCAAGGCTTCCGCGCCGGTCGAGATCGCGTTCAAGACGGGCTTTGGCGAAACGTTCAATGCCGCGTTGCAGGTGCAAGCCAGTCCGCTGGCCATCGATGGCCGCGTGGCACTGGATAACGTCCAGCCCGGACGTTATCCGCCGTATCTGAAGCCCTATTTTGCTGGCGAGATTGCCAACGGCCAGCTATCAAGTTCACTGAATCTGCATTTTGCCGCCGACCCGCAAGTGCTGGAAATCAGCCAGGGCGCATTCGGCATCCAGGATCTGGCGATCCGCCTGGCCAGAGAAAAGGCGCCGGCGCTGAAACTCGCCGCGTTGAACGCGAGCGGAATCGGCGTGAATCTGGGCAAGCAGCTGGTGGAGGTCGCGAGCCTGAATATCAGCGGCAGCGAAAACAAGATCGTGATGGGCAAGGATGGCAGCATCAACCTGCAGCTGCTGCTGCCGCCGGCCGTTGCGAAACCCACGGCGGCGAGCAGGGACAAGACGCCGCCGTGGCGGATCAAGCTGGCGCAACTGGCGCTTGAAAAGTCGGCGCTGCGTCTCGAGGATCAGCGCCAGAGCGGCACGCCGCCGCTGGTCTTGTCCGATCTCGGATTGAAGGTGGAAAACCTCGATAGCGCACCGGACAGCACGGCCAAGCTCGATTTTTCGGCCAAGGCCGGCAAGCGCGGCTTCGTCAAGGTGAGCGGGCCGTTCGTGCCGCAACCGTTCTCGGCCAAATGGCAGCTTGATCTGCGCCAGTTCGACGCCGCGTTCACCCAGCCGTATTTCACCGATCTGCTCAATATCCGTCTAGCCAGCATCTGGCTGGGCGCGCGCGGCGAGGCGCAGATTGCCACCGCGCCCAAGCTCGCCGTGCGCTATCGCGGCAATCTGGCGGTGAACGATCTACATGCGATCGACAAGATCAATGGCGAAGATTTCCTCAAATGGCGCTCGCTGGCGCTGACCGGCGCGGACGTGCAGACGGAGCCGTTCAAGCTGGCGCTGCGCGAAGTCGCATTGTCTGATTTCTATTCGCGGCTGATCCTGTCCAAGGAAGGCAAGCTCAATCTGCAGGACATCGTGGTCAAGGAAGGACAGGCGACCTCAGTGACGGCGAATCCGGCGGTCGGTGCGCCGGCAGCCAAGCCCGTCGCCGTGGCTTCGGCACCGGTGGCGCCGCGCGCGCCGTTGCCGCCGATCAGCATCGGCAAGATCACCCTGACCGGCGGCAACATCAACTACACCGACAACTTCATCCAGCCCAACTTCACCGCCAACCTGATGGACATGGGCGGCGTGATCGGCGGACTTTCCAGCAGCGAATCCGCGCGCGCCAACCTCGATCTGCGCGGCAGCGTCGACCGCATTGCGCCGGTCACGATTGCCGGCAGCCTGAACCCGCTGGCGCAGAAAATGTTCCTCGATATCAAGGCGGCGGTGAAGGGTTATGAACTGACGGCAGCGTCAACCTATTCGGCCAAGTACGCCGGTTACGGCATCGAGAAAGGCAAGCTCTCGATGGAGGTGGCCTATTTCATCGAGAACAACCAGCTGAAAGCGGCCAACCAGTTGACCCTCGACCAGCTCACCCTGGGCGACAGGGTCGAAAGCCCGGAGGCCACCAAGCTGCCGGTGAAGTTCGCGCTGGCGCTGCTTACCGACCGGCGCGGGCAGATCAACCTGAACCTGCCGATCGAAGGCTCGCTCGACGACCCTCAGTTCCGCATTGGCAAAATCATCTGGCAGGTGATCGGCAACCTGCTGGAAAAAGCCGTGACTGCACCGTTCAGTGCGCTCGGCTCGCTGTTTGGCGGCAATGAGGCCGCATTCTCGCGCGTCGAGTTCGAGCCGGGTCGCACCTTGCTCAGTGCCGATGCGAAGGAGGCGCTCGGCAAGCTCGCCAAGGCACTCGACGACCGCCCGGCGCTCAAGCTCGATATTGCCGGCTGGGTGGAGCCAGAGCTTGATCGCGAAGGACTCAAGCGCGAAAAGCTGGAAGAAAAGATCCGTGCCCGCAAGCTGGCGCAGCTCGCCAGCAAGGGGCAATCGGTCGATACCGAGACGGAACTGGTCATGACGGCTGCCGAGCGCACCAAACTATTGGAGCAGGTCTACGACCGTGAGAAATTCCCCAAGCCGCGCAACGTGGTGGGCCTGCAGAAGAGCCTGCCGCCGGAAGAGATGGAAAAACTGATCCTCGCCAACACGCAGGTTTCCGAAGACGAGCTGCGCAATCTTGGCTTGCAGCGCGCCACGGTGGTCAAGGATGCGCTCAAGGATGCGGGAGTGGATGAATCGCGCTTATTCATCCTCAAGCCGCGTCTTGACCCGCCTGCGGACGAACTGAAGAAGGATGGCGGCAAGGCCACGCGGGTGCAGTTCGTGCTGAAGTAAGCGGCATCGTCTGGACTGGATGATGCCACGACGAGAGACGGGGCCGGGTGTTTGGCGCGCGCAATCTTTGGTCTTCCAGAGATTGCGCGGACTGGTTATCGAACTGTTTCGTCGTTATCCGGATTGGGTGACGCTGAACCGTTTCCAGCGCAGCAGGAACCATCCCGCAGCAAGCGAGTTGGCTGAAACCAGGCCGATAAAGGCAATGCTGAAGGCTTCCCGGGTGTCTATTCCATTGGCCTGCAGGGTGGAAATTATCCAGCCGATCAGGAAGCTGATGGAGCCGCTGCCGATGAACATGAACAGATTCAGGCCGGTGTTACTGCGCCCGGCCAGTTCCTTGGGCAGGCCGCAGGTCAGCACGGTCCAGGACAGAACGTTCAGCGAAGTCCCCAGTCCGTACAGGCACCACCAGAGACTATCCCCGGGCCAGCGCAGGCTGATGGCCAGCAGCGCAAAGAGATCGACCACCATCCCGGCTGCCAGTAAATGCCGGTTGGTCAATCCGCGTCGGGCCAGGTTTTCCGAGAGCGATCCAATGAAAAAATAGCCGGAGAGCGCGACCAGCGACATGGCAAACAGCAGGTTGGCGGCATCAGGCTTGGCATAGCCTGCGCCGTGGATCAACCATTGCATGCCCCACAAGCCCTGCACCGAGATGAAGGTACCCATGCCGGTAAAGGCCCAGGGCATCACCCACCAGAAGCGGGGATGCTTGAGCAGGCCACCCAGCTCGCGCCATTGCTCCGCCATGGTTTTTTGTACCGGATTGGCCGGGATATCGCGAATCCATACGGCAATGCCAATTGCGGCCAGTACGGTCAGGATGGCCAATCCGCCAAACAGGGTGCGCCAGTCGAAAAAAACCAGCGCATATTGCACGGGCTTGGTGGCGAAGGTGGCGCCAAGTCCGCCTACCAGCATGATCCAGCCCGACAGCGCCACCTGCTTTTCCTGCGGATACCACATTGCCGCGGCTTTCAGCGGTGCAGCAAAACAAATGGCCACGCCGATTCCGATCAGGATGCGACCGATAGCCAGGCCCGAAAAATCGTGGGCAAAACAGAATAGCAATGCCCCTGCTGCAGCAGCCAGAATCAGCATGGATTCCGCCCTGCGCGGTCCAAAACGATCCAGGAAAACCCCGGAAGGTATCTGCGCCAGCGCGAATGCGTAAAAGTAAAGACTGGCTAATCCGCCCAGATCCTGTGCGGTCAGCGCGAATTCCCTCGCCAGCTCCGGGGAAATCACCCCGATGACCGCGCGGAACAGCGACGATAAAAAATAAGCGGCCGCAAATGGCACAAAGAAACGAGTGATGGGCACTTTGGCTCTCGCAATAATTTAATATGTTAAGTACGGCGGATCACTTTCAAATGAGCCGCCGTACCGCACCCAAAAAAAGAGCCCCGTGCACCGCGCGGGGCTCCTGTTCTTGCCTGCTCGGGTATCAGCCGAAGAAGATTTTCAGTGTGAAGTACAAGATCGACGGGCAAACCAGGCAGCCAAAGCCGGTGTAGAACGTGGCCACCATTGCACCATAGGGCACCAGGCGCGCATCGGTGGCTGCCAGACCTGCCGCCACGCCGCTCGTGGTGCCCATGGCGCCGCCGAATACGATGGCTGCGCCCGGGTTGTTCAGGCCGATCATTTTGGCAATCATAGGCGTTACCACCATCACCAGGACCGATTTGATCACGCCTGCGGCAATCGACAATGCCACCACATCCGAGGAAGCCTTGAGCGCTGCGCCGGTTACCGGACCAACGATAAAGGTGACGGCACCGGCACCAATGGTTGCCATGCTGACTGCATCGGTGTAGCCATAGAGCCAGGCCACGGCTGCGCCAATATAGAAAGCCATTGCCGTACCGATCACCATGGCCAGAAAGCCGCCCAGACCCGCTTTCTTCAGTTCGCGCAAGTCCGCGCCATAGGCCGTGGACATGATTGCGAAATCGCGGAACATGGCACCGCCCATCAGCGCCATTCCTGAGAACATGGCGATGTCACCTATCCCTTTCTTGCCGGTCGGGCCGACGAGCATTCCTGCCGCCCAAGCCAGAATCAGAGCAATGACAATGGCAAATGCCGAGCCATGCAGCTTATGTTTGAATAGCGGGACCATCACCTTGTAGGAAAACCACATGATGGCGCCCACGCACAGAAAGGCAAATACCAGCCCCTGAAGGTGGAAAAAGCCTTTTTCTGCAAACATTGTTGAGAAATATTCTTGCATGGTTTACTCCGCAAACTGAGGCAAAGGTTCTTGCTTGCCACCAAGAGAAGAAAGGGGCTTGACCAACAAGAAACAGAAGACGGTACCCAGAACTCCTGCAAGGAGTGCTGCCATGCCGCCCTTCAGGGCAGCCTGGACATTCTGGATGGCGGCCATGGCGACTACCACCGGGATGTAGAATGAACTCCAGAACAGCACGCCGCTTTCGGCTGCCTTGGAGAAGAGTTTTTTATCCTTCAGCTTGTTGGTCACCAAAATCAGAAACAGCATGGCAAACCCCACGCCGCCGACATTTGCTCCCTTCAAACCCAACATCAGGCCAAGCATGTCACCCAGAAAAGTACCGGCGAGCATGCAGGCGGCCATAATAGCTAGCCCATTGATCAACATATCTAATCCCCTCCAAAATTTATCCAATGTGATGCGAGGCGGCATTGCGCGAATGTTCTTTGACAATTCAATACGGCAATGCCCATCGGTGCATGCCATTGCGACAGGCATGCACCTCGCCACCATCAAATCATTCGATTTCCATGATGATGGCGCCTGGATTGACGCGCGCACCGGTTTCGAACTTGATGGCCTTGATCACGCCATCAACTGGGGACGGCAAAGGCATGGCCATCTTCATGGCTTCCATGACCACGACCACCGTGCCGGCCTTGACCGTATCGCCCACTGCAGCCTTCAATTCTTTAACAATTCCGGGAGCTTTTGCTTTGATTTGTGCCATTTCATCACCTCGTTTAAGAAAAACAAAAATTCTCAAGGCCGCGCCGTGTGGGCGAGTGCCAGAGACTGGAGAACATCCCGCCGGCACATCAGCGCGACGGAATGCAGGGTTTTGGCCAGCACGGTTTTTTGTTCGCTGACCAATTCCTTTAATTTCATGCCATGGATGCCGTCCAGAATGACCTCGGCATCGATGTTGACCCCTGTCGATTCGGCGATTGCACTGAGGATGCGGTGCGTTTCGAACAGCACCTCGGGCGTGCCGCCATCAATCACGAGATCCAGATCCGAGCCGTCATGCAGGTAAGCCAATCCGGTCAGCATCTGTAATGCGGTGGCCCCGTAAATGCCGATTTTTCCCGCCAGGCCGGGCAGCGACTGCTTGATTTGCTCAAGTGCCTGCAAGGGTTTGAGTCGTGCTTCAAAGGGCCGCTCGATCACCTGGACGGGCGATACCACCGTACGGATTTCATCCCGGGTCACCGATGTGGCAAAACGCAGGCGGCTGCCCTCGCAGCGAATCGGAAAGCTGATGCCAAGGCCGATGCCGATATCACACGGCGCGCTGCGCCGGACGATGCCGGGGATCTCGGTGGCCAGGAATGCGCAAGCCATTCGCAGCGCCTTGGTCGAATCGCTATGGCTGATTTCCGTCGCGATGCGTTCGCGCGCGGCGGGGGTCAGCCAGACAAAATCGTGTCGTTTGAGCACGGGCATCATGGCGGCTACCTATCTGCGCTTGATCCAGGCCGGATCTTTTTTGGAATTGCCCTGCAGCGCGGATTGCGCTTCCACCATGCAATCGAACAGCCGCGTTGCCGTCGCCCCGAGCAGGATGACCGGGTCCGCCTGAGGGATATCGTTTTCTCCCGGAATGCTGCCGGGGACGAGATGCAGTTCGTTTTCCGGCGCGTTCAGGCGCAGGTTTTGCGAGACCTTGACGATGCGGCCCTTGATCCGCAGGATGGTTCGGGCGGTGCGCTCGATCAGCTCCCTCGACCCGCGCGAGGTAGCCTTGACCACTACTTCATACTCGGGATGCGTGCGCACGCGTTTGTAGGTCAGCACCCGGCCGGCCGGGTTGCAAATATGGCCTTCCTCGGCGTAAGGGAAGGAATCGCCCATGGGCAGCCCGCCGACGACCACTTCGCAAAAATCCGCGCCAACCGGCGAGGCGACCAGGCTGATGTCCTCGCGCAGCGGCACCCCGTCCAGTGTGAGCCAGCCGAATTCCTGGCAACCGTAGAGGTCATGCACCGTGTAGCCGAGCGCTTTGGCCACCGGCAACAGTTCAAGATCAAGCGGTGTGCCGGCGGTGATGATGCAAAGACGTTCGGGCAACTCGGCCTGCAAACCCAGTTCGATTGCCTGGCTCAGCGTAACGCGCAGAAACGACGATTCGCCGAGCAGCACGCCGGGTTTTTCCTTGCACAGCGCCAGAAGCAGCGCATCGCGGCTCGATCGGGGCAGGAACGACCATTCGATGCCGTGTTGCTTCAGGGCATCCGGGCAGAACACATTGACCAGTGGCGCATAGGTCACCAGCATGCGTTCCCCGGCGCCAATGCCGCACAAATCCAGGGCCTTGCGCGAGGCGGCAATCCGTTCCCCGAGCTCCTGGTAAGTGACCCCGACGATATTCTGGAAAGCGCTCGATCCTGTGGTGAAGCTGAGATAAGCGACGTTGAGCGGGGTATGCACTTCCTCGATCACATGCGCGGCAGTGGGGCCGTTGATGCCCTTGTCGATCAGGCGACGGGTCGGCATTTCCTCAAGCGTTGGCGCGCTTTTCACGCATGCAACCAGTAATTCGAGCTCATCCAGCGACAACACGGCCCACCCCCACAACGTAATGCCCGGCGCTTATCGCTCACCCGGGGAATCAGCTTCGACGGCAGCCTTGTCAATGCCACTCGCGTGGACAGGACAAGGCTGTGTTACACACTTCAGGCATTCAGATAACGATCCGCGACCGCATCGAATTGCTCGTTCATACGGGCCATCACTTTCTTGCGCGTGATGCGCCCGCCGCGTTGCTCGCCCAGTTCGCCACGGCCCCACGGGCCCAGCTTGTCGGTTCGGTTCACGGCCTTGAGCGTGTAGATATCGTCGAGGTGACGGGTCACGCATTCGCGCATGGCTTGCGGCGATTCCATGATTTCTTCGACGCCGCCCAGGCGGAAGAAGAATTCCGGACCGGCCGCAAACACGGGGTTGCTGGTGGAAAGCGCGGTCAAGCGTTCCAGATCCTGCTTGGTGATGCGGGCGATACTGGTGAGCGGCATCACGTGGATCATGGTGTTGTACTTGGACGACAGGCTGATGATCTGGTCGGCCTGCAGGCCGTGGCACAGGAAAGCCCCGCTGATCGCGCGGCCGATCACAACGGCCAGTACCGGGTGACCGGCCTTGCGCGCTTCGGCCAGGGCCAATTGATAAGCGCCGGTCGATTTGTTCATGCCGATGATTTCTTCGACCTTGCCCGGACCATTGCCCGGGGTGTCGACGATCAACAGCAACGGGCGCTTCTTTGCCACCGGCAGGTCGGCATCGGCCTCGATCGAGCGATAAACCGCCATCGCCATCTTGTAGCCTTCTTCCATGCCGATGATGCCGGCGTACACCACCGGAAAGCGCGGGTTGCATTCCATCGCATCGTTGGCGATCACGGTGCATTCGCGGCCGTTGATCCTGGCGGTTCCCACCACGGCGCCCGGAGCATAGTCCTCGCACGGCACGCTGAAGTTGGGGATCTGGTTCTCTGCAAAACTGTCCTGGTCAACAATCATGTCGATTGCCAGGCGCCCTTGTCCCATCATGGTTTCCATCGCATTTGCTCCTTAGGCGGCGGGGGTCAGTCGTTTGGCCTGGGCCATGAAATCGGTGTAATTCGCATCGATCAGCTGCTGCGGATTTTCATTGCCGATGGCTTTCCACATGTCCTTGGCATCGGTGGGCGATACTTCGGCGGCCATGGCCACCAGCTGCATCTGGCGCTCGATCGCGCTGCGGCTGCCGATGCGGCGCAGGTTTTCAATCGCATCCATCGGCAGGGCGGCGATGGCGATCGCTTGCTGGCGGAACGCGGCAATCGAATCCGGGACGAGGTAATTGCAATCGCCCATGATGTATTTGTGCTTGCCGCCGGTGGTGCGGAAAACCAGGGCGCGGTCGGAGGCGTCGAATTCGGCGCGACCCATTTCCTGTTCGATCACTTCCGGGCCGGTCAGGCCGATCCGGCTGAATTCGCTCATCACGATCACGTCGGTGGCTGCGGCGACAAAGCCCATGCCGCCAAAACAGCCGATCTTGCTGCCGACCACGGAAACCACCGGCACCTTATGGCGCAGGTTCTGGATCTGGTCCATGACCTCGGCGTGGGCGAGCAGGCCGGCGTTGGCTTCATGCAGGCGCACCCCGCCGGTTTCGAACGAGATCAGCACGATCGGGCGTCGCGCCTGGACTTCGGCCGGGTTTTCAGCCTGCAGTTTTTCGTAGATCGACTGGGCCAGTTTGAGTGCGCCGACCATCTTGGCGCCGCCGACTTCACCGACCGCGCCGCCAATGAAGCGGCCTTCCTGCGAGATCACGATGGCCGGATGCTTGCCCAGCAAGCCGATGCCGGTGACGACGCCATCATCGAATTCCACCGCTTCGCCCAGCTCCGGCAGATGCGGGCTGATAAAGCGTTCCGTGGGGCCGACGAGCTCGGTAAAGCTGCCTTCATCGACCAGACCTTGCGCACGCTGGCGGGCGGTCGATTCCAGGAAGCTGCGTGTTTGCAATGTTTGCCATTTACTCATCTCGATCCCCTCAGCCTTCGATTTCCAGCAGTGCCTGGCGCAGGCGCAGCGAAACAACAACCGGCGTGGCATTGTTGTCGTTGATGCTGATCGCTACGTTGCCAAGCTGGCATTCGTCCATGAAACGGCGCAAAACCATTTCCCATACGTGATCAAAGCCGGTGACCGGGGTGACGACGGTTGCAACCGCCTTGCCGCCCAGATCCTTGTTTTCGATGATCACTTCCATGTCGCCGGAACCCACCACGCCGAAATGCACGGCGGGAACGGGCAATGCACGCGGGGTTGCCGGGGAAAATTCATATTTCAATTGAGTCAGAGCCATGTCTTATCTCCATTCAGACCGGGCACGCCGCACCAGGCGGGCGGCATGCCCAGGTCTCATTACCAGTTGCGGAAGCGTGCCGGCGGGTTGTAGAGACCACCCGACCAATCCACCAGCTCCTTGATGCTCTTGGCGGCAAGCAGGGAGCGGTTGGCGCGGCTGCGATCAACACCGAGGTCTTCCGGCGTCTTGAAAATGCCGGCTTCGCGCAATGCCCTGGTTTCTTCCGGCTTGGCCTGCAGGCCGATCGAGGTGTAGCCGGCGACGGCACGAATGGCGGCCATGCGCTGGTCCAGTCCCTTGCAGCGGTGCAGGTAGGCAATGCCTTCCTCGGTCAGGATGTGCGTGATGTCGTCGGAATAAACCATGACCGGCGGCAGATCGAGTTCGGCCTGTTCGGCCAGCTTCCAGGCATCGAGTTTTTCCACGAATGACGGCACCAGTTTTTCCTGGAAGGTTTCCTGCATCTGCACCACCAGGCGTTTGCCGCGCGGCACGTCGCCGAGGAAATTCTGCTGGTCGGTAAATTCGTTGCCGCACTTCATCCAGGCCGGCGTGCTGTGGCGCCGCCCGTGGGCATCGCAACCCATGTTGGGTGCGCCGCCAAAGCCGGCCACGCGGCCCGCGGTTGCGGTGGAGCTGTTGCCGTATTTATCGATCTGCAGCGTGCCGCCGATGAACATGTCGATGGCGTAATGGCCGGCGGTTTGGGAATAGGCGCGGTTGGAACGCATGCTGCCGTCCGGGCCGATAAAGAAGATATCGGGGCGGGCTGCCGCATATTCGGCCATGCCCAGTTCGCCGCCGAAGCAGTGGATCGATTCGACCCAGCCCGATTCGATGGCAGGGATCAGCGTGGGGTGCGGGTTCAGTGCGAAGTTCGTGCAAATCTTGCCCTTCAGCCCCAGTTCTTCGCCGTAGGTCGGCAGGATCAGTTCGATCGCGGAAGTGTTGAAGCCGATGCCGTGGTTCAGGCGCTTGATGCCGTATTCGGCATAGATGCCTTTCAGCGCCATCATGGCCATCAGGATGTGCGTGTCGGTGATCAGCGCAGGGTCGCGGGTAAACAGCGGTTCGATGAAGAAAGGCTTGGGCGATTGCACCACGCCATCCACCCACTCGCCCGGAATATCCACGCGCTGGACCTTGTCCACGATCTTGTTGACCTGGGCGATCACGATGCCGCCCTTGAACTTGGTGGCCTCGGTAATCAGCGGGGTGTCTTCGGTATTGAAGCCGGTGTAGAGGTTGCCGTCCTTGTCGGCCTCGTAGGCACAGATCAGCGAGACGCGCGGCGTCAGATCCATGAAGTAGCGGGCGAACAACTCAAGGTAGGTATGGATGGCGCCCAGCTTCAGTTTGCCGGAGGCAATGGCCTTGGCGACCGCGCCGCCTTGCGGGCCGGCGTAGGCAAAGTCGAGCTTCTCGGCAATGCCCAGCTCGAACGCTTGCAAGTGCGAGGCGAGTGGCACCGAAGACTGCACCATGTGCAGCTTGTTGACGCGGGCCGGATCGAGCTTGCACAGGCAATCCGAGAGAAAGTCTGCCTGCTTCTGGTTGTTGCCTTCGATATTGACGCGATCGCCCGAGCGGATCACGGCTTCCAGTATGGCCACGGCATCCTTGGCTTCAAATACCTTGGTGCCTGGCTTGAAATACTGGCTTGCGTGACTCATTCGCTCTTGCGTGTCGCGCTGCGTTTTGTTCCACACCTTTTGTTCACTCATCGTAAACCCCCAAAACGTGGGTTGCCCTGTAACAGCACCCCGAATGTTCAACAGCTTGCTTAGGTCTTAAAAAAGGCCCCGCGGCTTCCGCCGCAAGGCCTTGCTGATTACTTCACCAGGAAAATCGTCGAGATATACACACCGGTTGCAATTGCCGAGACGATCACGCCGCTGATGTTGGCGCCCATGGCCAGGGGCAGGACCATGGCGTACGGGTTTTCATATCCCACTTCCTTCTGCGCGATCTTGGCCGTGGTCGGAACACAGGACACGCCGGCAATACCGATGGCCGGGTTGTAGTTCTTGGTGACCAGATAGATCAGCCAGCCGCCTGCCAGACCGCCCAGTGCGGAAATCAGCAGCGCAAAGCAGCCAAGGAACAGAATGATGATCACGGTCGGATTAAGCAGGGTTTGCGCTTCGCACAGCGTGCCCAGCACCAGGCCCAGGAACAGCGTGCCGGTATACAGCAGCGTGTTTTCGATCAGGTGCTGATACGGTTCGATACGTGCTTCGCGAATAGCCAGACCCAGGAAGAAGCTCAGTGTCAGCGGTGCTGCAACGGGCAGAAGCAGGCACAGCATCGTGCAGGCGACCATGATGAAAATGAACTTGGCCTTCTGCGAAACTTCCGGATAGTCGATTTCCACATCAAGGGCACGGTACTTTTTCGGCACCAGCCAGCGCACCAGATACGGGTAGCCGGCGTAGGTCAGGCTCAGGTACAGGTAGGCAATGATGGCGATCGGCACGAACAGATCCTTGGCCATCAGGAGCGAGGCGAACAGCACCATCGGGCCGTCAGCACCGCCGATCGTGGCGATGGCCGCGGCTACCGGCGGGGTGAGGCCGAAGAACTTCACGCCGACCACCAGGGCAACAAAGGTTCCAATCTCGGCAAAAATCGCCACGATGATGCTGGCCCACGGGCGCAGCAACAGGAAGCTGATATCGCTTAAGGCACCAATCCCGAAGAACACCACGCAAGCGATCAAGCCGTTGCCGAATGTCAGGTTGTAGATCGGTTGCAGGAAGTTGATCTGCATGATGTTGACCAGCTGGATCGGATCGGCGACCAGCGGATCGAGAATGATCGTTCCCAGCTTGGTGGCGTCGAGGAAAAGCACGCCGCTGTTGATGGCCATCATGCCCAGGCCCATCGGAACCATGATCAGGGGTTCGAGCTTGCGCTTGAAGCCGGCATAAGCCAGAACGATGCCGACCAGGATCAGAACGACCCGGGCGATGGCGATCTTTGGATCCTGAACGAAAAAGGAGCCGATACCTGAAAACAGTCTGAGCAGGATATCGGTTAGTTGTGCGGTATGTTCCATGAAATCAATCACCTATTCTTCTACATCGTCTTGAATGTTCAGTTTGTGCATCACTTTGTTGAGGCCAACGACCACGGCGATCAACAGCAGCGAAATAACCGCCGTGAGTCCAAAGCTGAATAGCGCATAGCTATAAATGTCCATCAGGTTCTCCTTAAACAAATCACATCACGCCGACACTGAACGCCTTGTTCTTCAACAGATAGAATCCGGTGGTCAGTGCCAGCAAATCTGCAGATCCTCCAGGACTGATCCTTTTCTGGAGGCAGTGCGTATCAAGATCTGCAATCAACTGCTGGCCGCGCTCGGTGAGTACCCCACCTTGCCGGACAGCCTCTCGGGCCCGATTTTGCAAATCCGCCAGATCTTCCCTGCCGGTACGCCAAAGCACCGTCGTGTCATCGCATTCGCCCATCAGTGCCAGGAGGCACTGCACCAGCGCATGGCGAATTCCCAATCCTTGCTCGAATGCGGCTTCCAGCGCGGGCAAGCCGGCCGCGAGCACGGTCTGAAAACCCGATTCCGCCTCGCCCCGGATTCCGCTGGTTCCAAAACGATCGAACAAAATCTCGCCCGCCGTTTCTGGCTTGCGGTACCTCAATTGCCCGAAATCCCGCTCGCATAACCCCTGGCAAATGGCTGAAACAACTTCGCCAAGTTGCGTATAGGCAAGGATTCCGCCCCGCATGGACAGATAGCCGGCCGCAGCGCACAGTACCGATGCGGAAAACAGGATTCCGCGCTGGGTATTGATCTGGTTGGTGACGGCCAGCAAATGGTTTTCGTAGGTAATGCCCACGGCTCTTACCCGGCTCAGCAAACCGGCAAGATCGTCGCTGTGCTGTCGTCCCAGTTGCGCGCATTGGTAAAAACAGGGCGCAATCGCTGCGGAACTCAGAATGAAGGTCTGCAGGTTCATGTCGTCATGCGAACCGGACGACAGTGGCGTGACCAGGCCGGGTTTGGGGTAGCAGCTCACTTCAAGCAGGATGCTCTTGAGCAAAGCCTCGCCAATCGCAAAACTCTTGGCATCAATGGTCACGCTTACATTGCATGTGGCGCGTTCTGCGGCAGGGGGCGTAATCGTCGCGAACGAGTCGTTCAGCACGGCGCGTGGGCCATGTGCTGAAATGGAAGGATCCAACAACGTAGTCGCCACCTTGCTCGCCCCTGCTTGATAAAGTTCGTCGATGACGGAATAACCTGCTGTTTCGTGTGATGAACCACACTCCACGCAAGGTTTTTTGCTTGGCTCGAAGGTTATTGGGGTTATGTAAGGCGATCAATAAGCCGTCAGGCTGGATCGTTACTGTGAGCGTAATGATCGGTTGCGTGCCGAGATGGGGCGTTACGCGAGCCGGGCTGGCGCGGGCAATATGGGGCGGGAGTTCAGCTGAAATACGCAGGGAAATAGCGGAAAGCGCAGGTCTGGCCCCGCGCGGGACGAGGGGCCTTGAGGCTGCGTTGCGGAACCTAAGGAGAGATGTACGGAGGGGAAAGGGGGCGAACTTTCAGGCCGACATCCCCGGCGGTAACGTGATGCCGTTGGCCCTGTTCATCCTGTATTTCAAGCGCGCCATTGGCCGCGGAACCGATGCATAGCCCGACCTGCTCGCCGGCTTGCGATTCGACCCGTACCCATTGGTCGGCCAGCGCATTGCGGGCATCCCACTCGGCCCGCACGGCGGCAAACCCGCCAGCGGCGAACGCATCCAGTTTCTCCTGCAGGCGCAGCAGAACGGCACCGAGGACTTGCTCGCGCGGGATCGGCTTCCTGGCATCGTCGATGGCGGCCAGGGGTTGATCGACAATTTCATCCCAGGCCGGGTTTCGGCGCAGGTTGAGCCCGATGCCTATCACGACGGCAGCACGGGATTCGCTGAAAAGCACTTCGATCAAAACACCGCCCAGCTTGCGGCCCGAGAGCCAGATGTCATTGGGCCATTTCAGGGCGATCCCTTCAATGCCAAGATCTTCCAGCCCGCGAGCAATAGCCACGCCAACTGCAAGACTCAAACCGGAGAGGGCCCCGCCGTCAGGAAAAATCCAGAGCAGGGAGAAAGTCAGGCTGTAATCCGGGGTCGAAATCCAGCGGCGTCCTTGGCGACCTTTCCCCGCAGTCTGCTCGTCGGTTACCAGGACCAGACCGGAGTGCGCGCCTTGGGCTGCGCGCTCAAGCAGCAAGGTGTTGGTGGAGGAGCAGGAATCGATATGTTCAATGTGGACGCGGGGGGCAGCCTGGGCGAAGGCCGCCCATACCTTGGATTCGTCAAAGTGGAACGCAGGATTGGCGGTCATAACGTTTTCATTTCACCCATAAACCGGCCCGATGTCAGGCGGGGGAATACCGTGTGGTTGCATTCTTTGTAAACAGAGCCTAAATGAGATAGCCCGATTCATTTTTGCCTATCATGCGGCAGGCGGCGGCGAGCGCCAGCAGGTTCGGGTCGCGTTCGCGCGCACGCAGGAAGCTCAAGCCAATGGCCTGGTGAATCTGGAAACGGTCATCCAGAGGAATGAACTGGATATGCTCGCCGAACAGGTTGCGAACGCGGCCTGGCAAGAGCGAATAGCCTAGCCCCCCCTTTACCAGGTTCATCAGCGTGAAAATATCGCTGACTTCCATGGCGATATGGGGCGAGAAACCGGCCCGCTGGAATGCTTCCTGAAAACCCCTGGAGGTGGCAAATCCTCCGGACAGCGAAACAAAAAGCTCGTCGCGGACTTCATCCAGGCCAATGGTTTTTCGGCCGGCATAGCGAGAGCCGGCAGGGGCTGCAAAATAAATACTGTCTTCAAACAGTTTGATGCTCTCGAATTCCGGGTCCGGCGAGAAGATGGGCATCAGTGCCGCATCGATATGCCCTTGCCTGAGTTTTTCGGTCAAATCCGTATTGGAGCCCAATACGAGTTCCGTACTCAGCTTGGGGCGTCGTGCTTTCAGGTCAACCACGATTCGGGGAACCAGTTGCGCGGTCAGCGAGTAAACGCTGCCGATCCGCAGTTTGTCGGCATAAAGGCCAGCGGCTTCGCGGGTGGCCTGTATGCCATTGGCCATTCGCCCCAGAACTTCAGATGCCGTGCTGGCAAGCATCCTGGCCGCCTCCGTGGGAATCAGGTTTCGGCCGGCATGGTGAAACAAGGAGCAACCCACGCCGTCCTCCAGCGAATGCAGGGCGCGATGGACACTGACCGGGCTGATGTCCAGTTGTTCAGCGGCCTTTGCCAGGTTGCCGGTCGCCATGTAGGCAAGAAATATTTCCAGTTTCCGGAAGGTGATCTCGTCGCAGATCTGCTTGTTCATGCGGGCCTATTTATGGGTATTGATCAGAATTTGAGGGCGAGGCTGCCGCGCCATTTTTCCCGGAATTGTGCAAGGCGGTGGATTTCAACGCCGCGATATTTTTGATTATGCATGGCCATTCGGGCGCAAAACAATCAAGCATGGTCGGGCTTGCTGCATGGCAACGGCTATCGCCCATGATTTATTGGGGGCAATGATCCAGCCTGCTTGCCGGCGCGGCACCCTGACCCGAGCCGGCCACGGTCGTTACCGAAATGCCCGCGGCGTTTCTGGCAGTCCTGGGGGCGCTGGTGCAAAAGCGCAGGCCGGAAAAGAGGGATGCCTTGGGTTCGCAGGCAATCACTTCTTCGCAATTCAGTCGTTCGGCAAAGCCGAGCAGGGTATCCATGGAACTGTCCGGAGCGAAATGATGGTGAACTTTTACACCTTTACTTAATAAAGGCGCGGAGGCTTCTTCAAAGAAAACCGTCCCTCGCGCTTCCTGGAAATGGACAGACTCCCTGGAGGTATAAAAACGGCCCACCTGCCAGCATGGATCTGGCACTACGGCATACAGCAGATGAACATGGAGGGAACCCAGGGATGTTTGACGCTGCGCCAAGATGTAACGGATGCATGCCAAAAAGTCCTTTGTGGCATCGATACAAACAAGCAAATGGGCCGGCTGGCCGTATTCTTCCGGCACGTTCGCGTGCTGCAGATCAAACAGATTCATGGTTTCTTCCTTGGTTCCCGGCCGCCTAGAGAGTCGCATGACATACGGTGTAATCGTCGCCCTGGGGCTGGTTGAACAGGAGGGGGTGTTCAATTTGCACCTTGGGCCTCGATTTCGAGTCAGGATGGGCCGCAGGTGAATTAAACGCGAACTCGCACAGGGGGTCTATTCACCGATGCGTACGATTGTTACTCTGGCTGTTCGCCGGGAACGAACCTGATGGTCGTTTTCGGAAACGATCGAACGGCGATCCAGAGGCGTGCCCACGGCAATGATTCCTGTGTGGTATCGGATAAAGATGGTTTCCGAAATCCTGCCAGCGTCCTTTTCGCCGGGTCGCTGCCTAAGCCCTTGCCTTGCCGGTATAATCTGCGGTTTTCCAGAATTTCAGAACCGAGACCACCATGGAACTCGCCAAGAGCTTTGAGCCTGCCGATATCGAACGCCGCTGGTACCCGCAATGGGAAGCCGCCGGCCACTTCAAGCCGAACATGCTGGCTGCCGCCACCTCCTTTTGCATCCAGTTGCCGCCGCCGAACGTGACCGGCACGCTGCACATGGGCCACGCCTTTAACCAGACCATCATGGATGGCCTGACGCGCTATCACCGCATGAAGGGCGAGAACACGCTGTGGAATCCGGGCACCGACCATGCCGGCATCGCCACGCAGATCGTGGTCGAGCGCCAGCTTGAGGCGCAGGGCATCAGCCGCCATGACATGGGCCGCGCCGCGTTTATCGAGCGCGTGTGGGAATGGAAGGCCGAATCCGGTGCCACGATCACGCGCCAGATGCGCCGCATGGGCGCGTCGGTCGACTGGACCCGCGAATACTTCACCATGGATGCGCAGTGCTCGAAAGCGGTCACCGAAGTCTTCGTGCGCCTGTTCGAACAGGGTCTGATCTATCGCGGCAAGCGCCTGGTGAACTGGGACCCGGTGCTCGGCACCGCGGTTTCCGATCTGGAAGTGGTGAGCGAGGAAGAAGACGGCCACATGTGGCACATCAAGTACCCGCTCGCCGACGGTTCGGGTGAGCTGGTCGTGGCGACGACGCGTCCGGAAACCATGCTCGGCGACGTGGCCGCGATGGTGCACCCGGAAGACGAGCGCTACAAACACCTGATTGGCAAGAGCGTGGCGCTGCCGCTGTGCGACCGCGAAATCCCGATCATCGCCGACGATTACGTTGACAAGGAATTCGGCACCGGCGTGGTCAAGGTGACCCCGGCACACGATTTCAACGATTACGCCGTCGGCCAGCGCCACAATCTTCCGCAGATCAATATCTTCACGTTGACTGCGCACGTGAACGATAACGCGCCGGCCAAGTACCGCGGTCTGGACCGGGTCGAAGCGCGCAAGCAGGTGGTGGCGGATCTGGCCGCGCTCGATCTCTTGGTCGACATCAAAAAGCACAAGCTGATGGTGCCGCGCGGCGACCGTACCGGTGCGATCATCGAGCCGATGCTGACCGACCAGTGGTTCGTGGCGATGAGCAAGGCCGACGAAACCGGCAAGAGCATCACCGAGAAGGCGCTCGAAGTCGTCGAGACCGGCGAAGTGAAGTTCGTTCCGGAAAACTGGGTCAACACGTACAACCAGTGGCTGAAGAACATCCAGGACTGGTGCATCAGCCGCCAGCTGTGGTGGGGCCACCAGATCCCGGCCTGGTACGACGAAGACGGCAAGATCTACGTGGCACGCAGCGAAGAAGAAGCCCAGGCGCAGGCCCCGGGCAAGAGGTTGAAGCGCGACAACGACGTGCTCGATACCTGGTTCAGCTCGGCGCTGGTGCCGTTCTCGACCCTGGGCTGGCCGGAAAAGACCCCGGAATTCCAGGCCTTCCTACCCTCGTCGGTGCTGGTGACCGGCTTTGACATCATCTTCTTCTGGGTTGCCCGGATGATCATGATGACCAAGCACTTCACCGGTGAAGTCCCGTTCAAGCATGTCTACGTGCATGGCCTGGTGCGCGACGGCGAAGGCAAGAAGATGTCGAAATCCGAGGGCAACGTGCTCGATCCGGTCGACCTGATCGACGGCATCGCGCTCGATTCGCTGCTGGAAAAACGCACCACCGGCCTGCGTCGTCCGGAAACCGCACCGAAAGTCGCGCAGAAAACCAGCAAGGAATTTCCGGACGGCATCCCGGCCTACGGCACCGACGCGCTGCGTTTCACCTTCGCCAGCCTCGCCACGCTGGGCCGCAACATCAACTTCGACCAGAAGCGCTGCGAGGGTTATCGCAACTTCTGCAACAAGCTGTGGAACGCCACGCGTTTCGTGCTGATGAACGTCGAAGGCAAGGATGTCGGCCTCGACGAAACCCTGCCGCTGGAATTCTCGTTCGCAGACCAGTGGATCATCGGCCGCTTGCAACAAGCCGAGCACGACATCAGCCTCGCATTCGATACCTTCCGCTTCGATCTGGCTGCGCAATCGATCTACGAGTTTGTCTGGAACGAATACTGCGACTGGTATATCGAGCTCGCCAAGGTGCAACTGCAAGGCGGTTCCGAAGCCGCGCAGCGTGCCACGCGCCGTACCCTGATCCGCGTGCTGGAAACGATCCTGCGCCTTGCGCACCCGATCATCCCGTTCATCACCGAAGAGCTGTGGCAGACCGTCGCGCCGCTGGCCGGTCGCAAGACGCACGACTCCTTGATGGTCGCGGCCTGGCCCGTGGCCGATCTGGCCAAGATCGACCCGGCCGCTGATGCGCTGGTCGAGGAACTCAAGGCGCTCGCGTTTGCCGCGCGCAACCTGCGCGGCGAGATGAACCTGTCGCCATCGCAGAAAACGCCGCTGTTCCTCGAAGGCAGCGAGGAACTCGCCAAGTTCGTGCCTTACCTGATGCCGCTGGCCAAGCTGTCCGAGGCCAACATCGTCGCCAAGTTGCCGGAAGACGACGCCCCGGTCGCGGTGGCCGGCCAGACCCGTCTGATGCTGAAGGTCGAGATCGACAAGGCGGCCGAATCGGCACGGCTGACCCGCGAGATCGCCAAGCTCGCCGACGGTCTGGAAAAGCTCAAGGCCAAGCTGGAAAAACCGGGTTACGTCGACAAGGCGCCGGCGCATCTGGTCGAGAAGGACAAGGCGCTCTTGGGCGAGCAGGAAGAGAAGCTCGGCAAGCTGAAAATCCAGCTTGATAAACTGGGGTCCCTTGCTGTGTAATTTCACAATTCTTTACAAAACCCGCAGCGGCCTGGAAATGAAACAGAACAAATTAATCGGATCTGTCGTAATCATCTTGGCCGCTGCAGGTTGTGTCACACCTCCCGTAACCTATACCCCGCCGATCTCGGGTCAGTTTGCGACACTGCAGATCAAAACAGCGCAAGCGCCGGTCCAGCTTGCCGTTGAAACCTTTGAGAATGGCTTGTCCTGTACCGGAAGGCGAACCCTCTTTGCCGGAAAACTCCAAGATGCCAAACTGGACAAGAAGATTGCAGCGGACAAGCCATTCACCGTTCGACTGCAGTTCAACACGTCGCGCAGCGTATGTGTAGTCACAAGCTCTTTCCTGCCCAAGGTCGGTGAATCCTATCAATTGCGCCCCCTGTTCGATGAAACAGTGTGCAGTGCTGTCGTTATCAATGTCACCCATCTTGCCGAGGCGGAAGCGGAAAAAACCTTCGTCAAACGGGAATCCAGGCAATTGGCTTATGCGGATGCACCCTGGTGTGCACCGATGACCCGTGACGAGTTCTATAAAGCCGTGGAAGCCAAGGCAAACGGAAGTCTGGCCAAGATGAAGATCGAAGATTTCAAGGATCTGCTCGGAAAATGAAAACGCTCATTTTGGCTCTGATTGCCGGTTTGGCCGTACCTGTGTCAGCGATGGAGCCGGACAAATTCTTTGAAAAAACCGCCCCCAGTGTCTGGCTGGTACGTATTTTCGATGCAGATGGACTGCCCGCAGGAAAAGGCAGCGCGGTGACCATTGCACCGGGCAAGTTGTTGACCAATTGCCACGTTCTTGCCAAGGCCAAGCGTTTCGAAATCGGGCAAGGAAAGAAGTTTTATCCGGGGAAGCTGGAGCTGTTGGATTTCGAGCGGGATATGTGCCAAATATCTGCCGAGAATTTCCCGGCGCCGGCGGTTCCGCTAGGCAACAGTGATGGTTTGCGTGTCGGGCAGAAGGTGTTCGCGCTGGGCAACCCGAGGGGTTTGGAGCTGACGCTGAGCAATGGTCTGATTTCCGCACTGCGCAGTGACAACCAGGACCAGCTCAAAGAGATTCAAATCAGCGCGCCGATCTCGCAAGGGTCGAGTGGCGGCGGACTTTTCGACGAACAAGGTCGTCTGATTGGTATAACAACACGTGGTTATATCGACGGACAGAACCTGAACTTTGCGATCCCGATCAACTGGGTCAAGGATCTGTCGGAAAGAAGCCGGGCGGTAATCGAAAAAATGAACAAGCCTGCCCAAAAGGTTACAGAAGCGGAAATCGAAGCTGGACAATCGATGCATCCTTATATCATCCCGCCTCCTTCGGGTTTTGCCAGAATCGAAGAGGGGGCACTTGTTCCCATTCGAGGCGAATTACGCCAGAGTTATACCAATTATCTTGAAAAACCTGCGCCCAAAGCTTTTGTTATTGGTGATAAATCAGGTGCTTTTACCGAGTTTGGTCCCGATTCAATAAGACAAGCTTTCGAACGCTGTTTTCGCACCAACTGGAGCTGCTGGTTATATGCCGTCGATGACCGTGTGCTTTGGACGACACGAATATCAAATCGCCTGGCCTTGCGCGACCTGAAACCCCTTGCCACACCGGATAAGTGACAGGTTTTTCAAGCAGTTCAACCAGGGCGATGGCCGCTCCCGATAAATCGGCGCCGCCATGATTTCTCCGCTAAATTCAGGGAAATAACGGGCAATAAGGATTTTGCCCCGCATGGCCAGTAAATTTTCGCGGCCGGTGGATGGGGATGTGGTTTCTGCTTGGCGGGGGCGTGATGTATTTCCGGAAGTTCAACAGCAGCCTGCGGCGTTTGCTGGAGCGATATGCCAGTGCTCCGATGCAGCGCCTGCGTGAAAAAACCTTTTCCGCGCCCTTCGCCCGCGGGGTCGGGGTATTGGTGTTGGCTGCGATCGGGTTGTCCTGCGAATTGCTGCTGATGTTTCATGCGCGGGAGAACGAAGCGGAAAATCGTGTCGTCACAGCCGCGTATGCCAGCAATTTGCGCGCCCGGGCCGACCGGGAATTGAATGCGGTGCTGTTCCTTTCCAGTGGCCTGTCCAGCTATCTGGTTGTGCGTCACGATCAACTCGATTCCCTCGAGTTGTACCGGATCCTGGCCAATCTGTATGGATCTAGCCGGCATATTCGCAATTTCAGCATCGCCGTGGGTTATCGGGCGAAGTATGTCTATCCCCTCCGGGGCAACGAAAAAGTACTGAACATCGACTACACGAAGCTTCCGGCGCAGTGGCCGGAGGTGGCGCGGGCTATAGCCAGCGTGCGCGGGACTCTTACCGGGCCGGTGGATCTGGTTCAGGGCGGAAGCGGCTTAATCTACCGGGTGCCGGTCTTCGTCGATGACTCCTATTGGGGGCTGCTATCTACGGTCATCAATCCCGATTCTTTTTTTGCGTCCGCATTCGACGAACTGCGTTCGGAGCGTTATGAGTTTGCCATTCGAGGCAAGGATGGACTGGGTACTGCAGGCGAGGTGTTTTATGGCGATCCCGCGGTATTTGCTGATTCCGAGGCGATCCAGATCGAATCGGAGGTTCCCAATGGCAAGTGGATTTATGCCGTACGAGCTAAAACCCTGCCTGGCAGCTCGGTCTTCAACTGGCTGCTCCGCCTGAGTGGATGGTTGCTGGCCGCGTTGACGGGGCTGGCGACAACGACGTTGTTGTTGCAGCGGGTTGAGCTGGCGCGCCATGCCGGATTTGACAGCCTCACCGGCTTGCCGAACCGACGGCTGCTCGATGACCGCCTGGAACAGGCCGTGCAGCGCCATGAGCGCGAGACCGGCGGCCGTATCGGCGTTTTGTTCATTGACCTGGATGGCTTCAAGGCGATCAACGACGAACATGGCCACAAAGCGGGCGATGCTGCATTGCGCACGGCGGCCCAGCGCATCCGGGAAGAAATCAGGCTGAGCGATACCGTGGCGCGCTGGGGCGGAGATGAATTTGTCGCGGTGATTGAAGAGGCCAACGAGGCCCTGATGCAGTATCTGAGCCATCGCTTGCGCCATTGCATCGAGCAGCCGTTCGAATACAACGGCGTTACGTTCCGCATGTCGGCCTCGATCGGCACGGCGATGCTTTCATCGGCCACGGCCACGGCCGAAGCGCTGCTGCAGCTGGCAGACCGGCACATGTTTGAAAACAAGCAGCAGCGGCGCTCGGCAAAGGCTGTGCGATAAACGAGCCACTCTGTTTGCGTGCCGCCGGGAAAATCCGGATTGGACGTTTCCCCGCAGCCGCCGCAGAATAGCCGATTGCCCTGTGCCCTTTCCCGATCCTTCATGAATCTTCCTGCCGATCACCGTGCCACCGGCGTGCTTGCCATTGCACTCTGTGCTTTTCTCTGGAGCAGCGCCGGTCTCTTCATCAAGCTGATCGACTGGAACCCGATGGCGATTGCCGGAATGCGCAGCCTGATTGCCAGCCTGGCCATACTGCTCTGGCTCAAGCGGCCGCACTTCACCTGGTCGTTTGCCCAGGTCGCGGCAGCGCTGGCGAATACGGTGACCATGATGCTGTTTGTGTTTGCCAACAAAACCACCACGGCCGCCAATGCCATCCTGTTGCAGTATTCCGCGCCGATCTTTACAGCCCTGTTCGGCGTCTGGTTGCTGCACGAAAAACCGCGGCGGGAACACCTGTTGGCGTTCCCGTTCGTGGCTGCCGGCATGCTGATTTTCTTTATTGACGATGTTGCGAGCGGCGGGCTGATCGGCAACCTGGCTGCAGCGGCATCGGGCGTCACCTTCGGTCTTTATTTTGTTTTCATGCGCATGCAGAAGAGTGAATCACCGCTGCAGGCCACCTTGCTGTCGCACTTCATGACCGCGGGCCTAGGATTGATGCTGGCCTGCTTTTTGCCGCTGCCAGTGCTCACGCCGGGTTCTTTGATGGCGATCCTGGCGCTGGGCGTGGTGCAGATCGGCCTGGCGGCCATTTTCTTCGCCTATGGTATCAAGCGCGTGACCGCGGTGCAGGCCGTTCTGGTTTCCCTGATCGAGCCGACTTTCAACCCGATCTGGGTATTCCTCAGTACCGGGGAGAAACCGGGTGGCAATGCCATCCTCGGCGGCTTGCTGATTGTCGGGGCGGTCACCGCCGCCTCGGTGGTTTCGGTGCGGCGAGCGCGGCAAGAGGTTCCCGCTGCGGAACCCGAGGCCGCCAGATAGATCCAATGAAGTTAATCTCACTTCGGAGAAGGCAATGATGCGCAAAAACGGGTTTGTTGCGATGGGGTTGGCCGGATTGCTGGCTGCGTGTACTTATGTCCAGTCGCAGCCGGGCGCGGAAAAGGTCGTGCTGTTTCAGCCAGGGCAAATCACGCGTTGCACCCAGCTGGGCTCGGTCAAGGTCAGTGTGCTCGACCGGGTTGGTTTCGTCGCGCGCAGTTCCGGCAAGGTGGAATCCGAGCTGCAGGCCTTGGCGCGCAATTCGGCGGTGGACATGGGCGGTGACACCATTACTGCAGCCGGTCCGGTGAGCGAAGGCAAGCAGACGTTCAATATTTACCGTTGCCTGCGCTGACAGACTCTCGGGCCGATGCCCGGATCCGGGTCAGGAGCTCGCGCACCGCGGCCGAGCGTTCAAAGCGGCGGTGGATCACGATCAGCTCGGAATACGGTTCGGTGCCGGCCAGCGGCACGTACTGGACGTCCGGCAGTTTCAGGTAGGCCACTGTTTCCGTGATCAGGCTCACGCCATGCCCGGCCGCGACCAGGCTGATCAGCGTGGCAACCTCGCTCAGGTGGAGCTGGATATCCGGCTCGAATCCCGCCTCCCGGCACAGGCCAAGGAGCGCATGACCAAGGCCGATCCCGGCCGGATCGTTGAAGGCCAGAAACGGATCGTTGGCCAATTGCGAAAGTGACAGGCTGGTTGCTCCGGCCAGCCGATGGTCATGCGGCAGTACCGCCACCAGTTTCTGGCTGGCCAGCACAAAGGTTTCAACGCCTTCGGGCAGTGTCGGCGGCAGGGGAGCGCGAACGATGGCGACATCCAGCTGTTGTTCTTTCACGAATTCGATTTGCGGAAGTATCGCCATCTCGTACAGCTGCAGTGCAACACCGGGATGGTCAGTCCGGTATTGCTTCAACAGGCGAGGAAAGCTCGGCTGGTACATGACGCTGCCGACAAAGCCGATCTTGATCGTGCCGGAATCACCGCGGGCCGTGTCCTGAGCCACGCGGATCGCTTTTTCTGCACTGGCGAGTGCGGCGCGGACTTCGACCAGAAAGGCGGCACCGGCTTCAGTCAATTCCACCCGCCGGTTGGCGCGGCTGAACAGGCGCGCATCCAGCTGTTCTTCCATCGCCTTGATTTGCTGGCTTAGTGCCGGTTGGGCAATACCCAGGCGTTCTGCCGCACGGGCGAAATGCAGTTCCTCGGCGACGGCAACGAAGTAGCGGAAATGCCGGAAATCCATAGAGCGGTTCTCGGGTTAGATTGATAATAAAAACTTATCAATAATGCATCATCAATGCAATTGATATTATTTTTCTGCGTTGCATAATATGACTCATGCGCGGTGAGCTTGTGAATGAAGGATGCAGATCACCAAAAACCCAACAAGTATGTAATGACAGCCTGGCTGACAGGCATTTACTGAGTCCTCCCCTCAGTTAGGCCGGTGTCCTCGATCACCGGCCTTTTCTTTTTGGAGACGGTCAGCCCACGAATTTTGCGATAGTTTGCAAGGATAATTTGAATTGATTACCCATCCGTTTTTCAGTAACCGCAAGGTGGTTTTCCTGCTGGCTTCGTTCTGTTGCTTGCTGTGGGGAAGCGCCTATCCTGCGATCAAGAATGGCTATGCGCTGTTTGCGATTGATCCGACCGACATCCCTTCGAAAATGGTATTCGCCGGTTATCGCTTCCTGTTCGCCGGTCTGTTGCTGCTCTTGATGGCGCTCGTGACCCGGCGTGACGGTTTGAGGCTGAACGGCAGGAGCCTGCGTGAATACGCTACGCTGGGTCTGACCCAGACCTCGATCATGTATATTTTCTTCTATGTCGGGCTGGCTTATACCACCGGGGTGAAAAGCTCGATCATGAATGCGACCGGCACCTTTTTCAGCGTGCTGCTGGCGCATTTCATCTACCAGAACGACCGGCTCAGTTCGGGCAAGGTGCTGGGCTGCCTGATCGGCTTTGCCGGCGTGATGGCGGTGAACTTCAACCGGGATCTGCTCGATTTCAACTTCACATTGCTGGGTGAAGGTTTCGTGGTGATCGCCGCCTTTATCCAGTCGGCCGCGACCATTTACGGCAAGAAACTCTCGCAGAAAGTCGATTCCGTAGTGCTGACCGGCTATCAATTGGCCATCGGCGGTGCGGCGCTGGTGATCGGCGGCTATGCCACCGGCGGCGTGCTGACCGGCTTCACGCTGAAATCGTCGGCGCTGCTGTTCTATATGGTGTTGCTGTCTTCCGCCTCGTTTGCCTTGTGGACCATCCTGCTCAAATACAACCGGGTGGGTCTGGTGACCGTGTTCAACTTTCTGATCCCGGTATTCGGCGCCGTGCTGTCGGCGATTTTCCTGGGCGAATCGATTCTGGAGTGGAAAAACGTGCTGGCGCTGGTATTGGTCTGCGGCGGGATCTGGCTGGTAACCCGCGAGCCGAAACCGGCAAAGGCGCAGCCTTTGCCCGAGAGTGTGTCGAACACTCCCGCTCAGTCTTCGCCGGCCTGCCCGGGAAACAGCACGTCGGTGTAACCGAACTGGTGCATGTCGCGAATCCGCATCGGGTAAAGCACGCCCAGCAGGTGGTCGCATTCATGCTGGACCACCCGGGCATGGAAGTCTTCGGCAATGCGGTCGATCGGCCGGCCGCATTCATCAAAACCCTGATAGCGTAGACGGGTATAGCGCGGCACGCTGCCGCGCAGACCGGGTACTGAAAGGCAGCCTTCCCAGCCTTCTTCCATCTCGTCCGAGAGCGGTGTGATGACCGGGTTGATCAGGATGGTTCGGGGTACGGCGGGTGCTTCAGGGTAACGCTCGCTCGCATCAAAACCAAAAACCACGACCTGCAGGCTGACGCCGATTTGCGGTGCGGCAATGCCGATTCCGCCGCTGGCCGCCATGGTTTCAAACATGTCGGCTATCAGCGCGTGCAGTTCTGGCGTGTCGAATGCCTCAACCGGCGCCGCCTGGGCGAACAGCAGCGGCTCGCCCATTTTCAGAATCGTATGAACGGTCATGGTTTGGGTCCTGTGGCCTCAGTGATTGCGTTCGATGGCGATACGCGGCAACGCGGCCAGCGCCTGGCGCTGGGGCGAATCGGGCAGGCATTGCAGGCATTCCAGTGCGCGCCGGGCTTCGGTCTGGGCCACTTGGCGCGAATAGTCCAGTGCGCCAGTCGCGGCAATGGCTTCCAGCACTTGCGGCAGCAGTTCGCGGTCGGCTTGCTCCAGTGCATTGCGCACGGCGCCTGCCTGTGCGGCCGTGCCTTCGCGCATGGCGTGGATCAGCGGCAGCGTTGCCTTGCCCTCGGCCAGATCGTCGCCCAGATTCTTGCCGATTTCCTCGGTCTTGCCGGAGTAGTCGAGCACGTCATCAATGATCTGGAACGCCGCGCCCAAGTGCAGACCATACTGCGCGAGCTGCGCTTCGGTGTGCGCGTCCGCCTCGCATAGGATCGCGCCCAGCCGGGCCGAGGCCTCGAACAGTTTGGCCGTCTTGTAGTGGATCACCTTGAGGTAGCCGGCTTCATCGAGGCTGGTGTTGCCGATGTTCATCAGTTGCAGCACTTCGCCTTCGGCGATGATATTGGTCGCATCGGCCATCACTTCCATGATGCGCATCGAACCCGCACTCACCATCATCTGGAAGGCGCGGGTGTAAAGGAAATCGCCCACCAGCACGCTGGCGGCATTGCCGAACAGCGCATTGGCGGTCTGGTTGCCGCGGCGCAGGGCGGATTCATCGACCACGTCGTCGTGCAGCAGGGTCGAGGTGTGGATCAGTTCGACCATCGCGGCGAGCTGGTGATGGCGCGTGCCACGATAGCCGAGCGCGCCGGCCGACAGCAGCAGCACTTGCGGACGCAGGCGTTTGCCGCCGGCGCCGATGATGTATTCCGCAACCTGGCCGATCAGGGCAACTTCGGAGTGCAGACTGGTGCGGATCAAATCATCGACGGCCCGCATTTCTTCTGACAGCACTGTTTTGACAAACTCGATCGACACGCGATGGCCCCGCCGTAATGGTTATTAAATATGCAACTAAGCCCTGCATGGTAGCAGAATCACCGGCACTACGCTTTGCCCGGGCGGTAAAACGAAGTTAAGCTATTGACGCAAATGGATTTGCAGCGTAGTATCGCCGGCTCCCCGCATTCCGTTGCGGGTTTATCGCATTCGCGTTAGGCGCGAATGCTTTGGGTGACTCTGAATTTATTGGAGCTTGTTATGTATGCAGTCGTAAAAACCGGTGGCAAGCAGTACAAAGTTGCAATCGGCGAAAAACTTAAAGTAGAACAGATTACTGCAGACATCGACAGCCAGATCGTACTGAATGAAGTATTGATGGTGGCAGACGGTGAATCGGTAACTATTGGCGCCCCGCTGGTTGCGGGCGCTACGATCAAGGCCACCGTGGTTTCCCACGGCCGTGGCGAAAAGGTCCGCATCTTCAAGATGCGCCGTCGCAAGCACTATCAAAAGCGTCAAGGCCATCGCCAGAACTACACCGAAATCCGCATTGACGAAATCGTCAAGTAATCACTAGGAGCTTTTGACATGGCACACAAAAAAGCTGGTGGTAGTTCCCGGAACGGTCGCGACTCCCACTCGAAACGTCTTGGTATCAAGGTTTACGGCGGCGAGCTGATCAATGCCGGTTCCATCATCGTGCGTCAGCGCGGTACCGAATTCCATCCGGGCGAAAACGTCGGCATGGGCAAGGACCACACCCTGTTCGCGCTGGTTGATGGCTACGTGCAGTACACCATCAAGGGCGCGCAAAAGCGCCGCACCGTAGTGGTTACCCCCTACGAAGGCGAAGTGATCGTCGCCGCTTAAGCGGGTCGAGCTTTGCTGTTCAAGCCCTGTCCTTGCCGGATAGGGCTTTTTTATTCCCGGTCTTGTATGCTGCAGGCATCAGACCAACCTTGCTGCCCTGACGACGGAGAAGCAAATGAAATTTATCGACGAAGCCAGAATTGAAGTACTGGGCGGCAAGGGCGGCAATGGCTCGGCCAGCATGCGCCGCGAGAAATACATCCCCAAGGGCGGGCCGGACGGCGGCGATGGCGGCCGCGGCGGCAGCGTCTGGGCGGTGGCCGACCAGAACGTGAACACGCTGGTGGAATACCGCTTCGTGCGCAAATACAAGGCGCAGGACGGCGAAGGCGGCCAGGGCCGCGATCGCTACGGCAAGGGCGGCGAGGACATCGAGCTGCGCATGCCTATCGGCACCGTACTGATCGATGCCGACAGCGAGGAAATCGTCGCCGACCTGACCGTCGACGGGCAGCGCGAACTGATCGCCAAGGGTGGCAAGGGTGGTCTCGGTAACCTGCACTTCAAGTCGTCGGTGAACCGCGCGCCCAAGCAGACCACGCCGGGTGAAGAAGGCGAGCGCCGCGAGCTGCGCATGGAGTTGAAGGTGCTGGCCGATGTCGGACTCTTGGGCATGCCCAATGCCGGCAAGTCGACCTTTATCCGCGCCGTGTCGGCTGCCAAGCCCAAGGTCGCCGATTATCCGTTCACGACGCTGCACCCGAACCTGGGCGTGGTGCGTATCGATTCCAACCGCAGTTTCGTCATCGCCGATATCCCGGGCCTGATCGAAGGCGCGGCCGAAGGTGCGGGCTTGGGGCATCGCTTCCTCAAGCATTTGCAGCGCACCGGCATTTTGCTACATCTGGTCGATATCGCGCCGTTTGATTCGGAAACCGATCCGGTGCGTGAAGCCAAGGCGATTGTCGAAGAGCTGCGCAAGTACGATGACGAGCTGCATAACAAGCCGCGCTGGTTGGTGCTCAATAAACTCGATCTGATTCCGGAAGAGGAGCGTGCCGAGCGCGTGGCCACTTTCCTGCAGGCCTATGGCTGGGAGGGCGTGCAGGAGCATGACCCGTACGCGCCGTTCGATTTGGCTGCCCCGCGCTATTTCACGATTGCCGGCCTGACGGGTGAAGGTTGTCAGACACTGACCTACGCGATCATGGATTACCTGGATGCGATGCGCGCCAAGGCGCGCGAAGACGCTGAACTGGCCAAGCAGGCTGCGGAAGCGGAATTGGCGCGAGCCCGTGCCGAGGCGCTGGGCGATTCGGAATCAGAGGTCTGAATTACAGGCTGCCAATAAAAATCCCCAGTCGCTGCCTGGGGATTTTTGTTTCATGAGGATAGCTGAATACCGGTTCAGGGTTTGACGATCCACCAGACGTCGCCGACGCCTTCACCGGTTTTGTCGCCGGGCTTCTTGTCCTTGATCCAGTAGTAGAGCGGTTTGCCCTTGTAGGCCCACATTTGCTTGCCATCATCGCGCGTGACCAGCGAGTAATCGCCGCTGGCCTTGGCGCCCGGTTCAGCATAGAAGGGCGGCCAATTGACGGCGCATTTGTCGTAGCACGTGCTTTTGCCGGTGCTGTCCTTGTCGAAAATGTAAAGCGTCATCCCGTTGGGGCCAACCAGCATCCCGTCGGCAACACGGGCAGGGTCGACGGCATAGCCCTTGCCGGCGCAGGCGGTAAGCAGTGCCGCGGCAACCAGTGAATAATAAAATGAACGCATGATGAAATCCCTTCCTTGGATGGGTACAACACCAGTATGTGATCCGGCTTTATTGGCAATACTTGCCATTCGCAATAAATCGGATGAACGGTTTATGGTGTGAATCCGGTTTTCCCCAATCCTGCCGGCCCTGCGATAATCCGGGCTGGATTAAATTGATTTCAAACTTGATGCAAAACGATTCGTTGCTTGGCGATTTTTTCAAATCCGGCTTCAACCCGCTGGAGCTGAATGGTGTGGCGAGCCTGCTGCATGCGCGCCCTTTTCTCGATGCCTTCATCACGCTGTTTCGCGGCGGCGAGGACGAGGTTTTGGTGCGGCTGCTGATCCTGCGCGAAATCGGTGCCCGCGCCGATATGCCGCGCTGGTCGCGCAAGGAGCTCGATGCTCATTTTGCCTACCTGAACCCGATCAAGCTCGATACGGTGCTCAAGCGCCTGAGCGAGAACAATCTGCTGGTCTGGGACAGCGACGAGCAGCTGTACGATCTGGCCGAAACCGGCCGCGTGGCGTTGGCTGCGTTGTCGACGCTGCTGCAGTTTGCAGAAGGCGATGCCGAGCTGGGCTATCTCACCGCGCAGGTCGCCGCCGGCCAGACGATGGGCCGTGTTTCACATGAAACATTGCAACATCTGCTGGCGCGCCTGAACGAGTTGTATCGGGCCTTCGAAGAGGCGCTGGAATCGCAGTCGGAATTCCGGATTCGTAGCGCACAAGCCAGGCTTGAGAGTGTGTGGCAGTGGGTGCAAAAAGGCACTGATGTGATGCGCATGATTCTGGAAGACGACACGCTGGATCTGGTGACGCTGAACCAGGCGCAGGCCATTGCTTATGCGCAAAGCCGCATGCTGCGGCTGACCGGCGTTTTCCAGCGCCGATTATCCGAGCTGGCCGGGCAGCGCGTTCATCTTGGTCAATCAGGCTTGACCTCGACCAACGTGGCAGATTGGCTGCGCCATCAATCGCAGGAACTTCTGGCTGAACTTGGCCGCGATCTGTTGAGCTTCCATCCGGAACCGCTGTTTGTGACTTCGGATGAGTTGCTGGATGTGGCTGAGTTCGAACTGGTCGAGCGTGACCGGCCCGAACAGAATGTTTCCGGCTTGCCATCCAGTGATGCCGCGCCGCTGACCAGTGAACTCGAAGCCGAGCGTTTGCTGGAAGCGGAAGCGCTGCATGAGGAGCTTTCGCAACTTGTTGGTGATACCCCGCTGGCCGATGTGGTGCTGGCCGATACCTATAACCAGACCGCATATCGCTTGTCGCTGCTCGCTTTGCTGGGTGATGCGGATGCGGCAACCGAAGTGAGCGTGGTCGCCGATCTGGTACGCTTGCCGCTGCGGCTGGAAACCGAAGACGTACTCGATTATCCCGATCACCCCGAAGTGGCTGCCATTACGCGCGGCACATTGAGTGGAACTCGTAGCCTGGGTTAGCCATGAAATGGCTAACCCGGGTTGAATTAAAAGGTTTTTATGGATCAAGCCCAACAAATTTTACTGGCGCGTCTTTTGGCGCATCGTTTTATTCCCCGTCGCGATCCGCTCGCTCGCCGTGTGTTGGTCGACGAATCTTTCCGCGAAACCCTGACCCATAAACTGGATGAAATGGGCTTGGTGCTGCTGGAAAATCCCTATGCGGAATATATTGCCATCGGCCTTAAACCGGAGATGAATGACTGGGTGTTCGGCGAAGGCGAGAACTGGCTGACCAACAATATGGGCCTGCCGCGTGATGCCGTGGCGCTGCTCATCGTCCTGTGGGCCCTGATTATTTTGCCCAAGCGCGAGCGCCAGATTGCTCGTTCGGATACGGTAGGCGATTCGCAATCCGACATGTTCGGCGCAGCCAAGCCGATCGCCCACGGCGAAGAAGTCGCTCCGGGCGTGCCGGAAGATGCGGTCTACGCTGATTTCGGCAAGAAGCTGGGCGGCAAGATTCGTTTTTCCAACAATCTGGTGCAGCTTACGCGGCTCGGGTTTTTCGTGCGTCGCAACAAGATGATCCATGAAGGGCCATTGTTGGATCTGATGATTGATTACAGCAAGCTGGCGCCGCGCATTATCAATGGCGCGCTGGCGGACGTGCTGAAATTGAATGTGGATGCGGTGCTTGCGGATGGGGAGGAGGAGTAAATGTTTCAAATCCGTGAGCTGGAAATGATCCACTGGGATTTTTGGCATGCCATCAAGGTGCCGCTGGATGCGCCGATTGTCACCATCGTCGGCCCGAACGGATCGGGCAAGACGACTTTGCTCGATGCTCTGCGCACGCTGCTGGCGCTCAAGTGTTCCGGCAAGCGCGATTACAAACGCTATGTGCGCAACAACCGCGAAAACTTTGCCTGGTTGCGTGGCGTCGTCAGTAATCCCAAGCGGCACAGCGGCGGTTTGTTCCCTTACCTGTTTTTTCCGGCCACCACGCCGGAAGTCACGCTGTTTTGCCGCATCCGTCGCCAGGGTGGCGATTGGGTGCGCCAGTACGCGATTGCCGAGGGCAACGTCGCGCTGACCGCAGAAACCGAAGAATCCGTACTGTGGCTGGGCGTGAACGAATACAAGCGTCGCCTTGAGCAGGCAGGCCTGACCCCCGCCATTGCCGAGGTGCTGGCGCTGGAGCAGGGCGATACCGACAAGCTGTGTGAATACAGCCCGAAGACCCTGCTTGATCTGGTATTCCAGGTATTCGGCGACAAACAGGTTCTCGATAACTACAGCGAAGCCAAGCTGCGCCTGCGTGAAGCCGAAGGCGAGCTGACCAAGATGACAGCACAGCTATCGCAGCTGGGGCACGACGTGGAAACGCTGCGCCTGTGCGCCAACCGCTACCTGGAATGGCGGCGCTTGCAGGATGAAGTCACCGCGATGGAATCCGAAATCATCCCGCGACTGGCTTACCTCGAAGCCCGCGAGCGCTATGTGAATCAACGACAGTATCTGAGGGCGAATGCTATTCCGTTGCTGCGCAAACAGCGTGTGATGCACTGTGAAGTGCAGCAAGCAGTGGGTTTGGCGAGTGATTCCTTGCAGGGTGCGCGCACGGCAGAACAACAGGCCGACAGGGCGTATCGCGATTGCGTGGAAAATCGCTTCAGTCAGGCGCGGGCGCAGGTGCAAGCCGCCGAAGCCTTGCTGAAAGAGCGTGAGCGTTTGCAGGCCGAGGTGCGCGAACAAGGCGGCGCCGATGCCGTGGTGATGGAAGAAACCCTGCGCGAAGCGCGCCGTGCCGAAAAGGGGCTGAATTCCGCCATTGCCGAGGCCATGCTGGAGCAGGAAGATCTGGCGCGCACCCGTGCTGCGCTGGAAGTGGGCCATCAGCCAGTGCCGGATGATGTGGTACGAATCCAGAACGAACTTGATCTGGCCGGGATTGCACATGATCTGCTGCCGGAAATTGTCGAGGTGACCGATCCGGATTGGCAAGGTGCGGTCGAGGCGGTGCTGGCCGGGTATCGCCATATCGTGCTGCTCAAAAAACCGGCAGATCGCGGCCAGGCCTGGAAAATCGGCCAGCGTTTGCGCTACCGGCATTTTATTGTTCCGGATCGCGCTGCTGTACCCAAGGCTGAACGAGGCTCGTTGCTGGAAGTTGTCGATTTCAAGTCTGATCCGCCAGCTTGGCTGGCGCGCACACTCAATCAGATTCAACGGGTGGATTCGGTGGCTGCGGGCGAACGTTTGGACGGTGACTGGATTACGCCGGATGGCTTCTTCCGTGAGCGGCGTGGCGCACGCGATATTTCGGTGCCAGCGCATCGGTTTGTGTTTGGCGAAGCGGCGCGCCAGGGACAGTTGGCGCAAACATTGAAACGCCAGCAGGCGCTGCACGAGGAGCTGCAAGCCATGCGTGCCCGGTTGGCAGCGGCATTGCAGCGGATTGGCGAGATGGAGGCGGGGTTGCGCGGCATTACTGCGGTGCAGCGTTTGGCGCTCAAACAGACTGAATACGATGAAGCCGCAGCGCAACTGCCGATTTTGCAACAGGCCGCCGCAGATCTTGGTGCTGAAGTTGAAGCGCTTAGCCAGGCCTTACGTCAGTGCAGAAGTGTCATGGATGATTGCGTGCGCCACGAGGAGGCGGCCAATGTATCCCTGCGCAATGCCGAGCGCGAATTGCAGTTAGCACTTTCGCAGTGTCAAGACGCTTTGCGGGAACGGCAGCGCCGATTGAATGAATCACTGGCTGCGCGCCAGCATTTCCCGTCATCATGGCTTGATGAAGAAAGTTTGCGAGCCTTGCAGCAGGAGCACGAAAGCGTGGCGCTGGCGCGCCGCCTTGCCGATGAAAAACGCAAGCATATCGAAGAGGGTGATTGGGAAACCGACGACACCATCGTGCAGCGCCGTGACAAGCTGATCGCCGATTATGCCGCGCTGGAGCGCGAAACCCAGAATCATCGCCAGGAAGTCGAGCGAACTGCCGCGCTGACTGATGATGCCCGTGCTGCTTATATCAACAAGCTGCGCGCCACGGTACGTGCTTATGGCAAGAACCTGCGCCATCTGGGCGAGCTGGCCGGAATTGGTGTCGAAGCCGACATGCCACACCTGGAAAACGACGATATGGTGCTGGCACAGGCCGGTTTGTCCGCACGCTTCGATTTCGACCAGAAAGGCATGATGGGGATGAATGACGGTGAAGCGTCCGGTGGGCAGCAGGTGATGAAATCGCTGATTCTGCTGATTGGCTTGATGATGGACGAGACCAATCCATCCGGTTTCGTGTTTATTGACGAGCCGTTTGCCCATCTCGATATCTTTAACATCGATCGCGTTGGTGCCTTCCTGAAAGCCACGCAGGCGCAGTATCTGATCACTACGCCGCTGACGCACAACACCAATGTCTATGCGCCGTCCGAGCTGACGCTGACCACGCGCAAAAAACGTCCGGGTGAAACCTGGGCGCCGCTGATCCTGCAAACCCGTCGCCGCATTGATCTGCCGACCTCTCAAACCATAAGCGAGCCAGCATGAAACAACTCTTCCACTTTTTTGCTCCCTGTCCGCGCGGTCTGGAAGGCGTGCTGGCGCAGGAACTTGCTGCGCTCAAGGCCGAAAATGTCGCCGCGACCGATGGCGGCGTGTCCTTTAGTGGCTCGATGCTGACCATGATGCAGGCCAACCTGCATTCGCGTATCGCCAGCCGCATCCTGTGGAAACTGGCCGAGAAACCTTATCGCTCGGAAGACGACATTTTTCGCATGGCGCGCGATCTGGAATGGCCTGAGCTGTTCACGGTCGACAACACCATCAAGGTCAACGTCACCGCGGTGAAATCACCGCTGCGCAGCCCGGAATTTGTCGGGCTCAAGGTTAAGGATGGTATCTGCGACCGCTTTCGCCTCAAGACCGGTTCGCGTCCGAGCGTCGATACACGCGAACCGGATATGCGCATCCACGCTTTCCTGACGGACCGCATGGCCACGCTCTACCTCGATACCTCGGGCGAGGCTCTATTCAAGCGCGGCTACCGACTGGAAGCGGGCGAAGCACCGCTGCGCGAAAATCTGGCTGCCGGGATTCTGGCGCTGACCGGCTGGCAACCGGGGCAAGCCCTGTATGACCCGATGTGCGGGTCGGGCACTTTCCTGATCGAAGCGGCGATGATCGCGCGCAAGATTGCGCCGGGCCTGCGCCGCTCGTTCGCCTTCCAGCAATTCAGGATGCACGGCGACGAATCGTGGCAAAAGCTGCGCGGCGAAGCCAAGGCATCGGAAAATTGCGATACGTTTGCCATCCACGGTAGCGATGTGTCCAGCACCGCGCTGGCGCATGCGCAGGAAAATCTCGAAACGGCCGGCATCGCCGATACGGTCGGCCTCAAGCAACTCAATGTCCTGGATGCCAAGCCAGTTGCCGAATCCGGCATCTGGCTCTGCAATCCGCCCTATGGCGTGCGTCTGGATGAAAAGGAAAAGCTCGCCGCTTTCTATCCGCAGTGGGGCGATGTGCTGAAGCAACGCTTCGCCGGCTGGCGGGCTTATTTCTTTACTGGCGATCTGGATCTGGCGAAGAAGATCGGTCTGAAAGCGAGCAAACGCACGGTCTTGTTCAATGGCGCGCTGGAGTGCCGCTTGTTCGAATACGAGTTGCGGGCGGGAAGCATGCGCGGGGATAAAAACTGAATCCTTTCGCGTCAAGGACTTAGGCGGGTTGTTGAA
>JAGTRM010000057.1 GCA_018261735.1 Pseudomonadota bacterium
GACGGCGGAAATGGTGCCGGTGACGATCTCGCCCGCGACCGGGCCGACATCGATCATGTTCAGCGGCAGCGCGGCCTCGGTGATGCCCAGTTGCAGGCGGGCCTTGGCCAGCGCGGCGGCGCTGCCGAACACCAGCAGCTCGATGCGGCCGGCGGCCACTTCCTCGCGCAGGGCGAGCGCGGCCTTGACGATGATCTCCGGACCGATCCCGGCCGGGTCGCCCATGGTGATGGCCAAGCGAATTGCCTTTTTCATGTACGTTCCTTCCTAGTTGTTGGGCTGCCTTAGCAGTCGAATGATTTCCACCAGATCGTCCGGCGCGCCGAACGCGCCGGAGCGGGAATAGCAGGGCACGCCGTCCCAGGTGCCACCGATGAGTTTGGCGCAACCCCAGCCTGGGCGGATGGCGGGATGCGCCAGCAGGCCGGTGGCGCCCGAGGCGCGGCACAGGCCGAGCAGGGTGTCGCCGCCGACGACGATCAGCTGGCCCGGTTTGGGCAACTCGGCGACGAGGCGGGCGATCTGCGCGGTCAGCAGGCTGGCAGCCTGTTCGGGGGTGAGGTGTTCGATAGGCGAGAGGTCGAACCAGAGTTCACTTGCCCCTGTGCGCGCCAGATCGAGTACTGAGGTAATTTCCGCATCGCGCGCCTGCTCGGCGATAGCCTGAATCGGGTGGCTCTCGCGTAGGCGTGCCCACTGTTCGCGCAGCACGGGCTGGAAACTGGCGCTGACCAGCACGCTCGGGCCTTGGCCCTGAGGCAGGGGTGCGGCAAGGCCGGCGATCGGCGCCAGGTTGCGACGGCGGGCGAGGGCGTGGGCCAGCCCGGCGCTGCCGCACCACAGACAAGGCGCGCTGGCGGGCGTATCGGCCTGGGCGACGACTCGATCCAGATCGGTGTCGGTGAGGACTTCCGGTATCCAGATCGAGGCGGTATCTCTCTGCGTTGGCTGGGCTGCGCAGGTGCGCAGGTCCAATTGCGTGAACGTTTCGCGCAGCGGCGTGGCTGCGGCCTGGCGTGGAATGCCCGGCTTGATCACCCATTGCCGGTCTTCGGTGGTGATGCGGCCCTGGGCTGGAAAGGCGGGAGCGAACAACGCGTGATCGAAGCGGCCGTGCCGGACGAGCCAGGCGATCTCGGCAAAAGTATTGCCGCGCAACAGACTGTCGACTTTCTTGAAAGCAAGGCTGCCCGATTGCAGCCAGTCCAGCACCGGCTGCAGGAAGGCCGGCAGGGTTTCCGGCGCCACGTCGCGGGTCGGGGTGGCGACCACGGACAGCGGGGCATCGAAATAGGGCTGGCCCGCTGCGGGTGGGGTGTCAATGAAAACCGGCAGTTGCCCGGCGAAGGCCGCCGCGGTATCCAGTGCGCCGGTCAGATCGTCGGCCAGGATGCGGATGCTGCCCTGGTTCATGGTTGCTTCCGGGCGATGGTCAGCTTGATTCCTGCGGAGCGGATCCGTTCCAGCTCTTCATGCGGTGCGCCTTCATCGGTGATGATTTCCGCGAGTTCGGAAATATCGCAGACGGTCATGAATACACGGGGGCGGAATTTCGAGGAATCCACCAGCAGGCGGCAGGAGTTGGCTGATTTCATCAGCGTGCGCTTGACCGAAGCCACCTCGGTCGAGGTTTCCGAGATGACATTTTCGGATATGGCATGCCCGCCGAAAAACAGGACATCGGCGCGAATGGCGCGTGCGTCATTCTGGACCTCTTCGCCGACCAGGGTATTGCTGCCCGGCCGCAGTTGGCCACCCAGAACATGCACTTGCACGTACGGGCTGCTGTTGAGGACCTGGGCGATCTCGATGTCGTTGGTGACGGCAACAATTTCGATCTTGCGGGCGACGACGGCTTTGGCGGCTTCCAGCACCGTGCTGCCGCTGTCAAAGATCACGCTTTGCCCGGGCAGCAGGGCTTCGGCCGCCGTTGCGCCGATCAGGCTTTTTTCGCGCGGGGATAAATCCCGTGCGGCAGCAATGTTGGGCTCGAAGGTGCTGTATTGCTGATGGCGCAGGATCGCCCCGCCATGCGTGCGCTCCACGACACCTTCCTCTGCCAGGCTGTCCAGATCGCGCCGCAAGGTTGACAGCGAGACATGCAGTGCATCGGTCAACTGTTGCAGCGTAACCGCGCCGTGATTGTGCAGAAAGTCTGCGATGCGTTGCCGCCGCTGTATTGGCAGCAGGGGTGAAGGTTCTAGCTCAACGTTTTTTTCAGCTTGCGTATCGAGGGCCATGGTTATCGCTTTCTCTGTAGTCCGGTATCCAGAAGGGTTGGGTTGTGCTGATTGGGCACATGAATTTCATTTATGTGGTAGATAATGGATCATTTAGGAAGGTATTGCAATTCAATTTGGCGGTTTTGTCATTGCGTGAGGGGTCGAGTGCGTAAACCGGTCAGGCGGGATGCTCCTGATCCGGCACGAGAGAGCCAGGGGTGTGGGGTATGTGCGTGGGAAAAGCCGCGCGCATTGCATTTCAGCCAGGCGTTGATTGCAGGCCTCAACATCCGGGCGCCGGCCCTGGCGAGCGGGTTTGGATGGCGGTTAACCCGGATTTTCCTTATATGCTGCCGGTTGCCGCTTGGGTCAAGAGGCTGGGGATTGAGTTCGGGGGTGCAAAACCTGTCAAGGCAGGTTGAAGGGATGTTCGTCCGTGAAGTTCCGGGGGGTGATGCCCATGGATGTGGATAGTGGATTGATTGGTTTGGATGCGGGCCGGGGGGTGAAGTTGTTGCTGTTTGTGGCGTGGCGCGCGCCGTGGTTTGAGTGGTTTGGTTGCGCGAACTTGGATTTTTTATTGAAATCTAATGAAGCTTAATGATAGTTCTTGACAGAGTGTTTCCATTGAATCAAGCTAGGTGTGTCACGGCGGCAAACGTGTCGTCCAAGACGCATAACAGCGAAATCAACAGGAGAAGCATATGAAAGCAGTTACATCTCTTCAGTCCTCGCAGCGCCGCAATGTTGCCAAGATGCTGCTGGTGGCTGGAATCGCCAGCATCGGCTGCATGTTCTCTGCCAATGCAGCTGATGTGTATCCGAGCAAGCCCATCACCCTGGTTGTTCCCTATCCGGCCGGTGGTGCCAATGACATGCTGGGCCGTTTGATTGGCCAGAAAATGTCCGAAGGTCTCAAGCAACAAATCATCATCGATAACCGTCCCGGCGCTGGCACGCTGATCGGTGCGACCGTTGTGGCCAAGGCACCGGCAGATGGCTATACGCTTCTGGTGGGTGGTTTCGCTTCCAATTCCGTCAGCCCGCTGCTGTTCAAGGCTGAATATGATCCGATCAAGGATTTTGAACCGATCGGCATGTTCGGTACTGCCCCGACCGTGTTGATCACCTACCCGAATTCGCCGTACAAGACCATCAAGGATGTGGTGGACGCCGCCAAGAAGAAACCGGGCGAAGTGATGTATGGCTCTTCCGGCAATGGCTCGCCGCTGCATATGTCGGGCGAAATGTTTACCTCGCAGGCAGGCGTGAACATGACCCACGTTCCCTACAAGGGCGGCAGCGCGCACATTCTTGATCTGATCGGTGGCCGTCTGGATGTGATTTTTGATACCTCGACCAACTCCACGCCGCTGATCAAGGGTGGCAAGGTGCGTCCGATCGCCGTTTCCGGTCCTTCCCGTTTGCCGGATTTCCCCAATGTGCCGACGTTTGCCGAATCCGGTTACCCGAACTTCGCGGTTAACGGCTGGTACGCGCTGTATGCCCCGGCGAAAACTCCCAAGGACATCACCAATCGCCTGAGTGCCGAACTGCAGAAAGTGCTGAAGATGCCGGATGTGATCGAGAAGCTGCGCGGTGTGGGCGTTACGCCGGGAACGGGCGAAGCACCGGAATTGGCCAAGTATGCTCCGTCCGAGCTCGAGAAATATCGCAAGCTGATCAAAGACGCAAACATCAAGGCTGACTGATTCATAGGCCGGATTGAATTTCGGACCCAGGGTAGGTTGCCCGCTGCTCCCTCCTCGGTGGCGGGTATCTACCTTGGCCGATACGATCTGTGCATGAGGAATTACGCATGAAAATCAAGAGTCAACGGGACTTCGTCTCGGGCATCATGCTGATCGTCATTGGTTTGGCGTTTGCAATTGGTGCAACCAACTATAGTTTCGGCAGCAACATCAGGCCGGGTCCCGGTTATTTCCCGTTCGGGCTGGGAATCATTCTGGCTATTCTGGGTGGTGTTGTATTTTTCCGCTCCTTGCGCAGTGGCCCGGAAAATGGCGATCCGATCGGTCGCATGCCTTGGCGCGCCCTGTTCTGTGTGGTGGGATCCATCGTATTTTTTGGTTTTTGTCTGCCCCGGCTTGGCTTCATTATTTCTTTTCCGATAATGATCGTCTTTACGTCGATGGCCGGGCAAGAGTTTACCTGGCGTGATGCGCTACTGAATGCCGTCATCCTGACTGTTATGTCCTACCTGATATTCATTGCAGGTTTGTCACTCAATATCCCCCTGTGGCCTGCCTTCTTGTGAGCAGGAGTTGGCTAGTTATTATCGAGAGGTAAGTCATGGATTTGTTTCATAACCTGTATATCGGGTTCCAGACCGCGCTGACGTTTGCCAACCTGTGGTATGCGTTCATGGGCTGCGTGCTGGGAACCTTGATTGGTGTGCTGCCTGGCCTGGGGCCGATCGCGACGATTGCGATGCTGCTGCCGACTATGTATTCGCTGCAACCGACTTCGGCCCTGATCATGCTGGCGGGCATTTATTACGGTGCGCAGTACGGCGGTTCGACCACGGCCATTCTGATCAACGTGCCGGGAGAGGCCTCTTCGGTAGTCACTGCGCTGGATGGCTACCAGATGGCGCGCAAGGGGCGGGCCGGTACGGCATTGGCGACTTCGGCGCTGGGCTCGTTTTTTGCCGGTACGGTCGGCACGCTGGTGGTGGCGGCTTTTGCACCGGCATTGACTTCTCTCGCCTTCGAGTTTGGTGCGCCTGAATATTTTGCCCTGATGTTCCTGGGCTTGATCGGCGCCGTGGTGCTGGCATCGGGTTCCCTGGTCAAGGCCTTGGCCATGGTGGTGCTGGGCTTGCTGCTCGGGCAGATCAATACCGATGTGCAAACCGCTGTTCCGCGTTTCAGCTTCAATATCCCGGAACTCATGGATGGTATCAACTTCGTGGTGATCGCCATGGGGGTGTTCAGTTTTGGTGAAATCATCGCCAACCTGGGTAAATCCGCAGAGCATCGCGAAGTGTTCGTCAAAAAGGTCACTGGGCTGTGGCCGACCAAGAAGGATTTCAAGGATGCTTCTCCGGCGGCTGTGCGTGGCACCTTGCTGGGCTGCCTCCTGGGCGTGCTGCCGGGCGCCGGTCCTATGCTGGCTTCGTTCACGTCGTATGCGGTTGAAAAGAAGCTTTCCAAGCATCCGGAAGAATTTGGCAAGGGCGCAATTCAGGGCGTTGCCGCGCCGGAAGCCGCCAACAATGCCGGTGCGCAGACTTCCTTCATTCCGATGCTGACCTTGGGTATTCCGACCAGCGCGGTGATGGCCTTGATGATCGGCGCCATGACCATCATGGGTATCCAACCCGGTCCGACGGTGATGACCAGCAACCCAACGCTGTTCTGGGGCTTGATCTGCTCGATGTGGGTGGGCAACTTCATGCTGGTGATCCTGAACCTGCCGCTGATCGGCATCTGGGTCAAACTGCTGACCGTGCCTTATCGCTTCCTGTTCCCGGCGATCATGGCGTTCTGTGCAATCGGGGTGTATACCCTGTCGAACAACACCTTCGACGTGTATTGCGCAGCGGCCTTTGCGGTGTTCGGTTTCCTGACCCACAAGTTTGGCTTCGAAGCGGCACCGCTGATCCTTGGCTTCATTCTTGGGCCGATGATGGAAGAGAATCTGCGCCGTGCCTTGCTGATGGCGCGCGGTGACTGGAGTGTCTTTGTTACTCGCCCCATTTCCGCCGTCATGTTGTTGCTGGCTTTGGTGATGATGATCGTGATTGCATTGCCGAGTATCAGCAAGAAGCGTCAGGAAGCATTTGTGGATGAAGAGTAAATAGTTTCCTGGGGAAATGCCGACGCGTGACTTAGAGTTAAAACAGCACCGGCATGGTGCTGTTTTACTTTATGCCTGCATTGGTTATGCCGAACTGTTTTTGCTCGCTCAAGGCTGTGAACTAGTCTCGTATGGCTTGTGCAAGATTTTTTTAACAGGAATGGAGGAAAACTCAAATGAACATGGAATTCTGGGTTGCGCTGATGCAGATCATGATGGTCAACATCGTGCTCAGCGGCGACAACGCCGTGGTGATCGCCCTGGCTGCACGCGGTTTGCCGGCGCACCAGCAAAAAATCGCCGTCATGTGGGGTAGCGGTGGT
>JAGTRM010000033.1 GCA_018261735.1 Pseudomonadota bacterium
TGACGGTGTAGGTCGCGACCGGCACCGCGCCGTGGTAGTCGGCGGCCGGGGTGAAGGTGTAGTCACCGTTGGTGGCAATCGTCAGCGTGCCCGTGCCGGCAATCGTGGCGGTTTGCCCGGCGGTGTAGGTTGTGCCATTGACCACGAAGCTGGCCACACTGAGGCTGTTGTCCGCATCGCTGTCGTTGGCCAGTACGTTGCCGGTGGCTTGCGTATCTTCTGCAATCGTCACCGTTTCCGACGCCATTACGGTGGGATCATCGACCGGCGTGACGCTGAGCGTGACGGTACTGGTGGTTACCCCGCCCTGGCCATCGCTGACGGTGACGACAAAGCTGTCCGGTCCGTTGTAATTGCTGTCCGGCACGTAGGTGTAGTTGCCGTTGGCTTCAAGAGTGACTGTGCCATGCAGCGCGGCGGTGGCGATGCTGTAGCTCAAGGTATCGCCGTCCAGATCGGTTGCAGTGATGTTGCCGCTGACCGGGGTATCTTCGCTGGTGATCGCACTTTGATCCGCTGCCGTTGGCGCGTTATTGGCCGCGGCGACGGTAATGTTCTCATCCGCCAGCGGATTGACTTCAAGGCTTTCGGCGCTGCTTACGCTGAAATCAAAGGCCAGCGGGTCGATCTGCTCCACAATGCGCGCCAGCCGCACAAAGCCGTGGCCGCCGTCTGCGCCGGCGCCTGCATTGAGACCTGCCGCTGTCGGATCGAGTTCGGTGGAAAGATCGACGCCGTTTTGCAGTGCGCCGAGAATGCGGTCGCTGACGGTTTGAATACCGGCGAGGCTCGCTTCTTCCGCGCCTACCGGTGTCGTGCTGCTGAGCTCGGCATCCACTTTCAGTTCGCGATTCGGGCCGATTTCGACGACATCGCCTGCCGGCAAGAGCAGTTTGACGTGGCCATGCCCGTCAGTAACCAGGGTTTGGCCTTCGGCCAGTTGATCACCCGCATTGAGCGGAATCAGGCGGTTGGCGGCATCTTTCAGGAAGGCAACACCTTCGATGATGACGACTGCCTGATTTGACTTGGTGGTGAACTCAGCCATGACACTGCTCCAATGCGCGGAAAACCGGATGGAGCAAGACTAAGGGCAAGAAGCGGAAAATGCCTATTGTCCTGAAGGACAATCCAGGCTGCTGACAAAGTTGGCAGGCATCCACGCATGGCATGCTCGAGCAAGCTCGACCGGTTTGAACATGCCGGCAACCCGCAGCCTGCCTGGATCGACTCCCGCCAACCCTGCTTCCTCCCGCCGGAGGAAGGGCATCGCTAACGCTCGATTTGCTGCAAGCGGGGTTTGTCGACAGAACCTAATTCCCTTGATGGGCAGGCTTGCGGAAAACCACTCAATGTTGGATTTCCAGCAGAAGAAATGTCCCTGCCGCAATAACCCAATCAGGCCGCGCCTTGACCAGCCGATTCAGCGGGCTTCGATGGGGCTTTGCCTGAGGACGCCATTGACCAGCAGCGCCAGTTGGATGCGGTCTTCGACTTGCAGTTTTTCGAAGATCGAGGAGAGATGCGCCTTGACGGTGCGCTCAGTGATGGTCAGTTCCCGTGCGATCACCTTGTTGGCAGCGCCCTGCGCGGCAAGGCGGGCCACTTCCCGTTCCCGTCCGGACAGCGGGGCCAGCGTGGCTGGGTCTGCGCTCTGAGCGGGAAGATGATTCACTGCCGTCAGCAGGCGCTGCACCAGCGCCTGACCGGCCCAGATACCACCATGGGCGACCACGTTCAGCACCTGTTTCAGTGTTTCCAGCGGGGCGGCCGCATGGCAGTAACCGTAGCAGCCGGCTTGCAGCGCGGCAAAGGCCTGCGCGTCATCCGGGACAGTATTGGTGAAAATGATGCGGTCGCGCGCGGTTCGCTCTTTCCACCAACCCTCTTGCCAGCCGGGCAGACCAGGCATGCCGGCATCAACCAGGACCATGCTGCCTGGAGCCGCCTGCCAGTCGAGTCCGGCGCGGATCACCGGGCAGGGCACTGCTGCCGCTTGCCAGTAGCGGGACAGATAATCGTCGGCGGTGACTAGAAGGATCGGTACGGAGTTCATCGCTCGGTCAATGCGGTGGCTTTGGCGCGCAACACGGGCTTCAGCAGATAGGAAAGAACGGTTTTCTTGCCGGTCAGGATATCGACTTCCGCCATCATGCCGGGAATGATCGGCAAGCGTTTGCCGCTTTCTTCCAGATAGGCATTCTTGGTGCGAACCCGGACCAGGAAATAGGAATTGCCCTTGTCATCGGTGATCGAATCCGCGCCGATGTTTTCCAGGGTCGCTTCCAGTCCGCCGTAGACCGAAAAATCGTAGGCGGTGAACTTGACCAGCGCCGGTTGTCCGGGATGCAGAAAAGCAATGTCGCGCGGCAAAACCTTGGCTTCGAGCAGCAAGGTGTCTTCGCCCGGCACGATGGCGATCAGGTCTTTGCCCGGCTGCACCACACCGCCCACCGTGTTGGTGAACAACTGCTTGACCGTGCCATTGACCGGGGAGCGGATATCCGATTGCTTGACCCGGTCGGCCAGCCCGACGCTGCCTTCGGAAAGGCTGGACAACTTGCTCATGGTCTCGGAAAGCTCGGAGCGGGCCTGGTTGCGGAAGGCGAGTTCGACTTCCTGCGCCTTGCGCGAAGCTTCGCTGATCGCGGCCTGGATGCGCGGGGACTGGGCAATGGCGCCATCCCGGTCGCCGCGATAGCGCGCCAGATCGCGTTCAAGACGCAGGATTTCCACCTCGGACACCGCGCCGGTCTTGAGCAAGGGCCGGGTGGCTTCGAGTTCTTTCGAGGTCAGGTCATAGCTGTGCGAGGCCTGCTCGCGCCGCGCCAGGACTTCTTTCAATTCTTGCGAGCGCTGCACCAGCTGCTGCTGCGCCACGCCCAGCGAGGCCTCCAGTTCCGCCCGTTTGGACAGGTACAGCGATTGTTCCTGGGCGGCGGTTTCCGCTGCGTTTTTCAATACGTCATCCGGCATGACGAACGGTTTGCCCGAGGCGATGGCTTCCAGTCGCGCCGCCTTGGCCTTGAGCGAAAAATACTGTGACTGGTTTTCCCGCAGCGAGGAGACAAAGCGGGTCGGATCAATTTTGAGCAGCACCTGCCCTTCTTTCACCATCTGGCCTTCGTGCACCAGAATTTCCTGCACCATGCCGCCGTCCAGGCTTTGCAGGATCTGCAACTGGCGCGAGGGGATCACCTTGCCTTCGCCGCGCGTCACTTCATCCAGGCGGGCCAGTGCCGCCCAGACCAGCAGCAGCAGCACGGCCAGCGCCGTGGCACGCACCAGGATGCGCGCGCCGCGCGGGTTGTGCTCGGCGGCGACCCAGTCGGCGTCGGCGCCGAAATCGGCCGGGTCATGCCCGCCTACATCCTCGCGCGCCAGCAGAAAATCCAGGCCACGCGAAGCATGGCGGTAGAACCAGGCCCAGCAGCGGCCGAGGCGGGAGTCGGGGTTGAGAGTCAATTTCATGGTCAGCTTGCCCGTCCGATCCGGCCCTGTTGCAGGGCTTCCACCACTTGCGCCTTGGCCCCGTCGGCCACGATCTGGCCCTGGTCGACCACGATCAGCCTATCCACCAGTTCCAGCAAGGAGGTGCGGTGCGTGACCAGGATCAGCGTCTTGGCATCGAGGAATTCGCGCAGCCGGCCCTTAAGCCGCTCCTCGCTCTGGTGATCCATGGCGCTGGTGGGCTCGTCGAACAGCAAGACCGGCGGATCATTGAGCACGGCGCGGGCGATCGACACGGCCTGTTTCTGCCCGCCGGACAGTGATTCGCCGCGTTCGCCGATCAGCATGTCGAAGCCGCGCGGGTGCGCGTTGACGAAATCGGAGATCCCGGCGAGTTCCGCTGCGGCGAGCATCATGCGGTCGTCGGCGAACGGTGCGCCGAGTGCGATGTTTTCGCGCAGCGTGCCGTAGAACAGCAGCGCATCCTGCGGCACGAAACCGATCGCGCGGCGCAACTCGGCCGGATCGATCTGGCGCGTATCGATGCCGTCGACCAGCACCGCGCCTTCGTCCGGGTGATACAGGCCCAGCACCAGCTTCTCGATCGTGGTCTTGCCCGAGCCGATCCGGCCGATCACGCCGACTTTTTCGCCGGGCTGGATGCGGAAATTCACGCCGCGCAGCGCCTGATCGTCGCGCCCCGGATAACTGAAGCTGACATTGCGAAATTCGATCTCGCCGCGGAAGCTGGCGCGGTGCAGGAAGCTGCTGTCGTGCGGTCGTTCCACCGGCAACTGCATGTGCGATTCGATCGCGCCGAGCGAGGTGCGGGCGTTCTGGTATTGCATGATCAGCCCGGCGATCTGCCCGAGCGGCGCCATGGCGCGCCCCGAGAGCATCGACGCGGCAATGATGCCGCCCATGCTCATCCGGCCATCCATGAGCAGGTAGACGCCGACGATCACGATCACGATCGAGGTGATCTGCTGCATCTCCTGGGCAAAATTGACCGTGGAAGACGACAGCAGCTTGAGCTTGCCACCGATCTGCGCCAGAAACACCGTCGCGCGCTCCCAGCGCCGCTGCATCTCGCCTTCGGCGCCCATGGTTTTGATGGTTTCGATGCCGACCAGGCTTTCCACCAGCGTGGCATTGCGCTGCGCGGCGGCGCGCTGGCTGACCTCGGTCAGTTCGTGCATCTTGGCCTGGGTGACCAGGGTAAAGAGCAGTACCAGTGCCATGCCGATCAGCGGCGGCAGGATCAGCCAGGGCGAGATCCAGACCAGCACCAGCAGGAAGATCAGGGCGAAAGGCAGGTCGATCAACGACGTGATGGTGGCCGAGGCGATGAAATCGCGCACCGATTCAAACGCGCGCAGATTGGCCGCGAACGAGCCGACCGAAGCCGGGCGCGCCGCCATGCGGATGCCGAGCACGCGTTCCATGATCAGCGCCGACAGCGTGATGTCGATGCGCTTGGAAGCCACGTCGATGATGTAGCCGCGCGCCGTGCGCAGCACGAAATCGAACACCAGCATCAGGGCTGCGCCCAGCGCCAGCACCCACAGCGTTTCGATCGCATGGTTCGGCACCACGCGGTCGTACACATTCATGGAGAACAGCGGCATGGCCAGCGCGAAAATATTGACCACGAGGGACGCCACCAGCGCATCGCGGTACAGCCGCCAGTTGGCCAGGACCACGCTCCAGAACCAGTGCCGACTGCGAACCTGGCCCAGTTCCGGAGTGCGGTTGTCAAAGAGGTAGCGCGGGCGGACAAACACCGCCACGCCGCTGTACAACAGCTCCAGCTCTTGTGCCGGCAACAGTTCAGCACCTTCGCCGGATTCGGGAAAACGCACGCGCAACTGACCGTCGGGCAGACGTTCGAGCAGCAGGACCGCGCGCCGGTCCTCGAGCAGCAAAATGGCAGGAAGCAGGCGCTTGGGGATTTCAGCCAACGGTTGCCGCACGACGCGGGCGGAGAGCCCGGCCCGTGAGGCTGCACGTGGCAACAGCGATGGAGTCAGCAGGTTGTCAACCAGAGGCAGCCCCGCCGCCAGGGATTCGCGCGTCCAGGGCGCGCCATGAATTCGCGTCAGCTCGACCAGGCAATCCAGCAACGGATCGAAATGCGCCTGATGCTCGCCCACATGCCAGGCAAACGCACCGTGCTCTGGTTTAACGGGGGCGGAGGTCTGCGAGTTCATGCCATCCTGTCAGGGAAATTGGTTCGCGCCAATAGTAACGCAAATCTTGCAAAATTCCGCAGTGCAGCCGCAATTGTCAGCCAATCTGAGGTTCTGTTGACGCCAGATTAATTTTTACGCGGATGGGTATTTTGTTTCAGGACAAGGCATTTGACGTGCCGTGGTACAAGTACCACAAACGGCAAACAACGCGGTCATGGGGCAAAAGACCCATCCGCCCGAAGGGCAAGCCCGCCATTCTTGCCGGATGCTTTGTCGCCAATGCTCGCAAGGCGGGAGCCTTGCTTGTGCTTGGCTTCGCGCCCCGGCAAGTTGGCGGACTTGCGTAAAAACTAATCTAGTGTCAACAGAACCTAAAATAACTTGCCGGGGTTCATCCGCCCTTTCGGATCGAATACACGCTTGATTTCCTGCATCAGCGTCAGCTCGATGCCGCCGCGATAGTGCGCCAGCGCGGCAGTCTTGAGCTGGCCGATGCCATGCTCTGCACTGAAGCTGCCGCCGAATTCGGCCACGCAATCGTAAACAATTGCATTGATTGCCGCCTCGTCGGCGTAAGCATGGGCGCTTTTATCTTCGCGGAACACGTTGTAATGCAGGTTGCCATCGCCCAGATGACCGAAAACCACGATCTGGGCATCGGCGAACGCAGCGGTCAGGCGCGGGCCGCAGGTCTCGATAAATTGCGGCAGGCTGCTGACCGGCACGCTGATATCGTGCTTGATGCTGACGCCCTCGCGCCGCTGCGCTTCCGGAATCTCCTCCCGCAGGCGCCACAGCGTTTCGATCTCGGACTCGTTGCGCGCCAGCACCGCGTCTTCCACGCCGGCTTCGGCCAGGAGTTCCAGCAGGCGGTCACTCAAGGGCTCGCTCTGTCCGCAATCGGCCAGCTCGATCAGCGCGGCCCATTCCGGCGTCGGCGAGAACGGCTGGGCCAGCGCCAGAAAGTGTTTGGCGACCAGGTCGAAACAGGGACGGCCGATCAGCTCGAACGAGGTCACGCGATCGCCCACTTCGCTTTGCAGTTCGCGCAACAGCGCCAGTGCCGCAGCCGGATCGGGCAGCACCGCCATCGCGGCGGCGCGCGCAGTCGGCAAAGGAAAAAGGCGCAGCACCGCACGGGTGATGATGCCGAGCGTGCCTTCCGAGCCGATGAATAACTGCTTCAGGTCATAGCCGGTATTGTCCTTGCGCAGCGCGCGCAGGCCATTCCAGATTTCACCGCTGGGCAGCACTACTTCCAGCCCCAGAGTCAGTTCGCGCATATTGCCGTAGCGCAGCACATTCATGCCGCCGGCATTGACCGCCAGCGCGCCGCCGATCCGGCACGAGCCCGCTGCGCCCCAGTCGGCCGGGAACAGGCGGTTGGCGGCGCGGCATGCCTGCTGGACATCGGTCAGGATCGCGCCGGCTTCCACGGTCACGGTATTGTTGGCCGCATCGACGGCCAGCACCCGGTTCATGCGTTCCAGCGAAAGAATCAGGGCATGGCCCGATTCATCCGGCGTGGCGGCGCCGCAATTGCTGGTATTGCCGCCCTGCGGCACGACCGGCACCGCATGCTCGGCGCAGAGCCGCATCACGGCAGCGACTTCTTCGGTCGACCTGGGCCGCGCCAGCGCCAGTGCCTGCCCGCGGTAACGGCGACGCTGGTCCAGGCAGTAGCGCGCCAGATCCGCCGGGTCGGTCAGCAGGTTGGAGGGGCCCAGCAAGGCGTGCAATGCGGCCAGAAAAGCAGAGGTTGTCATGGATGATCCCGGAAAAAATACGCCGGCAGCGATCGCCACCGGCGGAAGTCACTGCGCGCTCTGATTTTAGAATTCGAACAATACCCAGCGCGGCACTGCCATGTTTTCCAGTGCCGGGTTGTCGCCGCGATCGAATCGGCCATGGCCTTCGGTGTCGATCAAATAGTAGGGCGGCGCATTCTTGGGAGTGACCTTGATCTTGTAGAGCTTGCCGCGGGCGCGGTACTCGGTGATCGTGGCTTCCTTCTGCTCGATGATGCGCACTTCCGGCACATCGCTTTCAGCGTTCGTGGCTGGCATCGGCGGCGGGGGATCGATCGGCGCGGGCGCCGCGACGGCGAACAGGGGCAACAGGGCTAGCAGCAACAGGCGACGCATGATGTTTCCTTTCCCGACCCCGTGGGTCAGAGGCTGAACTGCATTTCGTGCTCGGCGGCGGAAGGTTCGAAACCGCGCGCTTCGTAGAAATTGAAAATGGTCTCGACCACAGCCTTGGGCTCGTCGATGATCTGGATCAGATCCATGTCTTCCGGACTGATCATGCCCTCGCCCGCCAACGCGGCGCGCAGCCAGTCGACCAGCCCGCCCCAGAAGGCACTGCCCACCAGTACGATCGGAATCCGGCGCGATTTGCCAGTCTGGATCAGGGTCAGCGCCTCGAACAATTCGTCCATGGTGCCGAAACCGCCCGGCATCACGACATAGGCGCTGGCGTGGCGCACGAACATGACCTTGCGCGCAAAGAAATGACGGAAGGTCTGCGAGATATCCTGGTACGGGTTGCCGTGCTGCTCGTGCGGCAACTGGATGTTCAGGCCCACCGACGGCGACTTGCCGAAAAACGCGCCCTTGTTGGCCGCTTCCATGATGCCGGGGCCGCCGCCGGAGATCACGGCGAAACCGGAATCGGAAAGCTGGCGGGCAATATCTTCGGTGAGCTTGTAATATTCATGATCTGGCGCGGTCCGGGCCGAGCCGAAGATCGACACCGCCGGCTTGATCGACTGCAAGCGCTCGGTCGATTCGACAAATTCGGCCATAATGCCGAATACGCGCCACGCCTCCCGGGCGAGCGGCGTTGAATTGTCAGTGGGAATGGCCGGCGCAAGGCTTTCGGGCAACTTGTCGCGCAGTGTCATTGGCTGGTTCCTTGTTTTGTTCCGGGAGCGGCACACCACCGTTTCCCTCATCCGAAGTATAGAGGCTTTCCCGCATGCCCACCCTGTTGCTTATCGACGGCTCGTCCTATCTCTACCGCGCGTTTCATGCGATCCAGTCGTTGTCCGCGCCCGACGGCACGCCGACCAATGCGCTGTACGGTTTCATCAACATGCTGAAGAAACTGCGCGAAACCACGCCGGCCGATTATATCGCCTGCGTCTTCGACGCCAAGGGCAAGACTTTCCGCGACGAACTCTATCCGCAGTACAAGGCGCAGCGCCCGCCGATGCCGGACGAGTTGCGCGTGCAGATCGAACCGATCCACCTCGCCGTGCGCGCGTTCGGCATTCCGATCCTGATGGTCGACGGCGTCGAGGCCGATGACGTGATCGGCACACTGGCCGACTGGGGCACGCAGCACGGTATCGAAACCATTATGTCGACCGGCGACAAGGACATGGCGCAACTGGTGAACCGGCATGTGCGCATCGAGAACACCATGTCCGGCGAAGTGCTCGATGAAGCCGGCGTGCTGGAAAAGTTCGGCGTACGCCCGGACCAGATCGTCGATTACCTCGCGCTGGTCGGCGACACCGCGGACAACGTGCCGGGCGTGCCCAAGTGCGGCCCCAAGACCGCCGCCAAGTGGCTGGCCGAATACGGCACGCTCGATGCGCTGGTTGCCGGCGCCGACGGCATCAAGGGCGTGGTCGGCCAGAACCTGCGCGATACGCTGGACTGGCTGCCGATGGCCAGGCAGCTCGTCACCATCAAGTGCGACGTCGATCTGCAGGCCGAACTGCCGCAGGGCGTGGAAAGCCTGAAGCCGCAAGCAGTCGACTGGCCGACGCTGCACGCGCTGTTCGTGCGCAATGCCTTCCGTACCTGGACCAAGGAAGCCGAAGCGCACTTGCCCAGCGCGCCGGCTGCGGCGCCTGCGTCCGCCACCACCGACCTGTTTGCCACCACGGATATGTTCGCCGATCCGCCGGCCGTGCCCGCCGCCGCGCCGGTCATCGCAGAAGCGCCGCCCCCCGCCAAGCTCGAACGCCATTACGACTGCATCCTGACCGAGGCGCAACTCGACGCTTGGCTCGCCAAACTCAACGCTGCGCCGGTCGCCGCGCTCGATTCCGAGACCACCAGCCTCGATCCGTTTTCCGCGCGCATCGTCGGCCTGTCGTTCTCGATTCATGCCGGCGAAGCAGCTTATCTGCCGCTCGCGCATCGCGGGCCGGATGCCTCCGACCAGCTGGCGTTCGAGCCCACGCTGGCCAGGCTCAAGCCATGGCTGGAATCGGCCGCGCACAAGAAACTCGGCCAAAACCTGAAATACGACCAGCATGTGTTCGCCAACCATGGTATTGAACTCGCCGGCATCGTCGACGACACCATGCTGATGTCCTACGTGCTGGCGAGCCACGAGCGCCACAACATGGACGATCTGGCCGCGCGCGAGCTCGATGAAACCACGATCCACTACGAGGACATCTGCGGCAAGGGCGCCAAGCAGATCGGTTTCGACGAAGTGGCGATCAGCGATGCCACCGCCTACGCCGCCGAGGATGCCGACATCACCTTCCGCCTGGCGCAGTCGCTCGGCGCCAAGCTCGCCGCCGAACCGCAACTGGAAAAACTCTACCGCGAGATCGAGCTGCCAACGCGCGAAGTGCTGTACCGAATGGAGCGCACCGGCATCCTGCTCGATGCGCAACAGCTGTCGCGCCAGAGCCACGAACTGGGCCTGCGCCTGATCGCGCTCGAACGCCAGGCCTACGAGCTGGCCGGCCAGCCGTTCAACCTGGCCAGCCCGAAGCAGATCGGCGAGATCTTCTTCGACCGCCTGAAGCTGCCGGTGATCAAGAAAACGCCGAAGGGCGCGCCGTCGACCGACGAGGAAGTGCTGCAGGAACTCGCGCGCGACTTTCCGCTGCCCAAGGTGCTGCTCGAACACCGCTCGCTCTCGAAGCTCAAATCGACCTATACCGACAAGTTGCCACTGATGATCAACCCGGTCACCGGCCGGGTACACACCAGCTTCAGCCAAGCCGTGGCGGTGACCGGGCGGCTGGCATCCAGCGACCCGAACCTGCAGAACATCCCGGTGCGCACCGCCGAGGGCCGGCGCATCCGCGAAGCCTTTATCGCGCCGCCCGGCTGCAAGCTGGTTTCCGCCGACTATTCGCAGATCGAACTGCGCATCATGGCGCATCTTTCCAACGATGCCGCGCTGCTGAAAGCCTTTGCCGAAGGCATGGACATCCACCGCGCCACCGCCGCCGAAGTGTTCGGCGTCGCGCCCGACGAGGTCAGCCACGAACAGCGCCGCTACGCCAAGACCATCAACTTCGGCCTGATCTACGGCATGAGCGCGTTCGGGCTCGCCAGCCAGCTCGAGATCGAGCGCAGCGCGGCGCAGACCTATATCGACCGCTATTTCGGCCGCTTCCCGGGCGTGGCCGCCTACATGGAACGCACCCGCGCCGAGGCGAAATCCAAGGGCTACGTCGAAACCGTGTATGGCCGCCGCCTGTGGCTGCCGGAGATCAAGTCGGCCAATCCGGCGCGGCGCGCCGGGGCCGAACGCGCGGCGATCAACGCGCCGATGCAGGGCACCGCTGCCGACCTGATCAAGCTGGCGATGATCGAGGTGGCCCGCTGGCTGGAAGCGGAAAAACTGCAATCGCGCCTGGTGCTGCAGGTGCACGATGAACTGGTGCTGGAAGTGCCCGATGCCGAAGTCGCGCTGGTGCGCGCCGAACTGCCCAAGCGCATGGCAGGCATTGCCCAACTGGCGGTGCCGCTGCTGGCCGAGGTCGGCGTGGGAATGAACTGGGACGAGGCGCACTGACACGGACAGGCAGACGCCGCTTGATGGCATGCTTCCTGCTCGGTAGGGTGCGTTTCAAACAGAAAGGAAAGACCGGAATGTCAGCTCTGAAAGTCGCCGTGCTATGCGGCAGCCTGCAACGCCCGTCGCGCACACTGGTTTTGTGCAATGCCCTGCTCGCCAGAATTGGCGAACACCGCACAATTGCGCCGCATGTGATAGAAATCGCACAAATCGGCCGCTTGATCGGAGCCTGCATGCAACGCGGCGAACTGCCGCCCGAGATGCAGGCCCACCTCGCCGCCGTGGAAAATGCCGATGTGGTGATCGCCGCCAGCCCGGTCTACAGCGCGACCTACACTGGCATGTTCAAGCATTTCATCGATTTTCTCGGCATGGATGCATTGGCCGGCAAACCTACCCTGCTCGCTGCCACCGGCGGCAGCCCGCTGCACGGCTTGGTGATCGACCAGCAGCTGCGCCCGTTGCTGGCCATGAAACAGGCGCTGACGCTGCCGGTCGGCGTGTATGCCACCGAGGCCGATTTCACCGATTACCGGATCACCAGCGCCGCACTGGAAAAACGCATCACCCTCGCCATCGATCTGGCTTTGCCGCATCTGCCGCAGACCCACGCGGTACGCATTCCTGCCGAACCAATATCCGCCTAGTCGGGATATGTGATCTAGCCAGAATTGTTTGAGGTCTCCGTCGGCTTGAAGTCGCCATCGCCAGCATGACGAAAAGGCCTGAGGTTAGCGGTCCCGGGCGGGCTGCCAATGGCTGCGCGCCCAGTCCCGGTGTTCGGTTTCCGGATAGAAACTCCAGGCCACCACGCGGCTGATCTTCTGGCCTTGCGCCATATCCAGCGTGAACACGGCACGCGGCGCGACGCGGTCGAGCGCGGCGTAGATCAGCGGCAGGTTATCCTGCTTGGAAACCAGCGTGGTGAACCACAGGCACTGCTGCGCGAACAGGCGGCTTTCGCGGATCATCGCGCGCACGAAGGCGATCTCGCCGCCCTCGCACCACAGCTCGTTGTTCTGCCCGGCAAAATTGAGCACGGGCTTGCCGGGCGCTTCCTTGCCCAGATTACGCAGTTTGCGCCGTGAACCGCCGGCCGCATCGGCAGCCGAAGCGTGGAACGGCGGGTTGCATACCGTCAGGTCAAAGAACTCGTCCGGACCGATCACCCCGGAAAAGAGTTGCCCGGCGCCGGTCTGCAGGCGCGCGCTAAAACCGCCAGCGAGCTTGGGATTGCCGGCAAAGATCGCCTCGGCATTCCTGAGCGCCACGGCATCGATTTCGCTGCCAACAAACTGCCAGCCATACGCCGCGCGCCCCAACATCGGGTAGATCGCATTCGCGCCGACGCCGATATCGAGCACGCGCACGGCATCGCCCTGCGGAATCTTGCCGCCGTTGTCGTGCGCCAGGAGATCGGCCACGGTATGGATGTAATCGGCGCGCCCCGGAATCGGCGGGCACAGATACCCGGCGGGAATATCCCACTGCGCGATGCCATAGAAATGCGCGAGCAATGCGCGGTTGAGCATTTTTACCGCGGCAGGATCGGCGAAATCAATCGATTCGTCGCCGTACGGATTGACCGCGACAAACGCCGCCAGCTCCGGGCAACTGGCAATCAGTGCCGGAAAGTCATAGCGCGAGCGGTGCGGATTGCGCGGATGCAGGCTGGTTTTTTCAGCGGGGAAAACTTTTTTCGGGGTCATTGGTTCAGGCTGCGCAGATCGAAATGAATGGGCCGAACCATAACAGAAAAACCGGGGCCGCTTCGCGGCAACAGCCCTGCGGGCTTATCGTGCCAGTTCCGCCGCCACGATCCGCTCGAATTCGCCATCGGCATGCATCGCCTTGAGCGCCAGATCAAACTGCTTGAGCAAGGCTTGCTTGCGAGCTGATTTGGCAAACGTGAGAAAGGTGACATTCAAGGCCAGGGGCGCCGGTGCGGCCTGGATGTTGCTTCGCGTGACCATCTGGGCCGCACCGGCTTCGGCCACGGCCAGCACCGCATCGAGTCGCGCCCGTTCGAGCTTGCTGAAATTCTGCTCGTCGGAAGGCGTTTCTTCCGCAGTAAACTGGCCCGCGCGACGCGCCAGGTCGAAACGCTCGCCGTAGCTCCAGCCGCGCACCACGCCGATGTGCAAGCCCTTGAGATCATCGACGGTATTGAAATTCACCGGCCTGGATTTGTTGAAATAAACCAGCAGTTTTTCAACGAAGATCGGCTGGCTGAAATCGTATTTTCGTTCACGTTCCGCATTGCGGTAGATGCCGCCCACGCCCGCCAGTCCTTCGTCGAGCTCGCGCAGGGCGCGGACCCATGGCCTGGGTTGCAAGGTGACACCCACCCGCATGCGCTTGAAGGCCGCGGTGACCAGCGCCGGGTAAATGCCGGCCGCTTTGCCCTCGCGCTCGTACATGAAGGGCGGGTTGGCGCTATCGAAATTGATGACGATGTTGTCGGCAGAAAACGCCGAACAGGATATCCATAACGATACCATGGCAAAAACGTGCGCCCATCGCTTCATGCCTGCTCCTCTCGTGAACCGGCCTGCGGGCCCATGCAGGGCCACGGCCAAATGGGAGACTACAAAACTTGTGCCGCACTCGGCAAGGAAAGGATCTTTTTGTTTTCCAAGTTTTGGTCGAAGACACGCAACGCAGCAGAAAAACCGCCACCGACCGATGTGCGTACAGCGGACGATTTTTCATTCTGCGCAACCGGCAGGCCCGCAGTGCGCTAACATGGCGCCGAAACGGAAATCAGCCACTTAATTGAAACAGGAAATCCCCATGAACGACGCATTGACGACCGATGAATTTGAAGCCCTGGCCGAAATCGGCCGCGGCATAAAAAGCAGGAAGGTCAGCCCTTGCGTAGCCAAGCATGCCAAACACCTGAACGGGCTGAAATACATCGCCTACGGGCGTAACGGCCACATTGCGATCACCGACAAGGGCCGCCAGGCGCTGGTGCTCAAGCGTTGCATTGACGGGCTGCGCAGCATCGCAAGCAACCCGCTTGCCAAGCTCGATGGCGAAGTCGCCACTTTCCTCGGCAAGAAGGGGCACATCAGCCCCCGGGCAGAAGGGGGATTTGCCATCACCCAGAAGGGGATCGAATCGCTGGCCGACATCGAAGCGATCAAGTAGGCGAGACCTTGACGGTGCGGTGGGGTTTAAGCTTGAAATTTCGGCCCCCGCGCCCACGTAGAAATCCACCCACGCGAATGATCACGCGTGTTTTTAAAAATGATGCCGATCGGGCATCTTTCTTTGGAGTTGCAAATGGTACAAGCCACCGCCCGCCACCTTCTGGTCAGTAGCGAAGCGAAATGTGAAGAACTGAAGCAGCAAATCCTGGCCGGCGCGGATTTTTCCGCACTCGCCAAGGAGCATTCCAGCTGCCCGTCCGGTGCCCAGGGTGGTGATCTGGGCAAGTTCGGCCCCGGCATGATGGTGCCGGAATTCGACAAGGTGGTTTTCAGCGCCCCGGTCAATGAAGTGCAAGGCCCGGTGAAGACCCAGTTCGGTTATCACCTGCTGGTGGTCACCAGCCGCGGCTAAGCTTTTGCCGCAGCCATGCTGCCGATGAAAAAGAGCCGCGAATGCGGCTCTTTTTATTTTCCCTGGAGGAACAGGGAAAGCGTTAAACGCGCACGGCCTGACGAGCCAGCAGCTTCCATTCGCCGGCTTGTTTTTGCCAAATCAGCAAGACCTTGAGCTTGACGGTGCCCGGGTCTTTACCCTTGTCGGCGGTATTGCCGGTCAGGGTGTGGCGCACGATGGCGGTATCGCCCACTACGCGTACGGTTTGCTCCGTCAGATCCATGGTCAGGAAATCGGAAGCGCCGCTCATCAAGTCACCGATGAAGCTGGCTTTGGTATCGATACGCACATTCGAATGGCCATAGTTCAGCTCTTCGGCAACCAGGGCGCCCAGTGCGGCGCTATCCGGGGTGACCATCAAGACGCGCAGTTTTTCTACGGCCGACGTGACGGCAGCCGTTTCATCCGCTGCGTGGGCGGCCGGGGCAATCCAGGCCATGGTGCAGAGCGACACAATGAAAAAGAGTTTTTTAAACATGTACTGCCTCCTTGATATGTATGATTTTTTTGTTGGTACGGGCCCTGCCGGGCGAGACCATTCGCCCTCAATCTTCTGGCCTGACCATATTACCTGTAACTTGGATTTTTGCGCAACATTCTTGCGAAATTCGCCGTATTTTTCATTCTTGCGGTCAGGTAGCTAGGCAATCAAACAAAAGGAAGCGGCGTGCCGGCGCATGCCGCAGAGGGCATGCTTAAGGCGAAGGATGTTCGATAGGCAAGGGACCACTCCTGAAGGAGGGGCAGGAGGCCAAAACAAGGGGCGGCCGGATTCAGGCCGCGACGGGGAACGTCAGGACGAATTCTGTTTTCACGCTGGGCAGGCTCTTCACTTCAATATCGCCGCCATGCAGCTGCATGATCGAGCGCACAATGGCCAATCCCAGCCCGGTGCCGCGCTTGCCCGGGGTTCTGGCCTTGTCGACACTGTAAAACCGGTCGAATAGCCGCGGTAGATGCTCTGCCGCGATGCCGGGCCCGGGATTGCCGATGGTGATCGTGACGGCCTTGGTCCCGGCCTGCTTCAGCTCGACCCAGATCTTGCCTCCGGGGGGCGTGTGCTGGATGGCGTTGGCGATCAGGTTGCCCAGCGCGCGCCGCAGCAAGCCCTTGTCGGCATGGATCACGGCTTGCCCTGCCACCTCAACGCAAAGACCTTGCTCGTCGGCCAGCACCTGATAAAACTCGCTCACGCACTCGACTTCCTCCCGCACATCGATGGTTTCTTTCTGCAAGATGGCCTCGGCGTTGTCGGCACGGGCCAGAAACAGCATTTCCTCGATCATGCGCGACAGGCCCTGGTAATCCTCAACGGCGGATTCCAGAATTTCCTTGTACTCACTCATTGTCCGCGCCTGGGCCAATGCCACTTGGGCCTGCAGCATCAGGCTGTTGAGCGGGGTGCGCAGTTCGTGGGCCAGATCCGAGGAGAGATCCGACTGTTTCTGGAAAGCCTCATCGAGGCGCGCCAGCATGCCGTTGAAGGCCTTGGCCAGCTCGTAAAACTCTTCCGGCACTTCACGCTGCGGCAAACGCTGATGCAAACGGCTGGCGGTGATTTCACGCGCAGCCCGGGTAATGGCAGCCACCGGAGCCAGGCCGCGCCGAACCACCCAATTGCCCAATCCGGCCGCGACCAGCGTGCCCAGCACCACGGTCAACAACAGGATATAGGCGCATTCGCGCAGGGTCTGTTTGGTTTCATTGGCGGAAAGGCACAGGCCGATCAGGATGGGCCGGGCGCTCTCGCCTTCGCCCAGCCGTCCCCATACCGTGACCATGCGCACGAATTCTTTGCTGTCTTGCTCCCAAACCCACGAGGAAGTGGGTGCGGTCTTCTCCTCGAGCACGCGCTTGAGCAATGCGGGGCCATCCGGACTGAGCGAGGTGGAACGAAACAGGGTTTTTCCCTGCTCGTCCGCCAGCACCAGATGCACCGTTCGGCTGCCCGAAGTCAGGGCGTTTTCCCACTGGCGGTTCATGGTTTGCAAATCATCGTCGGATTGCAAATTTCGCAGATAGGCACGAACCACATGAATACGGCTGATCAGCTCATCCTGATCGCGCCTTTCCAGCTTGTGGACCAGCGCAAAATAGAGCGAGCTTCCGATGGCGGCCAGTAGCAGGAATGTCATCAGCGCAAACAAAATGCTCAGGCGTTTGGTGATGGAAACGCCAGGGCGAATTTTTGCGGCTTTCCCTTGGGACGAACGCGCCGTCCCAAGCCGAAGAATTCCGGTTTTCAGCAGATTACGGACGGTCGGGATCATTCTTCGGACTCCCTGACTTCCATGACGTAGCCCATGCCGCGCATGGTATGGATCAACCGGGATTCAAAAGGGTCGTCGATCTTGGCCCGCAACCGGCGTACCGCCACTTCGACCACATTGGTATCGCTGTCAAAATTCATGTCCCATACCTGCGCCGCGATCATGGTGCGCGAAAGCACCTCACCCTGCCGTCGCAACAGCAGACTGAGCAGCGCAAATTCCTTGGCGGTGAGATCGATGCGCGCGCCGCAACGGGTCACCCTGCGTTTGAGCAGATCCACTTCCAGATCGGCGAGTTGCAGCACATCCGGTTCACGCGTCTTGCCGCGCTTGAGCAGGGTGCGGATGCGCGCGACCAATTCGGAAAAGGCAAACGGTTTGACCAGGTAATCATCGGCGCCCAGTTCCAGCCCCCGCACCCGGTCTTCCACCTTGTCGCGCGCGGTCAGGAACAGCACGGGGGTTTCCTTGCTGCGGCGCAATTCGTCGAGCACGGACCAGCCATCCTTGCCGGGCATCATCACATCCAGCACCACCAGATCGTAATCATCGCTGAGCGCCAGATGGCAGCCATCCACGCCATTGGCCGCGACATCCACCACAAACCCCTGCTCCGAAATCCCTTTCTTCAAATACGCCCGCGTTTTTGCATCATCTTCAACGATCAGTAGCTTCATGTTAACCAGGGGGCTGTTTTATATCTTGTTGATTATCCACGAGTATCCAATTGCTTGCGATTACAAGTTTGTAATTTTCAGGTTCGCTTTTTGATAGGTACAGCTTGTTAACCTGTCGCTGTTCGCGGGAAATGCCCGAAGCCCCAGCCGGCCGCCGCAACGCAACTTCACTTAAATCAGGAGATACCCAATGAAGCAACGCACCCTTGTTAAAGCCACTCTGGCCATGGCCGCCCTGTTTGCCGCCTCTGCCGTTTTTGCCGCCAGCGGCAATGGCACCCCGGTTGGCAGCCAGGCAAAGAATGCCCGGCAAGTGACCGTCACGCCCCAAACCGAATACCTGAATGTTCAGTCCGGTGATGTCCTGAACATTACCTTGGCTGATGGCAAAACGTTCAGCTGGAAGTTCGACACGCAGGCGAATTATGTCTCGCTCGCCGATATCGCCCCCCAGGGCGCCCGTGTCGATCCGAAGATCCGGGTCTATGTAAGCAGCCCTTCCGACGCCAGCTAACCGGCCTGGCTTATTGGATTGGATTTAGGTTCCGGCAGGAAAGACCAGCACGAACTGCGTTTTCTCGCCCAGCGTGCTGGTCACTTCAATATCACCGCCATGCAGCTGCATGATCGAGCGCACAATGGCCAATCCCAGCCCGGTTCCGTTCTTGCCCGGGGTTCGGGCCTTGTCGATGCTGTAAAAGCGGTCAAACAGACGCGGCAGATGCTCCGGGGCGATGCCGGGCCCGGGATTGCAGATGCTGATCGTGACGACCTTTTCGCCGGCCTGCTTCAGCTCGACCCGGATCTTGCCACCCGCCGGCGTGTTCTGGATGGCATTGGCAATCAGGTTGCCCAGGGCGCGCCGCAGCAAGCCCTTGTCGGCAATGATTGCCGCTTGCCCCGTAATCTCAACGGAAAGTCCATGTTCCTCCACCAGCGCCTGGTAAAACTCGGTGACGCACTCGGCCTCCACTCGCAGATCGATCATTTCCTTCTGCAGTACGGCTTCGGCATTGTCAGCGCGGGCCAGAAACAGCATTTCCTCGATCATGCGCGAAAGGTCCTGATATTCCTCGACCGCGCATTCCAGGATTTCCTTGTATTCCTCGATCGTCCGCGCCTGGGATAGTGCAACCTGTGCTTGCAGCATCAGGCTGTTGATGGGGGTCCGCAGTTCGTGGGCCAGATCCGAGGATAGATCCGATTGCTTCTGGAAGGCATCATCCAAGCGTGCCAGCATGCCGTTGAAAGCTTTCGCCAGCAGATAAAATTCTTCCGGCACTTCGCCCTCGGGCAAACGCTGGGACAGGTTGCTTGCAGTGATTTCACGCGCCGTCTGGGTAATGGCCGCCACCGGGGCCAAACCGCGTCTGGCAACCCAGATTCCCAGCACGGCCGCAACCAGCGTGCCCAGTACCACGGTCAAGAGCAGGATATACGCGCTTTCGCGCAGGGTCTGTCGGGTTTCATTGGTGGAAAGGCTCAAGCCAATCAGGATGTGCTGCGCATCTTCGCCCTTGCCTAGCCGCCCCCAGGCGGTGACCAAACGCACTGGCTCTTCGCTGTTTGTTTTCCAGAGCCTGGATGAAGCCGGGGCGGCGTCCTCCTGGCTGACGGGTTTCAGTGAGATGGGGCCATCCGGGCCAAGTGACGTGGAGCGGAACAAGGGTTTCCCTTCTTCATCCGCCAGCACCAGATGCACGGTCCGGCGCCCGCCGGTCAGGGCATTTCCCCAGTGCTGGTCCATTTCCCGAAGCTCATCCACGGTCTGCAAATCGCGCAAATAGCTGCGAATCAATTGAACGCGGCCAATCAACTCATCCTGATCGCGATTTTCCAACTTGTGCACCAGCGCCAAATAGAGTGTGCTGCCGATTGCGGCCAGCAGCAGCAAGGACATCAGGGCAAACAGCGCGCCAAGACGCTTGGTGATGGAAATGCCGGGGTGGGCTTTAGTCCGCACATTCCCGGCAGCCGGCGCAGGGTCGTTCAATGGAAGTGCTGACAGGGTGGAAAAAACCCCAAAGACATTGCGCATCATGCTCAGAACTCCCCGACCTCCATCACATACCCCATTCCGCGTATGGTATGGATCAGTTTGGCTTCGAAAGCATCATCGATCTTGGCCCGCAATCGCCGCACTGCTACCTCGACGACATTGGTATCGCTGTCAAAATTCATGTCCCAGACCTGCGCCGCGATCATGGTGCGCGAAAGCACTTCGCCCTGCCGCCGCATCAACAGGCTCAACAGGGCAAATTCCTTGGCGGTGAGATCGATGCGCTGGCCCGAACGAGCAACCTTGCGGCGCAACAGATCCACTTCCAGATCGGCCAGATGCAGCACATCCGGTTCGCGCGTCTTTCCGCGCTTGAGCAGGGTACGGATGCGCGCCACCAGCTCGGAAAAAGCAAAGGGCTTGATCAGGTAATCGTCGGCACCCAGCTCCAGCCCGCGCACCCGCTCTTCCACTTTGTCGCGGGCGGTCAGGAACAGCACCGGCGTTTCCTTGTTCCGGCGCAAGGCGGTTACAACCGACCAGCCATCCATGCCGGGCATCATCACATCCAGCACGATCAGATCGTAGTCGCCGGTCAGCGCCAGATGGTTGCCATCCACGCCATTGGCCGCCGTGTCCACAACAAACCCCTGCTCTGAAAGACCCTGCTTCAGATAAGAACGGGTTTTTGCGTCATCTTCGACAATCAGCAGCTTCATGTTGAATCCGCCATGCATTACAGCATATTGATTATCCACGGGTATTTGCAGGGAAGTGATTACAAATTTGTAATATCGGCTTGTCGGAAAACCCGCCCAGACAGAACCCGGAAACGGCTTGAACCATTTCGCCAGCGGGCTTTTTTAGTCGTCACCGAGGAAGAAAAAGGCGCAACGCCGGTCGTCAGTCATTACAGATTTGTAATCCTCTTGTTCGTTTTTTCATCAGGGATGCCTTGTTACCATGATGTTGTCAGCGGGGATGTCAAACGCATCAATCTGTACCCGCGGCTTTGCTTTTTGTAATCGAGATTTTGCTTTAGCAAGGAGAATCAAAATGAAGCCTATGAAGCAACTCATCCTTATCACATCATCCCTGGCCTTTGCCGCCCTGCTTGGTAGCGCCACGGCCTTCGCTGCGGATGCCAGCGGCACGGCCGTGACCAAAGTACCCGCTCGTACCAAGGTGATCAACGTTACGGATAAAACCAGGTACGTCAACGCTATTCACGGCCAAGTACTGCGCTTCAAGCTGTCCGACGGCACCGATTTCGCCTGGAAATTTGATGGCACCACCAACTATGTGAACTTGCCGGATATCGCGCCCAAGGGTTCGATGGCGCCGAATATCCGGGTCTACGTGGGAAGCAAGCCGGGTGAATCCAACGACTAGCCCGCTTCGATTCCACGGCTTGACCGTCGCAATGACTGTGCGGAACGTGCAGACCTTCTTCCACCAACGTAGTCGACGAGAGCGCCTGCACAGGTAATATTCGCCAGCCGGACGGAAAAGCGGCGCGTTTCGTCGCGGAATGCGCCAGCAAAATGAGCCGCAATTTGCGGCTCTTTTGCTTGATTCCGGGCACCAAGATCATGCCCCCGTGCGGATCAGACCCTAAAGCGCGCCACCGACTGGCGCAGTTCGGCGGCCAGCCGCTCCAGCATCAGCACGTTTTCGTTGGCGGCGCGCACCGATTGCGCCGATTCCTCGACCATGCTGGAAATCTGTTCGACGTTGCTTGCCACGCTGCCGCTGGCCTGGCTTTGCTCGGTCGTGGCATTGGCCACTTCGCGGATCTTGCCCAGCGCCACCACCGAGGCTTCGCTGATCTGGCGCAGCGCTTCGCCGGCCTTGCCGGCCATTTCCACCCCGAGTGCCACCTGCGGACCGACGGCCTGCATGCCGTTCACCACGGCCGAGGTGTCGACGTTGATGGCCTGGATCATGTGGGCAATCTGCCCGGTGGCCTGGCTGGTGCGTTCGGCCAGCTTGCGCACTTCGTCCGCCACCACGGCAAAGCCGCGACCCTGTTCACCCGCGCGCGCGGCTTCGATCGCCGCATTCAGCGCCAAGAGGTTGGTCTGGTCGGCAATTTCCTTGATCACGCCGGCAATGCCGCCGATTTCACGCGTGCGCGCTACCAGCCCACCAATCAAGCCGGATGCCTCATCCACATGTCCTGCCGCACGGCTGATCTCGCTGCTCGCCTGGCGCACTAGGCTTTCGCCCTGGCTCGCCAGTTGAGTGGCATGGGTAGAGTTGGTCTCGGTTTCTTTGGCGCTGAGCGAGATGTGGTCGATGCTGACCGCCATCTGCTCAATGGCGGCTGCTGTGGAGGAAATGGCATCGGAAGAGTGCTTGGACGCATCGTTGATCTGCTCCATCTGTCCGGACAGGCTGTTCGAGGCTTGCCCCACCCGATCGGCGTTGTGCTGGATGCTCTCGATGATGCCGCGCAGGCTGGTCTGCATGACCTGGATCGATTCCATCAGACTGCCCGGCGTCCCGGTGCTGCTGATCTGCTGGCTCAGATCCCCGCCAGCGATGGTCTTGGCCATCGCGGCCGCATACTCCGGCTCGCCACCCAAGGCCCGGTAGATCTTGCGCGCCATGACCACGGCCCCTGCGATCACGACCGCAAAGATGGCCAGTCCGATCAGGATGAAGCGCAGTGCATTGCTCCAGTAAGCCTGGTCAATGTCATCGGCAAACTGGCCGAAACCGATAATCCAGCCCCATTCCGGGATTTTGACCAGGCCGTTGATCTTGGGCACATCCACCTCGCCCTTGGGGCGTTTGGTCTGGATTTCCACCAATGCCAGATCGCTTGTTTTCAGTGCATCGAGGTAGACCTGCATCGTCGTGCGGCCATCGGCACCCTTGGGGCCCATATCCACCTTGCCGACTTTGCGCTCATCCGCATGAACCAGCACCGTTCCGGCCATATCGCGAACCAGCACGTAATCATCGCCCTTACGCAAGCCAGCAATGGCTTGCTTGGCCTTGGTCTGCGCCTCGTCCCGGCTTAGCGTACCGGCCTTTTCCTGCGCAATAAAAATCCCGACCTGCTGGCCAACCATGCTTACCATCAAGCGGATTTGGGTTTGCCGATCTTCCAGCATGCTCGAGCGTATGGTTTGCAGTGCAATCAGAACGAGAACCAGTGCGCCCAGAGCCGCAAACCCTACAATCAAGCCCAAACGGGTAGAGAGTTTCATATTAAAAACGGTCCAAAACATTTCAGGGGCAGACACATTAGTTCATTTATCTCGCAATGCACAGTCAGCAATTAACAAGCATGGCGAAACCATTAACTTCGGTGATATTTCTTTGGCCTTAATATTGAAACGGTTTCGGGCTGGAAATAGTCACGCGGCGGGTTTGTTGCTCAAGAGCCACCATCGGCGTGCAAGGTTTTGGCTCCTTTGCGGCATCTACACTGTTTCTGATCAAACGTTACCTACAAAACGAACAAATCCCGGGCGCTGTGAGCGCTGCCGGGATTTGTAACGAGTGGGTTTGGGAAGTTCAGGAATTTATTGAAAAGCACCCACGGGTTCCGGAGAGCTTGCACGTCCAATCCGCTGGAACATGGCCTTGTCCTCGGCGATGCCGGCGCCCAGCGTGGTCAGGTAGTCCCCAACCAGTGCCGCACTCACACCCGCGCCCAGCGCTTTTTCCTGGATGTGGAAAATCAGGTTGCGTCCGCCGGCGAAACGCAGATGGGCGGTGGGGTTGATGAAGCGGAACAAGGCGATGGTCACCAGGATTTCATCGTCCGAGAGCGGCGAGCTGCCTTGCAAGGGCGTGCCTTCAATCGGGTTGAGGATATTGATCGGGATGGAATCAATCGCCATTTCGCGCAGGACAAACGCCATCTCAATGCGCTGCGCCATGGTTTCGCCCATGCCGAAAATCCCGCCGCTGCAAATCTTCATGCCCAGCGCTTGCGCTTCGCGGATCGTGCGCTGTTTTTCCTCGAAGGTATGCGTGGTGCACAGATTCGTAAAATGCGATGGTGCGGTTTCGATATTGCAGTGATAGCGCTCGACGCCTGCTGCTTTGAGTTTTTGCAGCTCAGGCGTGCGCAACAGGCCCATCGAGGCGCACAGCGCGATGTCGCATTCCTTGCTGATCGCCTCGTATATCTTGCACGCTTCCTGCACTTGTTTGGGTTTGAGCGCCCGGCCACTGGTAACCAGCGAAAAGCGGCCCACGCCCTTGCTGTGGTTCTCCAGCGCCAGCTTCAAGCCTTCTTCTGCGCTCACCAGCTTGTATTCGGGCACGCCGGTCTTGAAATGGCGCGATTGCGAGCACCATTTGCAATCTTCGGAGCAGCGCCCCGATTGCGCATTCATGATCGAGCACAGGTCGATCCGGTCACCCATGAAACGGGCGCGGATCTGGTCCGCCGCCGCGTACAGGGCTTCTTTTTCGGTGGTTTCCGACAAAGTCAGGGCTTCGTCCGTGCTGATTTGGCCACCGGCCAGAATCCGCATCTTGAGCGCTTCGATCTGTTCAACATTCATGGTGTGATTGACTCAATATCGGCATGCCAGGCAAAGGCATGGTGAGGTTGGAAATAACCCTGTATGTCGGCAGGGTTTTACGAGGAATTGTACATGGACCGGCCGCCCGCGAAGACCACACCGAGAAACGCAACAGCACTTCCTGCCGGCGGGGGAGATTGGTTTAAGATAAGCCACATGAAAACCAAGCCTGCCTATTCCACCACGCCAGATCTCTTTGCCGGCCTCGCCGCCGAAGCCCTGCTCGACCAATTGGACACATGGGCCGAGGCCGGCTGGCTGCGCCGGCTGGACAGCGCGTTTGCCCGCTTCGTTGCGAGGCTCGCCCCGGCGAGTTCGTCCGAGCTGCTGCTGGCGACAGCATTGCTCGCGCACATGGAGGGACGCGGACACAGTTGCCTGGCGCTGGATGAACTCTTGGTCGCGCCGCAGGAACTGCTCGGTTGGCCGGAGGATGCCGCTACCGCTCTGGCCGGCGTGCTGCGCGAGCTACCGCGCGACTGGCTGCCGGCGCTGGCCGCGAGCACGGTGATCGGAACCGAGAAACAACCGCTGGTGCTCGACGGCGCCCGCCTGTATCTGCGCCGCTACTGGCGCTATGAATGCCAGGTTGCTCAGGCTGTTCATCAGCGCGTTGCCGAAACGCAGGTCATCGAAGCCGCAGCGGTCCGCGCCTGGCTCGACCAGCTGTTTCCGAGCGCGGCGATCGGGCCGGACTGGCAGAAGATCGCCTGCGCCAATGCGCTGCGCGGGCGGCTCGGCATCATCACCGGCGGGCCGGGCACCGGCAAGACCTATACCGTGGCGCGCCTGCTGGCGCTGCTGTTTGCCACCGCGCCGCAGCCCGACAAGCTGCGCGTGGCGCTGGCGGCGCCGACCGGCAAGGCGGCGGCGCGGCTGAAACAGTCGATCGACAAGGCCATCGGCGGCTTGGCCGCCACCCTGGGCGACGATCTGCCGCTCGCCGCACTGGCGGAACGCATGGGTGCGGCACGCACGCTGCATTCGTTGCTCGGCGCGCGACCGGACACGCGGCGCCTGCGCCACGATGCCGGCAATCCGCTCGATGTCGACGTGCTGATCGTCGATGAAGCCTCGATGGTGCATCTGGAAATGATGGCCGCGCTGCTCGCCGCCTTGCCGGCGCATGCCCGATTGATCCTGCTCGGCGACAAGGACCAGCTGGCTTCGGTCGAAGCCGGCGCGGTGCTGGGCGATCTGTGCCGCGATGCCGAGAGCGGGTGCTATTCGGTGGCGACACGTGACTACGTGGTTGCAACCACTGGCGAAACCATCCCGCCGGCATATCTCGATCCGGCCGGCTCGATGCTCGCGCAGCAGACCGTGATGCTGCGCGAAAGCCGCCGCTTTGGCGGGCCGATTGGTCAGCTGGCGCTGGCAGTGAATCGTGGCGATGCCGCCGGCGCGCAGGCTTGCCTGCATGCCCCCGGCGACGAGGTGCGCTGGATCGGCCATGCCCGTCCGGATGCGCTGGTGGCGCTGGCGCTAGATGGCCGCGTGGGTGCGCCGGGCGGCTATCGCAGCTATCTCGAGGAAGTGCGTAGCGGCCCGCACGGCGATCATGCGGCGTGGATCAAGCGCGTGCTGAGCGCGTTCGAGCGTTTTCGCATCCTCTGTGCACTGCGCGAGGGCGAGTGGGGCGTGGCCGGGCTGAACCGGGCGATCGAAGCCGCACTGGCCGAGGCGCGGCTGATCGGCAAGCGTAGCGAGTGGTATGCCGGGCGTCCGGTGATGGTGACGCGCAACGATTACGGCGCGGGCGTGTTCAACGGTGACATCGGCATTGCCTTGCCAGCGGCGCTGGCCGGTGCGGCGATGCGCGTGTTCTTTCTCAATGGCGACGAGGTGCGCTCGGTGCTCGCCAGCCGGCTGGCCGAAGTGGAAACCGCGTATGCGATGACTGTGCACAAGTCGCAGGGCTCGGAGTTTGAACACACGGTGCTGGTACTGCCGCCAGAAACCAACCAGGTGCTGACGCGCGAACTGGTCTACACCGGCATCACCCGCGCCCGCGCCCGCTTCACGCTGGCCTGTGCCCATCCCGTGGTATTGGCTGACGCCATTGTCCGCAAAACCCAGCGCGCCAGCGGCCTCGCGGTAAAACTGGGCGGCTGAAACGGCAACATTGCCCTGCAAATCTTCGCCCCATCCCGTCCGCTCATTTTTTAAATAAAAAGACATTTTATAGAAATAATGCAGCAAGCCTGCGGCCTGACCCTGCGTGTTTTTTAAGACGCCTATCGGCAAAGTGTGGTTTATTTTAAATGCCATGATGGTAAGGCCAGCTTACCTATTGCGAGCCACATAAAAATTCCGTATACAGCTATGTAGGAACAAAAAGCCGAACTACAACGGCGGTTCCTGACACGAAAAATACCGGCAGTCAGGCGTACCGGGAGTTCCCGGATATGCCAAATCCAGGAGGATTTTCATGAAAAAGATCGTTGTTTTGCTCGCTCTGGCAGGCATTTCCCAGCTCTCTCTCGCAGCCGTTGATCTCAAGCTCGGCCACTTTGCGCCCGATGGCCATCCGTGCGATGTTGCGGCCAAGCAGTTCAAGGCCAATGTGGAAAAGCGCACCAATGGTGAAGTCAAGATCAACCTGTTTGGCAACAACGCATTAGGCAATCCGCCCGAAGTGCTGGAACAGGTGTTGCTCGGCGCCGTGGACATGAGCCTGTCCGGCCAGGACCAGATTGCCAAGCACCTGCCTTTCTACGACGTGATCAGCACTCCGTTCGCCTTCAAGGACTACACCACGGCAGACAAGATCATCGATGGCGATTTCAAGAAATGGGCCGAACCGGAACTCGCCAAGAAAAATCTGGTACATCTTTCTGACTGGGAATGGGGCTTCCGCCAGCTGACCAATTCCAAAAAACCGGTGCAGACGCCGGCCGACATGAAGGGCATGAAGATCCGCACGCCCCCGGCTTTTGCCTACCAGGCTTTTGTGGAAGCGGCAGGCGGCAATGCCCAGACCATCGCTTTCTCCGAGCTGGTGATGGCCATGAAGCAGGGCGTGGTTGATGGCCAGGAAAACCCGATCGGCACGATCTACAACCTCAAGCTGTATGAAAACCAGAAGTACATGTCGATCCTGAACTACACCTACAGCTCGATGGTGCATCTGGTGAACAAGAAAAGCTGGGACAAGCTGAATCCGGCCCAGCAAAAGGTGCTGGCCGAGGAATCCGCCTCCGCCGCCAAACTGGCCCGCAAGCTGTTGCGGGATGACGAAGCCAAGCAGCTGAAGGAAATGGAAGCCAAGGGCCTGGTCGTTGCCCGTCCGGATCTGGGGCCGTGGAAGGCCGCGATGGGTCCGGCCTGGGACAAGGTCAAGACCCGTGTCGGTGCCGACAATTTCAAGAAGTTCATGGACATGGTTGAAAAGAACAGCAAGTAAGTTTGGTTAACCATCATGGCGGGACGTTCGCGAGGACGCCCCGCCATTTAACGCAATCCATACCCATCACTTCCGGAACGGACTCCGCCAAGGGAGCTTTACAAGATGTTGACCTTATCCATTTTCGCGGTGCTGTTGATCTTGCTGGTGATCGACGTTCCCATCGCCGTGGCGATTGGCCTGACTGCCATTGCCTTCTTCGTCGGCATGGGCCAGAGCGATTTTCTGGCTATGCTGCCGCAGCGCATGTATTCCGGTACCACTGGCTTTACCCTGCTGGCCATCCCGTTCTTTATCCTGGCCGGTAACCTGATGAATACCGGCGGCACCACCACCCGGCTGTTCCGCTTTGCCCGTGCGCTGGTCGGGCATGTGCCCGGCGGTCTTGGCCAGGTCAGCGTGGTTTCCTCGATGATCTTCTCCGGCATGTCCGGCTCGGCCGTGGCCGATGCGGCAGGCCTGGGGCAGATCCAGCACCGCGCCATGGTCGATGCCGGCTACAAGCCCGCAATTTCCGCCGCCATCGTGGCCGGCGCCTCCACCATCGGCCCGGTGATTCCGCCGTCGATTCCGTTCGTGCTGTATGGCGCAATCACCTCGGTTTCGGTCAGCCGCCTGTTTCTCGCGGGTGCCATTCCCGGGGTGCTGATGGGGCTGGCCATGATGATTGGCATCTGGATGATGGCAGGGCCACGCGGTTTGCCAAAAGACCCGCGCGCCAACTTGCGCGAAATCGCGATCAGCTTCAAGGAGGCATTCTGGCCTTTGATGGCGCCGGTGATCATCATCGGCGGCATCACCACCGGCTTCTTCACGCCGACCGAGGCCTCGGTGATTGCAACCTTGTACGCGCTGTTCCTCGGTTTCTTCTACAAGGATCTGAAGGTCAGCGATCTGCCGGATATCCTGTTTGTCTCGCTCAAGCAGACCTGCGGCCTGATGTTCATCATCGCCACCGCCAATTTCTTTGGCTGGTTCACGATCTTCGAGCGCATTCCCGATGCCCTGATCACGCAACTGACCGCGATGGGCGCCACGCCGGCCGGTTTCCTGTGGATCGTGATCGCGATCATTCTGGTGCTGGGCTGTTTCCTCGATGGCAACGCGATCTTCCTGATCACGCTGCCGATCTTCATGAAACTGTGCCCGATGTACGGCATCGATATGGTCAATTTCGGGGTGGTGATGACACTCCTGATCATGATCGGCAACCTGACTCCACCGGTGGGCATGTGCCTGTTCGCGGTGGAAAGCTTTGCCAGGGTAGGTATCTGGAAGCTTGCGGCAGAAAGCCTGCCCTATTTGCTGGCCATCCTGGCGGTGACCATCCTGTGCGCGTTTGTACCGGAAATCGCCCTGTGGTTGCCCAATTATGTGATGGGCGCGGCCTGAGCCGGTTGATTCTCTGAGGATATGCTCATGAAACACACGATTATCTACACCCTCAATCACTTCGACCGGGCACTCACTGCCACGCTGAAGTGGCTCTGCATCGCACTGTTTACCTTGATCACGGTGATCCTGGCGCTGAATATTTTCATCCGCTTCGTGCCGCTGATGTCGATGCACTGGTTCGACGAGGTGCTTGAACTGCTTTACGGTGCGCTGATTTTCTACGGTGCGGCCGCGGTGTGGGTTACGCACAGTCACTTCAGCGTCGGCGACTGGCTGTCCAAGTACCTGAAAACGGTGCGCGCCCGCTTTGTCTACCGACTGTTCGTCGAATTGATGTCGCTGATCTTCATTGCCATTTTCTTCAAGTATGCGCTGGAGCTCACGCTGCAAACCGAAGAACAGACCACGGCGTTTGCCATGTCGAAGAAATGGCTGTATTCGTGCATGCCGATCACCGGCGGCATCATGGTGCTCTACAGCCTCAAGAACATGTATCTTGAACTGGCCAAGATCGTGAATCCGGCGCTCGATCTCGATGAGGGCAAAGAAGACCTGAATCATTAATGCCTTTTACGCTTCTGGGACATCGCTGAACCGCCCGGTGCAAACTGGGCGTTTTTTTGGCGTCCGCCATACGCCGGCCAGGCGCGGCGGGGTGCAGGGATTTGTGGCAAAATCAACGCCCCGAACGACGAGCATTTCCATGGAACCCCTACGACTCTCCAAACGCATGGCCGAACTGGGCCTGTGCTCCCGCCGCGAGGCGGATGAATACATTGCCAAGGGCTGGGTCAAGGTCGATGGCGTGGTGGTCAACGTGCTCGGCAGCAAGGTCACGCCCGACCAGACGATCACGCTGGAGCCTTCGGCCAAAGCGGCGCAGGCCGACCGGGTGACGGTGCTGATCAACAAGCCGGTCGGCTATGTTTCCGGCCAGGCCGAAGATGGCTATCAACCCGCCGTGGTGCTGTTCAAGCCCGAATACCACTGGGAGGAAGACGACAGCGGCATCCGCTTTGCGCCGGCCCATCTGCGCGGCTTGGCGCCGGCCGGACGGCTCGATATCGATTCGGTCGGCCTCTTGGTGCTGACGCAGGATGGTCGCGTCGCCAAGCACCTGATCGGCGAGGATTCGCAGGTCGAGAAGGAATACCTGGTGCGCGTGTCGGGCAAACTGTCGGAAGACGGCCTGCGCAAGTTGAACCACGGCCTGTCGCTCGATGGCGCGGCGCTGAAGCCGGCGCGGGTGTGGTGGCAGAACGAAGACCAGCTGCGTTTCATCCTGAAAGAAGGCAAGAAGCGCCAGATCCGTCGCATGTGCGAACTGGTCGGGTTGGAAGTGGTCGGACTGAAGCGCATCCGGGTCGGGCAGGTGATGCTGGGCAACCTGCCAACCGGGAAATGGCGCTACCTGAAGCCGGGCGAGAAGTTCTGATTCGTTCCACCCAAAGCAAAACGGGCCATTAAGGCCCGTTTTTCATGCTTGCCGCGATGGCGACCGGTTTAATTCGGTTGCGTCTTGAATACGCTCACCGCCTCGTCGATATGGGCAACCGAGCCGCGCAGCGCTTCCATTGATTGCCACAGGTTTTGCAAAAGCTGCTGGTTTTCTTCGGAGAGCTGCGAGATCACCTCCATATTGCGCGCCACATCCTGGCCGGCCAGACTTTGCTGGTCGGAGGCATTGGCAATATGTTCGGCCATGGCCACCGTCTGGATGCTCGCTTCGGCAACCAAGCCCAGTCCGTCCACGCTGTCGCGCATCTTGCCGGAGCTGGTTTCCACCGCTGCCGCTGCCTGATCCATCGAAGAGACCACTTCACCGGCCAGTTGCTGGATGCCGGAGACCATCTTGTTGATTTCCTGGGTGCTGCCAGCGGTGCGTTCGGCCAGCTTGCGCACTTCGTCGGCCACCACGGCAAAGCCGCGTCCGCTCTCTCCAGCGCGTGCGGCCTCGATGGCGGCATTCAGCGCCAGCAGGTTGGTCTGCTCGGCAATTTCCTTGATGACCTGGGTGATATCGCCGATCTTGCCCACGGCCTGATCCAGCTCGGCAATGTTCGCATGCGATTTCGTCACTGCGGCGACCACGGTTTCTGCTGCCATCATGCCGTCCTGCACGGTCAGCCGGCTTTGTGCTACCCGCTCTTCCGACTTGCTGGCGGCGCGCGAGGTTTCTCCTGCGCTGCCGGCGACTTCGGCAACCGCCTGGCAAAACTCTTCGGTGGCCGCGGCGACCGAAGCAACCCGGTCATGCTGGGTATGGATGTGTTCGTTGATGGTGCCCGATTGCTTGTTGGCGTTTTCGACGCTGTGCAGCGAATCGCGGATCGCTTCGCGGATATGGTCGATGCTGACCAGCCAGCGCGTCTGCATGTTCAGAAAGGCATTGGCAAGGCGGCCGATCTCGTCCTGGCGGCGGATCGGATAACGCGTGGCCAGATCCCCCTCTGTGAATTTGCCAATGTTCCGGCCGATCTGTTCCAGCGGGCGGAAAATGCGCAGGTTGAGCATGATGATCGGCGGAATGGCCAGGGCGACGGCCAGCAATCCGGCGACATGATCAATCCAGACCGGAATGTCCAGGAGCTGGATGGCCTTGCTGACCAGCAGGGTGCCAATGGATAGCCCCAGCAGCCCGTTCATCAGGAATTTCAGCGAAAGCGGCCGACGCTTGATAGCCGGGAACGAGGTCTTTTCCCGCAATTTCGCATACAGCGCTTCTGCTTCGGCGATCTGCTGGCGCGTCGGTGCTCGGCGCACCGACATGTAGCCGGTAATTTCACCGCGCTCGAAGATAGGAACGATCTGCGCGTCGACCCAGTAATGGTCGCCATTCTTGGCGCGGTTCTTGACCGTACCGCGCCAGGGCATGCCGGCTTTCAGGCTGGCCCACATGTCTCCGAATGCAGCCGCGGGCATGTCCGGATGGCGAACTATATTGTGGCTGCTGCCGAGCAACTCCGCGCGGGTGAAACCGCTCATGCCCACGAAAGCCTCATTGGCATCCGTGATGATGCCCTTGAGGTTGGTTTGCGAAACGAGATAGGTATTCTGGGGAAGCGGGATATCACGCTGGGTGACGGGCAAATTAATCTTCATGGCGAGCCTGGGTCAAGCAACTGGTGAGAGGAAAATTTCCACTCGGTTATAACAAAAACGCGTTGCATTTTCATTGATAACTTACGGGGTTTCGCCAAAAAACCACATTTACTTTCAATATGTTTGATCACTTCCCGGGCATGGCACCAAAGAAGTGCTTGGCCTCCTCGACATCCTGGCGTAATGCGCCAATCTGGGGCTGGGGAAAGCGTTTCAGCGTGTCGAAAAAATAATCAAAACTTTCCGGATAGGCGTAGGCGGCCTGGCGTATCAGCTCATGGGCGCGGGCCTCGTTGCCACTCAGGGCTTCCATCACGGCCTGATCGGTCATCTGTCCAGGATAGGGGCGCAGGCTGTTCAGCTTGCGCAGGATGGCGAGCTTCCAGGGCATGTCCTTGTCGCTGGCCACGATGTAGTTGGACAGCGCGAATTCCCCGTAGAAATCCAGCAGCGGATTGTGGCGCAGCTTTTCCAGGACCTGGATATTGGCGGCATTGGTTTTTTCGTTGTCGGCGGGATCAAGGATCGGATAAATCTTGAGATAAAGCTGGCCGCCGACCAGCGCCACGGCGAACAGGCCGCCTGCACCCACGGCAAACCCCAGGCGCTGGATCCGGTCGGGCAACGAGAGGGCCACGCCGCCATCGCGCATGAAGACCAGCATCAGTGCAAACGGCCCGAACAGGTGGAAGTACCACAGCGGGTATTCCACCAGGCTGTGCAGGATGGAAACCGTGACCATGGCCGTGGCGACCAGTACCACCGGATCTTTCCACTGGCGCAGCAGCCCGGCGCAAACCCAGAGAATCCCGGCGACGACCGCGCCTGTGCCCAGCAGGCCGGTTTCGGCCATCAGGTTGAGCAGCGAGTTGTGCGCATGCGTGAACAGCACGCTTTCCTGCACTTTGGCAAACTCGGGCAGTGCATGCAGGATTACGCTGTGCACGCCATAGGCGCCCCAGCCCACGCCCAGCAACGGGTGATCCTTGAAAATCATCCAGGCCTTGGTCCATTCCACCAGCCGGCGCGAGCCGTTCGATGCAATGCGATCGACCCCGGTCGGCGCTTCGTTGCTTGCGTTCAGCAGGGCCTGGATCAGGTTGTTGATCACCGGCGCCACAAACTGCATGGCCAGAATGAGCATTGCCGTCGCGCCCAGGAACAGGCCGAAACGGCGCACGCTGTCGCGGCCGCGCCAGGCGATGAAGCCCGCCATCGGCAGCCAGGCCAAGGCATAGAAGAGCACCGAGCGCGAGCTGGACCACGCCATCGACAGCGCCAGCCAGCCGGCCAGCGGCCAGAACGCCCACTGCGGCAGCTTGCGCTCCGCCGCGAGCCAGGCACAGGCTGCCAGTCCCCAGGCCAGATAATGGCCGTACATGTTGCGCTGGCCGATGTTGCCGTAGATCAGCCGCCAGCCGCTCTGGAACAGTTCGATCAGCTGCGACATCCCCACGCCGCTATTGAACAGGGTGCCGGCCACGAGGCCCCAAGCCAGCGCCTGCATCAGGGCGTTCGCGCCCCAATGCGCCTTTGCCCGCGCCAAGGCCCATGCGGACAAACCGGCGCACAGCAGGTACAGGATCGGCACCGTACGCTCGCTCAGGTACGGCGTTGCCACCAGCCAGGTCTGCAGTGCAATCACGCCGGCCAACGCGAACCACGGCAGGCTGGCGCCGGGCAGGCGGGTGCGCTTGTTTTCCGGAGCGGGCAGGAATACGGCCCCCAGCACCAGCAGCGCGGAGAAAACAAAAGCCGCCAGCTCGGACGGAAAAACCGGGTTGGGCTGGTAGCGGAAAGGAATGCCGCACGGCACCGCAGCAAGCAGGAACAAAACGATCTGGAAATAGCGCAGAGGCAGCAGATTCATGAGGGGGAGTAGACCGGGAGTTAGGCGGAAACCGTGGGAGGCGTCCAGCGGGCGGCCAGCAGGCCCACTTCGTACAGCACCCACAGGGGAATAGCGAGCAGGAGTTGCGAAAGGACATCGGGCGGCGTGACCACGGCCGCCACCACAAACGCGCCGACGATCACGTAGGAGCGGATACTGATCAGCTTTTCCAGGCTGACAATGCCCATGCGTACCAGCACGACCACGGCGACAGGCGTTTCAAAGGTCATGCCGAAGGAAATGAACATGCCCATGGCAAAATCGAGGTATTCACCCGAATCCGGCAACCATTGCATCGAGGCAGGCACCACCTTGGCCATGAAGCCGAACACCACGCCAAAGACAAAGAAATACGCAAACGCCATCCCGACAAAAAACAGCAGGGTGGAACTGGCGATCAGTGGCACTACCAGGCGTTTTTCATGGGCATACAAGCCCGGCGCCACAAAGGCCCAGAGCTGGTAAAGCGTATGCGGCAGGGTAATCAGGAAGCCCGCCAGCGCGGCAATTTTCATTTGCAGGAAGAAGGGCGAGACCACGCCAATGGTGATCAGCTTGCCACTGGGCACCACGGCGGCGAGCGGGGCCACCAGGAAATCATAGAGCTGGCTGGAAAAGAAAAAGCTCAGGGCAAAGCCCGCCAGGAAAACCAGCAGGGCGCGGATCAGGCGGTCGCGCAATTCCAGCAAGTGCACGAGCAGGGGCTGGAACGATTCATTCGTGGTCATCAGCGCCGGTCTCCCCAGTCCGCGGGTACGGAATCAGCCGGCGGTTCGGCAAACAGGTCGATCTGCGGCTCGACTGTTTTGCGCTTGCGTGGCGCTTTTTTCGGTGGCGTGACCAGTTGCACAGTTTCAGCCGCTTGCGCCGGTTCCGTTTCGCCGCTTGGTGTTTCTGCTGCCTTGCGGCGGCGACGGGCCGGTTTAACGGGGGCCGCTTCAACGCTTTCCGGTGGCGCGGCCAATTCCGCAACAGGCGCCGGTGGCTGGATAGTGTTATCCGTAACGCTTAGCGACTGCGTGATGCTGGCGGCGGATTCGGCCATTTCATCCTGCAGGCTGGCGGCCTCATCAGTCAGCTTTTTTTTCAGATCGGCGATTTCTGCGGCATGCAGTTCGCGTTCCAGATCGGCGCGAAAGCCCGCGGCCAGGCGTTGGGCGCGGCCGAACAGCATGCCGGCCGTGCGCGCGACTTTGGGCAGCTTTTCCGGCCCGATCACGACCAGCGCCACTGCGCCGATCACGGCCAGCTCACCAAGACTGATGTCAAACACGATTGAGCCGTTCCGTGATCAGCGGCGATCGCGGTTGGCAGCATCGATCGGCGGATTGACTTCTTTTTCCGGCAGCTGCTTGGGCTCTTCTTCGCCCTTGATGCCTTCCTTGAAGCCGCGCATGGCCGAGCCGATATCCTTGCCGATATTGCCCAGCTTCTTGGTGCCAAACACCAGAACCACGATGGCCAGCACGATCAGCCAATGCCAGATACTGAGAGAACCCATGTTTTTCTCCTTGATGAGATGCGTGTGGTACTTCGGAAGCACCATTTGCCTTGATTAATCAGCTAAAGTTGGTATTTCGACGCTGAAACGCAACAATAGTTTTACTGGGGTTGCCCCAATACGTGGACATGCAAGTGGAACACTTCCTGCCCGCCGGCTTTGCCCGTATGGATCGCGGTCTTGAAGCCCGCAGCCAGCCCGTGCTCACGCGCAAGTTCGGGGGCGAGCAGCAGGATCTTGCCCAGCAGCGCCTGGTCGCCCGGTTCGGCCGTCTGCAGCGATTCGATGTGTTTTTTCGGCACGATCATGAAATGCACCGCTGCCTTGGGATGGATATCATGGAAGGCGATCACGTCATCGTCTTCGTAAATCCTGGCGGCCGGAATTTCGCCGGCGGCGATCTTGCAAAAGATACAACTCATGCTTCGCTCCTCATCAATCCGGCTTGCGGGACGCCTTTTCGGCGATGCCGGAAATGCCCTCGCGCCGCGCCAGTTCGTTCAGTACATCGGTATATGACAAGCCTTCGTTGGCCAGCAGTACCAGCGTATGGAACCACAGATCAGCCACTTCGTAGGTCAGGTGGGTCTTGTCGCCGTCCTTGGCGGCCATGATGGTTTCCACGGCCTCTTCGCCGACCTTTTTCAGGATGGCATCCTGTCCCTTGTGAAAAAGCTTGGCGACATAGGAAGACGACGGATCGGCTTCGCGGCGCGATGCAATGGTTTCAGTCAGACGGTCGAGAATTTCTGTGGAGTTCATGGCGCAGGACAAGGAAATAGATTCAGTTGCAGATTATAGGGCGTAAGCGAAAACGGCGCATGGCAGTTTGCCATGCGCCATTGTTATCGTGCTTCAGTGCCTACTTGGCCGGGGCTGCATTGGAGTTGAGTCCGGCCACCTTTTTGGCCGGCTCCATGACGACATTGCGCATTTCCACCGAGCCGGCTCCCCCCATGACTTCTGCCGCGGTCAGCCCTTTGAAAGTGCAATTGATAAAGCGGATGCGATCGATTTCCGCTTTTTCATAGCCCGCGATATACATCACGCGCGGGCTTGCCGTGCTGGTGACATTGCTGATCTCGATATTGCGCGCCACGGGCTTGTAGGGGCCGTTCGGGCCTTCCTCATACATGAAGTCGATGGTCAACACGGCTTCGCCTACCCTGCCTATGCGTACATTGCGCATGAACACATTTTCGATGACGGCGCCACGGATAGCGTTGTTTTTGAAACGCAAGGCCCGATCCAGATTCGGGCTGTCCATCTCGCAGTTTTCCACGAACACGTTGCGGATATTGCCCGAGCATTCGCTGCCCAGCACGACCCCGCCGTGACCATCCTTCATCTGGCAGTTGCGCACGATGATGTTTTCCGAGGGCACGTTCACGCGGCGGCCATCGTTGTTGCGGCCCGACTTGATCGCGATGCAATCGTCGCCGGTATCGAACACGCAATCCTCGATCAAGACATCGCGTGAGCATTCCGGATCACAGCCGTCATTGTTCGGACCGTGCGCCTTGATCCGTACGCCGCGAACCGTCACGTTGGTACACAGCACCGGGTGGATCTCCCACATTGGCGAATTGATGATCGACACACCTTCGATCAGGACATTGCGACAGCGGTTGGGCTGAATGAAATTGGGCCGGAGCAGATGGCCCTGCCCAAACACGCGCTCGGCCACCGGAACACCCTTCTCGCCCATCTCGATCAATTTGTTGCGGTCAGGATTCTGCTTCGGGTTCGGCTTGATGTTCCAGGCCCACCAGGTGTCGTTGGATGCGGAACCGTCCAGCAGGCCCTTGCCTGTCACGGCAACGTTTTCCTGTTCGAATGCATAGATCAGCGGCGAATAATTCATGCATTCGACCCCTTCCCAGCGCGTGAATACCAGCGGGTATTGGGCCGGGTCGGGCGAAAACTTCAGCGTTGCGCCTTCCGATACATGCAGGTTCACATTGCTCTTGAGGTGGATTGCGCCGGTGGCAAACACCCCGGCAGGCACTACGACGCGGCCGCCCCCAGCGGCATGACAGGCCTCGATGGCCTTGCGGATCGCCTCGGTTGCATCAGCGCTGCCGTTGCCGATCGCGCCAAACTGGGTAATCGGGAAATCGCGGGCAGGAAAAGTCGGCGCTTTGATTCGGGCCAGAATTGCCGGGTAATCCTCCCAGCCGCGCACACTCCCCGCGCTGCCACCCGCTGCCGGGGCATAAGAGCCGCCTGCGGATGCCGCGCTGACGCAACCGGCCAGCGGCAGGGCGCCGGCGCCCATGACAAATCCGCCTAAGGCGCCCAGCTTCAATGCTTCACGACGGGAAAGATTCTTCTTGCCTTGTTCCATACTGCTTCTCCTGAGACTTGCTTGTTCGATATTCGCACTGGTCCGACCAAATGCCAAAATGACACAGAATTAGGCCAATCTGGTCTGACGAGATTACCAGTGCGTCTTATTTGCTGTATTTGTGCAAGTCGATAAATTTATGGCGAGGGTACGCGATGATTTTGATGCAGATGCCCACCGCCAATTCGAAAATCGCAAAAATGGAAGGAACAGGGGAAACTGGCGAAGGTGAAGGCACTGGATGCGACGTTGCGGAAAAGACAACTGGATCGTGCAGCCATGCGCACGATCCAGTTTCAGGAAGGGAGTTTGACGCTTAGATCTTCACCGGCAATTCATCGATTCGCACCGGCAAGCCGTTCTGCAACGAGCGGTTGCCGGCGATACCGGTCAGGATTGACATCGCGCCGGCCCGGTGATCGGCCGCGCGCTGGAGCGGATCGGCGGGGGGATTGCCGAACAGGTCTTCGAGCATCACTTTGTCGCCGCCGCCGTGGCCACCTTCGCCGAAAACGACCGGCACTTCGTACGGCGCGTCGAACATCGGGAATACGCGCAGTTCGCACGACTCCATGGCGCCTTCCTTGGCCTTTTCGCCGCCAGCGTTCACGTAGGATTTCTCGACGATCTTCATCTCGATCCGCCCTTTCGAGCCGTTCATCACCACGTTCAGGCCTTCCCACGGCAGGTAGGCGTTGAGCGAATAGGTCAGGATCGCCTTGCTGCGATAGCGCACGACCAGCCCCAGCGTGTCCTCGATATTGATGCCGTCGCCGAAAACACTCTGGTCGCGGTAGTAGCCGTCCTCGTGCTCGGCATCGAGGTACAGCGCCTTCAGCGATTCGCTCTCTTCCATGTGCAGCGCGAACGGATCGTCCTTGGCGTTTTCCTGGCCATGGGCGCGCGAATAGAACTTGGTGACACCGCGCCGTTCGGCGTTTTCCTTGCCGTAAAATCGCAGGCCGCCCTGGGCGTAGACGCTTTCTGGCTGGGTGCCGAGCCAGAAGTTGACCAAGTCGAAGTGGTGGGTGGACTTGTGCACCAGGAGGCCGCCGCTGTTGCGTTTGTCGCGGTGCCAGCGGCGGAAATAGTCGGCGCCGTGCTGGGTATTGAGCAGCCACTCGAAGTGCACCGAGAATACGTCGCCAATCGCGCCGCTCATCACCAGTTCGCGCAGCTTGCTGTGGTGCGGGGCATAACGGTAGTTGAAGGTGACGCGCAAGTTGCGGCCGGTGCGCTCGACAGCATCGAGGATTTCCTGGCATTTTTCCGCATCGATGGTCATCGGCTTTTCGGTGATGGCATCGCAACCCAGCTCCAGCGCGCGGATGATGTAATCGTGGTGGGTGCGGTCGACCGTGGTCACGATCACCACGTCCGGTTTGCACTCGCGGATCATCTGCTCGTAGTTTTCCGCGCGCCAGGTCGACACCGGCGCATGGCCCAGACCAGTCACGATCTTGTTGGCGTAGGCCATGCGCGTTTCATTGTTGTCGCAAAAGGCAACGAAACGGGCCGTTTCTTTGTAATCGCGCGCAATGGCTTCCAGGTACAGGCCGGCACGCCCGCCGGTCCCGACCAAGGCATAGGTTTTCATTTTGCTTATCCCGGGGATGAAATAAAAAAACCGGATTGCATCGCAAGATGCAATCCGGTGTGGCTGTGCAGCTTATCTGCCGATGCGACGCAAGAGGACGTTGGTATCATCCACCAGCATCTTGGCGGCTTCCTGATCGGTGACCTTGCCCAGAACGGCTTTCTCGAACACTTCGCGCACCCAGGATTGCATGCGGCTGAATTCGGCGACCGGCGACGGGCTGTCGATCTTGAGCGCTTCGATCTGCTTCATGGCCTTGGTTTCGATCGGCGTAAACATGTTGGCCTTGATCAGATGCTCGCGGGCGGGCGCCGTCATCGGCACGCCGCGCACCGTGCCCAAGATATCGGCGGCTTCGGGCGAGCTCAGCATCCAGTTCACGAATTTGATCGCCAGATCGGCATTCTTGGAATTCTTGCTCACGGCCAGCATCATCGAAGGACGGCCGATCACGCCGGAATTCTTGGCGCCCGGCATGGTCAGGTAGTCGGCCACATCAAACACCGTGGTTTTCGGCGGGGTGGACAGCCGCGGCTTGAAGGTCGAATCCCAGGTGAAATCGCCGGCAAACTTGCCGGTTACCCAGTCGGACATCTGCTCGGTCGGGGTTTCCGGGTGGCCGCCACCGGCGCTAACCCGGTATTGCTGCGGCGGAACCACATGATCGGCAACCAGCTTCTTGTATACCTTCACCCATTCTTCAGCTTCGGCCAGGGTATAGGCAACCTTGGGCTGGTTCGGGTAGATCCATGGCTTGCCGGTTTTTTGCCACATGTAGGATTGAGCCATCAGCAGCGTATCGTTGAGCTGGCCATCCATCGGGTAGTAATCCTTGCCCAGCTTCTGTTCGAACACCTTGCCGGCGGCAAACAGCTCGTCCCAGGTCTTGGGCAGCGGCAGGCCGGCCTTGTCCCACACGGTCTTGTTCATCAGGAACACGCGGGCGGTATAGGAAACCGGAACGGCGTTGAGCTTGCCGTTGACCATGCCGGTTTTCCAGGACTGGCTGATGAAGTTGTCGAGATTCAGTTCCTTGGATTTTTTCAGGTCATAAAAGCCGTTGCCATCCTTGGAGAACTGGGTAACCCATGCCCAGTCGATCTGCATGATGTCCGGCTCCACGTTGCCGGCAATCTGGGTCGAAAGCTTGTCGACATAGCCGTCGTAGCCCATGTATTCACCCTTGATGGTGACTCCGGGATTCTTCGCCTCAAAAGCCTTGATCGCCTTGATGGTGGCTTCGTGGCGTGCGGAGGCGCCCCACCAGCTAAAGCGCAAGGTGACATCGGCGGCCAGTGCACCCTGGGCCATCAAACCGAGAAACAGCGATGCAGTCGTGATCTTTTTAAATGCGGCTTTCATACGTCTTCTCCTCAAGTATTTATCTCTAAAACAGGTGTTTCATTGCAATCAAATACTGACGATCCAAAACAAATCGCATCAGCGCCAGGACACTTGCCAGGTATGCAATCTGGCCCGATAGAATTTTAGTGGGGCATGCCAGAGCGGGGTGATGCCGGCCAGATCATTGGAATCAAAGTATAGGGATTTGTAGCGGGCGTTCCTTGACTACCTCGCCAACACAACATCGATGCTGGCACCATGACAAAGAGTCCCCATTTGGCAGGAAGCATGTCCTGCATCCAAGCCCACACGCGTTGCGGCGTGCTTTGGCGCTTTGTCTTTCAAAAAATGCACCCACTCCAAGCATGGACTGGGTGCATTACGGGTGTGTGCCTCTCAAAAAGATCAGAAGTCCGTCCGCATCCCCACGCTTACGGCCTTGACCGTGGCTCCGGCACCGGCACTAAGACCCGTGCCTGTGGTAATCGAGCTTGTCAATTTGGAGCCCGCAGTCTTTCCGTTGCGGGTGTAGTTCACGCCAGAGGTGAGCATGGTCTGTTTGCTCAGGCTGTAATTCAGGCCCAGCGATACTCCCCAGGTTTTCGAATCAGCCACTTTGCTGCCGTTGTACTTGCCGTCCTGCAGCTGGCCATAACCCACGGCATATTGGTATTTGCCGACCAGATAGGTCGTGCCCAAGCCCCAGCTATCCTGTTTGCCCACGTTTCCGCTGGCATCCTTGCGATCGACATGGTTCCAGGCCGCGCTGATGTTCAGGCCTTCCAGCGGTTTGGCATTGGCACCGATGATGAGGGTCTTGTAGTGGGCGTCTTTGGCAACGGTTGAAGCTTCTGCCTTGGACGAACTGTTGTTATCAACCTGCTTGTAAGCAACACCGACATCAAACCAGGCATCGTTATAGAAAGCAGATCCGCCATAGCCCCGGGCAAAGGTAATGTCGGTCACCGTTGTTGTGTTGGGATCATCAATTTTTGAGCCGAAGTCGTACTGGGCCTTGAAGCCAAAACCACTAAACTTGGGCGAGTTGTACTGCAGCAGGTTGGTCGGCTTGGTGGCCCCGCGACGCACGAAATTCACCACGCCCCCCGAGGTCTCCTCGATATTGTTGACGCCCCGATAGAAGTCCCCCATCGATTGGTCGATCAGATCATCGTAGCGGCCGGCCTGGAGCCTGCCGAAATCGCCACCAATGGCGACAAAGGTATTGCGATCACCGAAGACCGGGGTGGAGGTACCGTCATTCGCGCTGGCACCAACACGCGGGCGATGCTCGGATTGCCAGTAGACCGTCAGGCCGTTATCCAGCTTGTCGGCGCCACGGAAACCCAGGCGGGATGACTGGTCAACCAGACGCACCTTGTTGACGTTGTTCGCAGCGGTCGTTGCACCGGATACCGAATCGTATTCGATTGCGGTACGCAAGGAACCATAGACGGTTACTTCCGACATGGCCAACGGAGATATGGCCAGACCCGCAATGGCTATTGCCAGGTATTTTTTCATTTATTTCCCCCTGAATTATTTATATCGATTAGTTGACTGCTTCCCAATTGATGGCATCGTACATGAATGCCCCGCCCTGATTGCGCAGGGTGACAACATTGGCACCGACCTTCAAATGCTCTGCAGGAATATCGATGCTTTCGTTGTGATACAGCCCATTTTGCAATGCCCCGCGATAAATGGTCTTGTCATTGGCGTAATTAATATTGGCGATCTGCTTGCCATTCACCAATACAATCATTTGTGGCGCACTCGGTTTGGTCATGCCACTGCTGCTGGCCGAGGAAAAGGCAATATTCAGCCGGCGTGGTGATTTGATGTCTTTTTCATCAAAGTGGATATTCCAATCGCCAAATTTTGTTTGCGCATAGAACCAGTCACCGGCTTTGTTGCTGCCAATTTTATAATCCAGAGTTTCCGGTGTTTTTGTCTGCCATTCATAATTTCTTGGCTGCCCGGCCAGCTTGAATTCACCAGCCGTCCTGTCGGCCATGCCGATATGCCAGAGATAGGTGCCCTTTGCCGGCAATCCGATATCGCCAAGATCGGTTTTTGATGCTTGAACGACCAATTCTTTCTGATACAAATTGCCTTGCTCAATGCCGTTTTGCGAATAAACCGTCAGGGCATAGCTGCCGGGTCGAATTGTAGAAATGCTGAATTTTCCATTGGCGTCGGTCTGCGCGTGATACAGATAACCCTTGGTCTGGAGCTCGGGATCGCCGCGAACGGGGGAAACGACCACATTCAGGATTTCACCGCTGCGGCCATTGATCCGGCCGCTGATTTCACCCCGTTGCAGCGGATAGAGTTTTTCGCTGACCCAGTTGAACGGCCATTTTGCCTTTTGCAATTTGGCATGCTCGCGGGCATCGGCAATGACGGCCTCATCCTTGCCCTGGTTCACATAGAGTTGCCACGGGCCGTAGAGTTTTTCCCAGCCAGGCTGGGCCATCATGTCCGGCGTACCCATGTGCGCGCCCGTCATGTAGTTGAGGATGATGGCATCCTGGTGAACCATCAGATCCTGCTTGAGCGGCCCGCCGGAGAAATAGTCATGGTTGACCGGGATGAACCAGGCCCCATAACCGCCGCCGAAAGAGCCCCAGAATTCATTCTTGCGCTGATAATCAACCAGATCGTATTTGGAATAGACTTTTCCATCGGGCAGTTTCCAGGTTTCATCCTGCACCAGCGGCATCTTTTCCAGATCGCCATAAAGCTGCGGCGTACTGATGCCATTGGCGGTGTAGAGATGATTCATCAGGGCCGAATTGAAACGATAGATGGTGCGCAATTCGCTGACCAGAACTTCCTTGTCGGTGGTATTCCTGGCAATAACATAGGAATACAGTCCACTCTCGCCCTTGGTCATCACCAGGTGATATTCCAGATAAATCTTGCCGTTTTTCTCGGTCCAGGCAATATGGGCGCGCTCGCCCGTGTCTTCGATGACTTTCAATGCTTCCGGATTGAAATGCGTTACACCTCGGGAATGGTAATCCAGATAGAAGCTGCGAATACGACTCGGGTCGCGTCCGGCGCCGGACAGATTCTCAACCAGATTAACGCCATTCTTGATCACGGATTTGGCGCTGGCGTCCGCCCCAAAAACAAATTTGACCAGGCCATTGTCCAGTGTCGCGGCAAGACCGGACACGGAAAGCGAAACTTTCTCTTCCGCAGCAAACAAGGAAGCGGAAACCAGTAAGGCAATACATCCAAGGGTTTTCTTCATTTTTTCCTCCATGCAAGTTGTAGTCGTAAATTACTTGTTTCATTTCAACGAATCCTTTGCTGCTTTGCCAGCCAGATTGAAAATTTGTCTGTATTTCAATAGGCCATCCTATTCTTTACATGAATTAACGGTTTTTTGTTGTTACCGTTCACAACTTTAATCCGTCCACCGAACTATGGATAAAAAAACCCCCGCATTGCGGGGGCTTTGCACTGCATTTGAAGCGATATCGTTACAGCGAGATATTGGCGTTCGTTTCCACATCAAAGATATGGCAGTGCTCCATGCGCGGGCAGAAGTCATACATCTCGCCGCGCTTCTTCTGGAAGATCTCGCGCAGCGTGTCCGCTTCCATCCGGGCCGTGAACGGCACTTCGCCGATCTCGAAATAGGCGAACACTTCATGCCCCATGTGCTCGACGATGCGCATGCGCCCCGGCACGGTGGTCGTGGCGCCGGGCAGCGTTTCGCGCGAGCCGATGTGCTCGGGGCGGATGCCGAACTTCACCTTCTTGCCCACGTAGCCGCGCACCTTGTCGGCCTTCTCGGCCGGCAGCGGCAGGATATGGCCGCCGATACTCACGCCCAGCCCGGCGCCGTCCTGCACGATCTCGGCATCGTTGATGTTCATTTCCGGCGAGCCGATGAAGCCCGCGACAAAGGTGTTGGCCGGCTTG
>JAGTRM010000034.1 GCA_018261735.1 Pseudomonadota bacterium
ACCACCGCTACCCCACATGACGGCGATTTTTTGCTGGTGCGCCGGCAAACCGCGTGCAGCCAGGGCGATCACCACGGCGTTGTCGCCGCTGAGCACGATATTGACCATCATGATCTGCATCAGTGCAACCCAGAATTCCATATCCATTACTTATTCCTCCCATTTACGAAAATACGTAAAACCGTGGCCGAAGTGGCCTGACCACCGAACTTTACGAGCGCGCATTCTCGCACAGCGTCAAGTTATTTTGTCGAGGTTGGGGTAAAAAACTGGACACGGTTGTTTCAGCGCAAAAATACAAACGTTCCCCCTGCTGGCCGGGCGCGCTATGATGGGGACATCGTAAATTACTTGATCGTGGTCATGTCCGGCATGCCTTCTTCATTATCGCCACCCTTGGAAATCGTGCTGGATCAATCCGCGCGCGAACTGAGGCTGGTTTATTCCGGCGGCGAAAGTTTTACCCTTTCGTGTGAATACTTGCGTGTTTTTAGCCCCTCGGCAGCGGTGCGCGGCCACGGGCCGGGGCAGGAAGTTTTGCAAGTCGGCAAGCGCGGCGTGAATATTGTAAGCATCGAGCCGGTCGGGCACTATGCGGTGCGTCTGGTTTTCAGCGACGGCCATGATTCCGGGCTGTATTCCTGGGATTACCTGTATGAACTGGGCCGCAGAAAAGACGACAACTGGCTGGATTATCTGGCCCGGCTGCAGGCTGCCGGCGCTTCTCGCGATTGAAGGACTACAGCATGACAGATTCAACCACCCATTTTGGCTTCAAAACCGTCCAAGAATCGGAAAAGGCGCAGAAGGTGGCCGATGTGTTCCACTCGGTTGCGCAAAAATACGATGTGATGAACGATTTGATGTCGGCCGGGCTGCATCGCGCCTGGAAGTTTTTCACCATCGAAACCAGTGGTGCCCGGCCGGGCAACCGGGTGCTCGATATCGCCGGTGGCACGGGTGATCTTTCCCGCGCTTTTGCCAAAAAGGTCGGACCGACCGGTGCAGTCTGGCTGACCGATATCAACAGTTCGATGCTCGGCGTCGGGCGTGACCGGCTGCTCGATGAAGGGCTGGTGCTGCCGGTGGCGCAGTGCGATGCCGAAAAGCTGCCTTTCCCCGATAACTATTTCGATATTGTCTCGGTGGCTTTTGGCTTGCGCAACATGACGCACAAGGATGCCGCACTCAAGGAAATGTGCCGGGTACTCAAGCCGGGCGGACGCCTGCTGGTGCTGGAGTTCTCCAAGGTCTGGCAGCCGATGCAGCCTGCCTATGATTTTTATTCCTTCAAGCTGTTGCCGTTCATGGGCAAGCTGGTGGCGGGTGATGCCGATTCCTACCAGTACCTGGCCGAATCGATCCGCATGCATCCTGACCAGGATACGCTCAAGCGCATGATGCTGGACGCTGGCTTTGGCAAGGTGGATTATTTCAATCTCAGTGCGGGCATCGTTGCGCTGCACAAGGGGGTGAAACTGTGATACTGGCCGCTACGCTCAACCGTTTGCTCAATCACTCGCCCGAAGCTGCGATGGAATTGGCGCGCTGGTCCGGGCGTAATGTACGTATCGAAACCCCCTTGCTCAGCTCGACCCTGGTGCTGACCGACGATGGCCGGCTGGGCAAAACCGGAGCCGAACCGGAAGCCACGCTGATTCTGCCGCTGTCGTTCTTCATCGTGCGCACCCACAATCCTGCCGCTGCCGCGCGGCAGATCGAACTCTCCGGCGATGTCGAGCTGGGTGGCCATGTCGGCCATGCCCTGGCCATGCTGCGCTGGGATGCCGCCGAGGATTTGTCCGCGCTGGTGGGCGATGTGGTTGCGCACCGGATGGTCAAGTTTGCCGGTTTGGTGGGTGGACTCCCGGGCGCGTTGGGTGGGCGCCTGCTGGCGGTTTATGCCGAACACTGGCGCGATGAGGCGCGCGTATTGCCCGATGCCGCCGAGGTGGAGCACTGGCAAAACGAGGTGGATGCACTGCGGGATGATCTGGCTCGACTGGAAAAGCGCATCCAGCGCCTTGAATGATGTGCGACCGGGTTCGCCCCGGTGCGAAATCAATGCCCGGTGGGTGATTCAGTGAATGTGATTGACTCTTTCCTTTTGTCCGTCATTCCCGGTGACGGGACCAGAAAATATTTTGTAGTTGTATTGCGCTGACAACAATTCTGCGTTTTTTCTTGACTGCCTGTATCGGGCGCTTCTAAAGTGCGTTGCAGTGCACGCGGTGGCAGGTTCCCTCCCAGCCTGTTGCCGCGCTGCGCCTCAGCCTCAATGCTTCAATTCAGATGATCCATAATCCGCGCAAAACGGGGACCGCCCTAAGGCGCCTTCCGCCGTAGTTTGCACTGACTGTGTTTCGATCTCTCCCCCGCTGTGATGTCCTCGGTTCCGAACAAAGAGCTCCGTCTGGAAGGTTTTATGGTGATGAGCGGCTCGGGGCATGGATAGCCCGGGTCGTGTGTTGTAAGCTGGAATTTGCAGATCGCCATCCGTTCTTCGGCTCGCGATCCAACCTGGTGGGAGGCATCTCTTGCTGCAATTCCCGACACTGCCGGAGCTGATCACACGGCATATCCCGACACTTTCCGTTGATGACTCGCTGGCCCGGGCCAGTGATCTGCTGGCTCGGGAACACGCCGACCGGCTGGTGCTGCTGCGTGCCGGCAAGCCGGTGGGCGTGCTCACCTTCATCGATGTGCTCGATGCCTGGAGCCGTGGCAGGGAAGGCTCCACCCGTCTTGATCTGCTTCCTTTCATGGTCGTTCCGGTTCTGCCTGCCGATACCGATTGGCAGGAAGCCATGCGTTATCTGACGGAGGCGGATTCGCAGGCCATGCTGCTGGTGACCGATGCGGACGGGGCAATGCTCGGCTTGCTGACTGAGGAAGACTTTTGTCACCGGCTGGGCATGCGCCATCTTTCCGGGGCGCATGCGGTGCTGGATGCCTTGCGGGAATCCGAATTGAAGCTCAAGGCGGTTTTCGATGGCACCCAGGTTTTCCTGGGTCTGCTGGAGCCCGATGGCCGCCTGATCAATATCAACCGTGCTGCGCTGCAGGCGATCGGGGCAAAGCTGGAAGATGTTGCGGGCATTCCTTTCTGGCTGGCGCCCTGGTGGGGGCATGATGTCAACTTGCAGCATCAGGTGCGCGATGCGGTCATCCGGACCCAGCAAGGGCTGGTCAGCGGTTTTGAGGCCACCCATCTATCCGCGGATGGCGAACCGGTCAATATCGATTTCACCATGCGGCCGATTTGCGACGAAAGCGGTGCCGTGCGTTATCTGCTGCCAGAAGGGCGCGATGTCACCGAACGACGCCGCGCCGAATGGGCGCTGCGGGCCAGTCAGGCACATTATCAGGCGCTGCTCAATGCGTCCCCGGTCGGCGTGATGGAAATGGATGCCGCCGGTCATTGCATTTACGTTAACCAGAAATACAGCGAAATCACCGGGCTGACTTCGGCAGAGGCCTTGGGCGAAGGCTGGATGCGCGCCATCCATCCGGACGATCTGGACGCCTTGCTGCAGGCGAAAACCGGGGCGTATACCCACGCCGTGACTGGCAGCCTGGAGTACCGTTATGTTCTCCCCGATGGCCGGGTGATCTGGGTGATGGGCCAGACCGCACCGATGAAAACGTGTACCGGCGTGGTTTCCGGGATGATCGTCACCCTGATCGACATCACGGAGCGCAAGGAGCTGGAAATCCGCCTGCGCCTGGCAGCGTCCATGTATGAAACCAGCAGCGAGGGTATTTTGGTCGTGGATGCCCGGAATCGTATTGTCTCGGTCAATCCGGCCTTTACGGCCTTGCTGGGTTATGCGTCAGAAGAAGTACTGGGGCGCGACCCCGGGGAGCTGGGTTCACCCCGCAACGCGCCGTCACTGTACAAAACGATGTGGCAAGCTGTGGAAAAAACAGGTCGTTGGCAAGGTGAAATCTGGAATATTTGCAAAGATGGCCAGGAAGTGGCGCTGTGGATGACGATCAATACCCTCTGCAACAGTGAGGGGGTAGTGCAATGGCGTTTTGCCCTGTTCTCCGACATCACCGACAAAAAGCGCACCGAGGCGCTGATCTGGCGCCAGGCCAATTACGATGCCTTGACCGGCCTGCCGAACCGGCGCCTGTTCCGTGACCGGCTGCAGCAGGAAATGAAGAAAGCAGCACGCTATGGCAACAGTCTGGCCCTGTTTTTTATCGATCTGGATCACTTCAAGGATGTGAACGATTGCTTCGGGCACGATTGTGGCGATCGCTTGCTGGTGGAGGCCGGCGAGCGCATCCGCGGCTGCCTGCGCGATTCCGATACGGTGGCGCGGCTGGGCGGCGATGAGTTTACCGCGATCTTGCCCAATATGACCGATCTGGGACGGGTCGAGGATGCGGCGCTGGCGATTACCCAGGCGTTGGCCCAGCCGTTTGTGATCGACGATCAGGAGTCGATCGTGTCAGCGAGCATCGGCATTGCGTTCTATCCGCAGGATGGCGTAACCGATCTGGCCTTGCTCAAGCAGGCGGATCGGGCCATGTATGCGGCCAAAGCCAAGGGACGCAACTGTTTTAGCCGGGTTCAGGACTGACCACGATCTTATGTTGGGCGATTTGTACGTGCTTTCGCCCGCTGGCGGCGGAAAGTTGCGATAATTCGCAGGTCCTCTCAAGTCGCGGTTACGCCTCTGTCATGCACTTTCTCCGTTTGCTGAAAATAGTCCGGGTGGCCATCACCTTCGGGCTGGATGAATTCCTGCTCGGCCATGAGCGTGTGCGCGGGCTGCGTGCGCTCGTTGCGGCGCTGCTGTTCTGGCGGCGCTTGTCGGCACCGCGGGCCGAGCGCTTGCGCTGTGCGCTGGAAGCGCTGGGGCCGATCTTTGTCAAATTCGGTCAGGTGCTTTCCACCCGGCGCGATTTGCTGCCGCCCGATATCGCCGACGAACTGGCCAAGCTGCAGGACCAGGTACCGCCTTTCCCGGCCGAGACCGCCGTGGCGGTGATCGAAAAAAGCCTGCAGCGCCCGCTGGCCGAGCTGTTTGCGCGCTTCGAGCGCGAACCGATGGCCTCTGCTTCGGTGGCGCAGGTGCATTACGCCGAATTGCACGATGGCCGGCACGTGGCGGTGAAGGTGCTGCGCCCGGGTATCATGCCGGTGATCGAAAGCGATCTGGCCTTGCTGAACCTGCTCGCGATCTGGGTGGAAAAACTCTTTGCCGACGGCCGCCGCCTGCGCCCGCGCGAAGTGGTCGCCGAGTTCGACCGCTACCTGCACGATGAGCTCGATCTGATGTTCGAAGCAGCCAATGCATCGCAGTTGCGGCGCAACTTTACCGCCTCGCCGCTGCTGCTGGTGCCGGAAGTGTTCTACGACTACTGCGCGCGCGATGTGCTGGTGCTGGAGTGGATGGAAGGCGTGCCGGTCAGCCAGGTCGATAAGCTGCGTGCGGCCGGGGTCGATCTCAAGCAGCTGGCCAGGAACGGGGTCGAGATCTTTTTTACCCAGGTATTCAGCCACGGTTTCTTTCATGCCGACATGCATCCGGGCAATATCTTTGTTACCCCGCAGGGGCAATACATTGCGCTGGATTTCGGCATCGTCGGCACGCTGTCGGATTTCGACAAGCAGTATCTGGCGATCAATTTCCTCGCCTTTTTCAACCGCGATTACCTGCGTGTGGCCACGGCCCACATCGAGTGCGGCTGGGTGCCGGCCGATACCCGTCCCGAGGCACTGGCCTCGGCGGTGCGCACGGTGTGCGAGCCATTCTTCAATAAGCCGCTATCGCAGATTTCCTTCGGCATGGTGCTGATGCGCCTGTTCGAAGTCTCGCGCCGCTTCAATGTCGAAATCCAGCCGCAGCTCGTATTGCTGCAAAAAACCCTGCTCAATATCGAAGGACTGGGGCGACAGCTCGATCCGGAGCTGGATCTCTGGCAGACCGCCAAGCCGTTCCTGGAGCGCTGGATGAACGAGCAGGTCGGCTGGCGTGGCGTGGTCAACAACCTGAAGCGCGAAGTGCCGCTCTGGGCCGCCTTGCTGCCCAGCCTGCCGCGCCGGCTGAATGATCTGGTCAACCGCGACCCGATGCCGGTGCTGCTCAAGGGCTATGAAGGGCTGTTGCGCGAGCAGAAAAAGCGCAACGGCTGGCTGGGCGTGATTGCCCTGCTGCTGGCGGGAATCCTGCTGACGATCTGGCTGCCGTTCTGAACAATCGCACAGGCCAGATAAATACCTTTTCTGCCAGCACCAAACGAGAGCGGTTCTTGGTTAGAATCCCCAAAGAACTAACCGATGCTGAACTTGCACAATAGAACGAGACGGGAACCACGATGGCCGATATTGATTTCTTCGCTGAAAAAGACCTGCCGCTGAAGCAGGATCTCGACCTCCTGGCGCAACTGCTGGCCAATACCATCCGCGAGCAGGCCGGCAATGCCACTGCGGCGCAGATCGAGGATATCCGTGCGCTGGCGTTCAGCTATGTGCGGGGCGAGCCGAACGCCGGCGCCGCGCTGGCCCACTCGCTGTCCGCGCTCGATGTGCCGACCGCCATCGCCGTGGTGCGTGCGTTCAGCTATTTTTCGCACCTTTCCAATATCGCCGAGGACATGCACCACAACCGCCGCCGCCGCATCTACCGCATGCAGGGCTCGGCGCCGCAGCCCGGCAGCATCCATGCCGTGCTGAACGATCTGACTGCGCGCGGCGTGTCGGCCCGTGAAATTCTCGATCTGCTGGGCGAAACCCTGATCGCCCCGGTGCTGACCGCGCATCCGACCGAAGTCAAGCGCAAGACCATGCTCGACTGGCACCGCGACCTGTCCGAACTCTTGATCGAACGCGACCGCACGCGCATGACGCCGGAGGAAAAGGCCGAAAACCTGGCCGCACTCGAGCGGGCGTTGCAGGCGCTGTGGCAGACGCGCGAGATCCGCGTCACCAAGTTGACGGTGCGCGACGAAATCGAAAATGGCGTGGCGTACTTTCGCAAGAGCTTCCTGCCGGAGTTGCCGCGCCTGTGTATCGACCTGGAAGACCGCATTGCCAAGATGCTGAACTCGCCGGTCAAACTGCCCGATTTCATCCAGATCGGCAGCTGGATCGGCGGCGATCGCGACGGCAACCCGTTCGTGACCGCCGATGTGCTGCGCCATGCGGTTTCCCGCCAGGCCGGGGTGGCGCTCGATTATTACTACCAGCAGTGCCTGAAGCTGGAAAACGAATTGTCGATGTCGGTGCGGCTGGTGCAGGTGGATCAGGCGCTGATGACATTGGCGGAGCAGGCGCCGCGCGATGCCGATCTGGACCGGCGCATCGAAGAACCCTATCGCCTGGCGATGAGCGCGGTGCGGGTGCGCATCTTTGCCACTGCCGTAAAAATCGGCACCTATCACCACGACCTGCATCAGGAATTCGTGGTCGAGCCGTATGCCTGCGCGCGCGAATTGAGCGCCGATCTGGCGGTGATCGCCGGTTCGCTCAAGGTGCATGGCGCGGCCAAGATGGCCGACGGGCGCTTGCGCCAACTGCAGCGCGCGGTGGGTATTTTCGGCTTCCATATGGCGCCGGTCGACATGCGCCAGTATTCCGGCATGCATGAGAAAGTCATCGCCGAACTGTTCGAAAAAGCCGGATTGGAAGACTACCTGGCGCTGGACGAAGCCTCGCGCCGGGTGGTGCTGCTGCGCGAACTGGTCAGCCCGCGCCCGCTGTTCTGCCCGGACCTGGACTACAGCGAGGATGCCTGCAAGGAACTCGATATCTTCCGCGCCGCGCGCGAGATCAAGGATCGCTACGGCGATGCGGTGCTGCCCAACTACATCATTTCCAATTGCAACTCGGTATCCGATCTGCTGGAAGTCGCCGTGCTGATGAACGAAGTCGGCCTGGTGCAGATCTCGCCCGTGCCGCGCTGCCGCATCAACATCATTCCGCTGTTCGAAACGATCGGCGACTTGCGCGGTTGCGGCCAGATCATGGCCGATCTGCTGTCGCTGCCGCAATGGCGCCAGATGCTGGTCTGCCGCGACAAGGTGCAGGAAGTGATGCTCGGCTATTCCGATTCCAACAAGGACGGCGGCTACCTCACCTCTAACTGGGAGCTCTACAAGGCCGAGATGACGCTGGTGCAGATCTTCGAGCAGGCCGGCATCAAGATGCGCCTGTTCCACGGCCGCGGCGGTACGGTGGGCCGCGGCGGCGGCCCGGCCTACGACGCGATCCTGGCGCAGCCGGCCGGTACCGTGAACGGCCAGATCCGCATTACCGAGCAGGGCGAAGTGATCGCCTCCAAGTATGCCGACCGCGAAGTGGGCCGGCGCAACCTGGAAATTCTGGTCGCCGCCACGCTGGAAGCGAGCTTCCCCTCCGACGAAGCGCGCTCGCTCGATACGCCCGAACGCCATGCGCTGATGGAGCGCCTGAGCTTGCGCGCCTACCAGGCTTACCGCGATCTGGTCTATGCCACGCCGGATTTCATCACCTATTTCCGCGAAGCCACGCCGATCAACGAGATTCCCAACCTCAACATCGGCTCGCGCCCGTCGGCGCGCAAGAGCACCAATTCGATTGCCGATCTGCGTGCGATTCCTTGGGTGTTCTCGTGGTCGCAATGCCGCCTGATGCTGCCGGGCTGGTTCGGCTTCGGCACCGCGATCAGCGAATACCTGGCCGAAACGGGCAACGATGGCCTGGCGACGCTGCGCGGCTTCTACCGCGAATGGCCGTTCTTCCGCTCAACCATCTCCAACATGGAAATGGTGCTGGCCAAGTCGGACATCGAAATCGCCCGCCGCTACGCCGATCTGGTGCAGGACCAGGCCGTGGCCAACCGCATCTTCGGCCGTATCCGCCAGGAATGGCAACGCACGCTGGACGCCGTGCTGGCCATCACCGGCAATGACGCGCTGCTGGCCGACAACCCGGTGTTGCAACGCTCGCTGGCCAACCGCCTGCCTTACCTCGACCCGCTCAACCACCTGCAGGTCGATTTGCTCAAACGCCTGCGCGCCGGCGATGCGAGCGAGGAAGTGCAGCATGCGGTGCATTTGACCATCAATGGGGTTGCTGCTGGACTCAGGAATAGCGGTTAAATGCAGGTCATCCCGGCACAGGCCGGGATCCAGGACTCGCGCATGATCAAGCATGGCCCCGGATTGCGCTGCATCCGGGCTTGCTGCTCGCTGCATACCAGGCATAAAGATTTATTCATCCCATGACGAGACATTTTTTACAATTTGGCGCATTGGCAATATATGCCTTCTGCTTCAGCAACGCTCGTGCAGAAAATGCGCTCGCATACAAGCTTGCCGAATATACATTTGAGGTGGCTTCCAGCAAACAGAAGACACAGGTGCGCTGGAGCTACCCGGTCTTTCTCAGTGGGATTCCCGATGGTACAAGTGCATTGAACGTGTGGATTCGTGATCAATCACTTGAGCCGCTCGCTGCATGCGCTGAAATACCTCTATCAGAGCTTCGTAAGATGAGAGACGTCCAAGTGCAACGCGCACTTGGACGTAGCAAGCAGTTTGCCGACTGCAATATCGATCAATCAGAAGTGCAACCTATGGAAGCTTTCGCTAGCTTTATCTCATTTCAGCGATACATCGAGTGGGCTGGGCTCTCCAGACCACAGCACGGAATTACAATGCTGACTTTCGATTGGGTTCGAAAGAGGAAAATTGGAGTTGATACATTGTTCAGACCGGGCGCCTTGGATGACCTAAATGAAGCTCTTGCAGAACAAATAAGTTCTGACCGCACAGACTGCCAACGTAATTTCGATTGGTCTCAGGTAAGTTTGAGGCCTCCCAGCACTCTATTCATTAACTTTCCATATAACCCAGGCGAGTGGGCTGTGTGCGGAGACGGAGTTGAGATGATTGAGGGACCTCTGGTTAAGGCGATGCTAATATAATAGTCGTGCACTTCACCCGATCAGAAAAATGGTGATAGCCAAGTAGCTCGGGTTTGCGCAGGGCGGGTCATTTGACCCGCGCGGATGACGTATCAAAGGCCGATGTCGTTTGATTGTTTCAATGATTTTGCGGGTTACGGCTGCGCCTAACCCGCACTACCGCCGCGGTGAAAGGGTTATGCGCCGTCTGCTTTTACTCCTGCCACTGATTTCCGGCGTATCCCACGCCGCCAGCGTCCCCAGCCACTTCTCCGAAAAAATGGAAGCCGCGCTGACCTGTCGCAGCGAGTGGTCGCCTTCATACTGGCGCAGTTATTTCGCTGAATTCCTGGGCCAGCCGCTGCGCCGCTGGGGCGATGCCGAGTGGTACAAGGCCGAAGGCGCGGAGCTGGCCGGCAATCAGGTCAAGGAAGCCTTCGTCAATCTGCCCGAATCCCCTGCGCTGATGGTCGGCGTGCTGATCGAAGCGCCGGTGGCCGATGTGCGCAAGAAGATCGAAGAAAAGCTCGGCATGGCGTTTGTCGAACTCGCGGGCCCGTATCCGCGCTACCTGTCCAAATCCGGCAGCGTACTGGTCGGCGTGGCCGATCCGCAGAAACCGCAGACCAAGTGGTATTGTGCCCGCTGGAATCTGGGTAACCGGCCATGAGTATGAACGCTTTCCTGCAAGCCCTCGGCATCAATCCGGCGTGGTTGCCGCTGTATCTTCTGGTGCTGTTCCTGGGTGTGGCAGCACTGCTGGCCTGGATCGGCGGCTGGCGCGATCTGGCGCGGCGCTTCCCTGCCTCGGGCAAGCCGCAGGGCGAGACCTGGCACTTTCGCACTATCGGCATTCGCAAATGGCGTGTGCCGACCAATTACAGCAATTGCGTGCACATCAGCATCGGCGCCGAGGGAATCGGCCTGGTGATGAGTTTCTTCTTCCGCTTCCGGCACGATCCGATCTTCATTCCCTGGCACGAGATCGAGCGGGTGGAGCGGAAACAGCACTGGTTTGGCGGGGTGACCACCCTCTGTCTCGGAAGCACCCCCATCCGCATCCACCTGCCGGGCAAGGCCGGCGCGCAGGCGATGCAGCGCTGGAATCAGCGGCAAGGCGCTGGATTGAGGGATAATGGCGCACCTTCAAGTTGATTCCGCCCATGCCTGCCATTCAAACCGCCGTTGACCTCACTCCCTTCAATACCCTGGGCTTGCCTGCGTGCGCCAGTCATTTTGTTCGGCTGCAGTCGGCCAGCGAGCTGGTTGCCTTGCGCGCCGATCCGGCGCTGGCGGCCTTGCCCTGGCGCGTGCTCGGCGGCGGCAGCAATCTGTGGCTGCAGGACGATCTGGATGCGCTGGTGCTCAAGGTGGAAATTCCCGGCCGCACCCTGCTGCGCGAGGATGCCGATGCCGTCTACGTGGCCGCCGGCGGGGGCGAGAACTGGCACGATTTCGTGTTGTGGACGCTGGCGCAGGGCTGGGGCGGACTGGAAAACCTGGTGCTGATTCCAGGCACGGTTGGCGCCGCGCCGGTGCAGAATATCGGTGCTTATGGCGTCGAGGTGATGGACCGTTTGTGCGAGTTGACGGCCATCCACCTGCAAACCGGCGAGCATCGCGTGTTCCGCAATGCCGATTGCCGCTTTGCCTACCGCGACAGCATCTTCAAGCACGAAGAAGCCGGGCGCTGGCTGATCGCGCAGGTGGTATTCCGCCTGCCCAAGGCCCATCAACCCAGCACCGCCTACGGCGAGATCAACAAGGAACTGGCCGCGCTCGGTTTGCCCGCCACGCCGCAAGCGGTGGCACAGGCGGTCATCAATGTGCGAAATCGCAAGTTGCCCGATCCGGCGGTCTTGGGCAATGCCGGCAGTTTCTTCCATAACCCGCTGGTCGATGCCGCCACGCGCGAGCGACTGCTGGCCGAGTACCCGGCACTGGTTTCCTATCCGCAAGCCGATGGCCGTTACAAGCTGGCGGCCGGCTGGCTGGTCGAGCAGGCCGGCTGGAAGGGGCGCAATCTTGGGCCGGTCGGCATGTACGAGAAGCAGGCGCTGGTGCTGGTGAATCATGGCGGCGCCAGCGGGCAGGATGTGGCGAGACTGGCCGCCGCCGTTCAGGCCGATGTGCAAGCCCGGTTCGGCGTGCAGTTGATCACCGAACCTGTCCGCTGGTAGGGTCGACTGCGCAGGTGCGCTCTGGCGCCGTATACTTGCCCGACTCAACCAAGTTTTCGAGATGACCTGATGAACCCATCTTTCCGCATCGCGCTCGGCGCAGCCGCATTGTTTTTTAGTGCCTTGACCCATGCCGACTTCAATGAAGGCATGGATGCCTACAGCCACGGCGATTTCCCCGCTGCGCTCAAAGAGTTCAAGACGGTCGCCGATTCGGGCGACCGTTACGCCCAGTTCAATATCGGGGTGATGTATGCCCTAGGGCAGGGTGTGCACAAGGATGAGGAAACCGCCGTTGTCTGGTATCGCAAGGCTGCGGAGCAGGGGCTGGCGTTGGCGCAGTTCAATCTGGGGCAGGCCTACGAGGAGGCCTTCGGTGTGCCGCGCGATGAGGCGGTCGCGGTCAACTGGTACCGCAAGGCCGCAGAGCAAGATTACCCGCGGGCACAGTTCAATCTGGGCTTGATGTACGCACGTGGCCTGGGCGTAAAGCCCGATATCGTTCAGGCCTACAAGTGGTTTCATCTTGCCGCGCTGGGAGGTGAGCCTTATGCCGAGCGCAATCGCGACAATGCCGAAAAGAAAATGACGGCCAGGCAGATCAATCAGGCCATGGCGCAGGCCAGTTCCTGGTCGCCGAAGTAGCAGCGCAACCGCCTGGACGGGCCGGTCGTGGCTGGTTTCAGGCAAGCTGTGTGACAGCAAAAGTATTGACATTGTTTTTGTGCGCTGCACATAATGTCGTCATGAACGCCAATCTCCTCAAACACACCGCAGCAAATACCACCGCACCGCGAGCACACGCCGTGTGGATGCCTGCGCGTCCGTGCCGGAGGGGAATCAGGTAGTGAGTTCACCCGATTCAGGATTTACCCCAAAGGCCACGGACAAGTTCCGTGGCCTTTTTGTTTTCAACCCGCTCCCGGAGAAAAATCATGGACCAGGAATCGTGTTACTGCGTTTTGCCCCAATCGTTGCGCCAAACCATCCGCGTGGCATCTGCCCGCGGCTCCTGGCTTACCGATCACGCCGGGCGAGATTACCTTGACTTCGTGCAAGGCAATGCAGTGAACACCCTGGGTCATGCGCCGGATGAAATCCATGCCTCGCTCAATAACCTGGCCAAACGCCTGCTCTACTGCGCGCCACGCATCTGCGACGAGCCGATGCTGGCGCTGGCGCAGCGCTTGACCGAGCTGGCAGGGCTCGCGCGCATCTCTTTCTGCGGCAGTGATCATGAGGCCAATGAAAATGCCGTCATCCTGGCGCGCCGCTGGGGCGCTGCGCGCGGAGCCAGCCAGATCATCAGCACCCGGCTGGATTTTCCCGGCCGCAATGCGGTGGGCAACGGCATCGTCAAGACGCCCTACAACGATCTCGCCGCCGTGGAAAACGCGATCAGCCGGCAGACCGCCGCCGTATTGGTCGAGCCGATCGACAGCGAAAGCGGCCTGTCGCTGCCGTCGCCGTTCTTCCTGCGCGGCCTGCGCCGGTTGACGCAGGAGTACGGCGTGCTGTTGATCGTGGACGAAACCCGCAGCGGCATCGGCCGTACCGGGCAGCTCTTTGCCTTTCAGGATGAAGGGATTACGCCGGATATCCTCACCCTGGCGCGCGGTCTGGGCGGCGGGCTGCCGCTGGCGGCCACGCTGGTACAGCAGGAATTCAGCTCCATGCTGGAAGGCGGGCAACTGGGCAGTGGCCACAGCCTGACCATGAGCGCCGCGCTGGCCGTGCTCGATACGATCTGCGTGCCGAGCTTTCTCGAGGATGTGGCCGCGACGGGCCAATATCTGAACAAGGGGCTAAACCGGCTGGCGCGTTACCACTTGCTGGGGCAGGTGCGCGGCAAAGGATTGTTGCAGGCGGTGAAGATCCCGGATGGCAGCGCCAGGTTGCTGGCCCAGGCCGCGCTGGAGGAGGGCTTGCTGGTCGACGCGCCCCGCGCTGACTGGCTGCGGCTGATGCCGGCACTCAATGTCACGCTGGCCGAAGTGGACGAAATGCTGGTGCGCCTGGCCTGTGCGCTGGGCAAGCGTTAGGCCTTTTCGTGTAGTGCCTTGCTCGCGCGGCCACGATACCGAGTGGCCGCGCAAGCTTGCCCCTCTGCTGGATATTTGGGGTTTCACCTGCATAGGGCGTGCACCTCAAGTGTGCTTTGTCGGATAATGCGAACGTCCTTTGTCCAGTCAACCGTGAATGATCGCCATGACACTTGAGTCTATTCCCGCACCGCAGGTATACCGGCAAGTTGCCGAACAGATTGTCCGGGGGATCAATTCAGGGACCTATCCGCCTGGTGCCCGGCTGCCGGCGGAGCGTACGCTGGCCAAGATGTTCAACGTGAGCCGTTCTTCCATCCGCGAGGCCCTGATCGTGCTGGAAACGGAGCACCGCATCGAAGTGCGCGGCGGTGCCGGGGTGTTCGTGTCGATGCCCGAGATGCCGTCGGCCTTGCCGGAGCTTGACGAGCTTGCTGAAGCGCCCGGCGCGCTGGATGTCTTCCACGCACGAAGCCTGATCGAACCCGCAGTGGCTGCGCTGGCCGCAATCAATGCCCAGGACGGGCAAATTGCCGGTCTGCACCGGGCGCTGGGGGACATGTTCTGCAGCTCTCCCGATGATCCGCGCTATATCGAGTTTGATCGCATGTTTCATATGCTGCTGGCCGAGTCCTGCGGCAACAGCTCACTCTACCGGGCGATGGAAGCCCTCTGGCATTTCCGGACCGACAAGCCGTATATGGAGCTTGAAGACCTGCCCTATTCACCGCCGGTCTGGCAAAGCGCCGTTCTCGAGCATCGCGAGATCCTGATCGCGGTCAGCCAGCGTGATGCCCAGGCCGCGCATGCCGCGATGCGTCGCCACCTTGATCGCGCCCTGACGCGTCTGTCCGTCGGTCGAATCGCCAGCAACTCGCCCGATTTGCCAGCCCGCGCCAGCGCGTAGCTGTCTCTTTGGTGCTTGTTCTCCATTCCCGGCAGCGCAAACCCGGAGTCGCGATGAAAGCATTATTCGTCGTGCTCCTTGACGAAATTTGTTACCGGTAACATCATGAGCGGTCCCCGGCCTGCCCGGGAAACCCGGCTGGTTTTTTGGGGCAGCATGATGGTCAACATTGAACTTCTCTCCCGCAAGCTGAACCGTTTGCGTCTGGCTGCCTGCCATATCGATAATCACCTGGATCAGCCCGTGTGCCTGGATGACCTGGCCGATATTGCCTGCCTGTCGCGCTTTCATTTCGAGCGTGTGTTTGCCGGCTACGCGGGTGAATCGCCGCTGGCTCGGGTGCGGCGTCTGCGCTTGGTCCAAGCCCGCAGGAGAATCGAATCCGGTTCCGTGGGCTCGCTGCTGGATCTTGCCTTCGAGACGGGGTATGCAACGCCGGCCGCATTCAGTCGAGCTTACCGCAGGGCGTTCGGCCTGCCGCCTTCCGAGCAGGGCGTGGCCGTGCCGGGAAGGCCGGCGCCGGTTACGCTGGAATATTTGCCCGCGCGCCGCATCCAGTACGTGCCTTTCGAGGGGCAGATCGACGAATCGCTGCGCCCCTTTGACGAATTGCGTGCCCGCGCGATGGCGCAAGGCATACCCAAGGAGAGGCGCAAGGGATGGGCCGTTCATCTCGGCGGCGACATGCAAGGCTGGCAAGGCACGGTTGCGTTGCGGGCGGCGCTGCTTTCCGACCGCCTGGGCGTGCGCGTTCCCGGTCTTGACCTGGGAACGCTGCCCGCCGGGTATTACGCGGTGTTTTCCCTTAGCGGCGGCTATGCTGCGCCGTCATGCGCCGAACTGGCTGGCCGCATCGCAGTGGAAACCGGGTGCTGCATGCTGCAGGCGCCCATCCTGCGCTGTTTTGACAATCCGACCTATCTGCCGGCGCATAGCGAAAAGCGCTGCAAACTGTATGTTCCGGTCTCGATACCTGACGGCTACGATTTTCTGGCGATGCCGGTCAAGGAAACCGCTGTTTGAATACAAGCGCCCGGCTCGATCCGGACCTTGCGCCTGGCAGGCTGTTTTGTGTTCAGAGTCGTAAAGAATAGCAATTTCGGGTAAGACCCGCCCCCGCCCTCTCCCTAGAATCCGTGACAGGTTTGTTCCGTCCACCCGTGCCTCATGCATTGCGCCCATGTCGCCGATGTGGGGCGGGCCGGCTTCAAACCAGTTGAGTTGCCGTGGCAATCGATCGCGGCAACCTGAAAGTCTATGCATGCTTGAGGGGAGAAGAAAAAATGAATTTGATGGCTTTTCGCTTGACCGCGCTCGCCACCGCAACAGCGCTCATGCTGGCTGCGTGCGGCGGGGGCGATGATGCGCCGGCGTCTGCCGGAACCACGCTGACGGGGGTGGCCGCGACGGGCGCGCCGCTGGCCAATGCCGCCATCACCGTGGTGGATGTCAACGGCGCCAAGAAAAAAACGACGGCCAATGCCGCGGGCGAATACACGCTGGATGTGGGCGGAATGACGGCGCCTTTGCTGATTTCGGCCGTGCAGGCCGATAACGCCAACTGCAGCGACAGCACGAAGCCGTGGGGGAAATGCCTGGCCGCGTTGCTGGGCACGGTCAGCTCCGGCAGCAATATTGCGAACGTGAATCCCTTGTCCGACAAGGTGGTCAGCGATGTGGTCGCCACTTACCTGAAAGCGAACGATTCGACGCTGGTAGGCCCGCAGTCGCTGGTCGACAAGGGCACTACGGCGGGCATTCTTGCGGCCAACATCAAGACCGCGACCGACGAATTTCGTCCTGTGGTGCTGCAGGCCCTCGTTGACGCCAATGTCGCGCAAGCCGTGGCGGATTCCTTCGATCCGGTGACCACACTGATGAAGGCGGATCACACCGGTGTCGATGCCGTGCTGGATGTGCTCCTGCACAACCGCGGCTATGACAACAACAGCGGCAAGCCCGGCGGCACGATGCTACTGGATGCCAACAGCAACTACATCGGCAAGATGGATGCCAAGAGTACCGTTGAGCCGCTCAATTACAAGCAGGCCAAGGCCGCGCTGGCGACGATCAGCGACACCGGCTATACGCGTGTGCTGATCGTGGGCGATTCCACGGCCAGCACCTATGAAGCCGCGCGTGCGCCGCGCGAAGGCTGGGGGCAGGAATTCGAGACGCTGTTCAAGTCCAGCGCCAAGGTGAAAGTGATCAATGGCGCCAAATCCGGTCGCAGTTCGCGCAACTTCTACAACCAGGGTTACTACGACCAGATGGCCCAGTACCTGCGCGCGGGCGACTATGTGATCATCAACCATGGCCACAATGACCAGAACTGCGACAGTACCCGGGCCGACCGCGGCGCGGCCGATGTCGCCAATACCTGCACTTACCCGAACGATGCCAGCGGCAACAAGCAGTACCCTGTCGGCAAGCCGGAAATGTCTTTCCAGAATTCGCTGGAAAACTACATCAAGCTTGCAAAGGCCAAGGGCGCGATTCCGATCCTGATGACCCCGACCACCCGCGTGAAGGATGCCAGCGGGACTGATGGTGCATTCCCGGTCGTGACCCGCCATTTCACCACGCAAAATGCCAAGAATGGCTATGCCTTCGTGGGCGACTATATTGCGACCATCAAGAAAACGGCCAGCGACAACAATGTGCCGTTGATCGATCTGGAAGCCAAGACCATGGCCTTTGCCAACAGCCATCAGGCTGACTGGAAAGACTACTGGCTGGCCGCCGATCCGGTGGTCTATCCGTGGTACGCCACCCAGACCAGCGGCATTCTGACCAAGCCGGACACGACCCACTTCCAGAAAAATGGCGCAATTGCCGTGGCTAATCTAGTGGCGAAGGGCATCGCGGAAACGCCGGCGCTGGCGGATCTGGCCGGCAAGCTCGCAAGCAAACTCTCGGGTGTCGCAGCCAGCGGTGCACCACTGGCCGGTGCCGATATCACGGTTTGCGATGCGACCGGCGCCAAAACAACCGCCAAGGCGGATGCCTCGGGCGCCTACAGCCTGGATGTCTCCGGCATGACGGCTCCGTTGCTGGTTGGTGCGCAGAATGGTGCGCTGACGACGGTCAACGGCGTCCCGCAGCCGATCAACGGAACGATTCTCTACACCGCGCTGCTGCCGTCCACGAGCCTGGGCATCAATGTTGCCAACGTCAACCAGTTGACTGACAAGATCGCTTCGGATGTGGCGATCACGGATGCCGGACTGAAGGGCTCGGTCCAGCTGTTCAATGCCTGCAAACCCAGTGCTGTGACAATTGCCACGCTCGCCAGCAAGAACAGCGAATTGCGCGGTCTGCTGTCTCAGGCATTGACCGCGAACGGCGTGCTGAGCGCGGCGACGTTCGATCCGGTGAGCGTGCCGATGCTGGCCAATCACCGTGGGGTCGATGCCGTGCTGGATGCCGTGCGCCACAATCGCGACGGCTGGGGGAGTGGCAGCGACGACCAGTTGCGCGGCAGCAAACTGTACGATCTCAACATGCAGGAAATCTCGACCAAGAACGTCAGTGTCGATCCGGCGCTGCAGGCCTGGTCCAGCTTCAAGACGCGCATCTTCGTGGTGGGCGATTCAACCGCCAGCAACTACGGGCTGGATGTCGCACCGCGCATGGGCTGGGGCCAGACCTTCGACCGCTTCGTGAAGGATACGGCGACGACCAAGGTGGTGAACCTGGCGCAATCCGGCCGCAGTTCGCGCAGTTTCATCTCCGAGGGCTGGTTCAAGATGCTGTCCGACAACCTGCAGACTGGCGATTACGTGCTGATGCAGTGGGGCCACAACGACGAGAAGTGCGGCACCACGGCTTCGCTCGACTGGGTAAACCGCTGCACCTATCCGAATGATGCGAGCGGCAATCCGCAAGTGGCCAAGACCACTTCCGCCACGTCCGGGACCACCACCTTCAGTCTGCCGGCCGGGGTGACGGTGAATGATCTCTCGTTCCAGAAATCGTTGGAAAAGTATGCGGCGCTGGCCAAAGCCAAAGGCGCAACGCTGGTTCTGCTGACCCCGGTCACGCGGATCAACCAGAACAAGACGGTAGCCACCTACACGGAGGGTGCATTCCCGATCAGCAAGTCGACCCATATCACCACGTCCGGTGATTTTTACGGCAATTACTCACAGACCGTGAGCGATACCGGCAAGGCCAACAACGTGGCCGTGGTCGACTTGGATGGCAAGAGCATCGCCTTCATGAATTCGATCGGCGTGGGAACGGGCGGTGCCGATGCCACTGGAGGCTGGCGCGACTACCACTTGGCCGTGTCGGATTTCACGAAGTATCCCTACTACGCACTGAAAGCGACGATGGGCCACTACCTGAATGCCGACCGCACCCACTTCCAGGAAAATGGCGCGGTCAAGGTCAGCAGCATGATCGTGGAAGGCATCAAGGCCGATTCGACACTTTCCGGCTTCGCAGCGTTGCTCAAGTAGAACGCGCAATACTGAATCAAAGCCCGGCCGCGCAAACGGTCGGGTTTTTTCACGAGGGCCGTCGGAAAAAGAACCGGAGACGTGAAGCCGCTTAAGCTGTGGGCGATGCGGTAAAATCACACCTTTCCCGTCCCGGCCTCACGTTCATGACCCTTGAAGAAGTCTTTGCCGACGATGGCTTGTTCGCCGCTGCCTTTCCCGGCTACAAGCTGCGCGTGCAGCAGTTGGAAATGGCGCAGGCCGTGGCCGACGCGATCGCCGAGCAGGGCCAGCTCGTGGCCGAGGCCGGCACCGGCACCGGCAAGACCTTTGCCTATCTGGTGCCGGCGCTCTTGTCCGGCGGCAAGGTGATCGTTTCCACCGGCACCAAGACGCTGCAGGATCAGCTGTTCCAGCGCGATATTCCCACCGTGCGCGATGTGCTCAAGGTGCCGGTCACCATCGCCCTGCTGAAAGGGCGCAGCAATTACGTCTGCCATTACCACCTGGAGCGTGCCAAGCACGAGGGGCGTTTCCTGAACAAGGAAGACGTCGTTCACCTCACCAAGGTCGAGCGTTATGCCAAGACCACGCAGTCGGGCGACAAGGCGGCTTGCCCTGGCGTGCCGGAAAACGCGCCGATCTGGGGTCACGTGACCTCGACGCGCGACAACTGCCTCGGCCAGGATTGCCCGAATCATCAGGACTGTTTTGTGCTGAAGGCGCGCAAAGAAGCGCAGGAAGCCGATGTGGTCGTGGTCAACCATCACCTGTTCTTTGCCGATGTCTGGCTGCGCGACGAGGGCGCGGGCGAGCTGCTGCCGGCATGCAACACGGTGATCTTCGATGAAGCGCACCAGTTGCCCGAGGTGGCGAGCCTGTTCTTCGGCGAGACGGTCACTTCTGCCCAGCTGGTCGAGCTGGCGCGCGATGCGCGGGCCGAGGCGATCGTGGTCGCCAAGGAATTCATCCAGTTGCCGCAGGCGGCCGAGGCGCTGGAAAAATCGATCAAGGACCTGCGCCTGGTCTTTCAATCGGATAGCGTGCGCTTGCCGCAGCATCAGCTCGATACTTATCCCGATTTCGCAGTGGCGCTTGCCGAGGTGGTCGAACGCCTTAAGACCGTGCACGCCCTGCTTGCCAAGCAGGCCGAACGTGCCGAAGCGTTGGAAAAATGCCAACAGCGCGCCGAAGCCCTGATCGCCGCGTTGACGCGCTGGCAGTCGATCGACCACGAAGACGCGGTGCATTGGGTCGATGTCTCGAGCTATGGCTTCATGCTGCACGCCACGCCGCTCAATATTGCCGATATCTTCCGCAAGCAGCTCAATTTCAATCCGCGCGCGTGGATATTCGCTTCGGCCACGCTGGCGGTGAACGGCAAGTTCGAGCACTTCAAGCATGAACTCGGCCTGTGGGATGCCAAGACCGCGCTGTGGGACAGTCCGTTCGATTACAAGCAGCAGGCGGCGCTGTATGTGCCGCCGGCCATGCCCGATCCCAACTCGCCCGACTATACCCGCGCCGTGGTCGATGCCGCCTGGCCGCTGCTGCAACTGACGCAGGGCCATGCCTTCATGCTGTTCACGTCCTTGCGCGCGATGCGCGAGGCACACGACCTTATCGTCGCGCGCTTGAAAGACGCCAAGCTCGATTGGCCAGTATTCTTGCAAGGGCAGGGCAGCCGCACCGAGATTCTGGACAACTACCGCCGCGCGCCGAATGCGGTGCTGGTCGCCAGCCAGACGTTCTGGGAAGGCATCGACGTGAAAGGCCAGCAGCTCTCGCTGGTCGTGATCGACAAACTGCCGTTCGCGCCGCCCGATGATCCGGTGCTGTCGGCGCGGATCGAGCAGATGAAAAAGGCCGGGCGCAATGCGTTCATCGATTACCAGCTGCCCTACGCGGCAATCACGCTCAAGCAGGGCGCCGGGCGGCTGATCCGCGACGAAACCGATACCGGCATCCTGATGATCGCCGACAACCGGTTGGTGGAAAAACACTATGGCAAGCTGGTCTGGAACAGCCTGCCGCCGATGTACCGCACGCGCGAACTGGAAAACGTGCAGCGTTTTTTCGAGGTTAAACGTGGCAAGAAGAAAGACGAATAAATCGACTGGCAGCACCTTCGGGCGCGTGCTGGGTATCCTGATCCTGCTCGCGGTGTTGGCCGTGGGTGCGGTTGGTGCCTGGTTTTACGGTTACGCCAACCGGCCTTTGGCGACGGCGGTGCCGGCCGATTTCGTGCTGGAACCGGGCAGCTTCAACAAGGCAGTCGAGCAACTGCAGAAACAGGGCATCATCGATGATCCGCAGCAGTTCATGCTGCTGGGGCGCCTGCTGCGCGCCGAGCGGCGCATCAAGGCCGGCAGCTACGAAATCAGCGAACCGACTTCGCCGTGGCAACTGCTGGAAAAACTGACTGCGGGTGACACCAGCATGGTGTCGGTCAAGATCATCGAAGGCTGGAGCTGGCGCCAGCTCAAGGCTTCGCTCGCCGGCAACCCCGATCTAAAGCACGATGCCGTGGCCTTGTCCGATGCCGATCTGGTCGCCGCATTGCAGTTGCCGGTCTCTAGCGTGGAAGGGCAATTTTTTCCGGATACTTATTACATCAGCAAGGGAAGTTCCGAGTTGCAGCTGCTCAAGCGCGCGCACCGGTTGATGACCAAGAAGCTGGAAACGGCGTGGGCACTGCGCCTTTCCGGACTGCCGTTGAAGGACCCGCAGGAGGCGTTGACGTTGGCTTCCTTGGTGGAGAAAGAAACCGGTCAGCCATCCGACCGACCGATGATTGCCGGCGTATTCATCAATCGCCTCAGGCTGGGAATGCGCCTGCAGACCGATCCCAGCGTGATCTATGGCCTGGGCGAGCGCTTTGACGGCAACCTGCGCCGCGCCGATCTGGAAAACGATACGCCCTGGAATACCTATACCCGCAGCGGGTTGACGCCTACGCCGATCGCCTTTGTCGGCGAGGCCGCGCTGAAAGCCGCGCTGCAGCCGGCGCAGACGAGCGCGTTGTATTTTGTCGCGCGCGGTGACGGTAGTTCGCAGTTTTCCGATTCGCTGGATGCGCACAATGCGGCGGTCAGGAGATTCCAGTTGCACCGCTAGGAACGGGTGAACGGTGCTCAATCTGCTGGGCTCATGAAACTCGGGTACTTGGCCAGAGTCAAATGACTATATTTCCGGAAAGTAATCCGCCCGGCGCGGCAAGATTTTCCCCTGCGCCGAGCGGTGCCTCTCGGAGGAGCCAAGCCATGATTGAGTTCATAGTGGAAGACATGATCAGCCACTTGTGCGCAGGGATCATCACCGATGCCATCAAGACGGTTGATCAGGATGCGGTTGTCGAAGTGAATTACACCGAGCATCTGGTGCGTGTGGATAGTAACGTGGCCAGCGAAGATATTGAAGCCGCCATCCGCGAGCAGGGCTATACCCCGCATGCCATGCTCCCCGAGCAGCGGATGCTGGGCAATTGCTGATCCGCTCATCGGTGGCATGCCATCGATGAGCCGTTTTGCCGATCGCCGGGTCGGTATATCCGGATGCCTGAAAAAACAAAAGCCGCGAATCGCGGCTTTTGTTTTTGGGCGGGCGGGATCAGTGAATTCCGCCGGCTTCCTTGTAGCGCTTTTCCATCCGGTCGACCACGGCAGCCAGCGCCATGGTCATCACGAGATAAATCAGCGAGATGGTGATATACGGTTCCCAGTAGCGCGAGTAGGCACCGGCGACGGTGCGCGCGGCAAACGCAAGTTCGGCCAGCCCAATGGCGGAGACCAGCGAGCTATCTTTCAGCAGCATGATCGCCTCGTTGCCCAGCGGCGGCAGCATGCGGCGGAAGGCCTGGGGAATGATGACAAAGCGCATGGTTTGCCAGTAGTCCATGCCGAGCGAGCGCGAGGCTTCAAACTGGCCACGATGGATAGACTGGATGCCGGCGCGGAAGATTTCCGTGATATAGGCGCCGGAATTCAGCGTCAGCGCCACGAGTCCGGAAGTGAGCGCGCCGTAGTCCTGGCGCAGGGTCGAAGCCAGTTCACCGGAAATCAGCAGGCCGTCTTCCGGGTGGATGAAGACCGGGATCGCGGCAAAATGGATCAGCAAAATCTGCACGAACAGCGGCGTGCCGCGAAAGAAGGTCACATAGGCGGTGGAAGGCCAGCGCACCAGGAAACGCACCGGGTATTTCCACGGGCCATGCTTGACCTCGGCGAGCCGGGCCATGCCGCAAAACAGGCCGATCAGTGTTCCCAGCACCACGGCAATCACCGTGACGCCGAGCGTCATCTTGATGCCTTCGATAAAAAGTTCGCGGTATTCCCAGACCATTTCCAGGCGGAAGTTGGCCAGCAGCGGAGCGGCTTCTTGGGCGTGTTTCCAGAAAGTGATGAAATCCATTGTTTTCTATGCTTAAAAAGTAAGAAAAGAAGCGCGATCCAGTCTGCGGATCGCGCTTCTTGGGTCAAACGAAGTAAGGCTTATTTGCCGAAGTACTTCTTGTGGATTTTATCGTAAGAACCGTCTGCCTTGATGGCCGCCAGTCCCTTGTTGATCTTTTCAAGCAGTTCCTTGTTGCCTTTTTTCACGGCAATGCCGTAAAACTCTTTTTCAAAGCCGGCGTCTTCGATGGTCTTGAGCTTGGCGCCCTTGTTGTTGGCCAGATAGTTGATGACCACGCCGTTGTCGGCGACCACGGCTTCCACGCCCCCATTGAGCAGTTCCTTGAGGGCCAGCGGGGTGCTTTCATAGCGCTTGATGTTCGAGCTGGTCTTGCCCTGCAGTTTTTGCACGGCTTCATCGCCGGTGGTGCCGGTCTGGACGCCGACCTTCTTGGTTTTCAGATCGTCAAACTTGGCGACTTTGCTGGATTGGCCAACGGCGATCAATTGCTTGGCTTCAAAGTACGGCTCGGAGAAATCCATCGACTGCTTGCGTTCCGGGGTGATGGTCACGGCGGAAATCACGATGTCGCGTTCGCCGGTGTTCAGGGTGGCGAAAATGCCTTCCCATGGCGTGTTGGTGAATTTGATTTCGATGCCGGCCTTGGCTGCAATGGCTTTCAAGACGTCCATGTCGAAGCCGACGATTTCTTTTTTCTCGTTCTGGGATTCGAACGGGGCATACGCCGCATCGGTGGCAACCTGATAAACCTTGGCAGCCTGGGCGGAGGTGGCAAACAGCAAGCCGGCGAGTACGGTGCCCGCTGCCGCAATGAACTGGCGACGAATCATGGAACGCTCCTGGTAGGTAAATGTTGTGTATGCAGAGACAGACGCCGCAGCCCGGCGCCCGTGCATGATAACCGATAGCGGCGGTGACTGTGGGTCAGGAAAAACCCTAGAACTGTGTCTGGAAACGGGGAGAAATACTATCCCCCCAGCAGATTTTCCATCTGGGCGGCTTCGGTTTGCGCTTCGGCCAGTTTGCCGGCGAGCACAGTGCGGTCGAGTCCCAGTGCGGCAAGTTCGGCTTCCGGCAGGCTGTTGGCAACGCTTTCCAGCGTGTTTTTCCTGGAGAGCAACTCGCTGAGGCGGATAGCCAGGTGCAGGATCAGTCCGAGCGGGGCCGATTCCGGATTTCTCAGCGGCGCGTTCTGGTGCAGGATGGCGAGCCGGAAGGCTTCGGGAAAGTTCCAGCGGCGCGCCAGTTCTGCGCCCACTTCGATGTAATCAAAGCCGATATTGTTGTCTTCCAGGATCCTGCGGTCGGCACCTTTTTCCACCGAGCGGTCAATGTGGATGGACAGTTCCGGCGCCACGACATGAATCAGCAATTCCCCGATGTTGTGGATCAGACCGCAAGTGAAGGCCGCATCCGCATCTTCCCCGGTCTGCCGGGCGAGCCAGCGGGCGTAGGCGGCAACATCCAGGCTGTGGCGCCAGAAGTGTTTGCGGTCAAAGCCCGGCGTGGTGACAAAGGCACCGGTAATGCCGGCGGCCAGTACCAGCGTGCGCAAGGTGGAAAAGCCGAGCACCATGACCGCTTCATGCAGCGAGCCGATGCGCCGGGCCGGGGCGAAATGCGCAGAGTTGGCCAAGCGCAGTGTTTTGGCGGCAATCACCTGATCGAGCGCGATGCGGTCAGCAATTTCAGAGATGTCGACATCGACCTTGTTAAAACTTTCGATCAGTTCCTGGACCACTTTGGGAACGGTCGGTAAACGGTGGGTTTGTTCAAAAACCGCTTCGAGCTTCATGGGCTGATTCCTCTAGGTATTGGTTGCCGTGTTTGCTCAAGCCTTGAAAACTGAAGTGCGGCCCGGCCCGGAATTGCGTGTTTGTGGTCCAGGCCGTGACGAATCTTGGCTGTTTCCGCGAATGGCGAATCAAACGCTGGCTTTGCTCGGTACTGGATGGTGTCTGACTTTATCCTAGCTTGCAACCGGTGGCTTTTCCGGGAAACACGGGCGTAAAAAAACCGCCGGACATGTCCGGCGGTTTGGGCTGGCAAGGATCAGGACTCGCGGGTTTGCACCTGAACCAATTCGGCGGCATCGCTGGGCTTTTCTGTGTCCGCCTTGTTGCGCCGGGTCCGTGAACGGGTTTCAGTACTTTCGCTTGCAACTTCCGCAACCGGGGCTGCACTGGATTGGGTTTCTACCAGTTGCAGGGGTTCGGCGGTTGCCGCGGTCGATGCGGATTTCTGCACATCTCTACGGCGACGACGTTGCGGAACTGCTGCAACCACGATTTCGGCCGGGGTTTCCGTCGTGCTGCGGGTGGCGACCATTTCCAGGCCGGCTTCTTCCGGCGTGCCAATCACGATGGCGGGTTCCACTGCCGGTGCTGCAACAGCGGGGGCCACAACCGGAGCCGGGGCGACCGCCTCGACCGCGGCGACAACTACCGGTGCGGCTTCAACGGTTTCTGCCGCAACCGGTTCCAGCGCGAGTTGCGCCTGTGCGGGTTGCTGCACCGCCGGTGCTTCGACAACCGGTGCCGGTGCAGGAGTCACTTCCACCGGTTCGGCGGCAATGGCTTCGACAACCGCCGGGCTGGCGATTTCCGTTGCGCTGACCGGTGCGGCTTCAATGACCACGGCAGGAGCAACCGGAACGGGCGCCGGCGCGGTTTCGATAACGGCGGCAGTCTCTACTGCGACTGCGACGGGCGCTGTTGTGGGTACGACGGCTTCGGCGAGAACGTTGCTGCCAACTTCGCTGGTCGCAGGGCGCACTTCGTTGCGGTCACGCTTCTCGCCGCGGCGACGGCGACGACGACGCGGCTCGGTGCTTTCCGCGCCTTCTGCCGCCTCGACCACCGGTGCTGCTGCGGCTTGCTGCTTCTGCTCTACACGCTCGGCCTGCTGGCGCTCGGCGCGTAAGGCTTTTTCTTCTTCGCTGCGCGGAGCACGTTCGGCGCGGGGCGGACGTTCCTGCTTTTCCGGGCGTTCGCCGCGTTCCTGCTGCTGGCCGCGATTGCCGCGTTCACCGCGTTCGCGGGCGGGCTTGGGTTGCAGGTCTTCCTCGATGCGCGGCTTGCCGCCGTTGCGACGGGTCGATTCTTCGGCAGGGCGTTCTGCACGGTTGCGTTCCTGGCGTTCGCTGCGCTCGCCACGGTCGGTGCGGGGACGGTCGCTACGCTCGGTACGGCGGCGCTGGTTGCGCGGTGCCGGCTTTTCTTCCTTGACCGGTTCGCTCTTGAAGAAGCTGACGATGCGTTGCCATAGGGAAGGACCTTCTGCCACCGTATCGCGGGCGCTGACCGGCGCCGGTTGCGATGGGGTGACGCCCTTGACCACGGCTTCCTGGCGCTTGGCCTGCTCTTCCTTGGCCTTGTTCGGCTGGTAGCCTTCTTCTGCCGGGGCCTCGACCATCTGGTAGGACGGCAGGGCTTCGTCGATATGATTGAGGTCGTCGTGGCGCAGGCGATTGACGGTGTAGTTCGGCGTTTCGAGGTGCATGTTCGGAATCAGCACCACGCCGACTTTCAGGCGCGCTTCGACGGCAAACAGTTCGGCGCGCTTTTCGTTGAGCAGGAAGGTGGCCACATCGACCGGAACCTGGGCATGGATCGCGCCGGTGTTTTCCTTCATCGCCTCTTCCTGGATGATGCGCAGGATGTGCAGGGCCGACGATTCGATGCCGCGGATAAAGCCGGTGCCGTGGCAGCGCGGGCAGGCCATGTGGCTGGTTTCTTCCAGGCTGGGCTGCAGGCGCTGGCGCGACAGTTCCATCAGGCCGAAACGGCTGATCTTGCCGGTCTGCACGCGGGCGCGGTCATGATGCAGTGCATCGCGCACGCGGTTTTCCACGTCGCGCTGGTTCTTGGCGCTTTCCATGTCGATGAAATCGATCACGATCAGGCCGCCCATGTCGCGCAGGCGCAGCTGGCGGGCGATTTCGTCGGCCGCTTCCAGGTTGGTGCGCAGTGCGGTTTCCTCGATATCGCCGCCCTTGGTGGCGCGGGCCGAGTTCACGTCGACTGACCAGAGCGCTTCGGTGCGGTCGATCACGATCGCACCGCCGGAAGGCAGCACCACTTCGCGCGAGTAGGCCGTTTCGATCTGGTGTTCGATCTGGAAGCGTGAGAACAGCGGCACATCGTCTTTGTAGAGTTTCACGCGGTTCACGTTGCCCGGCATGACATGGCTCATGAACTGGGTGGCCTGCTCGAACACGTCTTCCTTGTCGATCAGGATTTCGCCGATATCGGGCTGGAAGTAATCGCGGATTGCACGGATGACCAAGCTCGATTCCTGATAAATCAGGAATGCGCCATGTTGGGCGTGGGCCGCGCCTTCAATCGCAGACCAGAGTTGTTGCAGGTAGCTCAAATCCCACTGCAGTTCTTCCACGTTGCGGCCGATGGCAGCAGTGCGGGCGATCAAGCTGGTGCCAGGGGGTGGGGAGAGTTGGTCGAGTGCGGCGCGCAATTCGTTGCGCTCTTCGCCCTCGATGCGGCGCGAAACGCCACCGCCGCGCGGGTTGTTCGGCATCAGGACCAGGTAGCGGCCGGCCAGGCTGATATAGGTGGTCAGCGCTGCTCCCTTGTTGCCGCGCTCGTCCTTTTCAACCTGGACGATGAGTTCCTGGCCTTCGCGCAGGGAATCAAGCACGCGGCCGCGGCCGCCTTCGGAATCACCGAGGTAGGAGCGGGCGATTTCCTTGAACGGCAGGAAGCCGTGGCGATCGCAGCCGTAATCGACGAAGCAGGCTTCGAGCGAGGGTTCGACGCGGGTGATGACACCCTTGTAGATATTGGACTTGCGCTGTTCCTTGCCGACCGACTCGATGTCGAGATCGATGAGCTTTTGCCCGTCCACGATTGCAACGCGCAGCTCTTCAGCCTGCGTTGCATTGAATAACATGCGTTTCATGTTGACTCCTGCGCGCACTCAACGGCAGGAAGAAGCGGCGCTCGGCGCCGGGGCATGGGTCTTGGCCTGTCCGGGCAGGCATACGCGCAAGCATCACGTTGCGGCGAAGTTTGCGTGGCCGGGATCAGGGGGAACGGTGCGCCGGGTGCTGAGGTTTCCTCGTCATAATTATGTTGAACGGGTGGGTGCCGAACTTCTCGTTTCGCTGCAAAAAAGCGGGCGAAACGTATTTAAATTAGCTGTCAGTGCGCGATGTATGCAAATCATATTAATATCGCTGCTTTTTTTTAGCGGTGAGCGAAATTAACCGCTTCCCGGATCAGTTCAGCCTTGCCGGCGGACATGGCGAGTCCCGCGCACTCGCTTTGCGGATGAATCATCCGAAAAGGGGCAGGTCAAACCTGCGGCGGAATGGATATCGCCTGCCGGGGGCAGGGAATGCGAACAAAGATCGGGATTGGTTGGGCCGGTCGTTGGAACGCCGACGGGGCCGGCCGGGTTGCTGACGGATTGTATTCGTCTGCCTTGGGCCCCTGACTGCTGCGCAAGAATCGTTCGCCGCAGAAGCGGTTGCGGTTTACCATGCTCGCAACGCGAATCAGAGTATATGTCAATATGACCGACACAAGCAAAGCATCCGTCACACTCGTCACCATTGGTGCCGATGAGTGTGGACAACGGGTCGACAATTTCCTTTTGCGCATGCTCAAGGGCGTGCCGAAAAGCCATGTCTATCGCATCGTGCGCTCCGGCGAAGTGCGGGTAAACAAGGGCCGGATCGATGTGACCTACCGCCTGGCCGAGGGCGATGTGCTGCGCATTCCACCGGTCCGCGTGGCCGAAAAAGTGGATACTTCTTCCGCCAGCGCGGCTGCGACGCAGGTCGAGATCCCGGTGATCTTCGAGGATGATGCACTGATTGCGCTGAACAAACCGTCAGGGATGGCCGTGCATGGCGGCTCGGGACTGAGCTTCGGCGTGATCGAGTTGCTGCGCGCCCAGCGTCCGCAAGCCCGGTTCCTGGAGCTGGTGCACCGGCTGGACCGGGACACCTCCGGCATCTTGCTGGTGGCCAAGAAACGCTCGGCATTGACCAAGCTGCACGAAATGCTGCGCGATAACCACCAGATCGACAAGCGCTACCTGGCGCTGGTCGAGGATGTCTGGCCGCACACGCGCAACCATGTGAAACTGAAGCTGCTCAAGTTTGAAACGCCCGACGGCGAGCGCCGTGTCAAGGTGAGCGAAGATGGCTTGAGTTCGCATACCGTGGTCAATCGCCGCCAGGTGTGGGCCGATTGTTCGCTGGTCGAGTGTGAACTAAAGACCGGTCGCACCCATCAAATCCGGGTACATCTGGCACAATCGGGCCACCCGATCCTCGGCGATGACAAATATGGCGAACCGGCCGTCAACCGGGCATTGCAAAAGCGCGGCTTGCGCCGCATGTTTCTGCATGCTTGGCGCTTGACCCTGATCCATCCGCTGACCGGCGACAAACTGGTGCTGGAGGCACCGTTGCCCGACGAGCTGCAATCTTTCCTGAATGTGCTGAACGCAAAATGACCCTGACTTCGCAACTTGAAACAACTGCCCGCAGTCGCTATGACCTTCTGGTGTTCGACTGGGATGGCACGCTGATGGATTCCACATCGACCATTGCCCGCGCCATTCAGGCCGGTTTTCGCGATGTCGGCTTACCGGCACCTTCGCTGCGCGATTGCAACTACGTGATCGGCTACGGACTGAAAGAGGCCATGTATTACCTGACGCCCGATTCGGACGAGGCGGAAGTGGCCCGTCTGGTGGATGCCTACAAGCACAATTTTGTCTCCGGCGAAAAGCAGCTGACTTTGTTCGATGGCGTGATCGAGGCGCTGCCGCAACTGCGCGATGCCGGCTATACCCTGGCGATTGCCACCGGCAAGGCGCGCGCTGGCTTGAACCGCATGCTGACCATGACCGGGATCGGCGATTATTTTGAAGTGACGCGCTGCGCCGACGAGGCATTTTCCAAGCCGCATCCGGCCATGCTGGAATACATTCTGGATTACACCGTGACCGAGGCCGGACGCACCTTGATGATCGGCGATACCACGCACGATCTGCAGTTGGCGATCAATGCCGGTACGCACAGTGCCGCCCTGACCTATGGTGCGCACCCGCTGGATGAAATGCTGCCGCTCAATCCGGTGGCGCACTTCGACGATTTCTCTTCACTGTCCGGTTGGCTGTTGCAGGAGGTCGAAGCATGATCGAACGGGTGATTTGCAGTTCCGATGCGTTGCAGGATGGCGGACTGGCCGTGCGTTTCACTGCGCGCCTGTATGGCGAAGAGCCCCCGGCTTTTGCCATTCGTTACCAGGGACGCGTCTATGCTTATGTCAACGAGTGCGTACATATCCCGCTCGAACTCGACCAGAATCCCGGCCATATCTTCGACATGACGGGCCAGTATCTGGTCTGTTCGGTGCATGGCGCCTTTTTTGCCCCGCATGACGGGCGTTGCCTGGGCGGACCCTGTCGCGGCCCGGCGCTGGTGTCGTTGCCGGTGGAAGAGCGCGATGGCCAAGTGTGGTTGAAGGAGGAAGAAACCAATGAATGAAGATCTGGAACGCCAAGCACTTCGCGACCTGCTGACTGCCAGTTTGCGTGAACAGCGCGCTGCACGGCGCTGGGGTATTTTTTTCAAGCTCATGACACTTGCCTGGTTGCTGGCCGTGGTGTTGATCGCCTCAGGCGTGTTGAATGGCGGGCAGGACGAGTCTGCCGCGGGCGAGCACACAGCCGTGGTCAGCATGGAAGGCATGATCGCCGCCGGCGGTGAAACCGACAGCAGTCAGGTGCTGGATGGCTTGCGCTCAGCCTTCGAGGATAACAACACCCGTGCCGTGATCCTGCGCGCCAATAGTCCGGGTGGCAGCCCGGTGCAGGCGGGCATGATCAATGATGAAATCCAGTTGTTGAAACAAAAGCATCCGAAAATTCCGTTCTATGTGGTGATCGAGGATGTCTGTGCTTCCGGTTGTTATTACGTGGCGGCCGCGGCGGACAAGATCTATGCCGACAAGGCCAGCATGGTCGGTTCGATTGGCGTGCTGATGGATGGTTTCGGTTTTACCGGGGCGATGGAAAAATTCGGCGTTGAACGCCGTCTGCTGACCGCGGGTGAAAACAAGGGCTTCCTTGACCCGTTTTCGCCCCTGCGCCAGGAACAAAGGGCCAAGGCGCAGGTAATGCTTAACGAGGTACACCAGCAATTCATCCAGGTGGTGAAAACCGGGCGCGGCAAGAAGCTGGCCGATAATCCGGACCTGTTTACCGGGCTGGTCTGGAGCGGGGCAACGGCACAAAAACTGGGTTTGGTGGATGAGCTGTCTTCAGTCGACCGGGTCGCGCGCGATGTGGTGAAAGTCGAGAATCTGGTTGATTTCACCACCAAGCCTTCCTGGGCGGATCGGGTCGCGCGCCAGATTGGCGTGGCGGCGGCGACCAAGCTGGGGTCCGAGCTTAAACTGCAGTTGAAGTAAGTTGATCCGGAGCGAATATGGCGCGCAGGCCTCGACGCGAAGAGCATGAAAACCATGACCGCTGGCTGGTGTCCTATGCCGATTTCATCACGCTGCTGTTCGCTTTTTTTGTGGTGATGTATGCCATTTCGTCGGTCAACGAAGGCAAATACCGCGTGCTGTCCGATTCGCTGGTCAGTGCGTTCAAGAATGTTCAACCATCCTCGGCGGACCCCTTGCGCAAAGGTCCGCCGCAGGCCGGCGCGGCGCCCAGGCCGATCATCCTGCCCACGTCGCCGGAACGGGACGGCAAGCTGGAAGAGCAAGCGCGAAAAATGCAGGGGATGGCGGGAAACCTCAAGCAGTCACTCGGCTCCTTCATCGATCAGGGCAAGGTGCGCGTGACGCAATCCAAGCGCGGCATTGCAATCGAAATCAGCGATTCCATCCTGTTCGATCCGGCGCGGGCCGAATTGCATCCGCCGTCGGTGACCATGCTGCGCGCGGTGGCCGAGATGGTGAAAAATTCAGACAACCTGATCCAGATCGAAGGCCATACCGATCACACGCCAATCCGCTCGGCGCAATTTCCTTCCAACTGGGAATTGTCGAGCGCGCGCGCGGCCAGCGTGGTGCGCTTGTTTGCCGAATCCGGCGTCGCGCCGCAGCGCATGGTGGTGATTGGCTATAGCGACCAGCGTCCGGTGGAATCGAACGACAAGACGGATGGCCGGGCCCGCAACCGGCGGGTGACGCTGAATATCCTGGCCGACAATCGTGATGAGGTGGCGGTGTTGCAGAGCCGGTAAGTCGGCTGCCGCCCCCATTGAGTCGAATCGATTCCCGGGCCTGTTGCTGTGGGGGCGTTCAGTGCCCGTGAGCGGCTTCATGCGCCCGTGTTTTCTGCCACTTGCGCTGCAGGCTGTCGAAACCCAGGTAGAGCGACGGGGTGATATACAGCGTGACCAGTTGCGAGAAGACCAGGCCGCCAACAATGGCCACGCCCATGGGTTGACGCAGCTCGGCTCCGGCCCCCAGTCCCAGCGCGATGGGCAGGGCGCCCATCATCGCCGCCAGCGTGGTCATCAGGATCGGGCGAAAACGCAGTACGCCGGCGGAGATGATCGCATCATAAGGGGGTTTCTTGTCCCGGCGTTCGGCTTCCAGCGCAAAGTCGATCATCATGATCGCGTTTTTCTTGACGATGCCGATCAACAGCAAGATGCCGACCATCGCGATAAATGTCAGCTGCATGTTCATGAGCTTGAGCGCCAGCAGCGCGCCGACCGCTGCCGAGGGAATACCCGCCAGGATCGTGACAGGGTGGATCCAGCTCTCGTACAGCACCCCCAGGATCACGTAGATCACCGCAATGGCAATCAGCACCAGCCAGAGCTGGCTCGTCTGCGACTTGAGGAACACCGCCGCATCGCCGACAAAGTCGCCGAACACATGCGCAGGCATGTTGAGTTCCTGCTTGATCCGGCGCATCTCGCTGGCTGCGTCCGACAGCGATGAGCCCTGCGCCAGGTTGAACGAGAGCGTGACCGAAGGCAGTTGGCCCTGATGGTTGACCGCGTTGTTCACGCGCACCCGCTCGACCCGGGTAAAGGCCGACAGCGGAATGAGCTGGCTGGTTTTGCCGCGCACATATAGGTTGTTGATGCCGTTTTCGTCCTCGCGGTAGTTGTCCGCAAACATCATCAGCACCGGGAAATTATCCTGCGGCATGTAGATGGTGCTGACTTCGCGCTCGCCAAAGGCATTGTTGAGCGCATCGCGCAGGTTTTGCATGTCCACGCCCAGTCCTTGCGCCTTGTCCCGGTCGATCACGAGCCGGGCCTGCAGGCCGCGCAGTTCGGCATCGGTGTTGAGGTCGATGAAGGTCTTGTCGGTTTGCCGCATCTGTTGCATCAGCCGCTCGGACCAGGTGTTGAGATCGTCCATGTTCACCGATTGCAGCGTGTACTGGTATTTGCTGGCCGAGCTGCGCCCGGAAATGCGCAGGTTCTGTACCGGGTTGTAGGTGACGGCAAAGCCCGGGATGCCGCCGGTGGATTTTCTCAGGCTGTCCAGCACTGCCGGCATGGAGGCGCGCCGCGCGTGCGGCTTGAGTGTGATGAACATGAAGCCACGGTTGCTGTCGCGCGAGAATGAAACCAGGCTTTCCACGTTCGGGTTTTGTTTAACGGCGGCTGCGGCCTTTTGCTGCAGCTCGCGCATGGCTGGCCAGGCGATATCCTGGTCCGCCAGGGTGCGGGCACTGATCTGGCCGATGTCTTCTTCGGGGAAAAAGCCTTTGGGAATATCCAGATACAGCCAGACCGTGAGCACGCAGGTGGCCAGCGTCATCAGCCAGACTATCCAGCGATGGCGCAGGGTATAGGTGAGCGAGCGACGGTACGCGAGCAGCAGCCCGTTGAAGCCGGCTTCAAACAGGCGGCTCCAGAGTGGCGGGCGGCGGGATTCATCATGGTGGCGAATAAAGCGCGCAGCCAGCATCGGAATGATGGTCAGCGCGGCAATGGCCGAAACGCTGATGGCCAGGGTGACCACCACGGCGAATTCGTGGAACAGCAGGCCGATTTCGCCCGGCATGAAGAAGATCGGAATAAAGACCGCCACCAGCGAGATCGAGATGGAAATGACGGTGAAGCCCACTTCGCGCGCACCGCGGATCGCGGCCTGGAACGGCTTGATGCCACCTTCGATGTGCCGGACGATGTTCTCCAGCACCACGATCGCATCGTCCACCACGAGGCCCACTGCGATGGTCAGCCCCATCAGCGAGATATTGTCGAGGCTGTAACCCAGCCACAGCATCAGCCCGAACGTACCCAGCAGCGAGACCGGTAGCGAGACCGACGGAATCAGCGTGGCGGAAAGCCGGCGCAGGAACAGCAGGATCACCAGGATCACCAGCGCAATGGTGAGCAGCATGGTGAAGTTCACGTCATGGATCGAGTCGCGGATCGAATTGGATCGATCGTTGAGCAGCTTGATCTCGATCGAGGACGGCATCTGTGCCTGGATGCGCGGCAGGGCTTGCTTAACGGCGTCGACGACCGCGACCGTGTTGGCATCGGACTGGCGATAGATCTGCAGCACGATGGAAGGCTCGCCGTTCACCAGGCTCAGTGCCTTGATGTTTTCCACGCTGTCCTGCACGCTGGCGACATCGGCCAGTCGCACCGGCTGGCCGTTTTTGACAGCCACAATGACCTGGGAGAAATCGGCGGCATTCTTGAGTTGATCGTTGGCGCCGATGATCAACACCTGGCGCTTGCCCTGCAGGGTGCCGACCGGCGTGTTGGTATTGGCGGCCTTGAGCGCATTGGCGAGTTCGGTGGTCGTCAAATCGCGTGCCGCCAGCTTTCCCGCGTCGATATTGACGCGTACGGCAAAGCGTTTCTGGCCATTGATGGTGACCTGTGCCACGCCGTTGAGGGTCGACAGCGTCGGAGCAATCACGTTGTCGGAGAAATCGTTGAGGTCGGACGGAGCCATCGAGGGCGAGCTGACGCCGACATTGAGGATGGGATCGTCCGCCGGGTTGACCTTGCGGTAGCTCGGCGGGTTGGTCATGTCCTTGGGCAGGCTGCGGCTGGCGCGGAACAGCGCTGCCTGCACATCGACCGCCGCGGCGTCGATATGGCGCGCCGGATCGAATTCCAATGTGATGTTGGTGCTGCCCAGCGTGCTGCTGGAGCTCATCATCGTCAGGCCGGGAATGGTGGAAAACTGTTTTTCCAGCACATTGGCTACCGAAGCCGCCATGGTTTCCGGGCTGGCGCCGGGCAGGTTGGCGGAAACGCTGATCTTGGGCAGGTTGAACGAAGGCAGGGCGGAGATCGGCAGCTTGAACCAGGCGGCCGTTCCCGCCACGATCACGGCCAGCCACAGCAGCGTGGTGGCAACCGGGCGGCGAATGCTTTGTTCGGACAGGATCATTGCGAACTCTTGGGCGAGGCTTGCTCAGATGCCGTTTTTCTGGCGGACGAAGAATCGGCTGCGGCGCTGGCTGGTTTGCTGCCGTCGCGCTTGCCGCGGCGGGCGTCGGCCGTGGCCGATGCCTCGACTACCTTGCCGCCCGGACGCAGATTCTGCCCGCCTTCCAGTACCACTTTGACGTTGCTATCGATGCCGGTGACGATGGCGCGTTCCTGATAAACCTGGACCAGTTCGACCAGTTGGGGTTTGACGGTCTGGTCCTCTTTGACCACGTAAACGAAGCGACCATTCGGACTGTTCTGTACGGCCTGTGCGGGCAGTGTCACCGCATCCTTGATTTCACCGGCCAGAATGCGTACCGAGGTGTACTGACCCGGCCACAGCAAGTGTTCCCGGTTGTCGATCTCCGCCTTGACGGCGATGGTGCCCGAGGTGCGATCGATATTGTTTTCGATGAAGACGACATTGCCCTGGGCAATCTTCTTGTCCGGTACATTGATCTGTACCTTGGCGCTGTTGCTGGCCATCGCCGCGCGCAAAACGGCAAGGTTGGCTTCGGGCAGGGTGAAGTTGACCGTGATCGGGTTGATGCGGGTGAGCTTGACCATGGCAGTGCTTGTGCTGGTTGTCAGCATGCTGCCCGGCCGGACATTGATCGTGCCGATCCGGCCGTTGAACGGGGCGGTTATCCGGTCGTATGAAAGTAAAACCCGCGCCGAAGTCAGGGCGGCTTCGGCTTGGACGACGGCGGCCTGGCCGGTATCCACCTTGCTCTGCAACTGGTCCAGTGCGGTCGAAGAAATAAATCCTTTGGCAGAAAGTTCCTTGTTGCGCTCAAGGGTGCGCTGGTCGGCAGCAAGCTGGGTCTTGCTGCTCAGCAACGCGGCTTCCGCCTTTTTGACATTGGCCTCGTCATCGCGGGAATCGAGGCTGAACAGCAATTGTCCCTTGCGGACTTCGTCGCCCTCTTGCACATGGACCATGTTGACCATGCCGTTTTTCTGCGGCTTGATATCGACTTCGTCCTGGGCGGTGACATAGCCTTGCGCTTGCAGGATGACGGGTACGGATTCGCTGCGGGTTTGTGCGGTAGAAACCGTTTGTGGCCGGCCGCCATTGCCGGCTTTGCTGGCTGTTGAATTGACTCCGGAAGCCTTTTCGCCATCCTTGCCCGGCCCGCAAGCAGCCAGAGAAAGGCAGAGCAGGGCCAGGGCAACGTGGCGGTCAATCATGCATGACTCCGAGTTTGGTTCCGCGACGATAGCGCATGGTGATGTAGATCATGGTCAGTGCCACCAGCAGGCCAAAGCCGATGATGATGTAGGTCATCGGTGGCATGCCGTGGGCGGCAAATTGCTTCATCACGGACAAGGGGGAGCCGGGCTCGACTGGCGAACTGAAATACTTCACCAGCAGCGCGTGTGCACCGACCATGACCAGGATGCCGATATTTTCGTTGAAATTCTGTACCGCGATCGAGTGTCCGGCGCCCATCAACAAATAACCGCGATGTTGCAGCATTGCATTGAGCGGAACGACAAAAAAGCCTGAGAGCGCGCCGACTATGAACATCATCACGGCAGCGATCCAGGTTTCATGAATGAATAGCATGCCGATGATGGCGAATCCCATCGCGATGCCCGCAGGCAGGACCGAGAAGGCTTTTTTCAGGGAGATCCAGCGGCCGGCGAGCACTGCGCCAAAAGCCACGCCGAAAGCGACGATGGCTACGAGGCGGGTGGCTTGTTCCATCGAATAGGCCAGCCAGATGATGGCCCAGTTGATGACCACCAGACGCATCGTCGCCCCCGCACCCCAGAACAAGGTGGTGACGCCCAGCGAAAGCCCGCCTTGTGGGTCGCGCCACAGGCGGCGCACGCACCACCAGAATTCGCGTGCCAGATGCATGGGTTTCAGGTGCAGGGCTTTGAGCCGGACATTGAGCTTCGGGATGTAGAGATTCAGCCAGCCAGCCAGGATATAGAGCAAGACGATGCCGAAAATGGCAAATTCCGGAGCGGAGATCCAGCGGCGCAATTGGTACAGGTCCAGCAGGGTGTTGATGCGCTCGCCGCAGAGGAAGCCGCCGAGCAGTGTGCCGAAGATGATCGCGCAGACCGTTGCGCCTTCAAGCCAGCCGTTGGCGGCGACCAGCTTTTCGTGCGGCAGGTATTCGGTGATGATTCCGTACTTGGCCGGCGAGTAAGCCGCCGCGCCGAAGCCGACCACGGCGTAGGCAATGATGGGCGGAGCCCCGACCAGCATGCCCAGACAGCCCGCGAGCTTGATGCCGTTGCAGATCATCATGGCCCGGCCCTTGTGCATGGAGTCGGCAAAGGAGCCGGCGAACGGGGCCAGGATGACGTAGGACGTGGTGAAGCTCCACAGCAGCATCGACAAATGCCATTCGGGAGCATGTTGAACCTTGAGCAAGGCAATTGCGGCAATGAACAGGGCGTTATCGGCGAGTGCAGAGAGGAATTGCGAACCGAGGATGATAAAGAAACCGAGATTCATGGGAAGTTGAGCTTCCGTTATACCGATCGCGTTTTATACCATGAATTTGTAAGCGAGGCATGGCAACTACGCAGACGAAACCGTATTGCTGCGCTGCAATGATCTATAATGTCCGCTATCCCTTCGCTCCCGACCGCAGTCATGACTCGTCCGATCCAGGCCGCCATCCATCTCTCCGCGCTGCAACACAACTATCGCTTGCTCAAGGCGCGCGCGCCGCGCAGTCAGGCCTTCGCCGTGATCAAGGCCAATGCCTATGGTCATGGTCTGGTGCGAACGGCCAAGGCCTTGGCTAAGGCGGATGGTTTTGCCTTGCTGGAAATCGAGCAGGCCCAAGTGCTGCGCGAACTGGGCTTCAAATTGCCGATCCTGTTGTTGGAAGGCGTGTTCGAGCCGGAGGAACTGACAATCTGCGCGGAGCAGGATTTCCGCATTGCCGTGCATAATGAACAGCAATTGGCCTGGCTGGATGAAGCAACACTCGTGCGTCCCTTGCGGGTTTGCCTCAAGTTGAATACAGGCATGAACCGGCTGGGTTTTGTTGCCGAGCGTGCGCCGGAACTGGTCGATCGTCTTTCGGCTAACCGCAATGTACGTTCCATTACCCTGATGTCCCATTTCGCCACTGCGGACGAGCCGGAAAAGGGCATCGACTGGCAGTTGGCGCGGTTTCGTGCCGCCACCGCCGGGCTTGATCTGCCGGTTACGCTGGCCAACTCGGCAGCACTCTTTGATTATCCCGAAACGCAAGGCGAGTGGGTGCGCCCGGGGATCATGCTGTACGGATCGTCCCCGTTCGCGGAGCGCAGCGCGTGCAATCTGGGTTTGCTGCCCGCCATGTCGCTGACTTCGCGCCTTATCGGTACCCAGCAAATAGAGGCGGGCGCCGTGGTGGGTTACGGCGCCAATTTCCGTGCGGAAAAACCGATGCGGCTTGGCATCGTCGCCTGCGGTTATGCCGATGGCTACCCGCGCCATGCCCCGACGGGCACCCCGGTCTGGGTGGAAGGTTGCCGAACCCGGCTGATCGGGCGCGTATCCATGGATATGCTCGCCGTAGATCTGGCTGACATCCCGGCTGCGCAGGTTGGCAGTCCGGTCGAATTGTGGGGCAAAAACCTGTCAATTGACGAGGTGGCCGCCGCCGCCGGCACCATCAGCTATGAGCTGATGTGTGCAATCGCGCCGCGTGTGCCGATGGTGGCGGAGTAATCTTGCGCAAACCCTGAACCATGGCAAAACCGGGATGGCCCGGCGCATTGACTGGCGCGACTCGAAAATATCGGCCGCTTTCATTACAATACACGCTTTCCTGTATTTCCTTTTCTTTGCAACCCGCAGGTTGAATCATGGCTTTAATTGTCCAGAAATACGGCGGTACTTCGGTCGGCAGTCCTGACCGGATCAAAAATGTTGCTCGCCGCGTCGCAAAATTCAAGGCGCAGGGGCACGATATTGTGGTGGTGGTTTCAGCCATGTCCGGCGAAACCAACCGGCTGATCGCGCTTGCCAAAGAGGTTCAGACGAATCCCGATCCGCGCGAGCTCGACGTGATTGTGTCTACCGGCGAGCAGGTGACCATCGGCTTGCTGGCCATGGCACTGAAGGAAATCGGCGTGGATGCCGTCAGCTACACCGGCGGCCAAGTCAAGATTTTGACCGACAGCGCCTTCACCAAGGCGCGTATCCAGCAGATCGACGATGCCAACATGCGCGCCGATCTGGCCGCCGGCAAGATCGTGATCGTCGCCGGTTTCCAGGGTGTGGATGCCGAGGGCAACATCACCACGCTGGGCCGTGGCGGTTCCGATACCACCGGCGTGGCGCTCGCAGCAGCGCTCAAGGCCGACGAATGCCAGATCTACACCGACGTGGATGGCGTTTACACCACCGACCCGCGCGTCGTGCCGGAAGCGCGCAAGCTCAAGACGATTACCTTTGAAGAGATGCTGGAAATGGCCAGCCTCGGTTCCAAGGTGTTGCAGATCCGCTCGGTCGAATTCGCCGGCAAATACAACGTGAAATTGCGCGTGCTCTCCTCGTTCCAGGAAGAAGGCGAGGGCACCCTGATTACCTTCGAGGAAGACAGCAACATGGAAAAGCCCGTCATCTCCGGCATCGCATTCAATCGCGATGAAGCCCGTGTCAACATCATGGGTGTGCCGGACAAGCCCGGTATCGCCTATCAAATTCTTGGTCCGGTTGCCGATGCCAATATCGATGTCGACATGATCATCCAGAACGTGGGCAAGGATGGCACGACGGATTTCTCCTTCACCGTACCGAAAAACGATCTGGCCCGTACCATCAAGGTGCTGCAGGGCGTGCAGGCGCACATCGGCGCGCGTGAAGTCGTGGGCGACGACAAGATCTGCAAGGTATCGATCGTGGGTGTGGGCATGCGCTCGCACGTGGGTGTGGCGGCCACCATGTTCCGTACCCTGGCTGAAGAGGGCATCAATATCCAGATGATCTCCACCTCCGAAATCAAGATTTCCGTGGTCGTGGAAGAGAAGTATCTGGAGCTGGCTGTCCGTGTCTTGCACAAGGCATTCGGTCTGGACCAGGCGAACTGATTAAAGTCGCCATTCTTGCTGTTTCCGGCTTGACGCTGCGGGGTGATCAACGTATTATCCCGCTTCCCTTGACGGAGACGTGGATGAGTGGCTGAAATCACTCCCCTGCTAAGGGAGCATAGGGGCCAAAACCTCTATCGAGGGTTCGAATCCCTCCGTCTCCGCCAGGCATTTGTAAAGTTTAGTTCAGCGCGCCCGTAGCTCAGTTGGATAGAGTATCTGGCTACGAACCAGAGGGTCGGGCGTTCGAATCGCTCCGGGCGCGCCATAACTAACACATTGTCCCCATCGTCTAGAGGCCTAGGACACCGCCCTTTCACGGCGATAACCGGGGTTCGAATCCCCGTGGGGACGCCAAAAAATAATCAAGGACTTGGTCGAAAGACCCGGTCCTTTTTTATTATTCCCGGCGGGCTCAATCTGCTTGGTCGGAGCAACCTCTATCTTTGGCCCCTTTCATTCTTTCCGGGTTTACAGGCGCTGCGCGGTAATTTTGCAGAATCGTCCGCTTGGTGAAATCAAATGAGTCCGATCCCGTTGATCCTCGAGCTTGAAGGTGTCGAGCCGCCGATCTTGTCTCGTTTTCGATGTGCCATCATGCTGTTTATTCTTTCATAATCAGGCAGTTAATCTAATTCTGGTGGATTTTTCGCCCCGTGAGTGTGTCCGCATTTCCCCGCAGTTTTTGTCCAAAACAGACTCCGAGACTGTCCCCAATACGGCTGATGCAATGCCGCTCGTCGTTTTGCGTCGATTGTGAGAATGGTTATCATTGGCTTTGATTGTTTCCCGGGATGTGCTGATGCCCCCAAATCAAGCAGATTTTCTGACCCTTTTGCGCACCATGGATGCCAACGCGCCGCGCGCCGAGCGCCATCTCTGGCTCTATTGGCTGATTACCTGGATTCGTGGCGACAAATCCAGTCCCGCGTATGCGGCGGAACGAGTGGGTCTCTTTGTGGACACCGTTCTGACTCACCCTGAAGCCGTTGTGAAATGGCGTGCCTGGTGGCGCGTTTTTCTGGACGAAACCGATGCCACGCCCCTTCTTGCTGATCTGGGATTTGCGCCACGTGCCACGTTTCTTAGTGAGATTAGTCATCGCCTGCGGCTCAAGTTGCTTCCCATTACGCCGGAAACCCGCAATTTGGCTGTGCTTTTTCAGTTGTTCGAGCCAAGACCTTTCGATGTGCAGTGGCTCCAAGCCATCGAGCCCCAAACCCTCCGGCGGCTGGAAACACTGCTTGAGTTCGATGGCGGCAATACGCAGCCTGGAAGTTTTTCGCCCCGGCAAGCCGTTCTGCTGGATGCGCTGACTTACTGCGTAGGCCAAGTCAATGCTGCGGGATACGCCTCGGAGATTCGGACCCGGATGTCCGAGGATGCTCAACACCTGAGACCCTTCCACGATCTTCCGCTTAGCCTGGAGCGTTTCCGGTACGCAATCTCAACGCCAAGCCAGTCTCTTGAGGAGTGCGAGCAGGCGGCAACGTTACTTCGCACCCAACTCGACAGTTGCCGCCACGCGGCGTACACGGTGTACGGGCATCTTCAGGAGCAAGGCATTTCCGTGGAAATTGTTTTCCGGCTCCGGCAGATGCGCAAACGCATTATCCGCTGCAAACACCTGATCGATAGCCTGATGGCTGATGGAAGCGTGCAGGCCACCGTGAATTTGGTGACCCATCTTGCCCAAGAAAGCTACGAAACGCGCAGTCTCAAAGCGCTCTTCACCACCAGCGGCCATATGCTGGCAGAGAAGGTCGCCGAGCGAAGTGCCGAAAGCGGTGAGCACTACATCACGCGCGATGCCGGAGAGTATCGGCAGATGCTGCGTGCCGCCGTGGGGGGAGGCGCCGTCATCGGGCTGACCACATGGGGCAAGTTTGCCATTTACTCCTTGGCGCTGTCCCCGTTTTGGGATGGATTGACCGCCGGATTGAATTACGCGCTGTCTTTCGTGCTGATCATGCTGATGCACTGGACCGTCGCGACCAAACAGCCCGCATTCACGGCCCCCGCGATGGCCGCCAAACTCAAGAGCATCGACCATGAAGAGGAACTGGACGGATTCGTTGACGAAGTGGTCAACCTGTTTCGATCCCAGGTCGCCTCTATTTTGGGCAATCTTGCCGCGGTCATTCCCGTGGTCCTGCTTTTGAGCTGGCTTCTGGATTTATGGGGGCATCGCCGCATGATCGACGAGGCCCGTGCGCTGCATGTGTTGCATGACATGACGCTCTTGGGGCCCACGGTGCTGTTCGCGGCCTTTACCGGAGTATTGCTCTTTATCTCCAGTATCGTGGCGGGATGGATCGAGAATTGGTTTGTGCTGAACCAGCTCGATTCGGCCATTCGCTATCATCCGAAACTTCGCCATTTCTTGGGTAACCGGCTGGCTGCTGCGACGGGCCAATATCTGTTGCATAACGTTTCCGGGCTGACTGCCAATATCTCCCTTGGTCTGATGTTGGGATTGATCCCCGCGGTGGCGCATTTCTTCGGTCTGGGCTTGGAGGTGCGACATGTGACGCTGTCCGCCGGGCAAATCGCGGCGGCGGTTTTCACCCTGGGCAGTTCAGTGCTCGACAAGAGCGAATTCTGGTGGGCAGTGGCCGGCTTGGCCGTGGTCGGCCCCCTCAATCTGGGCGTGAGCTTTTATTGCGCGTTTCGAGTCGCCATCATGGCACGGGGCGTGACGGGTCTGGATCGCAAACGTATTCATGCTGCGATCTTTGCCCGGGTGCGCAAACATCCGGCGACGTTTTTGTTGCCGCCCAAGGCTTGAGTTGGGCGGCACATCTTATATATACAACGCCGCGCAAAGCAAACGGCAAGATTGCTGGCGTGAGACTTTGCCATGATGGCCGGGCACAACAGCGTAGTCGCTTGTCAGGAAAACCGTAGCATAAAAAAACCGGCGCATCTGCGCCGGTCAATTGCTGTTGTGGCCGCAGGAAGTCGAGCCTTGTTCCGGATCAGAGTGTGGGCGCGACACCGTATTGGGCCACGACCTGCTGGATCGCGGCGATGTCCTGTTCCGAGAAGCGGATCGGATAGCGACTCTCGCCCACGTCTTCACCGAGCAGCACCGTGGCCTTCTTTACCGCGGCCGGCGAGAACGCCACGGCGTAGAGGTCCTTGCGCAGCGCGCTGATGAAGTCCTGCGCGGCTTTCGACTTTTCCAGGTTGCCGTCGCGGAAATGCTTCCAGATCAGGCTCACGCCCTCGGGCGAGAAATTGGCCAGCCCCGAGATGCAGGCGCTACAGCCGTCGAGGAAGCCCTGATGCGCCAGATGATCCGGGCCGCTCAGCACGTCGAAGTTGGGCAGGTCCTTGGTGGCATCGATATAGCCCTTCAGGCTTTCATAGCTGCCGGCGCTGTCCTTCACGCCGATGATGTTCGGATGCTCGGCCAGCTTCATCGCGGTGGCCGGTTCGATGGTGTTGCCGGTGCGGGCCGGGATGTTGTAGAGGTAGACCGGCACCGGTACGGCATCGGCGATCGCGCTGTAGTGGTAGAT
>JAGTRM010000003.1 GCA_018261735.1 Pseudomonadota bacterium
GACTTGGGCCAGGGCGGCGCCGGACATCAGGGCGGCAACGGCGGAAGCCAGGACAACGTGTTTGAAAATTGCCTTCTTCATGCTCACTTCTCCTCAAAAAGGGTCAAAACATGACCCAAAAGAATCTTTAACAACAGGCACTTCAACTATCGAATCACCTTGCCGCGATGGCTTGCTGCAAAGCCGCGGCACGGGCGACCCGGTCACACACAGGAAGCGGGGGAAGTTCTTTCTCCCGAAGCACCACCCCACTCCCAGACTCACTTGCGTGTTTCTGTTACGGCACCTGCAGCGTGCCATCGACGAGACGCGTCTGCGTCCAGGTGGTCACGGTCTTTTCGCACGGGTATTTCGCTGCTTCGGTTTCGTTGATATCCACGCCCAGGCCCGGCTTGTCGTTGGCATAGACATAGCCGTTGCGGAATTCCGGCAGTCCGGGGAATACATCCAGCAGCGCTTCGCGCGGGCCCTTCAGTTCCTGGATCACGAAGTTCGGTGGCTCGGTGCCGGACCATTCCTGCACGCCGAAATTGCGTGCGGCCAGATCGATATGGATGTTGGCGGCGTGCGCCAGCGGCGACATGTCGCCCGGGCCGTGCCAGGCGGTGCGCACGTTGTATTGCTCGGCGAAGAGTTGCAGCTTGCGGCCCGGAGTGATGCCGCCGACCTGGCTCAGGTGCACGCGGATGTAGTCGATCAGGTGATCGGCGATCAGTGTCTTCCATTCATACGGATGGTTGAAGAGTTCGCCCTGTGCCAGCGGGATGCTGGTCTTGGCACGCAGTTCGCGCAGCCATTCGCCTTCTTCCAGCGCGATCGCGTCTTCGAGGAAGAACAGGTCGAACTGCTCCATTTCCTGCGCAAACTTGATCGCTTCGATCGGCTTCAGGCGTTCGTGCACGTCGTGGCAGAGCTGCACGTCCCAGCCCACCTTGCTGCGGATGCCCTCGAACAGCTTGAGCGTGTCGCGCATGTATTTCTTGCTGTCCAGATACACGCCATCGAGCGCGCCCTTGGGGGCCGTGGCCGGTGCGGCACCATAACCACCGCCGCCGTAACCGCCGCTCTGGCAACGGATATGGGTGATGCCCTGCGCACGATACTTCTCGATGTTCTCGCACAGTTCGGCCAGATCCTTGCCGTCGGCATGGCGATAGATCGGTACGCCTTCGCGCACCTTGCCGCCGAACAGCTGGTAGACGGGCATGTTGGCGAGCTTGCCCTTGATGTCCCACAGCGCCATGTCGACGCCGGAGATCGCGTTGTTCTCGATCGGGCCGTTGCGCCAGTAGGCGTTCTGGTGCATCAGCTGCCATTGCTCTTCGATCGCTTCGGCATCGCGGCCGACCAGCAAGGGCTTGAGATATTCCTCGATCAGGCATTTGACCGCGACATGGCGGTAGGCAAAGGTCGCGCAGCCCAGGCCGTAGAGTCCGGGCTGGTTGGTTTCCACTTTCACCACCACGAGGTTGATCCCCTCGGGGGCGGTGAGAATGACTTTGACGTCAGTAATCAGGGTTGCCATTTTTTCTCCTTTGTAGAGAAGGTGGGTCTTTTTGAAATTCGCTTCAGTCATCCGCTTCGTTTGAAATGCGGATGACACGTTTAATCAATGCATCAGAAAGTCAGTTGCACCTTCATCTGCGAGCGACGATCCGAGGCCAGTTCGAACGCTTCACCTGCACGGTCAATCGGCAGCGAAGCAGTGATGATCGGCTTCACATTGATGCGGCCTTCCTTGATCAGGCGAGCGGCCAGCGCGTATTCGGTATCGAAGCGGAAAGCACCGATCAGACGGATTTCCTTGCCGACCAACGTGCCGATGGGAATCGGTACATCGCCGGTCACGCCGACCTGAATGATGGCGCCGCGCGGACGCAGTGCCGGGATCACGTCCTTCAACACCGCGCCAACGCCGGTGCATTCGATGGCGACATCGAAATAGCCCTTGTCGGCAGTGAATTCTTCCGCCTTCAGGCCCGGCTCGACCGAGACATTCACGGTGGATGTCGCGCCCATTTCCACAGCCTTGGCCAAGGCGGCATCGTGCAGATCGGTGGCGACGACTTCGAGCGCACCGGCATAACGTGCGGCAGCGACGACCAGAGCACCGATCGGGCCTGCGCCGGTCACGAGGACCTTCTTGCCGGCGAGGTTGCCGGCTTGCTGCACGGCATGCAGCGCAACCGAGAGCGGCTCGCAGCAAGCGGCTTCGCCCAGAGAAACGTCATTACCCACCGGTTCGCACTGGTATTCCTCGGCCACGATCAGTTCGCGGAATGCGCCCTGGCTGTGCGGCGTGCGCATCGCACTGCCGTAGAACCACATGTCGAGACAATGATGATGCTCGCCGGCCTGGCAAAACTTGCACTTGCCGCAAGGGCGGCTCGGGTTCAGCGCAATACGGTCGCCGGCCTTGACGCGGGTGACCTTGTTGCCGACCGCTTCCACGGTGCCGGCCACTTCATGACCCAGCACGATCGGCTGCTTGACGCGCACCACGCCAAAACCGCCGTGCAGGTAGTAATGCAGATCAGAGCCGCAGATGCCACCGGCACCGATGCGCACCAGCACTTGGTCATCTTTCATTTCTGCGACCGGAACGGCTTCGATGCGCAGGTCTTTTTCAGCGTGCAGTACGCAGGCTTTTGCTTCCATTCAAACTTCTCCTGATTCAAACAATGTGGCGACACCGGATAGATGGATGAACCCGGAGAAGCGTTGGCGAGGAGGAAATACTGTCCGCAGCCTCTCCGGTTTCAAAATGGTTGGGTTACAGCACCGACAGCCAGCCGCCATCCACATAGATCATCTGGCCGTTCACATAATCCGAGGCCGATGAGGACAGATAAACCGCCGTGCCGATCAGCTCTTCCGGCTTGCCCCAGCGACCGGCCGGGTTGCTCTTCTTCACCCAGGTATCGAATTCGACGTTTTCGACCAAGGCAGCGCACATTTCCGTGAGGATGTAGCCCGGGCCGATGGTGTTGGCCTGGATGTTGAACTGCGCCCACTCTGCCGCCATGGCGCGGGTGAGCATCTTGATGCCGCCCTTGGCGGCGGTATACGGCGCCACGGTGGCCCGGGCGGCTTCGCTCACCAGCGAGCCGATATTGATGATCTTGCCGCCGGTGCCGCGCGCGATCATGCGCGTGGCGGCGGCCTTGCCAACGATAAAGGCGCTGGTGAGATTGGTATCGATCACGCGCTGCCAGTCTTTCAGTTCCAGCTCGACCATCGGCTTGCGGAACTGGATGCCGGCGTTGTTGATCAGGATATCGATGGCCACGCCATCTTTATCCAGCGCGTCAAATGCAGCCGCCACAGCTTCTTCGCTGGTGACATCGAAAGCCAGCCCGCGGGCGTTGTAGCCCTTGGCCTTGAGCTTGGCCACGGCTTCGGTCAGGTTTTCTTCGCGCAGATCATTGATCACGACGGCAGCACCCGCCTCGGCCAGGCCTTCGGCATAGGCAAAGCCCAAGCCACGCCCGGATCCGGTAACCAGTGCGGTACGGCCAGTCAAATCAAACAGTGCAGACATTCTTCATTCCTCCAGAAGTGAGTTACTTGAGTTCGCCCAGGTGGCGTAAAAATCTATCCAGCAGTTCAGTCAAACTTAAGGCGCGCATTCAAATCGCTGTCGGCCTGCTCGATCAGCGCCAGTGCGGCGCGCTCCGCGCCCTTCGCGTCGCCGGTTTCAATGGCGCGGCACAGGTCTTCGTGCATGGGCAACGAAAACGCCGGCCCGCCGGGCTTTTGGGAAACAATTTCAAAACTGGTGCGCAGGATCGCGGACATGGCGTCCTGCATCTGCCGCACGAACTGGTTACCGCAGGCCGCCAGCAATATGGAGTGGAAAGCCAGATCGGCGGCAACATAATCACCCTCGCCCGCCACGGCGCGCTCCATCTCCAGATACGCGGCGCGCAAGGCACGGCGCTCGTCATCGCTGGCGCGTTGCGCGGCAAGGCGTGCGGCTGCAGGCTCGACGATCCGCCGCAGTTCCATCAGATCACGCGACAGCGCTTGATTCAGAACAGATGGGTGGGCGCGCCAGGAAATGACGCTGGGGTCAAACAGATTCCAGTGCATCGGATCGAGGACAGTGGTACCCACTTTGCGGCGCACCACCAGCATGCCCTTGGCCACCAACGACTTGATCGCCTCCCGAACAACGATGCGGCTGATGCCAAAACGTTCGCACAGTTCCATTTCCGAAGGCAGTACCTCGCCCGGCGTGTAACGCCCCGAACAGATGTCCTGCCCCAGGCGATCGAGCACCTGTTCCTGGAAGGTAAGCCGCGATGAGTAGTGTTTTTTGTCCATAGGTAATATGTATCACATATGATTTTTGAACGTCAAACACTTAATGATTGATTGTCATACAATCAATCAATACAGCCTGACGAACGGCAAAAACAAGGTGGGAACTTGAGCCAAGGAAATAGACAACAACACCACGCGACGCAGCGTTGCACAAACGAGGGTGTTTTAGAGTTTATGTAAACGGTCATTAGGCAGGAGATACAGGGCCATCAGGAAAAGATGTTTGGCACCGAGGTGTCGCCGAGCCTCATCCTCGCCGTTACGGATGTGAATCGCCCCAGCTTTGGTGGTCCTAGCCAAGCTGGGGCGATTCAAAATACTTATTGCGACTTCTCTGGCGCTTCGAAATGAGCATCACGGATTTTTGTAATCCCATCAGCGGAGCTTTTCTCTCTTGGGACAGGTTGTTCTCGCCCTGTTTTATGCCAGTGCCTGCGCCAGATCCGTTTGCAAATCCTCTGCAGCTTCGATCCCAACCGAAAGACGGACCAGCGCGTCGCCCACGCCCAGACGAGCGCGCTCTACGACGGGGAGATTGGCATGGGTCTGGATCGCCGGCACAGTAATCAGACTTTCCACACCACCCAAACTTTCGGCATAGGCAATGTAGTTCAGTCGCTCTATCAGCCGCGCTACCGCCTCTTGGTTCGCAAGCTCGAATGAAATCATGGCGCCGAAGCCGCTGGCTTGCTGCTGCAGCCGGTCATGCCCCGGATGTTGCGACAATCCGGGATACAGCACCTTGCGTACCTGCGGTTGCCGGGTCAGCCAATCAGCAAGCCTTTGCGCGCTTTGTTGCTGGCGCTCCAGGCGCAAAGCGAGGGTTTTCATGCCGCGCAGCAACAACCAGGCATCCTGCGGGCCGAGCACGGCGCCGATGGCGTTTTGCAGGTAGGCCACCTTTTCAGCCAGTGCCGGATCGCGCACAGAGACGAGACCCGCCAGCACGTCATTGTGGCCACCCAGATACTTCGAGGCGCTGTGCACGACCAGATCCGCACCCAGATCGAGCGGTTTCAACCAGAACGGCGTCAGAAAGGTGTTGTCGACGATAAACAGTAGATTGTGTTGTCTTGCCAGCGCGGCCAGCGCCGGCAAATCCGGTACGTGCAGACAGGGATTGGACAGCGATTCGACCAAGATGGCGCGGGTATTGGGGCGTATCGCGGCTTGATAAGCAGCCGTATCGGTCACGGCCACATAACTCACGCTCAGTCCGAAACGGCTGAACACCTGATCGAGCAAACGGCTGCTTCCGCCATAACACCCTTCAGCAACCACCAGATGATCGCCGCTGCTGAACAGGCTGAATACCGTATTCAACGCCGCCAGCCCCGAAGCAAAGGCAAAACCGGCACAACCGTGATCCAATGCCGCAATGGTTTGTTCCACCACGCTGCGCGTGGGGTTGGCGCTGCGGCTGTAATCGAAGCCAGTGCTTTGTCCCAAGGCCGGGTGTTCGAAAGTGGCGCTCTGGTAGATCGGGGTGCTGATGGCGCCCGTTCTGGCGTCCTGACATCGGCCAGCCTGAGCCAGCAGCGTTTCAATTTTTGGCATGATTACTCCCTATCGGCAGATCAACAATTCAGCCAACGATAGCAGCAATGCACCCGCGAATTCATCGTTTATTCTGATTTGCTTATACGCAGAACCCGCACAATCAAGGCATTTATTATTCTTTTTGGTTATTATTAATTTAATTAATATTCTTTTTGGTGATTTACCGTTTGCCGTAGAGTGTCTCCATAAGCCATACAAACGCAGGAGCACACCATGACCGTACTGATTGTTGGCGGAGACAAGGTAGACAGCTTCACCCGCACCCTGGAATCGGCCGGATTCCATTCGTTCCGGCACTGGAACGGCCGCAAAGCCGGCGATCACCATCAGGCGATCCCCCGGGATACCCAGTTGATCGTGCTGGTGGTTGATCAGGTCAATCATGGCATGGCCGCCAAGGTACGCGGCGAAGCCTATGCGCTTGGCTTGCCCATTATCTACAGCCCGCGTTCGCGTGCCCGGCTGGATCAACAATTATCGCGCCTGCGCACCCACGCGCTGGCCGCCTGACGAGGTTCCAACACCCATTTCTCTCGGCTTCAAACAGCCCGCACAGTGAGATTTCACTGCGGGCTTTTGGCTCGTTCTGAGCATCCGCACACCTGTGTTTGCGGCCATAACCTTATAAATTCTTCTTCGTTTTTTCCCGTCACACGAGCCGTTAATCTCGGTCGGAATGCCATCCGGCAACGCTTGCTGATTTTTAACCACGAAGGAGTCGACTGAATGCCCGCAGACCTGGAAGTACGCCGCACACTTGGCGAAAAGGCGGCCCGCCAGCTTTCCAACACCACCAAGACCCCCGCGCAATGGGGCGGGATCACGCCACGCTGGCTGGTTTCGTTCCTGACCTGGACGCCGGTCGAAGCTGGTGTTTATCGCGTCAACCGCGTCAAGGATGTATCCGGCGCCACGCCGGCCGATGTCGATTGCAGCCCGAAGGATGGTCAGGATCTGGCCGAGCTGTTTATCGATTACGAAGAAAAGCCGCGCGAATACACGCTCAACGCAGTGACTGCGGTGCTGGACGTGCAGACCCGCGTTTCCGACCTCTACCGCAGCCCGTACGACCAGATTCAGGAACAGTTGCGCCTCTTGGTCGAGCGCGTGAAAGAGCGCCAGGAAAACGAGCTCGTCAACAATCTGGACTACGGCCTGCTCAGAAGCGCCGCCGCATCGCAACGCATCAAGACCCGCAAAGGCCCGCCCACGCCGGACGATCTGGACGAGCTGATTTCCAAGGTCTGGAAAGAGCCTTCCTTCTTCCTAGCCCACCCGAAAGCGATTGCCGCATTCGGCCGCGAATGCACCCGCCGCGGCGTGCCGCCGCCCACCGTCAACCTGTTCGGCACGCCGTTCCTGACCTGGCGCGGCATTCCGCTGGTGCCCAGCGACAAGCTGCACATCAACAGCAAAAACAAAACCAGCATTCTCTTGATCCGCACCGGCGAGCAGAAACAAGGCGTGACCGGCCTGTTCCAGCCGGGGCTTGCGGGCGAAGTCTTGCCGAGCCTGTCCGTGCGATTCATGGGCATCAACCGCAAGGCGATTGCCTCCTACCTGATCTCGCTTTATTGCTCTGCCGCCGTCCTGACCGACGATGCGATCGCAGTGCTCGAAGACGTGGATGTGGGTAACTACTATGACTACGCGTGAACCGAGTGAATCAGTGATTGCGCTGGCGCCGAGCCAGCCCGACGCGCCCGATGCTGGGCTCATCGAACAACTGGCCAACCAGTTGTTTCTTGGCAGCACGCCATTGAGCCCGCAATCCGCCACGTCGGCGCCGGTTGCCCCGGTGGCATTGGCGGCTTTGCCAACGCCGGCCAGCGGCGGGAACTTGCAGGCGCCGACGCAGATCGAGCTGCAAAGCATCCCTGCAAGCCTTGCGCGCCTGCTGGCGCTGGTGCCGCCCTCGCGCGGCGGCGATCTGCCCTCCCCGGCTGCCGCAGGACAGCCGATCGCAGCCACCAAGCCACCGGCAATCGGTTCGACGACTTCGTCACAGCCTGCGCCGGTTCAGCCGTTCTGGCCCACGACGGGCGCAGAGGTGCCGTTCACGGTGCCCGCCGCGCCGGCCGCACCCACGTCGGCAGCCACCGTTGCCGAAACCGGCGACTACGGCTTCTTGACCGAGAAACAGGTTCAGCAGAACCAGATGCAGAAAGCGGCAACCACGGTTTCGCGTCCAGAGGCCTTGTCGCTCAATCCGCAACTGGTGCCCGATCTCAAGTCCGGTCGGCGCGAAGCCTTCGATGCGCGTGCGGTGAAGCGGGATTTCCCGATCCTGCAGGAACGGGTGCACGGCAAGCCGCTGATCTGGCTCGATAACGGCGCGACCACGCAGAAACCGCAGACGGTGATCGACCGGGTTTCGTACTTCTACGAGCACGAAAACTCGAACATCCACCGCGCCGCGCATACGCTGGCCGCACGCGCGACCGATGCCTATGAAGCCGCACGCGACAAGGTGCGCCGTTTCATCAACGCCGGATCGTCGAGCGAAGTGATCTTCGTGCGTGGTGCGACCGAAGGCATCAACCTGGTGGCGAAAAGCTGGGGCGCCCAGAACATCGGGCCCGATGACGAAATTGTCATTTCCTGGCTGGAGCACCACGCCAACATCGTGCCGTGGCAGCAACTTTGCGCTGCAACAGGCGCCAAGCTGCGCGTGATTCCGGTCGATGACAGCGGCCAGATCCTGCTCGACGAGTACGAGCGCCTGCTGAACAGCCGCACCAAGATCGTGGCGGTGACGCTGGTATCGAACGCGCTGGGCACGGTCACGCCGGTGCACGAAATTGTCGGCATCGCCAAACGGCGCGGCATCACCACGCTGGTCGATGGCGCGCAGGGCGTGTCGCACATGAAGGTGGATGTGCAGTCGATAGGTTGCGATTTCTTTATCTTCTCGGGCCACAAGATGTTCGGCCCGACCGGCATCGGCGTGGTGTATGGCCGAGCTGAAGTATTGGACGACACGCAGCCCTGGCAAGGCGGCGGCAACATGATTGCCGATGTGACTTTCGAGAAAACCGTGTACCAGCCGGCACCGAACAAGTTCGAAGCGGGCACCGGCAACATCGCCGATGCCGTCGGTCTGGGCGCGGCGATCGATTACCTCGACCGCTTCGGCATGGACACGATCAACCGCTACGAGCATTCGCTGCTGGAATACGCGACCGAAGGACTGATCCGCATTCCCGACCTGCGCCTGATCGGCACGGCCAAGGAAAAAGCGGGCGTGCTTTCGTTCGTACTCGAAGGTTGGCGCACCGAAGACGTGGGCAAGGCGCTCGACAAGGAAGGCATCGCGGTGCGCTCCGGCCACCATTGCGCCCAGCCGATTCTGCGTCGCTTCGGCGTCGAAGGCACGGTGCGTCCTTCACTGGCGTTGTACAACACCTTTGAAGATATCGATGCCCTGGTCGCGGCAGTACGGCGGCTTGCAGGAAATCGCGGTTGAGTTTGTCGTCACCCCGGCGAAAGTGACCAACGGGAATGCAGAGCCCGGGGTCCAGTACTGACAGCCACAAAGCCTGGATTCCGGCCTGCGCCGGAATGACGATCAAGCCATAAACCGGGAGGGACTGCCGCTCCCTCCCCTTTTTTTCGAGTGAATCCCGACCATGAGCGAAACCGTCAATGTCACGACTTCCAGTGAAGCCTCTTCCGGCAGCTATGAGGTTCTGCACCCCGCCGTCATCCGAGGCCCATTCAAAACCATCCGGCGCGATATCCGCATGATTCTGGAGCGCGATCCGGCCGCCAAGGGCGCGTTGGAAGTGCTGCTTTGCTACACCGGCCAGCATGCGGTCTGGGCTTATCGCCTGTCGCACTGGCTATGGGTACGCAATTTTCGCTTGAGCGCGCGCTGGCTGTCGCAAGTGGCACGCATTTTCACCGGCATCGAAATTCACCCCGGCGCGACGATTGGCAAGGGATTCTTCATCGATCATGGCATGGGCGTGGTGATTGGCGAGACCACCGAAATCGGCAACGAAGTTACGGTTTATCACGGCGTCACGCTGGGTGGAACCAGCCTGGCGCACGGCAAACGCCACCCGACGCTGGGTGATCGCGTAGTGGTCGGCGCCGGGGCCAAGTTGCTGGGCGCGATCACCATCGGCAGTGATTGCCGGGTTGGAGCAAATTCAGTGGTGGTGAAATCCGTGCCGCCCAATTCCGTTGTGGTCGGCATACCCGGCCAGATCGTGATCCGCGCCAAAGATACCCCGTCCAGCGACAAGCCTGATCTGCAGGATTCCAACTTACCCGACGCGATCGGCACCACATTGCGCACCCTGCTTGCCCGGGTGGAACAGTTGGAAAAAGCCACCGGCGGCGGCACGATCCACTCGCCAGTGCAAGATGCCGATGGCGCCTGGCACGGCGAGGATTTCACGATCTGATCGGCCTGGGTTTGTCGTGGTTTGTCGTGGTTTGCCGTCATACCGGCGCACGCCGGTATCCAGCCAAGACATCCGGCAAGCCTATGAAATTCCGGATAACCATAGAAACAATTCTTCGTTTTTCAGTGCCGCACAACCCGATACGCTGGCACCACACCACATAGGAATATGCCTCATGGCAAAAATTGAAAACCTGTCCTGCTCGGAATGCGGACAATTGCACTGCTACCGGCGCGACAAAAAATTCCCGAACTTTTGCCTGACCGAAGCCACCGAAGAGGCCCAGGTTGATACCACGGTCGAAACGTATCGTGGGGAATCACAGGATGCATTGGTAGCCAGAGCGGCGGCCGAGGTAGAAGGTTTGTACTACTGCCAGATTTCACGCGTGGAAGAAATTGTGGCCTTTGCCAAGCGGATCAACGCCACGCGCATCGGCATTGCCTCTTGCCTGGGTTTGCTAGAAGAGACCAAGATATTCACCAAGGTACTGCGCGCCGCCGGGCTGGAACCCTACACCGTGCTGTGCAAGGTGGGATCGGTGGATAAAACTGATATCGGCATTCCGGATGGATTGAAAATCCAGTGCGGCACCTTTGAAGCTTGCTGCAACCCGATCTTGCAGGCGCAACTGCTGAATCAGGAGCAAACCCAGCTCAACGTGATCATGGGCCTCTGCGTGGGGCACGATTCGCTGTTCATCAAGTATTCCGAAGCCTTGGTCACCACGCTGGTCACCAAAGACCGGGTAACCGGCCACAATCCGGCGGTGACGCTCTACACCTCGAAAACCTACAGCAAGCGCATTCTTGATCCGGAACATTTGCGGAAGCTCTGACACCACGATTCAAGCCTGCGCAACTTGCGGGGATTCTGTTGAAAAAGTTATCGCGGCAGTATTGATGCCACATAGGCTGGCGTTTTAACGCTAAATCATAAGGAAGAAAACGGCCATCAAGAGTTATTCGACCGCTAAATTTGTCGGGCCGGTCAAGACTGGTTCCTGCCATTCAACTCTTGACAGTGACTGGCTCTACCCTGCACAGAGCGGCCGGCTGATCAGTTCCAATACAAACGAGAGGTCACCCCATATATTCATCCAAACATACCTCAACGGAGCCGGTTGCGGCCGAGAATTTCGTCGGATATCAACCCTAGGGAAGAGGTTTCGGTGCCTGCCGGCGCTTCGGCCAGTAGTTTCATTAGCTCGGAAACTTCGAGATCAGCGAGCACTTGAAAGAGTGATGCTTGCGCAAGCATCCGCGACTTCGCATTCGGGGCTGATCTGCCGTGTCTATCCAAGAACCGCTTCACGTCTTTTAGTTCGGGAAGAAAAGTTCTATTTTCGAATCTCGCACATAGCTGGTGCAGATAGCCAGCCTTATCTTCGCGCCCCTTCAGAATGGAATCGAGCACGAACTGCTTAGCTACGTACTTCTTCTTGGAACGCTGCGCAATATCGGCGTGAAGTAATGTGTCAAGTTCCAGCCGCAACGCTTCATCGGAAAGTTGCATTCGACGCGCAACACTGTTTAGAACCGCATCCTTGCCGTGCCTAAGCAACAGAAGACTGACCTCAAGTTCCAGAAATTCTCGTGGTGTCATGCCGTCATGCAATCCCGACTGAATCGAAGAACTCTTGAGCAAACAAAGCGAATTGCTTCGGTACATTGTCTCTCACATATGTGGTGGAACCGATGGGGGTTCCTTCTCTTGATGCCTTAGCGTATGACCGCGAATATCTAACGTGCGTGTCGTAGATGTGCCAGCCGTGCTTGGCCGCGTCATCCTTCACTTCCTTCACTGAAGTTGTAGTTTCCGGGCCGTCCGAATATGAAGAAGAGTGATTGAATACAATGCCACAGATGTCGAGGGCGTGATCGCTATTCTCCGCCTTGAACTCAACAACTGAGTTCGCGAGCAAAGGCAGACCGATCGTTGCCAAGAACTCCGGTTTTACCGGAACAAGGGCATATCGACTTGCGTGGTATGCAGCCTCTGTGAGGATTGACTCAGTTGGCGCACAGTCAATGAGGATCAAGTCATACTGGTCGCTGATTTTGCTCAGTGCCTTGGCGAGCTTTCGCTCCTTGCCAGTTGGATTCTTCAGTGTGTTGGACAGCTCCAGCCGGCTAGGGATCAGATCCAATGTCGTATCGCGCCAGTAACCGGCATTCTTGATGATGACATCGCAGATTTCAGTTTTCGTTGGACTAGGAGAGCTAATTGTCGGTGGCAAATACTGCTCAAACAAGTTGACGACTGTGGGTTTTTTTAAATTGAGATGTTTTACGTACTCCTTAGCTCCCATCAACGCTTGGCTCAGATTTGCTTGTGGATCGAGGTCAATCGCTAGCGTCCGAAGATTCTTTCTGTCCGCAGCGTGCGCTAATTGGGCAGCAAGTGTTGTTTTACCAACGCCGCCTTTCATGTTGATGAGACTCACAGAAATTGCAGTCACGTTTTCCCCCAGTTATGGATATCGCCCTGAAGTTATTCGTCCGGATCGTCCAACGATAACGAATGGATCATTATGGCTAAGAGTGTGCCGTTTCACCACCGGACTGCTCTTGGCTGACAGTCCCAATTGGCATTCTAAGCCCGAATGGCCATTGACGCTGTTTTTCTGCCATTTAGGCGCAAAACTTGAACGGCTCTTCAGGGCACAAAACGACCAATCACTCACGCACAGACATTCACCCACAGTGAATGCCTGTTCAAGTTCATGCCGGCAACGCCTGTTCCAAATCAGCAATCAACGCTCTCGTATCTTCCAGCCCGACATGCAGGCGAATCACGGTGCCTTGCCCACCCCAATCAGTCACCGTACGAGCCTTTTTCAGGTTACTGATCATCACCAGACTTTCAAAACCGCCCCATGAAGCCCCGATGCCAAACAGGCGCAAGCTATCGATGACCTTGATCGCGGCGTCTTCGCTCTTATCCTTCAATGCAAACGAAAGCAGACCGTTGGCGCCGGAAAAGTCGCGTAACCACAGGGCATGGCCGGGATCGCTCGGTAGCGCCGGGTGATAGACCATGGCTACCGCTTCATGCTTGAGCAACCAGTTGGCCACTGCCAGTGCGCCGGCGGCGTGGACTGGCAGCCGGGTGGAAAGAGTGCGGGCGCCGCGCAGTACCAGCCAGGCATCGTCCGGGCTGACTGTCATGCCGTGGGCATCGCTCGAGAGGTTGAGGGTTTGCCATGCCGCTTCGGTGGTGGTGACCGCGCCCATCACCACATCGGAATGGCCGCTCAGATACTTGGTGGCGGCGGAGACCACGATATCCGCGCCCAATTCCAGTGGGCTATAGAGGTAACCTGCGCCCCAAGTGTTGTCTGCGGCCAGCAAAATGCCGTACGCATGGGCCAGCTTGGCCAATGCCGGCAGATCGACAATTTCATACACCAACGAGCCCGGTGATTCGGCGTAGATCAGGCGGGTTTCCGGGCGGATCAGCGCTTCGATGCCCTGCCCGTCTGCGGCAAAAAAGGAATAGCTGATCTGGTAACGATCAAAAAACTGTCGGGCGAAATGGCGCACAGGCTCGTAGGCCGAATCGGCAATCAGGACGTGATCGCCGGGGTTCAGATACGCGATCAGCGTCTGGGTAATCGCGGCAAGGCCGGTGGGATATAGCCGGGTGCGATAGCCGCCTTCCAGTTCCGTGATCAGGTCTTCCAGCGCATAGGCAGTCGGGTTGCCGCGCGCGCCGTAGGTGAGCAAGCGTTCGGTATTGCGCCGCGAACGCACATCCTGAAGGTGCGCCACGCTATCAAACAGAATCGTGCTGGCGCGAACCAGCGGAGGATTCACCGGGCTGCCGCCTTCGATTGGGGTATCACGGCCGGCGTGGATCAAGCGGGTTTTTATTGTGTCTGTAGACATGCCTTGTTTCCTGTCTTTGAATCTGGATAGATCGATGAGTGGACCAAGCCGGGCTTGAACACGCTGCGTTCCTGCTCATTCAATTGATCGAGCAAGCCCACTTCCCAAGCCAGATACTGGCGCGCAGCGGCCTTGTTGCCTTCGTGGCGGTCATGGGTAAAAAAGAGGTAATCAATGCGATCTGAATCGGCGGGCAGATCGGGGCTGGATTCAACTGGCAAGCCCAGCCCTTGCCAGGCTGAAAAGCCATCTTCCAACAACCACACCACATGGCCCGGGAATTCACTGGCAGCCAGCGCGGCAATCGCAGGTGAATCAGCGACCAGCACGACCGGTCTTGTTTCACCCGCCAGCAAATCGGCAAGCTTCGACCGGATTGACCAGATCGCGCCGGGGATATGGGACTCACGAAAAGCCGCACTGCTGCGCAAATCCACCACGCGCACGGATTGCGCATGCTGCTTTTCTGCCAGTGCGGCTGCGGTAATCAAAGGCAGCGCTGCGGCTGGTTTTTGACCCTCGTTTTCCGCGCTTCGCAAGGGAAACCCGGATTGCAAGCCATCAGCCAATACATGGGCATCCCAGCCCATCTGGTGCAGCCAGCTCGCCACCACCGGCGCACGAACGCCGTCGCTATCGAACAAAACCAGACGCGCACCGCGAACGCCCACGTACTGGTCCGTGGACTGGATCAACTGCCCGCCCGGCGCGGATTGCGCACCTTGCAGGCTGGACGCAGCGAATTCTTCCGGCGTGCGGATATCCAGCAGGTAGGTGGTGCGATCTGTTTCCTGCAGCCAGGTTTGCAGATTCTGTGCGGTGATGCTGGGCACGGCGAAACGATCTGCCAGTATCTTGGCAGCCTCGCGTGCGGCAACCAGAGATTCAGCCTGGATATGGCTCGGATAGCGCCGTTCGCTGCCGTGCTCCAGCGCCAGATCGGCCAGCATCCAGCCTTGCGTGCCGTTTTCCAGCGCGTAGACTGGGTTTTTCACGCCAAGATTGATTAGGGTCTGTGCACCGATGATGCTACGGGTGCGCCCGGCGCAATTGATCACGATCAGGGTGTTGTCATCGGGCACCAGTTCACGCCAGCGGTAAGCCAGTTCGCCGTTCGGGCAGCAAATGCCACCCGGAATATTCATCTTGGCAAACTCGTCCAGCGGACGGCCATCGAGCACCACCGGGGCATCGCCTCTCGCCTGCCAGCGCGCCAATTCTTCGGCGCTGATTCGCGGCGTGGCATAGGCATGTTCGGCCAATTCGCCAAAGGCCTTGGAAGGCACATTCACGCCGGCAAACAGCACATACCCGGACTCTTCCCAGGCAGCAACGCCACCATCCAGAACCGAGACCTGTGTGTAACCGAGACCGGCCAGCCGTGCGGCCGCTTTCAAGGCAAGGGCATTGCCGCTACCGTAAACCACTAACCGGACGTTTTTGCGCGGCACCAGGCGCTCGATATCGACTTCCAGCCGGCTGTAGGGCAAGGGTACGGCGAAGAACAGATGCGCTTCGCCATATTCACCGTGCTCGCGAATATCCAGTAGCGCAATTTCAGCACCATCGTGCAACGCCGCCTGCAGATGATCTGCAGCAATAAAATCAGCCATATGCGCCCCTTACTTGCGGCGCGTCGCCACGCCTATCGGCATGGGCGCATAACGCTGGGTATCCAGATCGAAGCTGATCCGCTCGGTCAGTGTTTCCAGCGCCCGGCCATACAGGTGCAAATGGCGGATCGGCGCTTCGCCACGGATTTCGACCGCATGAATATCGTCCGGCAACAGCGCGACCCCTTTGCCCGGACCGACCTCCAGCGTTTCCTGCAAGGCCAGCGTGGCCACGCCTTCCTGGCTGCCATCGTCGGTACGCTGGTAGAGATGATTGAATTCAACGCCTTCCACGGCTGCAATCGTGGCCCAGGTGGTGTGGTTGTGCGGGGCGATTTTCTTGCCAGGCCGCATCACGTTCAGGTACAGCGCAAAGGTTTGATCCGGCTCTTCGCTGATTAAGTAGCGCGCATGGCGCTCGCCTTCTTCGGGCGGCGAAAAATCGCCGGCCTGCCACCAATCCTTGTTGCTGGCCAAGGGCAGCAGTTGATCCAGAATTTCGCTCAGGCTGGCGCGGTTAAGCGGCGCCCGGCTGGCAATGGTTTTAACTTGTGCGAGCGCACTGCGCACGGCAGCGTCCCGAGCCGATGAATAGCTCATGTGATATCTCCAGTTTTATATTTTTGGGGTACTACAAACAGGGCAAGTGCCACAATCGACACTTGCCCGGAATGGCTTAACACCAGTCAATCAGCGACTTCTCTGCCGGGGCGAGGCTCAAGCCGTATTGATAAGCGCGCTCCACCGCAGGCCGAGCACGGACATTGGCATACCAGCGCGCCAGATGTGGATAGTCGGCCAGGTTTTGCCCTTGCCGACGCGGCTGAATCCACGGATACAACGCGATATCGGCAATCGAATACTCGCCAGCCAGGTAATCCGCCTCGGCCAGCCGCGCCTCCAGAACCTGGTACAACCGGGTGACTTCATCCAGTGCAGATTGCTTGAGCGAGTCGGATACCTGCTCGGGGATCTGCTCATGGAATTTCTGGTACTGCCCGAATGCCGAGGTGACATGCGCGGCATGCCAGAACAGCCATTCCAGCACGGTGTACCTGCCCTGCTGATTCGCCGGCAACAACTGGCCGTACTTCTCAGCGAGGTAGACCAGGATTGCAGAGGATTCGAATACCGTGACGGGCGCGCCGCCGCCAACGGGTTCGCTATCGACGATCACCGGGATTTTCAGATTTGGGTTCAGCTTCCGGAACGCCTCAGTTTTGTGTTCACCGGTGCGGATATTGAGTGGGAAAGGTCGAAACAGGATGCCCAACTCTTGCAACAGAATCGGGATCTTGATGCCGTTGGCGGTGGGCCAGAAATAGAGATCGATCATGCGATTTCCACCTTGAATCAGTTGCGCAGCGCGTTGATAAAGCCGTGGGTACGTGGATTGCGCGGCGCGTGGAAGATGGTCTGCGGCGTGCCGTGCTCGACGATCTCGCCGCCTTCGGTAAAGACGATTTCGTGGCTGACTTCCTCGGCAAAACGCATTTCGTGCGTGACCAGAATGCAAGTCAGCCCGTCCTGCACCAGCTCGCGAATCACCGCCAGCACCTCGCCCACGGTTTCCGGGTCGAGCGCCGAAGTCACTTCGTCGAACAGCACCAGCTCCGGGTGCATGGCCAGCGCCCGGGCAATCGCCACGCGCTGCTGCTGACCGCCGGAAAGCTGGCCGGGATAAGCGTCGGCCTTGTCCGATAGGCGCACACGCGCCAGCAACTCGCGCGCTTCGCGCTCGGCAGTCTGGCGATCGGTACCGAGAATCCTGGTCGGCGCGATCACGATGTTCTCCAGCACGCTTAGGTGCGGGAACAGGTTGTATTGCTGGAACACGAAACCGATGCGCTTTCTGAGCGCGATACGATCTGCTTCGGTTTTCAGCGCATGCACCGGCGTATTGCCGACGACGATTTCGCCGCGCTCCGGGGCAAGCAAACCGTTGATACAACGCAGGATGGTCGACTTGCCCGAGCCAGACGGCCCGATGATCGATACGGCATCGCCCTGACGCACGTTCAGATCGACGCCCTTGAGCACCTTGTTGCTGCCGAACGAAAGATGAACATCGCGTAATTGAACCAGCGTCGGGCGTTCGTGATGGGTTTCAGTATGTGGCATGGAATCTCCAGTCCGTATTCACTTCGCCTGCACGATGACGAAGCGGGGTGATATCAGTGAAAGGAAAATTTCTTTTCCAGACGGCGCGTCAGGCGCGTGATCGGATAGCAATAGGCAAAGAAGAGCGTGAGGATCGCGAGATAAACCAGGATGGTGAAATCCGTGCGATTGACCGTGTTGCTGGCGTTCTTGGCCGATTCCAGGAGTTCAGTCACGCCGACCAGCGAAGCCAGCGTGGTGCTCATGGTGATCATGGCGTAGAGATTCATCCACGGTGGCAGTACCCGCTTTACGCATTGCGGCAGAATGATCCAGCGCAGCGTCTGCGAGCGGCTGAAAGCCAGCGAAGCCGAGGCTTCCCATTGTGGCGTGGGGATCGACTGCACCGCGCCACGTAAAATTTCAGCGATATGCGCGCTGGCCGGCAGCGCGAGGCCGATGGTCGCCTTGATCCAGTCCGGGAACGGCAGGTAGATCGAGCCGATCTTGATTTCGAACGGAAACACATAGGTCGTGAAGAAGATCAGCACCAAGAGCGGCGCATTGCGAAAAACCTGCACATACCAGCGTGCCGGGGTGTTGATCCAGCGCGCTTGCGAGAGCTCCAGCGCGCCCACCAGCAGGCCGAGCACCGTGCCAATGCCGATGGCCAGCACACTGGTCAGGATATTCATCTGCAAGCCCTTGGCCAGATGCGGCACCCACAGCAGCAATAGGCGGATGCTGTCGGCATAGAGTTGGCCGAGCACGGCCCAGGCCGCGACCAATGCCACAAGCCAGAGCGCGACCGGCGAAACCGTGGGAAAAACCCAAGGCGCTTTCAAGATCAGAGTATTGTTTTCAGTGGCCATAACCGGGCATCCTCAAATGGGTTTCCAGCCAGCTTCCCGCCCTTGCGACCAGCAGGGTCAGGATGCCGTATACCAGGAAAATGAAAATCATCAGTTCCAGCACGTTGTCGCGCTGGGTCCAGATCATCAGCGAGGCATAGGTCACCTCGCCCACGGCGATGGCCGAACCCAGCGCCGTGGATTTGACGAGATTGACCAGGTTGTTCACCAGCGAAGGTAGGGCAAAGCGCATCGCCAGCGGCAACTCGACATAGCGCAGCGACTCGCTGCGGCTGAATCCAAGCGACAGCGCCGATTCGCGCGTGACCTTCGGTACGGCCTCGATGCCGGCGCGCAAGGCTTCGGCATGGATCGCGCCGTAGTGCAGCGACAGCACGATCACCACCCAGGCAAACGCAGACAGCGGATTGTTTTGCGCCCCGCCTACTGCCTGGTTGATCAGCATGTTCAGCACGAAAAACGCGCAATACAGCTGCACCAGCGTCGGCGTGTTGCGGGTGAGTTCGACAAAGGCTCGGGTGGGATTGGCGAGCCAGGGCTTGCCGGAAGTCAGCAACGAAGCCACCACGATTCCCACCAGCAGACTACTGACGATGGACAGCAGCGCCAGCCCGATGGTGATGCCGATTCCTTCCAGCCAAGGCCCTCTCTCGTAGGCGCTCAGCAAAAAGCTGTAGTTCAGGCCGATGATTTTGGCCGCAGCAATAAATGCATTCAGCAAGGATTCAATCATGGCTGCGCTCCTAACTTAGCCGGGCAACGGCATCAGCGATGCGTGCCGATGCCACGCTGACCGATTCGGTACTGGCCGCAATCGATAGCCGGAAATGCCCCGGCAATCCATAACCACTGCCGGCAATACCCGCCACCCCCGCGCTTTCGAGCAGGTACTCGACAAAATCCTCGTCGGTGGCGATTTTTTTGCCATCCGGGGTTGATTTACCCAGCAAGCCCTTGCAACTGGAAAACACGAAAAGCCCGCCTTCGGGTGGCTGCAACTCGATGCCCTCGATAGCGGTCAGGCCCTTCACCAGGATATTTCGGCGTGCGCGATAGGCCGCGGTGCGCTCCTTCACGAACGATTGATCGCCACCCAGCGCAGTCACCGCAGCCGCCTGGCTGATCGACGAGGCGCCCGAGGTCGATTGCACCTGGATCACGCCCATGGCTTGAATCAGCGCGGCAGGCCCTGCTCCGTAGCCCACGCGCCAGCCGGTCATGGCATAGGTCTTGGAAACGCCATTGACCACCAGCACGCGCTCGACCAGATCCTGGGCAACATGCAGAAAGTGCGGCGGAGGCGTATCGGTAAACAGGATGTGTTCGTAGACTTCATCGAGCAGCAGCAACACCTGCGGATGTGCGCGCAGTACCTCGGCTAGCATCAATAGATCGTCACGTCCGTAGACTGCGCCGCTGGGGTTGCTTGGCGAATTGATCACGAGCCAACGTGTTCGCGGCGTGATCGCCGCTTCCAGCGATGCGCGCGTCAGCTTGAAGCCATCCTCGGCGCGGGTCGGCACAATCACCGGCTTGCCATCGTTGAGGCTGACCATTTCCGGGAATGAGGGATAGAACGGCGCCGGAATGATCACCTCATGGCCGGGATCGAGCGTCGCGGCAAAGGCATTGAAGATGACCTGCTTGGCGCCATTGCCGACGGCGATCTGCGCCGGCGGAAAGTTCAGTTGATTTTCACGCGCCAGCTTGGCGCTGATCGCAGCGCGCAAGGCTGCTGTGCCCAGCGTCGGGGTATAGCGCGTATCGCCGTTCGCCAAGGCTTGCACGGCGGCTGCCTTGATGTGATCGGGCGTTTCAAAATCGGGTTCGCCAATGGTCAGGTCGAGGATATCCCGGCCCTGCGCCTTCAGTTGCTTGGCGCGCTGGCTGGCGGCGGCATTGGGGGAAAACCCGGCTTGGCTCACGCGTCGGGATAGAGTGAAGGCGCTCATGACAATGCTTTTTCCGCTGTGATTGAACGGGTGATGACTTCGGCACGGCTATCAGTCAGCACCTTGCCGGGATTGAGGATGTTGAGCGGATCGAGCGCTTGCTTGATCCGGCGCATCAGGCGCAGCTCCAGCGCGCTCTTGTAGCGCGGCAGTACATCGCGCTTTACCTGACCAATGCCATGTTCGGCGCTGATCGAGCCGCCGAAGGCATGGGCGCTGTCATGCACCAGTTCGTGAATGTCTGCCTCGTGCTGCAGGAAATCCTTGGGCGACACGCCCAGCGGCGGCGAAACATTGAAATGCAGGTTGCCGTCCCCGAGGTGGCCGAACAGAATCGGGCGGCAACCAGGATAGTGGCGCTTGAGGCTCGCCACTGTGGTGGCAACGAACTCGGCAGTACGCGAAATCGGCACCGAAACTTCGTGCTTGATATTCTTGCCCTCGACGGCCTGGGCTTCGCTGATACCGCTTTCGCGCAAGTGCCACAGTGCCAGGCGCTGCGTTTCGCCCTCGGCCACCACGGCATCCTGCACCAGCCCGGATTCCAGCCCCTGCCCGACCACGCGCTCGAAAGCCTCCTGCGCATGTGCTTCGCTTTGCTCGTCGGAGATTTCCACCAACGCGTACCAGGCCCAGTCATTGGCCCATACGTCCACCGGCAACGGCAGCTGCGGCTTGTTGGTGGCGATCAGGCGCAATACGTCGGAGGCAATCACCTCGAAGCCGGTCAGGCTGGCACCAAAACCCTTGCGTGCTTCCGAGAGGAAAGCCACGGCATCTTCCAGCGAGGCAAAGGCCAGCAGCCCGGCATATTCCGCTGCCGGCAAGGGATAGAGTTTCAGTGTGGCGGCGGTGATGATGCCTAGCGTGCCTTCGCTGCCGATATACAGATCGCGCAGGTCGTAGCCGGTATTGTCCTTGCGCAGCCCGCGCAAGCCATGCCAAAGCTCGCCTTCTGCCGTGACGACTTCGAGCCCCAACGTCAGCTCCCGCGTATTGCCATAGCGCAGCACTTGCGTGCCGCCGGCATTGGTGCCCAGATTGCCGCCTATGGTGCAACTGCCCTCGGCGCCCAGGCTCAAGGGGAACAGGCGCCCGGCGCTTTGGGCAGCTTCTTGCACGTGTTGCAGGATGCAACCGGCCTCGACCGTGATGGTGTCATTGTCGAGATCGACTTCGCGCACCCGGTTCAGCCTGGATAGCTGCAACAGCACGGCCTTGCCGCTGTTGTCCGGCGTCGCTGCAGCCATCAGGCCGGTATTGCCGCCCTGCACCACCACCGGTGCATGATGCTCGGCGCATTCGCGCACTACGGCGGCCACCTCTTGCGGGCTGCCGGGGCGCACCAGTGCCAGCGCCTTGCCGGTATGGGTATTGCGTACATCGCTCAGATACGGCGCGCCGGCCGTATCGGTGGTGACATACGCTTCGCCGACGATCTGCTGCAACTTGCCGATCAGGCTCATGAGTTTCTCCTTTGCCGCTTATTTGGCTGCGGTCTTGAATTTTTCCTGCAACTTGACGACGGCCTGCGGCACGGCAAGACGATTCTTCTTCATGGTCTCGATCAGCACGCCCGAGCCATGCAGCTCTTTCACGATCTTGTCCAATGCGGCCTGGGTATCCGCTTCGCCCTTGCGTACCCAGATCACCCCCGGCGACGGAATCAGCTCGCTTGCAATCGGCGCTTCATAGTCTTTCCAGGCTGGTTCTTCTTCGAGCAGGGTATGGATGCCGGTGCTGATATGCACCGAAGCCACGCATGCACCGCCCTTCAAGGCCAGCAAGGCTTCGGGCATGCTGGGCAGCGCCTTGATCTGGGCGCCATATTCCTCGATCAGCGGTTTGATGAAATTGCTGCCCTGCGAGGCGCAAACCTGCTTGCCGCGCAGGTCTTCCCATTTCCTGATGCCGCTGCCTTTATGGGCAATGGCCGCACCGCCGCTTTCGTCATATTGCGTGGGAACGAAGCTCAGGATTTCCGAGCGTTCCTGTGTCCACTGCATATTGGCGATCAGCAGATCCACCTTGCCGGTTTGCAGAAACTGCACACGGTTGGCGGGGGTGACCGTCACGGCTTCCAGCTTCACGCCCAGGCGCTGCGCCAGAAGTTTCGAGAAATCGATATTGAAGCCCACCGGCTGCTGGGTTTTGGGATCAATCTGCCCGTAGGGCGCACCGCCGAGCACCACGCCGACATTCACCACGCCGCGCGATTTGATCTTGTCGAGCGTGGCATCGGCCATCGCCGTGCCGAAAGCCAGACCCAATGCCAAGGCAATGCCTAATTGCTGTAGTTTTTTCATGTCCGGATTCCTGTTTATCTCAAATGACTGCTTTGCCGCTTTTGACTTTTTCTTGCTGCTTGATGAGCGGCTCGATCGAGAGTTTGTGTTTCCTGGAGGTCTCGATCAGCCAGCCACTGCGGTGCCAATCACGCACGATCTTGTCGAGCGAGGCCTGGAAATCGCTCTCGCCCTTGCATACCCAGATCACCGAGGGCGAAGGAATCAGTTCACCAGCAATCGGCACTTCGTAGTCTTTCCACTCGGGGTTGTCGGCCACCAGCAAGCCCAGCGTGCCACCGACGTGCACCGAGGCCTGGCAGCTGCCGCCTTTCAAGGCCAGCAGCGATTCGGGCAGGCCCGGATGCGCCTTGACCTGGGCGCCGTATTCCTCGATCAGCGGTTTGGTAAAGTTGCTGCCTTGCGATACGCACACCACCTTGCCGCGAAGGTCTTCCCATTTCTTGATGCCGCTGCCCTTGTGCGTGATCGCGGCGCCGCCTTCTTCCTGGTATGGCGTCGGCACGTACGAGAGAATTTCGGCGCGTTCCTTGGTCAACTGCATATTGGCGATCAAGAGATCGACCTTGCCCTGCTGTAGGAACTGCACGCGGTTGGGCGGCGTAACGGCCACGGTTTCCAGTTTCACATTCAACTGCTGAGCCACACTTCTGGCCAAGTCGATCACGAACCCCTGCTGTTGCTGTGTTTTCGGATCGAGATAGCCATAAGGCGCGCCGGAGAGAATCACGCCAACCGAGACCGAACCGCGCGCCTTGATCTTGTCGAGCGTGGCATCGGCCTGGGCGGCACCGATGCCCAAGGCGACCGTGGCGCCCGCCATCAAATGAATCAGGATGTTTTTACTCATGAAGGTTTCCTTTCCAGTGCGACATGCGCTTACTTGGAGCCAACCGGGTACTTGGCCTGCCATTTCGTCAATTCCGGCGTGATGGGAACGCGGTTCTTTTTGGTGGTTTCAACCAGCCAGCCCGTGCGGTACCAATCCTGAACAATCTTGTCGAGTGCGTTCTGGGTATCCGTTTCGCCCTTGCGCACCCAGATCACCGAAGGCAACGGAATCAGGTCATTGGCGATCGGAAGTTCGAACTCTTTCCATTCCGGGTTATCGGCAACCAGCAGGTGCAACGGTGCGCTGTCATGTACCGAGGCTTGGCAACTGCCGCCTTTCAATGCAAGCAGCGATTCGGGCTGGCCGGGCAAGCCTTTGACATTGGCGCCGTATTGCTCAAGCAGCGGTTTGGCGTAATTGCTGCCTTGCGAGACGCAAACCACCTTGCCTTTCGCGTCTTCCCATTTCTTGATACCACTGCCCTTGCGCGTGATCAGCCCGCCGCCCGCATCACCGTAGGGCGTGGGGACATAGCCCAGGATCTCGGCGCGTTCCGCATTCAGTTGCATATTGGCCAGCAACAGGTCGACCTTGCTTTGCTGCAGGAATTGCACGCGGTTGGGAGGGGTCACCGTGACGGTTTCCAGCTTCACGCCCAGACGCTGGGCAATGCTGTTGGCGAGATCGATATTGAGGCCGGCAGGTTGTTGGGTTTTGGGGTCGATATAGCCAAAGGGCGGGCCGGAGAGAATCACGCCGGCCACCACGGTGCCGCGGGATTTGATGCGATCGAGCGTGGCATCGGCGTGGGCCAAGCCTGCCGCCGCCAGAATCAGCAGAGCGCCAAGGTATCTGGATGTGTGTTGTGCTTTCATTTTTTCCTCATCAGTTAATTTCGATGAGGAATTCTAGAGGCCAACCTTTTATTGCCAGAACTACTATAAAAATATGTTGTTATAAAAATAAATTTAAAAGAACAAGCACAGATCAACGGCCATCCCTGCAGGTCCGGCACCGACATTCACCGCTCAGAATTTCACGCTGCACCGGATAGAAGCCGCCATAAATGCTTAGTTCAGCACTGAATAATCGAGTTATAAGTTATTAAGATAAGCATCCTTAGATTAATTCCTTTCAGTGGATTCAACCCGGTTCATACAATGCGCTCCGCATCTATCTGGTTTTCCTCTTCCAAGGATCGCTTTTATGAAAATTTTAGTGGCATTGAAACGCGTGCCCGATTACAGCGTGCCGGCACGCATCACACCCGATGGTTCAGACATTGAAGCGAACAAAATCGCCATCAATCCGTTTGACGAGATCGCTGTCGAAGCGGCTTTGCGCTTGAGCACCCCGCAGCGGCCGGCAGAAATTGTCGTGGTGAGTATCGGCAATCTGGCCAGCCAGGAAGTGCTGCGCCACGCGCTGGCCATGGGAGCGGATCGCGCAATACGCGTTGAGACTGAAAATTCGCTTGAACCCCTGGATGTCGCCAAAGTACTGAAAGCCGTTGCCGGGTGGGAACAGCCCGATTTGTGGCTTTTGGGCAAACAGGCAGTCGGCGCGGATGCGGGTCAAACCGGCCAGATGCTGGCAGGCTTGCTGGGCATCGGACAGGCAACGTTTGTTTCGGCGCTGGAATGGCAAGGCAACGAGCTCATTGCCCGTCGTGAAGTGGAAGGCGGCACGGAAACGCTGGCACTCAAGCTGCCGGCACTGGTCACCACCGATCTGCAGCTCAACACCCCGCGCTATATCAAACTGCCCAACCTGATAGCCGCCAAACGCAAACCCATCGAAACGCTGACGCTGGCCGAGCTTGGCATCACGCCGCGCCAGCGGATTCAGCGGATCAAGCTTGAAAATGCTCCTGCGCGCACCGCGGGCATCAAGGTCTCGTCAGTCCCCGAATTGCTGGAAAAACTGCGCACAGACGCAAAGGTATTGTCATGACGGTATTGGTATGGGCTGAACACAACGGGATCAGCCTGAAAAAATCGACTCGCCAAACGATCAGCGCCGCCCAAGCATGGAATGAACCGGTGCATGTGCTGGTGGTGGGCCACCAAGTTTCTGCCGTGGCCCAGGATGCCGCGACACTGGCAGGAGTGGCCGAAGTGATCCAGGTGGACGCACCGCATCTCGCCCACGTACTGGCCGAGGATCTGGCCGCGTGCCTGGTTGAAATCGGCAAGGATTATCAGGTGATACTGGCCAATCACGCGCCGTATGCTCGCAATGCCCTGGCGCGGGCAGCGGCATTGCTCGATGTCGGGATGGTTTCTGATGTGATCCACATTGAAGCACCGGCTATTTATACGCATCCCGTTTTTGCCGGCAGCATTCTGGAAACGGTCGTGAACACGGATGCCATCCAGATATTGACGGTACGCGGCAGTGCCTTTTCCGAAACGGCGCCCGCACCAGTCGCACATAAAATCACCGAACGGAACGCCCCAAAACCGCAGGGGCTTAGCCGCTGGATTCGTGAGGATGTGCACGCATCGGATCGCCCGGAATTGACTTCTGCACGTGTTGTGGTGGCTGGCGGCCGGGCACTGGGCGAGCAATTCAATACGCTGTTACAACCGCTTGCAGGAAAACTAGGTGCAGCCATAGGCGCCAGCCGCTCCGCCGTGGATGCCGGCCTTGCCGCCAACGATATCCAGGTCGGACAAACCGGCATCGTGATCGCACCGGATCTCTACATCGCCATCGGCATTTCCGGCGCAATCCAGCACGTGGCCGGCATTAAAGATAGCAAGGTGATCGTGGCGATTAACAACGATCCGGATGCGCCTATTTTTCAGATTGCGGATTATGGCCTCGTCGGCGATCTGTTTACCCTCGTGCCCGAGCTGGTGGCCGGAATCACCGGCGCAACATCTCATTAACTCTAAAAAATTTCAGCCTGGTTTCGCATGCCGTGATAGCAGCGAAACCAGGCTGTTTTGTTGCTATTCAATCGATCAAAAGGCCGGAACCACGGCGCCGTTGTACTTTTCGTTGATGAATTTCTTGACCGCGGCGCTGTGCAACGCGGAGGACAGTTTCTGGATGGCAACGGAATTTTTGTTGTCTTCACGCGCCACCAGGAAGTTCACATAGGGCGATTTGCTGTCTTCCAGCAGCAGCGCATCCTTGGTCGGCACGAGCTTGGCTTCCAGCGCGTAATTGGTGTTGATCAGGGCAAGATCGACCTGGTTCAGCACGCGCGGCAAAGTAGCGGCTTCCAGTTCCTTGATTTCGAGCTTTTTCGGGTTGCTGGCGATGTCCTTGGTGGTGGAAAGAATGTTCTTGCTGTCTTTCAGCTTGAGCAAGCCGGCTTTTTCAAGCAGCAGCAAGGCACGGCCGCCATTGGTGGCATCGTTGGGGATCGCCACGGTCGCGCCGTTCTTTACACCCTTGAGCGATTTGATCTTGCCGCTATAGATGCCAAACGGCTCCACGTGCACCCCGGTCACCGATACCAGATGTGTGCCTTTTCCCTTGTTGAAGCTATCCAGGTACGGCTGATGCTGGAAGAAATTGGCATCGAGGTGTTTTTCTTCCACCTGCAGATTGGGCTGCACGTAATCGGTGAAGACTTTCACCGTCAGGTCCACCCCTTCCTTGGCCAATTGCGGCTTGATGAATTCCAGGATCTCGGCATGGGGAACCGCCGTGGCGGCAACGGACAATTTATCGCCCGCATGGGCGGCAATGGCAGCGGAGGCAAACAGGAGCGCAAGAATTTTCTTCATTTTATTTTCCTTTTGGGAATCAGGGGAATACGGATTCTGCGTGTGGCAAAAAATCCGGCATAGACGACAATGAATCCATCACAACTTCAATTCATTGAACACGAGCCATTCTATGCAATAACCCAAACCGGCAAAATAATATGATTAACTATGAAAATTCAAATCACGAATAAGCAGATCGAGTTCATTACCACCTTACGAATTTGCATCGCAAAGGGAATTCAATTTCCGAAATACGCAAATCATTTGCGGGATAAATCAATGCGACCAGGGCAGCCCGCGCACTTTCCAGCCCGCAATCACACGCTGCCCGGCTTCGTTCTTGTCGCCCTCAAAGCCTTCCAATACATTGAAGACATCGTTGTAGCCCTCGCGAGTCAGCCATTCCGCGGCCTCACGCGAGCGCACGCCGGAGCGGCAGAGCAGGATGATCAGATTGTCGGAAGAAACCTGCGCCTCCAGTTCATCCAGAAAGCGCGGATTGCGCTCCCAGTCCGGATAAAGCTTCCACTGCACCTGAATTGCGCCAGGCACGGTGCCAATCAAAGCCCACTCCTCTGCCGAGCGGATATCTACCAGCCGGGCACGAGATTCTGATTGCAACAGTTGCCAGGCCTCGTGCGGCAACAAAGCGCCGCGATAGCGGGCCCCGTTTGCTCTTGCGCGATCCCGGGCCTGCTCCAGGATATCTGCAACTGTCTGCACTTCGATTTCCTCCAGCGTGGCGGTACTCATCGTGTGTATTCCTTTATTGAATTGCCAACTACAGCATGAGTCCACTTTACTCGCCCGTTCATGTGCAAAAAACGAAGGAATTCTTCATTGCACATAATGTTTTTGTATAAACAGCCACTCCCCGTTTTACCGATCAACAGCAACGGCAACGCCCTGAGGTTTATCAACTTTTCTTATGTACTTCAAAATTTTGAATCTTGGCGGCAGTCAAGACCACGCCACTAGAATTCGTCACGTAGCACAAAAAAAATCAACAAACGTCCAAAGGAAAAATAATGAAAAAAGCTCTATTAACCGCGCTCGCACTGTCGTTGATTTCCGGCCTGGCCATGGCGGACCGTCTTGATGACATCAAGAAAAATGGCGTACTGCGCGCGGCTGTTTTTGATAGCAACCCGCCGTTCGGCTTTCTGGATGGCAAAACCCAGAAAATCAACGGGCTTGATGTGGAATATGCCGAGGCGATCGCCAAGAAGATCGGCGTAAAACTGGAGCTGGTGCCAACCAATCCGGCCAATCGCATTCCGTTGCTGGCTTCGGGCAAGGCCGATCTCGTCGCGGCCAACTTCACCATCACCGACGAACGCGCCAAGCAAGTCGATTTCAGCCAGCCCTACTTTGCTACCGGCGCACGTTTTATTGCCAAAAAAGGCGCGCTAAAAACTGCCGAGCAACTGTCTGGCCTGCGCGTCGGGGTCGACAAGGGCACCACGCAGGAAATTCTGCTGCGTGACAAGTATCCCAAGACCACGGTGGTGGCCTATGACGATACCCCGCTCGCCTTTGCCGCCCTGCGCAATGGCAACGTGCAAGCGATCAGCCAGGACGATGCCAAGCTGATCGCCCTGCTGGCCCAGGCGCCGGACAAGACCAAGTACGAGGTCTCCCCGTTCGCCTTGAGTCGTGAATACGAAGGCGTCGGCCTGCCCAAGGGGGAAACCCGCCTGGTCGCGCTGGTGAACGAAACCTTGGTGCAGCTGGAGAAATCCGGCGAAGCCAGAAAAATCTACGATCGCTGGTTTGGCCCGAAGACCAAGGCACCGCTAGCCCGTGATTTCAAGATCGGCGACAAAACCGAGTAACCCGTGATTTGATTTGATCACGCCTTGCGCCATCGGTTTTGCCGGTGGCGCATCGTTTGTCTGCCTGGATATCTGTCATGACACCACCACTTTGGCTCGGCCAAACCTGGCTCGCCCCCAAATATCTGGGTGCGCTTTTCAGCGGGCTACTGTTGACCGCCTGGCTGGCTTTTCTGGTTTGCCTGCTCGCTACGCTGCTTGGCGTGGTGCTCACGGCCATGACCGAAAGTCGATACCTGGGATTACGTTCAGCCGCACGTTTTTTTATCTCCGTGCATCGCAATACCCCACTGATGGTGCAAGTGTTGCTCTGGTATTTCGGCGTACCCAACCTGCTGCCGGAAGAGGCCATGTTGTGGCTCAACACGCCGCATACCCTGGCCCTGCCCTTGGGGCTTGAGCCAGCATGGCCATCGTACGAATTTCTCTCGGCCTGGATCAGCCTGAGCCTCTATAGCGCCAGCTTCATTGCCGGAGAACTGGCTTCCGGCCTGCGAGCCGTTTCCCACGGCCAGCGCGAAGCCGCACGCGCCTTGGGACTGCGGCCGTGGCAGGAGTTACGTCACGTGATTCTGCCGCAGGCACTGGCTTATGTACGCCAGCCCTTAATCGGGCAATACACCGGCGCGATCAAGAATACCTCGCTCACCATGGCCATCGGCGTTGCCGAACTTTCCTATCGTTCGCGCCAGGTGGAAAGCGAAACCTTGCTCACTTTCCAGGCCTTTGCCGTGGCAACGGCGCTTTACTTGCTATTGATTCTGGCCAGTCAATGGTTCGGACATAGCCAGAAACCCATCTGGGGAGCCAGCCGATGAATCCGGAGTTGATCACCGACAACCTGAGTTATTTCCTGTTTGGCGCCTGGCCCAACGGCGGCGCGATGGGCGGACTGCTGTTGACGCTCTGGATGAGTTTTGTTGCCTGTATTCTGGCATCCATTCTCGGCCTTGCCGGCGGCATCGCGCTGACAATGGGCAGCCCCGGATTGCGTGCCGCACTGGAATCGGCCATTGCCGTGCTGCGCGGCATCCCGGTCATCATGCTGATCTTCTGGTGCTACTTTCTGCTGCCGGTGCTGTTCGGTCTGAACGTGCCCGGTGTCGCCACGGTGATTGCCGCGCTGGCGCTGATCAATGCCGCCTACCTGAGCCAGGCGGTGCGTGCTGGATTGGCTGCCATCGGTCCCGGGCAATGGCATGCAGGTCTCGCGCTGGGATTGACGCGCTGGAAAACCCTGCGCTTGGTGATCTTGCCGCAAGGCCTGCGCATCATGCTGCCTTCGTTCATCAACCAGTGGGTCACCCTGATCAAGGATACCTCGCTGGCCTTTATCGTCGGCGTACCGGAACTGACCATGGTTTCAGGCCAGGTCAACAACCGTGAGCAAGTCTATCCGCTGCAAATTTACCTGTTCACCGCCATCCTGTATTTCCTGCTATGCGCCGGGTTGAGCACCTTTGCCCGCCAATCGGAACGCTGGTGGAATCCACGCCACAAAGGAGCGCGTCATGCCTGACACCTTGCCGACCCGGCAGCGCAATGCCCTGCGTATCCTGCTGGAAAAAAGCAATTTCACGCCGGAAGATGTCGCCGGTTTGAGCTACCGCCGGCTGCTGAAATCGCCAGGCATTGGACGCAAAGGCATGACCATCATCCGCGCCTGGCTCGCGGAATCATTTTTGGACCTGGCCGATTTGCCTGCCGAGCGGCAGACTACGAAAAACCATGTTGAATCAAAACGCTTGCAGAATGCCATACACATCCTGGAAAGCCACGGCTACGAAGTCACGCTGCGCGAAAACAGAATTTAAGGAATAAGCAATTCAGTTTTTATTATTTCCAGGAATAAGCGGGAAATTTTACACTGGCGTTCAGATAAATTTATGTGAACGTCATGCACAACAGGCATAACAACCGGTTGCAAGACGACCCAGGGGAATGCCATGAATTTCCAGCAGCTACGTATCATTCGCGAGTCGGTTCGGCAAAACTACAACCTGACTGATGTTGCCAATGCGCTGTTTACTTCACAGCCAGGTGTGAGCAAGCACATCAAGGATATTGAAGATGAATTGGGCGTGGAAATCTTCATCCGTCGCGGAAAACGCTTGCTGGGATTGACCGAACCCGGCAAGGAGCTGGTGGGCGTCGTGGATCGGATGCTGCAGGATGCACAAAATCTGCGCCGCATTGCCGACCAGTTTCAAAGCAAGGAAACCGGCAATTTGGTCATTGCCACCACGCATACTCAAGCTCGCTACATTCTGCCTTCGGTCATCAAGCAATTCCGCAAAGATTTTCCCAAGGTCCATCTGGTTTTGCACCAAGGTAGCCCGCAGGAAATCGTCCAGCTCTTGCTGGAAGGGAAAGCCGACATCGGCATTGCCACCGAAAGTATTGCCAATGAACCAGAGTTGGCCTCATTTGCCTGCTACGAATGGCAACACGCGGTGATCGTGCCCGAAGGCCATGAGCTGGCAGATTTGCCGAATCTGACACTGGAAGCGATTGCCCAGCACCCTATCGTCACCTATCACGAAGGATTTACCGGCCGTGCCAACATCGACCGCCGGTTTGCCGAAGCCGACATCAAAACGGATATCGTACTTTCTGCCATTGATGCCGATGTGATTAAAACCTATGTTGAAACAGGCTTGGGAGTAGGCATCATTGCGGAGATGGCATTCAATCCAGCCAAAGATACAGACTTGAAACTGCTCCCGACCGGGGATCTGTTCGTAACCAACACGACGAGACTGGCCTTGCGGCGCGGGCGTTTCCTGCGCAGCTTTGCCTACCGGTTTATCGAACATTTCGTACCTGAACTCACCGAACAATTCATCACCAAACAACTCACGGTGGATCAGGAAGATCCAGTACTTTCAACATGAGGCTGACTGAAAGATCAGCCCGATCGTTATCTATAAAGGAACCCTCATGTCACTGCGCAATTTTGTCCTTGGATTCACGATTGTTGTTACCCCCTTGCTCAGTCAGGCAAAAAACCTGGTCGTCTGCACCGAATCCAATCCGGAAGGCTTCGACGTGGTGCAGTACAACTCGCTGATCACCACCAATGCCTCGGCCGACGTGCTGTTCAATCGACTGGTCGAGTACGACGCCGTCAACAGCAAAGTGGTGCCGGGCTTGGCCGAGCGCTGGGAAATCGATGCCGATGGTCTGGGCTACACCTTCCACCTGCGCCGCAACGTGGCTTTTCACAGCACCGATTACTTCAAACCCAGCCGCCCGCTGAACGCCGACGATGTGGTGTTCTCCTTTGGGCGCATGCTCAATGCCGACCATCCCTGGCACAAGATCGCAGCCCAGGGCTTTCCGCATGCGCAATCGATGCAGTTGCCAAAACTCATCAAGGCCATCCGAAAGATCGACGAGCGCACGGTGCGCTTCGAGCTGAATTACCCGGAAGCCACGCTGCTATCCAAGCTAACCATGGGCTTTGCCTCGATCTATTCCGCCGAATATGCCGCGCAATTGCTGGCCGCCGGCAAACCGGAACAACTCAACAGCAAACCGGTCGGTACCGGCCCGTTTGTATTCCAGAGCTATCAGAAAGATGCGGTGGTGCGGTACGAGGCCAATCCGGGCTATTTCGGCGCCAAGCCCAAAGTCGACCGACTGATCTATGCAATCACGCCGGATTCGGCCGTACGCGTGCAAAAGCTGAAGGCAGGCGAATGCCAGATCGCGCTCGGACCCAAGCCAGCCGATGTGATCGCGGCGCGTAGCGACAAGGCCATCAAGGAAAGCGAAAATGCTTCGTTCATGACCGGCTTCCTGGCCATCAACACCCAGCATAAACCGCTCGATAACCAGGCCGTGCGCCAGGCCATCAACCTCGCGTTCGACAAGAAAACCTATCTGAAAGTGATTTTTGAGGGCACCGCCATTGCGGCCAACCGCCCCTACCCACCCAATACCTGGAGCTGGAACAAGGATCTGCCGGAATATGCGTTTGATCCGGCCAAGGCGCGCAAGCTGCTGGCCGATGCCGGCTATCCGAACGGCTTCGACACCACGATCTGGGTCCGCCCGACCGGCAGTACCCTGAATCCCAACCCGAAAGCCGGTGCGGAATTGCTGCAGTCGGATCTCGCCAAGATCGGCATTCGCGCCCAGATCAAAGTGATTGAATGGGCCGAACTGATCCGCCGCGCCAAGGCTGGCGAGCACGATCTGCTCTTCATGGGCTGGGCCGGCGACAACGGCGATCCGGACGATTTTCTCACGCCGCAATTTAGCTGCGCGGCGGTGCAATCGGGCACCAACTTCGCCCGCTTTTGCGATCCGCAGCTCGACAGGCTGATCACCGAAGGCCTGCGCACCGCCGATATCGGCGTGCGGACCAGCCGCTATCAGGCTGCCCAGAAGATCATCCACGACCAAGCCTTGTGGCTGCCGCTGGCGCATCCGACGGCCAGTGCGCTCACACGCGAGAATATCAGCGGTTACCGGGTCAACCCGTTTGGCCGGCAGGATTTTTCCAGCGTCGTGGTTAACTGATCACCAGCTTATCGCTACGCGAGCAAAAGGTTTACCCGATGTGCCAGTTACTGGGCATGAGCAGCAAGGCCCCATCCAATATCGCTTTTTCCTTTGAAGGCTTTCACCGCCGTGGTGGCAGCACGGGCGAGCACGCGGACGGATGGGGCATTGCTTTTTTTGAGGAACACACCTGGCGTATTTTTCTGGATAGCCAGCCCTCGGCCGTGTCGCGTCTAGCCCGCTTTGTGTGCGACCACCCGATCAAAAGCCGCAATGTCATTGCGCATATCCGCAAAGCCACGCAGGGCGAAGTCCACCTGGCGAACACGCACCCTTTCCGCCGGGAGCTATGGGGGCAAGAGTGGATCTTTGCCCACAATGGCAATCTGGTCACACCGCCTGATTGCGAAGGGCTGCGCTTTCAGCCAGTAGGCACATGCGACAGTGAAAAAGCCTTCTGCTGGTTGCTAAGCCAAATTGCGCAGGTCTTTCCGCAAGCGCCAACCGAGAATGAGTTGGCGGCACTCCTGAAGCAGCTTGCCGCCCACCTTACCCAGTCTGGCTCATTCAATTTCTTGCTGGGCTGGTGTGACCTGCTGTTTGCCCATTGCAGCACGGAACTCTGGTACTTGATTCGAAAGGCACCATTCAGCGAGGCCCACTTGGCCGATGCCGATTTAAGCATCGACTTTTCCAAGGTCAATACTCCAGATGATTGCATGGCCATTATTGCCACCCAGCCGCTAACCCGGAATGAAAACTGGCATCCCTTCCTGCCGGGCGAGCTGCGCATTTTCCGCAATGGCTTGCCGCTTAGCCTGCCCGCATGATCACAATTTATTGGTCATTGCCCATGAAATCCCCATGGGAAGCAACAACTTAACTCCGGCGAATTGACCATCCCTCCTTATTCCAGCATGGTCAGCTAATTTCTGGATTTATGGTTTGATTCAATCACGAGGAACACCGAAGTGAATGCCCCCATTCCCATCCGCGTCCAGCCGGGCGCGGCGAATTATTTCCTGCATGCCGGCGCACTGGACCAGATCGAAAATTTTTTCCCATCCGCCACCTTGAAACAGGTTCTCTGGATTGGCGGCGCACGCGCACAGGCAGCAGCCACCCCCTATTTGCCACCGCTGTACACGGATGAGCGTTCAATCCGGGTCACCTTTTCCGGCCACTGCAGCGAAAGCCAAGTGCAGGATTTGGCCAAGCGGGGCAGCCAAGCCGATCTGGTCATCGGCCTCGGTGGAGGCTCCGCGCTGGATACCGCCAAAGCAGTAGCGCATCGCCTGCAAAAACCCTTCATCGCCATTCCGACCATTGCCGCCACCTGCGCCGCCTGGACACCGCTTGCTGTCTGGTACGACGATGATGAACGCGCCTTGGGCTATGAACTGTTTCCCCTTGCCAGCCATTTGGTATTGGTCGAGCCGCGCATCCTGCTTGCCGCACCGCCCGAATATCTGCGAGCAGGCATCGGGGATACGCTGGCCAAATGGTATGAAGCCCGCGTGTTGTGCCAGAAAGAGCTCTCGCTGCCATTCACGGCACGATTAGGGCTGGCTACTGCGGAGCAATTGAAGGATATCTTGCTGGCAGACGGACCGGCGGCACTGCAGGCCGTATCCAGCGGCACGCTGACCGAAAAATTTCTGGGCGTCGTCGATGCCATCATCGCCGGCGGCGGCCTGGTGGGTGGATTGGGCGAGCGCTACACCCGCATTGCCGCAGCACACGCCATCCACAACGGCCTGACGGTGTTGCCGGAAACCGCCGGCTTCCTGCATGGCGCCAAAGTTGCCTATGGCATCTTGGTACAACTGGCCCTGGAAGAAAAACACGACGAATTGCAGCGCTTGTCTGAAGCACTGGCTGAGTTGGGACTTCCGACAAAACTGGCGCAACTGAATGTTGATTTCGGGCAGGTAGACAAGATCGAAGCACTGATTGCGCACTGCCTGCGCGCAGTCGAGTCCATCCACCTGCTGCCGGGAAAAGTCGATCCGTTACGCCTACGACAGGCATTGCATACCGTGGAAGCTCTGTAATCTCTGCGCCCTGGGTTATTGGGTGCGGCGCTGTTTGCCTCGAATTGTTTTGGCTCACGCCAAACGCGTACTTTGCTTGTAACCGCCAGCCGCTATCCTCTGTCCGGTGGCCACGCGCACTTGGCCACCGTCTTGATGATCTCACCGGCAATTTATTACCCATCAGAAAGCTTGGTTATCCGGGTTCTAAAAATTTACCGAGATTCCCGCGCACGTTGATTGGAAAGGTAAATATTGTCAGTCTGGAGCGCTTCGCCTCTTTCAATGGCGCGCAGCCATTCATTGGTACTCACTACAGCAGCAAAACCCGTATGCATGACCACGGTAAACACCCGGTGAATCTCTTCAGCGCTCGCCGAACCCAATGCATTCGCATATGGTATGGAACCGGCCGCATCGTGCAGCAGCTCGACACTCCACCCTTCATGCTTCGCCTGGCGCACCGTGGAATCATCGCAATTGTGCGTCATGTAGCCGACCACGCTCAGGGTGTCGATCCCGTGCATGCGCAGCCAATCTCCTAGATCGGTGCCAGTCAGCGCACTGGCCATGCTTTTCTCGACCAGATGATCTCGATGCCGCTCCGCAACCACGGGATGCAACTTTGCACCTTGGCTTCCTCGCGCAAAGATCGGGGAACCAGCAGGTGTAAGATGTTGCACGACCGCCACCGGAATGCCTGCCGCATAGGCAGCGTCCATGGCTTTGCCGATATTGGCCAGGGATTGCTGCACATCCGGTGATTCGATCCGCAGGTTCCCCGTGACATATTCATTCTGTACGTCGATAACAATCAGGGCGCGCTTGGGCAGTTTGGACATGATGTTGTTCCTTAAAGAGATGGGGTGGACTGATTATTCACACCTCACCACCACCTCAGTGAGTGACCCGAATGACAACAATCGATAATATCGGGCCAACTCACGACAAACAGTGCATGTATGCAAAACCATACCGTAGCGGTAGTTGCATTCCGAGAGATCAGCCCTTTCCATCTATCAGTACCCTGCCTGGTTTTCGGTGAATCGCATCCGAAAAACTCTGCCTTCGATTTGCTGGTTTGTTCTTTCGAGGATGGGCCACTGATCACATCGGCCGGGTTCAGCATAGCCGTCGATCACGGTCTGGAAGTACTGGAAAGCGCGCAGACAATCATTGTGCCCAGTTGGCGTGACCCGCATGAACGGCCACCGCAGCCTCTGCTTGATGCGCTGGTCGCGGCGCATCAGCGCGGAGCGCAGTTGGTGGGGCTTTGCCTGGGCGCCTTCGTCCTTGCCGAGGCGGGCCTGCTGGAAGGGCGCCAAGCCACCACCCACTGGGCGTGGGCATGGGATTTTGCACAGCGATTTCCCGGGGTACAGCTGGATACCGATGTACTTTATGTGGCCGACGGCAACATCCTGACCTCTGCCGGCACGTCTGCCGGTCTTGACTGTTGCCTGCATCTGCTTCGCCAGCAATTGGGTTCAGAGATTGCGAATCATGTGGCTCGAAAACTGGTGATGCCACCACATCGCCAGGGCGGTCAAGCTCAATTCATAGAACAGCCCCTGCCAGCCACGGCTCGTGATTCTCGTCTCGCCGGCCTGTTGGACTGGATACGGGCAAATCTGCAAATACCGCACACCGTGGATAGTTTGGCGGAAAAATCGCTGATGAGTCGGCGGACATTTACCCGGCACTTCCGCCAACTGACCGGGACTACCGTGAACCATTGGTTGCTCAGCGAACGTTTGGCACTCAGCCAGCGCCTGCTGGAGACAACCAACCAATCCATTGAACATATTGCGAATTTGGTCGGCTTTGGCTCGCCCGTGACGCTACGATTTCACTTCAGCAAGGCTTTCAAAGTTACACCCACTGCCTGGCGGAAAACCTTCCAAGGGGTGGTGTAACAGACAACTACACCATCAAGCTTTTCATTTCGGAGGCACTCCTAACTCTCGCAACTGTGTGAGCAATGCATCCGAGATATCGATGCCTGCCGCCTCCATCGTCGCAGCCAATGCCTGTCTGCGGCTGCCGGGCAAACGAACGCTCTCATCTTGCAGCATGGCGGCAACCAGCGTTTCCACGCGTTCCAGGAAAACAGCCTGACCCGCCAGCGCACCCGGATCGATCACCAGCAAGGCTTGTCCGATACGCGGGCGATTGCCCTCGTCGACGAAGAAGGAATCGGCCTCGAAGCCGAAAGCTGAACCGGTAAGCGCCACGCACAGCAGCTCAACCACCAGCGCCAGCATCGCGCCTTTCACACCACCCGCTGGGCACATCATGCCCGCCAGCCCGGCTTTGGGATCGGTCGTTGGATTGCCGGCGCTGTCGAGCGCCCAGCCCAACGGAATCTCTTTTCCTTCACGTGCCGCCACCATCAGCTTGCCGCGCGCCACTTCGGAAAGGCTCAGGTCGATGATGAGCGGTGCGCCATTGCGACGCGGAAACACCGCCGCAATCGGGTTGGTGCCAAACAGCGCGCGCTTGCCGCCCCAGGCCGGAATCGCCGCAGGCGAATTGCCGAAAGCAAGACCAACCAACCCAGCTTTACCGATGGCATCGAGCGTATGCGCGGCCACACCAAAGTGATGGCTGTTGGCCACCGCCACCCACACCACGCCATGATTGCGTACGCGCTCGATCGCGGTTTGCGCCGCCAGCCTCAGTGCAGGAAAAGCAAAGCCTTCGCGAGCGTCGATCAGTAAAGCACCGCCGCGTTCGCGCACGATGGCGGGTTCCGCCCTGCCATCGACACGCCCCAGGCGCAAATGCGCGACATATTGCGATACGCGCGAAACCCCGTGCGAGGCGATGCCCTGCACATCGGCGGCGACCAATGCCTGCGCCGTGATTTCAGCGGCTTGTGGGCTGGCACCGGCAGCCTGCAGGGCTTGTTGCGCCAGTTGAATGAGGCTATTCCGATCAATGCGCGCCATGGTTTACCTCACTGCTACGCAATGCCTGCGCCACACGCTCGGCCACCAAAGCGCTCACGCGCTGGTTGGATTCGACCGTTAGCCCGGCAATATGCGGGGTGAGCAGCAGGTTGGGCGCATCGGCCAAGGGCGATCCCGCCGGCAAGGGCTCGGCGTCGAACACATCGAGCGCGGCGCCGCCCAGTTGGCCGGAACTCAGCGCTGCAGCCAAGGCCACTTCGTCGACCACACCGCCGCGCGCGCTATTGATCAGGATCGCGCCGGGTTTGAACCGGCTCAGCCGTTCGGCGTCGATGAGGTTGCAGGTTTGTGGCAGCAAAGGTACATGCAGACTGACGATATCCGAACTGCCGAGCAGGCTATCCAGACCGAGCGGCGTGACGCCGGTTTCCGCCCATACCGGCGCATCCGGTGCCAGCGCCGGATCGTGGGCAACGACGGTCAAGCCAAGACCACGGGCTAATTTGGCAGTGAGCTGGCCGATAAAACCGAAGCCCACCAGCCCCAGTTGCTTGCCGGCGATCTCGCGGCCGTTGGAAAGCGCGGTGCGCGGCCATTGCCCTGCACCGACCGCCGACGAAGAAAAATAAGCGCCGCGCAGCAGCAGGAAAATACTGGCGATCACATATTCGGCCACGGCCTGCGCATTGGCGCCGCTGGCGGGAATCACGCCGATCTGGCGGGATTGGCAGGCCGAGACATCGATATTGTCGAGCCCCACGCCCAGCCGCCCGATCACTTTGGCCCGCTTGAGCGCGGCAAGCAGTTCGCCGCGCACCTGGGTGCGGTTGCGCACGATCAGCGCATCGGCATGGCGTGCGGCTTCCAGCAGATCGGCGGGCCGGTCGACCAGGTCCGGTTGGTAAATAACGTCGAATTCGCTGGCGAGCGCCGCCACGGCGCTGTCATCCATGAATTCGCTGATGAGGATTCTGGGTTTCGTATCCAGGTTCATAGGGGGTTTCCAGTCAGGCGTTTCAGACATCAGGTAGGCCAGCGTGTCGGCGCGCATCCATTCGCGCCAGCGTTGCAGCCAGCGATCATAAAAACGCAAGGATGCGCCAGATGCCAGAGGCAAAGTCAGGCCCTCAGACATGCATGCCCCAGCGGCGGATCGTTCGGGCTTCAATATTGCGGAAAACCAGGTTTTCCACGGCCAAGCCGATCAGGATCACGGTCAAGAGGCCGGCAAACACCGAAGGGATTTCCAGCTGGTTCTTGTTCTCGTAGATATACCAGCCCAGGCCGCCCGATCCGGAACTCACGCCGAATACCAGTTCCGCCGCGATCAAGGTGCGCCAGGCAAACGCCCAGCCGATCTTTAGGCCGGAGAGGATGCTCGGGAACGCGGCCGGGATCAGGATGCGTGCCACCAGTTGCAGTCCCGACAAACCATAGTTGCGGCCAACCATGCGCAAGGTGGGCGATACCGCGCGAAAACCGCCGTGTGTATTCAGCGCCACCGGCCAGAGCACGGAATGCACCAGTACGAAAATCAGGCTGCCCTTGCCCAATCCGAACCAGATCAGCGAGAGCGGCAACAGCGCAATCGCCGGCAGCGGATTGAACATCGAGGTCAGCAGCTCCAGCAGATCGTTGCCGAGGCGCGAGCCGACCGCGATTGCCGTCACGAGGCCAGCCAGCGCGATACCGATGCCATAACCGGTGAGCAAGGTTTGCAGAGTAAAGGCCGTGCGTTTGGGCAACGCGCCGGACACGATGCCATCTTTCAGCGCAATCAGCGTATCGCTGAACGTGGGAAACAGCAGCGGGTTATCCAGCCACACGGCATAGCCCTGCCACACCAATGCCAAAATCAGCAGCAGCAGGCTCTTGCGCAGCAGGCTAGATTGCAGGGCTTTTTCGTGCCAGCGCGGCGCGCTGATCACGGCCGGCGCTTCCGATGCAGGCAATGAAAGGGTCGAAAGATCAGACATGAACGGCCTCCTCGCCGGGTGCGGCTTGTGCGAACAGTTCGCGATGAATGCGGTTCGAAAACAGCTCGCCGCGAGCATCCACCACATCCTGGCCGGTGCTGGTGTACTCGGCCCGAACCCTCCCGGGATGCGGCGAGAGCAGCAGGATGCGCGTGCCGAGTTTGATGGCTTCCGGAATCGAGTGAGTGACGAACAGCACGGTAAAGTGCGTGTCCTCCCACAGTTGCAACAACTCGTCCTGCATCGTGCGCCTTGTGAGTGCATCGAGCGCGGCAAACGGCTCGTCCATCAGCAGGATCGCCGGTTCCATCGCCATGCCGCGGGCAATGGCCACGCGCTGCTTCATGCCGCCCGAGAGCGTATGCGGGTAGCTGTTCGCAAAGCGGGAAAGCTTCACCTTGTCGATGTAATGCAAGGCGCGATCTTGCGCCTCGCGAGCATTGAGCGTGCCGCTGGCGGTCAAGGCGAAGATCACGTTTTCCTTGACCGTTTTCCACGGCAAGAGCTGATCGAATTCCTGGAAAACCATCATGCGATCCGGCCCCGGCTTGCGAATCGGCTGGCCACCCAGCAACAACTGGCCCTCCTCCGCCTGCAGATAGCCGCCAACCGCTTTCAGCAGCGTCGATTTGCCACAACCGGACGGCCCCAGCAGGATGTAGCGATCACCGCGATTGACATGAAAACTCACGCGCGAAGTGGCAGTAACAAGACCGTTATCGGTGCGGTAGCGCAAGGTCACGCTGCGCACGTCCAGTAATGGGGTACTCATGATGGTTTCCTGGTCATTCAAAAGTTAACTGCCTTGCAGGTGATGCACTTCCGCAAAGAACAACTCTTTCCAGTTGGCGGGTTTCTGCTTGATCGAACCGATCTTGAACAGGAAATCGGAGAACTTGGTCACGTTCTGCGGAGTCAGCGTGAACACCACCTGCGGATCGTTCAGAATCTTGAGGATGTCTTCGACCGAATCCTTGTCCTTGGAGAGCGCGAGGTAAGTTTGGGCTGCGGCGCGCTTGTCGCGATTGATGATCGCGGTCGCTTCTTCGAACGCCTTCAGGAAAGCGCCATACAGCTTGGGATTGCCATCGTGGAATTTCTTGCTCGCGTACAGCACGTTGAACGTAGCCGGTCCGCCCAGCACGTCATACGAATTCAGGATCGTATGCACGTCGGGCTTTTCCAGTTCCTGCTGCGCGAAAGGCGGCGCGGCGAAGTGCGTGGTGATTTCGCTGGCTCCTGAAGTCAGCGCGATCAAGGCATCCGGATGCGCGAGCGAAACGGTCAGTGGATCGAGCTTGAAGGTATGCGCTTCGCCGAATTCCTTTTCGGCGGCCATCTGCAGCAGCACCGGTTGGAAGCCCACCTTAACTGCCGGCACGGCAATCTTGTCTTTCTCGGTCAGATCGCGAATCGACTTGACCTTGGGATTGCGGCTGTTGAGCAGATTGGGCATCGAGTTCATCGCCGTCACCAGCTTCACTTCCCCTTTGGTCTTGGCCCACAAGGTCACGGCCGGAGGCACGCCGGCCGAGGCGATATCGAGCGAGCCTGACAGCAGCGCATCGTTCATCACGTTGGCGCCGGCAAACTTGGCCCAAGTCACTTTCACATCGCCCAGACCCGCGGCCTTGGCGTGTTTTTCCACCAACTTCTGGTTTTCGATAATCAGCGTGGGCAGATAGCTGATGCCGTATTGCTGGGCAATGCGGATCTCATTGGCTTCGGCCAGCGCCTGGGCGCTGCTGCCCAGAATGGCCACGCCGAGCACGGCGCCAAGTAGGGTTTTGATTTGTTTCATGTGGTATCTCCTGGAGGCCGGCCCCGATGGGCCGGCTCAATCGCTGTTTATGCGCTTCTGTAGAGTTTGGTCAGCACGAACTCGCGGTGGCCGAGGGCTTCGGCATCGGTCAGGCGGCCGTTCACGGTGCGGAACAGCACGTCCAGCAATTGGTCGCCGGCCTGGTCGAGGTTGATTTCGCGTTGCAGCAGGCCCGAGCAATCGTAGTCAATGTGCTCGCGCATCGTGCGCACGGTGCGCGGATTGGCGGCGAGCTTGATCACCGGAATGATCGGATTGCCGATCACGTTGCCCTGCCCGGTCGGGAAGAAATGCACCACGAAACCGCCGGCAGCAGCGAGCGTGACCATCTCAGCTGCAGCCGAACTGGAATCCATAAACCACAGGCCCGGCCCGTTTGGCGATTCGGCCGGCTCCAGCACGCCATCAACGTTGCATTGCTTGCCGATCTTCTGGATGTTGCCGAGCGCTTTTTCCTCGATCGTGGTCAGCCCGCCGGCGATATTGCCCTTGGTCGGCTGCGAGTCGGACAAATCGTTGGTCTTGTTGGCAACGATGAAATCGTTGTACGCATTCCAGGTCTTGAGGAACTGCGCGCCGATTTCCGGCGTCGCCGCACGCTTGGCCACCAGATGCTCACCACCGGTGATTTCGGAAGTCTCGCCGAACAACAGCGTGGTGCCCGCGGCATAGAGTTTGTCGAACGCGTTGCCCACGGTCGGATTGGCGCCGCAACCGGAAGTGGTGTCCGATTCGCCACATTTGGTCGACACCCACAGATCGGTGATCGGGTGCTCGGTGCGCTGGATTTCGCTGGCGTACTGCACGTATTCCTTGGCAGCGCGTGAGGCGGCGGCAATGGTGTTGATATCGCCATTCTGTTCGATCCAGAAACCACTGACCGGCTTGCCCGTGGCGGCGATGCCGTCCACCACGCGCTGAGTCCAGCCCGGCTCGATGCCGATCACCACCACGGCGGCGACATTCGGGTTGGCCCCGGTGCCGATCAGCGTACGGAAATGCAGCTCAAGATCGGCGCCGAATTGCAGACGGCCATACGGGTGCGGCAAGGCCAGCGTGCCCTTGATATTGTTGGCCACCGCCTCGCTGGCAGCGTTGGAAAGATCATCGACCGGCAGGATGATGACATGGTTACGTACGCCAACCCGGCCGTTATCGCGGCGATAGCCCCAGAAAGTTTGTTGCAGACCCATTTTGCTTACCACCGCTTGGTTTTGACGTTGTGAACATGCAGGTGAGCACCTGCCGAGATGGGCGCGACCGCGCGGCCGATAACTTCGCCGTACTTGATTACATCGCTGCCTTCGGTGATGTCGGTGAGTGCCAGCTTGTGGCCGATGGGAATCGCATCGCGCACGCTGATCGTCAGCGTTTCGTCCTTGTCCATCAGCCAACCAGTCAGTGCCTGGCCGGCTTCGATGCCCTCCACGACCACGACACCGGTCGTATCTTTCTGGTCGTGGACTACAAAATGAATCATGGTTTTCTCCGTCTTGATTCGTTAGCAAACCAGCCGGTGAGCAGGCTGCGTTTATTACTTACGGAGCTATCGTATCAAGCCGTTATTCCATGCCTAACGAAGAAATTTCTATGCCTTTATGGGAAAGAAAGGCATGTCCTTATCCAAAATCTGGATTAACCGATGAGTGAATATTCCAAGCCCGCAATTCCCGCCAATTGCGATCCCGCACGGCTTCCAGAGCGGCAATCTCGTCTTCCGTGATATTGCGGTAGCGCCCCTGCCCGGCGAGATATTCCTCCAGAGGCGCGAATTTTTTCGGTTGGCGGTTGATCGTTAGTTGCCGGCTTTCCCATTCCAGCAGCGGCCACAGGCCGGTATCGACGACCGATTTGCCAAGCTGCACCGTCGCATCGGCTTCGCAACCCCAACCGGTTGGGCATGGTGCAAAGATATGCAGGAAAGACGGGCCGTCGACTTGCCCGGCTTTCTCGATCTTTTTGAGTAGATCATTCGCGTAGCCAACACTCGCAGTCGCGGCATAGGGAATGCCATGTGCAGCGGCGATACGCAGCAGGTCTTTTTTCGGGGCATCGAGTTCCGGCCGGAAACCGCGTGGCGAAGTGGTGGTGCGCACACCCCAGGGCGTCGCGCCACTCTTCTGGATGCCGGTGTTCATATAGGCTTCGTTGTCGTAGCAGATGTAGATGATCTTCTCGCGCCGATCGAGCGCGCCGGACAGCGATTGCAGGCCGATGTCCGCCGTCGCGCCATCGCCAGCGAAACCGACCACCGGCACATCGGTCAGCCCTTTGGCGCGCACTACGGCGGCGATGCCGGAAAGCACCGCGCCAGTCGCGGCGAACGGCGAGATGATCGCGTTCACGCCGAGCGCCATCTGCGGATAAATAAAGCCTACCGCCGACATGCAACCCGCGGGAATCACCACATGCGTTTTTTCGCCGAGCACTTTCAGCACCCAGCGTACGATCAGGCTGCCCCCGCAACCGCCGCACGCCTTGTGGCCAACAAAGTGTTCCGGATTGGGCAAAGTTTTGATCGAAATACTCATTGCGCGTGCTCCATGCCCAGGAATTGCACCAGCGGTTTCTGCTGGCCTTGCGCCGCTTCAGCCAATGCAGTGAAAAAGCGCCGGATATCCGCAAGGCCTATTTCCTGCCCGCCCAAGCCCGCGACAAAATTGATCGCTGGCGGCAGTGCGCCTTGTGTCGCAGCCTCGTACAGCGCAGCTTTGACTTCCAGACTCACCGTGCCCTGATGGCCAAAAGAAATATCTTTTTCCAGAATGCCGATGGCCGCAACTTTGGCGCTGCGCTGCGGGCCAAATAGCCCAGCCAGCACTTCAGCCGTCGGAAATGGCCGCAGGTAGCGCAGGCGCAATAGCCCGGCCTTGACGCCCTCCGTTCGCAACTCATCGACCACTGTGCGCACCGTACCGGCGATGCTGCCGAGCGTGACGATCACGAGTTCAGCATCGTCGAGTTGATAGCCCTCGGTTAGTCCAGCCACGCCGCGCCCAAAATGCTGGATAAAGCGTTCATCGACTTCGCGGATCGGGCCAGCTGCGGCAACCATGTCCTGATGCTGCTTGAACTTGAAGACGGTGTAATCGCCTGGCCCGGCGGTGATCGCCAGGCTTTGCGGGTTTTCCTGATTGAAGGTGCCGGGGTAACCCACCGGAAAATCAGGCGACGGCAAGAAGGCATCAACCTGCTCCTGCTCTGGGACATCAACGGGCTCGTAGGTATGCGTCAGCACAAAGCCGTCGAGGTTCACCAGCACCGGCGTGCGAACGCGCAAGTCCTCGGCAATGGCATAGGACTGGATCACCAAATCCAGTGCTTCCTGCGCGGTTTCGGCATAGCTCTGAATCCAGCCCGACGAGATCAGCGCGAGCGAATCGCTCTGGTCGCCATAGATATTCCACGGCAAGGCCAGTGCGCGATTGGCGTTCATCATCACGATCGGCCAGCGCCCGCCTGCGGTGTAATACAAGCATTCGGCCATATACAACAGGCCCTGCGACGAGGTCGCCGTGAAGGTGCGCACGCCCATTGCGGCGCTGCCCATGACCAAGGCCAAGGCCGAATGTTCGGATTCGACGTGAACGAATTCGGCGGCCAGATCGCCATCCTCAACCATCTCGGCCAAGCGCTCGACCACAACGGTTTGCGGCGTAATCGGATACGCGGCGACCACGCGCGGTCGGCTCAGGCGAACGCCATGTGCAACTGCTTCGTTGCCGGAAAGAAATTGCACGCTCATTTCTGGTCATCCTCGTTCATGCGAATTGCGTCTTTCGGGCATTCCTTGGCGCACAGACCACAGCCCTTGCACCAGTCAGCCAGCACATAGGGAAAATCGTTTTCTCCCTTGGCAATCGCGCCATCCGGGCAGTAGACGAAACACAGGCCACAGCTGTTGCAGTTGTCCAGAATCTGCGGCCAAAGCGTGCGCCAGCCGCTATTGGATGTGGCCAAATAGCCCGATTCACACTGAGGGGTCAGTGGCCAGTCTTGCGGGTTCTTTGGGCGCTGAAACGGGCGCACTTTCCAGTCGGATTGATCAGCCATGCGCAAGCTCCTGCCCCAGTTGATGGGCGTGCACAAATGCCGCCACATTCTTGCTAGCCCGGCTACCTGTACCGAATTCGGCCGCAATACCGGCGATCACGGCCTCTGCCGGCAATACGCCGGTCAGGCCGGTTAATACGCCCAGCAAAATCGTGTTGGTGTGATCCGAACCAAGAATTTCACGCGCAATGCGCCGCGCCGGAACACGAACCAATCGAGCGGGGGTATCAATGGTTTGATCCGATTCTGAATCAACGATCAGCAAGGTTTTGGACTGGATAAAACCGGATAGCGCCGGGGTCAGCAGCGTTTCATCCATGATGATGGCGGCATCGGCCGCCTTGATCGTGCTTCGATCATAAATCGGCGTCTCTGCGATGCGGATAAAGGCGAACACTGGTGCGCCACGCCGTTCCGGTCCGAAAGATGGAAAAGCCAGTGCTTGCTTGCCGGCAAAGCGCACTGCTGCCAAACCTTGCAGCCGTGCGGCAGTGAACGCGCCCTGCCCGCCCCGGCCGAGCCAGACGGTTTCATGCATGATCGGCCTGCCAGAGTTCGCGAATTTTAAGAAGTCGCTCGCCAGCTGCATTCAAGGTTTCCGGCTTTTTTGCGAAATGGAAACGGATATAGTTCTTCACCGGTTCGCGGAAGAAACTTGAACCCGCCACAGCGGCCACACCCACACTTTTGATCAACCATTCGCTGAAATACACGTCATCGAAATCGGTGCCATCAATAAATTCGCCAATATCGACCATCACGTAATACGCACCTTGCGGCTGGTAGTAACTCAGATGGGAACGATTAAGCCAATCCAGGAACAACGAACGCTTTTGTGTGTATTCCTCAGCCAAACCCGCATAGTAGCTATCAGGAAATTCCAGGCCGGTCACCGCAGCTGCCTGAAGCGGCGCCGCGGCGCCTACGGTCAGGAAGTCATGCACCTTCTTCACGCCGTCGATGATCGCAGGCGGCGCGATGACATAACCCAGACGCCAACCGGTAATCGAATAGGTTTTCGACAAGGACGAGCAGGAAATCGTGCGCTCCAGCATGCCCGGCAACGCGGCGAAATAATGATGCTGATGTGGCGCAAAAACGATGTGCTCGTAGACTTCATCGGTAATCACAAATGTGTCGTACTTTTCTGCCAGCCGCGCGATGGTCAGCAACTCATCGCGGCTGAATACCTTGCCTGACGGGTTGGAGGGATTGCACAGAATGATGGCTTTGGGCCCCTGTGCGAACGCAGCTTCGAGTTCGCTTGGGTCGAAATTGAATGCTGGCGGCTTAAGCGGCACGAAGATCGGCTCGGCGCCGGAGAGAATCGTATCCGCGCCGTAGTTTTCGTAGAACGGCGAGAAAACCACGACCTTGTCGCCCGGATTGCAGACGGTCAGCATCGCGGCCATCATGGCTTCGGTGCTGCCGCAGGTCACAACGATATTGCGCTCCGGGTCGATTTCGATGCCCATAAAGCGGCTTTGCTTGGCCGCCAACGCACGGCGGAAATCGGGAGAGCCCCAAGTCACGGCGTACTGGTGCGGGCCTTCTTTCATTGCCTTGATGCCGGCCTCGATGATCTCGGCCGGCGGATCAAAGTCCGGGAAGCCTTGTGACAGGTTGATCGCGCCATACTGATTGGCGATGCGCGTGGTGCGGCGGATGACGGATTCGCCAAAGCCGCGGATGCGGTTGCTGGTTTGGGGCATTTCAGTTCACTTCTGTCGTGTTCAGGATTTACGGAGGTCCAAAAGGCGCTTTGCTTTGTGCGTACTGCGCGGCAAGCTGCCCGGCACCAATATCTTCACAACTTTCGGGCGCACGCCCAGACGCGTCTTGATATCGTGCGCGATGCGCTCGGCCAGTTCAGTGTCATCGAGCGCAGCATCTTCCTTCTCGACTTCGATATCGAAACGCGCCAGATGGTCTTTCTCGTAAACGGTAATGCGGTATTCGCCAGAAATACCCGGCACATTGCGCACGACGAATTCCACATCGCTCGGGAACACATTCACACCGTTGATGATGATCATGTCGTCGATGCGGCCGATAATCTTGATGCGCACATGCGTTCTGCCGCACGAGCATGGCGAACGGTCCGCGGTGATGATGTCGCCAGTACGGAAGCGGATCATCGGGCGCGCGGCCTTGGTCAGCGTCGTCAGCACCATCTCGCCGGGCTGGCCATCCGGTACCGGTTCATGTGTCGCCGGGTCAAGCACTTCGAGCAAGATGTCGTCTTCGACCAGATGCAGACCGTCGCGCGCTTCGCACATGCCGGCGCATGCGCCGTAGATGTCGGAAATGCCGTAGAAATCGAACAGTTCAGCGTTCCAGAGTTTTTCAATCGCCGCACGCGTGGCCGGGATCGAGCCGCCTGGTTCACCCGCGACAATGATCTTGCGGATCGCCAGGTCTTTCGCCGGATCGATGCCGTGTTCCTTTGCGGTTTCGCCCAGATGCCAGGCGTAGGACGGCGTGGTCCAGGTCACGGTGGTCTGGAACTCCTTCATGATGAAGAGCAGCCGGTCGGATGGCACGGTGCCGGCCCAGAAACACAGCGCACCGAGCTTTTGCGCACCGATCACGTCCGGTCCGCCGACGAAAAGCGTGAAGTTCAGCGCATGCACGTAGCGGTCGGTCGGGCGTATCCCGGTAGCCCAGAACAGCCGCGCCTGGTTGTCCTGAAAGGTTTCGAAATCCTGTGCGGTAAACGGGCTCAGCGTCGGCACGCCGGTACTGCCGCTGGAGGCCGAAACGAACACCACATCGCGTTCCGTGACTGCCACCATGTCGCCGAGCAAGGGACTGGCGAGCTGGCGTTCGCGCTCGACCTGTTTGTTCACGAACGGATAGGTGCGCAGGTCGGATAGCGCTTTGAAATCGACCGGATTCACGCCTGCGGCATCGAAAGCCGAGCGGTAATACGGCGAATGCTGGTAAGCAAAATTCAGGTGCTTTTTGAGCTTCGCTAGTTGCAGCGCTTCGAGTTCCGGGCGCGGCAAGGTTTCGATGGCCTCGTTCCAGTAGCGCCGATCAACTTCCACGTGTGTAACAGCACTTTCAGCGGGAGCACCCATTTCAGTTTCCTTTCTTGTCTGCGCGTTTGGCTGCCCGATCGCCCAGTGTCTGCACAACCTGAACCAGCACGATCAACGCGATCACGGTCACGACCATCACATTGGTCTGGTAGCGGTAATAGCCGAAGCGAATCGCCAGATCGCCTACCCCGCCGCCGCCAACGATGCCTGCCATCGCGGAATAACCGATCAGGCTGATCAGGGTCACCGTGAACCCGCGCAGGAATCCGGGCAGAGCCTCGCGCAGCAACACTCGGCCGACGATGCGCAAGGGGCTCGCCCCAAAGGCCTGTGCGGCTTCGATGATGCCGGGGTCGACTTCGCACAGCGCGCCTTCAACCAGCCGGGCATAAAAGGCAATCGCAGCCACCGACAGCGGTATGGAAGCCGCCACCGGGCCGATCGTGGTGCCCAGCACGAATTGCGTCAGCGGCAGGAGCACCACCAGCAGGATCACGAACGGCACGGAGCGGATCACATTCACGAAGAAACTGCCCAGCGCATAGGCGATCTGGTTATCCCAGAACAGCTTCTTTTCAGTGATGTAGAGCAGGAAACCCAAAGGCAAGCCGCCAACAACGGCAAAAAGACTGGAAGTGCCGACCATCAGAAACGTCTCGCCAAAAGCCAGCGTCAGATCGGAAAGCAAGGTTGTGAGAACTTCAGGCATGGAGCACCTCGACACGGGCAGTGTTGCTGCGGATGAATTCCACCGCGCTGGCAATCCGGGCAGAGCCCGTCAGCGACTGAGGAACATCCGGGCCATTGCCCAGCAAGGCGACCAGCAGGCCAATGGCGCGGTTGTTGATGTATTCGATCTTGCCGTGCAGGATGTTCACCGATACGCCAAAGCGCAGCGTCACATCCGACAGCACCGGGGTTTCCGCCCGATCGCCCAGGAACAGTATCTTGAGCAGCGTTCCGCTCAGCTCCTGTGTCAGCCGCTGCGGCAGATCGAGATTGAAAGTGTGATCCACCAGCTGGCGGGTGAAGGGTTGCTGCGGCGTGGCGAAGATATCGTAGACATCGCCCTCCTCGATCACCTCACCCGCATCCATCACCGCCACGCGCGTGCATATTTTCTTGATCACGCTCATTTCATGCGAAATCAGCACGATCGTGATTCCGAGGCGGGCATTCACTTCCTGCAGCAATTCCAGGATCGAAGCCGAGGTTTCCAGATCGAGCGCAGAAGTCGGTTCGTCGCACAGCAACACTTCCGGATGGTTGGCAATCGCGCGCGCAATGCCGACCCGTTGTTTCTGCCCACCGGAAAGCTGCGCCGGATACGCGCCCGCCTTGTCGGCGAGCCCCACCAGGTTCAGCAATTCCGGCACGCGCTCGCTGATCTCCTGCCGGCTTTTGCCGGCGATCTCCAGCGTGAACGCCACGTTGTCGTACACGGTGCTGGTGTGCAACAGGTTGAAGTGCTGGAAAACCATGCCGATGCGCTGGCGCTCGCGCCGCAGGGCCGCACCACGCAGGTTCGTGATATCGCGGCCATCGAGCACTACCCGGCCGGAATCAGGCCGTTCGAGCAGATTGATCGTGCGCAGCAAGGTGCTCTTGCCAGCGCCGCTGGTACCGACGATGCCGTAGATCTCGCCTTGCCCGATCCGCAGCGACACATTGCGTACCGCACGGATAGCATGACCCTTGCCGGTGAAAGCCACCGAGATGTCTTGCAGTTCAATCATGATTTTTTACCGGAGAAGCCGGGCGCCAGGCGCCCGGTTTACAGGAAGGAGCCCGTACTTATTTCTTGGCCACGGTCTTGGCCTTGAGCCATGCCGGTTTCTGGAACGAATTGAAGATACGCTTGGGATCGTCGACCACCCGTAGGAATTCTTCCGACTCGACCACGGCCTTGATGTCCTTGGCGAAAGGCTTGTCGAGGTCCTCCGTCTTCACCGCCACCAGATTCTTGATGTTCTCGTCGAGCTCTTCGAGCTTGATTGCATCGGAGAGCTTGAGCCCTGCGGCAATGGCGAAGTTGCCATTCACCAGGGAAGCGGTGGCCGTATCCAGCGTGCGCGGCAGTTGCGCGGCCTCCAGCGGCTTGAAGACAAGGCCGCGCGGATTCTGGTCGATATCCTTTTCAGAAGCCTGGGTCGGATCGATATTCGCTTTGATGGTAATCAACCCGTTCTTGGCCAGGAAACGCAGGCCGCGTGCGAGGTTGGTCGCATCGTTGGAGAGCGTGACCACATCGCCCTTCTTCAATTGGTCGAGCGACTTGATCTTGTTGGAATACAGGCCGAGACCTGCGGTCGGGACATTGATCACCGGCGAGAGCTTCAGGCCCTTGTCGGCCGAGAATTTTTCCAGGTAAAGACGATGCTGGAACAGGTTGGCATCGAGTGCCCCGTTGGCCAGTGCCAGGTTGGGCTGCACGTAATCACTGAATTCCTTGATGACTACCTTGTAGCCCTTTTTTTCCAAACCCGGCTGAATGGCCTGCTTGATCAGATCACCATACGGGCCGGGAGCGGTGCCAAAAACGATGGTCTTGGGATCAGCCTGTGCAAAAGCAGTACCGATACTGAAACCCAATGCGAGAGTAATGAGGGTGCGGGAAAAGTTGGACAGCAAACGGTTGCGGCGCATGTTGGTTCTTCCTGGTGCTTTGTTGAACATGCAGCCAGTCTAGTGATGCCCGTATATGCCGTAAAAGACTATAAATTAAGAAGTAAATTCACATTTTGAATAAGCCATAAAGTCAGTATGGTTTTGCGCGCCCAGCGTCCATGATGGATTGCGCAAAGCCGGCCCAACCGCGCGCGATGTCGGCTCAATCAGTTTCCCGCTCGTAGTGCGAGCGGATCAGGCGCCGAAGATGGCGCAGCCCAAAGTCCCAGTCGCCCAGCCCCGAATCGGCATTGATATGGCCCTCGCCGTTGAGCATCACCAACGGGCTGCCCCAGCGGTTGGCCAGAAAAGCGGAGCGATCGGGCTGGCAGACCGGATCGTCATCGCTCGCCACCACGATGCTGCGGTAAGGCAAGGATCGCACCGACAAAGGCAGGAAACCCTGGATATGCCCGGACAAGCCTTCGCGCACGGGATCGGCCGGTGCGACCAGCAAGGCCCCGGCGATGCGCCGCGCGGAAGAACCATGAACGATCGCCCAGTGATGCTGGGCAATGCAGCCCAGACTGTGCGCGACCAGAATCACGTGGCCCGAAGCGTTTTCAACCGCCTGCTGCAAGACGCCAACCCAATCCGCCGCAACGGGTTTTTCCCAGTCATGTTGCTGTACGCGGCGAATACCGGGGAATTTGCTCTCCCAGCGGGTTTGCCAATGTTGCGGGCCGGAATCGCGCCAGCCCGGCAAGGTCAGTATGCTGTTGCCATGGTCCAACCACTCGCGAATGACTTCCATCACACCTCCTTCACATAACGCGGCTCACCCAGGAAATAGCCCTGCAGCAGATCGCAACCGCTATTGAGCGCAATCGCCAGATGCTCTTGCGTTTCAATCCCCTCGATAACGACCGTGGCATCCAGTTCATGCATCAACTCGATCAATCTGGGTTGGCCGCGCCGCACACGCGCATTAGGCCATGCCGTCAGCGTATCAACAGGCACATGCAAAGGACCGGCAGCAAGCACAGGAAAATCCACGGACATGGCAAACTCATGAAGCAAAAGAAAAACCAGGCTCTACGGCAGTACACCGCAAACAGGAACCAGGTCGAGTTTACCCGTGGCAACGATAGCTTTAAAAATACTTAAATATTCAATCTATATTCAATAATCAATTCACAGAATTGACTTGATGCCTGCCGGGAAGAGAGCGTTACTGGTGTCACTGCCGCGACAGTCGTGGCGGAATTACCGGAGACGCATATGCCTGCCAAACTCGCACAAACCACCAGCACCAAGCCCGCAGCCACCAAGCCCGCTACCCCGCGCAAGCGATCGACCACAGCCCGGAAACCTGCTCCGTGCACGGATCCACCACACTCGCGCCGTACCGCCAAGTCATCCCCAAAAACCGAGTCATCCACGGTCACGCCATCTGCCGGCACCAAACAGTCCCGCCTGATTGCTCTGATCCAGCAACCCATGGGCGCAACGCTCGACGAGCTGATGACCGCCACCGGCTGGCAGGCCCACTCGGTTCGCGGCATCATCAGCGGGACTCTGCGCAAGAAACTGGGGTTCAAGGTCGCGCTCACGGCCAATTCGGATGGCGTCCGCGCCTATCGGATCGACGCATGAACGACGAGCTTGCCGCCATCCTGGTCTGGGATCGGAAAACGTTGCTTGCACAGTGGCGGGCGGTGTTTGGACGAGATCCGCCCGGCCATACCCACGCCTCCTTCATGCGCCTGGCCCTGGCCTGGCAACACCAAGCTGGAGCCCAAGGGCGGCGCGGTGCGGTATTGCCTGGCCCCCCGCCAATCCTTCTCGTGCTACGCGGCCTGCCCTGCGCCCGGGAACCCGATTGGTCCGGGAGTGGCAAGGGACCACCTATCATGTTCTCGTCACCGAAGTCGGCTTCGAGCATGCCGGCCAATCCTACCGCAGTCTCTCGGCCCTCGCCCGAGCCATTACCGGTACGCAGTGGTCAGGCCCGGCCTTCTTCGGGATAGGGCGATGAAACCAAAGCTGAACTGTGCGATTTACACCCGCAAGTCCAGCGAGGAAGGGTTGGAGCAGGATTTCAATTCCTTGCATGCCCAGCGTGAAGCCTGTGCCGCCTTTATCCTCAGCCAGAAGGCCGAGGGTTGGCACGCTTTGTCAGAGGCTTACGATGATGGAGGGTATTCCGGTGGTAATCTGGAACGACCGGCGCTCCATTGCTTGATGCAGGATATCGCCGCCGGCAAGGTCAAGATCATCGTGGTCTACAAGGTCGATCGCCTGACCCGCTCACTGACCGATTTTGCGAAACTGGTGGAACAGTTCGATGCCCGCGGCGTGTCTTTTGTATCGGTCACCCAGCAGTTCAATACCACTAGCTCCATGGGGCGATTGACCTTGAACGTCCTCTTGTCCTTCGCTCAGTTCGAACGGGAGGTCACGGGTGAACGGATTCGCGACAAGATTGCGGCCTCCAAGCAGAAAGGGATGTGGATGGGGGGCATCGTGCCGATCGGTTATCGTTCGCACGAACGTACCCTGGTCATTGACGAGCCCCAGGCCGAAACGATTCGGTGCATCTACGATCTTTACCTGGAACATGGCTGCGTCCGGCAACTGAAAACCGATCTGGATGCCCGGGGTTGGGTGACCCCGGTCCGCAAGTATGGCGAGAACGGCACGCAAGGGGGACGACCCTTCAGCCGTGGCCACCTGTACCGGATTCTGACCAATCCGATCTATCTGGGGCAGATCGCGCACAAGGATCTGCGTTACGAAGGCCTGCACCCGGCCATCATCGATCAGACACGCTGGGATCGGGTGCAAGCCGCCTTGGCCCTGAATCGTCAGGGCAATCGCGATCGTGCAAGCGATAAAGCCCGGAGTCTATTGGCGGGGCGCGTCTTTGATCAGAATGATGAGCGACTGATCCCGACCCATGCCTGCAAGGGCTCTCGGCGTTATCGCTACTATATCTCGCAGTGTCTGATCGGCACGGTGAAGTCGGAAGCGGCCAACGGTGACAGCACCGGACTGCGCATCCCGGCCCAAGAGCTTGAAGGCGTGGTCAAACAGATCCTGATCGGCTATTTGAACGATCCACCCCGCATCCTTGCTGATCTGGGACAACCGGATGCTGACACTTGTCAGGCGGCAATTCGTCGGGCGAATCAGCTGAGGGATACGCTGACACAAGGTAGTTCACGAGAACAGATCGCCATTCTCGAAGCGCTGATTGAACGAGTCACGGTAAGCCGGGATCAGCTTGCGGTGAAGGTGAACCCATCGGCGCTGGTTGGAGATGCGTCCGCGGGCACGGACATCACGCTAACGCTGCCAGTACGTTTCCGGCGCTGTGGATTCGGGATACGCCTGATCATCCCCACACAACAGGGCACCCAGTCAGGTGCCATCGATGTGCGCTTGGTGAATTTCGTTCGACGCGGGATCGGCTGGTTCCGCCGCATGGTGACAGAGGGCATCGGGCCTTCGGTGATTGCGCAGTCCGAACAGCTCTCCCCTCCCCTAGTACAGCAGATGATCTATGTGGCCTTCCTCGCCCCGGATATCGTGACCGCGATTGAATCAGGAACGCAGCCGGCAACGTTGACGGCACACACGTTATTCAAGGCCCTGCCCTTGCCTGCCTGCTGGGAGGAGCAACGGCGATTGCTCGGGGTGGAATCTTCCATGAAATAACCACTGAACAGATTGAGCGCGAAAATTTCCAGATGGCGTGCATTCAATGCACGCCATTGCGCTTTCCACGACCGAAACAGATCCAGAAGCTCGCTGAATGAGTGGAAACTCTTAATGCCCAAATACCGGACAGAGAAAACAGGCCGTGCCGAGCGTGAAATAGGGGGAAAGGTGCAGACAGAGAAAGCTGAAAAGCAAAAAGGCCCACGCGGTGTGGGCCTTCTGACGGCAGATAACAAATATGCTTGCTATCAAGGACTTACTGGCGGGAGAGGGGGATTCATAATATTCATGTAATGCATTGATTTTATTTTATTTATTTTTAAATCAAATAAATGCTACTCATATAGTTACTCACATTCGTCCGATGTACCCATCAAGATCGATGTTTTACTTGCGAGCAACATGCTGCTGCCGCGCTTACAGCCGGCACCGGAAATTCGAACAGAACACGATTGACGGAAGTTCGTCCATTGCTGTCAGTCGTGCTACTCCGCTTGGTGGCAGGTGCCGGCCATGAACGGTCATTCGCACGCAACGAATTTGGACGTTCAGGTGACCGTTGTTCCTCTGAGGCGGTCATTGAGCAGAGGTTGGCGAGCGGACGCTGCCCGGCTTCATGCGGAATTTGGTAGACTCGCAGCCGCCTTGCCGGCTGCCGTGAAGATACGCGCTGGCAGCGACCTCCTTCTTCGAACAGAACTGAACTGACCAACCTAATTACAATCGCCAAAGCTGATTTAACATCCCGTCTCGTCGTCGATGCGGGGATTCCTGGATGATCGCGAGGACAAGTAAATTGCTCAACTACGATAAATCGTGGCGTTTCAAAAGCCCGGGGCCTACCCCGCAAGGCGTTGTCCGTGATTTTTACGATCTGATCGAAAAAATTGCGGCGCAGGGTGATGTATGGCGCGTGGTTGAGCAATGCAAAAGCCACTTCGGCGGGAATGGTCGAAGCAGCAGCCTGGATTGGGCGAGGAGCGATCTATCTCAGCTCATGGATAGCTCGGCTGAAAATGCGCCTGTGTTCATCGAGGCTTTTTGGAATTGCTGCGAAGATCTCGAACAGTCCGGCTTGGGCGTGCCAGACGTCCAAATTATCAACGCTATCCTGGCGGAGCATGATGCGGGCTATGAAATTCAACCGCCCGCTTTAATCGCAACGCGCGCCTATCCGCCGATCACTGTTCCACGTCAGGCGCCATCGCTGGATGAGCAGGCCCGCACGCTTATTGACGAGTGCTTGGCGGAATCAGAACGGCTGCTCGATGCTGGTCAGGGCCGGCGCGCGGTCCAAGAAATCCTCTTCCTTCTGGAATCGATCACGACAGCATTTCGGGGCTTGGGCGAGGACACGGTGACGATTCAGGGGAAGTATTTCGGGCCTATCATTAACGAGATAAAAAAGCGGGAGCGGGGCAAGGCGCAGGAAAATATTATGACCTGGATGACGACCTTGCACGGCTACCTTTCATCACCGACGGGAGGCGGGGTCCGTCACGGAACCGATCTCAAAGAGGGCATCGCAATCCAGCAGCACGAAGCGCGTCTGTACTGCAACCTCGCGCGCAGCTATCTCACCTTTTTGCTGGAAGAGCACGACCAACAGACCAAGGGCGCGTCTTCGAAGGCGTGGGGCGCTTACTAGCCCTCGACGATGGCTTCCAAGCGTCGCTGGAGCGTTTGACCTAAGACCTGGCGGCCCTCTGCATTATTCAGGTACGGTACATAGCGAAGGTGGCGGAGATCAAACGGTATGTCGTTGGCGTTCTGGGTGATGAGAATAACTTCGCGGCCCAAAGTATGGGCTATGCCGATTTCATAGAACACGTTCGGATTGCGGTTTGTGCAATCGCAGATGACAACGCGCGAACGGTCGATCAGGGAGACGATATCTTGAATGATCGCGGGATTTTCCCAGATATCGTCAGCGCGACGGCAACGAAGCCCGACGTTTTCCGCAGTCTGTCTAAGGGTTTCATAAACAGGCGTGAAGGGTGCGTCAAACGGCATCATGGCCGAAAGCAACCTTGGTTCGATCCGTTCATGCTCCGTGATATTGAATACGGTAGGGCGCTGCCGGCGCGACTGCGTATTTCGGATAAGAACCCTATAAAGGTCTACATCCTTTACGGCCCAATGGCTCCGAGAGAACTCGGAGTCATGAGGTATATCGAAATCGATCCTGTTCGCGAAAATCGCGCTGTTCAGGAGGGGCGGGATATCCATATCGAAGGTGTATTCGATGGCAATGTCCCGCCCGGTAAGCAGAGCATGCGTAATTGTCCCGACCCGGGCCAGCTGATCGTCAACGCCTTCTTCCATGAAAACGCACGGCAGGCGGATAAGGCGGTCGAGGGCGATCCGATCACCGTCGCGAAAGGATGCAGCGACGTCGTCGTTGGTGTATTCAAACAACCGACCAACCGGAATTGTGGCTCGCCCTGCGCCCCAAGGGTTGAATTGCACTAGTAGATTAAACAAATCGATCTCCTTGCCGCCGTTGCTTTTCTTGGATGACGATTTTCTCAGATTTTTACGACGGGACGGGTGGAAAGTGAATGCGCCTAAGAGGGCGCAACTGTTCCTAACATGAACGACCGCACATATTCAGCGCGCGTAGCGATGATAGAGCCCGCGCCGGAAGGCCAGCCCCAAACAACGCCTGTCACCCGCGCCATCTCGGGCGTCCATTGCTCGTTCATCACTCCGCCCCTGACGAGCATCGTAATGTAGGCGATAAACTATCCGGGCCTATAAAAACGAAAGCCGGTTCATCGGGTCGCTCCACTCAGATACCTGCCGTCCCACTCACGCTGCCTTCAACGGCCGAAGTGGGCACGGACCCGTCGTAGGAAAAAAGATCGAAGTGGCCATTCAAAATGAATTTCTCGTCTACGACAGGTAATCACTCCATTGCGGCCATCCCAGCAACGAGGCTAGACGCCATCTTGCCGATCTTGGCTTCACATCAATTACAACTCGGTCCGTACTGAAAATTTGAGCCGTTTTGCCACATTCTGATAAAAGTGGGCGACCAGTTCGTCATGTTGGTCCATCAGTCGCTCGTATGTGCGCCAGCGCATCCATTTGGGTTTTGGGCCATGCCCGTTCAGCAGACCCGCTTCCCAGCCCAACCGTTCTCGGATCTTGCCGGTCCGGCGGCTAATCCGATCGATCACGGATTCGCGCTGGCTCGGGTAGACGAGCTTGAGGCAATGCCGGCAGACAAAATAACGCTCACCCAGATAGAGTTTGGCCACACGCCGTCCGCAGCCTTCGCCGGGGCAACGGAACCAGTGGCGATGCCCGCCCAAGTGACAGGGCGTGGAATCTAACGGAATGGCTTCCTCAATACGCTGCCAATCTACACCAGGCAAGCGCAACCGGTATTCCAGCACCAGGCTGTCCGCTTGGCAGTGGACGATAATGCTGGCCTGTCGCCCCCCATCGTTCGACCACTGCCAGCCGAAGTCGCCGGGTTGCAATAACTTTTCACGCTGAAAACGGCGCACGTCGATGGACCGGTGGTGGTTGACAGTACCGCCGCCGCTGCCGTGATTGCCGCTACCGAATCCGCCCATGTTTTTTAACTCCTGAGATTATTCGAAATCATTTGGTTAACCCGTATTTAATACATTACGCATCATTCCAAAGTCACAGCAGATGGTAACTTCTAAAGAGGTGTACAGCTGGCGGGGTAATAGAAACCACCCAATTGGCTTGATTGCCCCACCTGGCGGGGCAATCGATACGTAATTTTTGGTGTTCACCCCGCCTGCAGGGTCAGTCCCTCCATAATTGCCCCGCGTGGCGGGGCAGGCTTTGTAATTTTCCGCAGCGGAGGCATCGTCTTGCGCCAAGTCCCCAGGGGCCTGCGGGTGGCTGCCACATCGAGCGGCTTACCACGATGGTGATCATCGATACGGTGGAACGTAACCGCATACAACGTCGTCATGTGCCTCCCTCCTTGGCGAGTGCGGATGATCCAATCGCCGTTTTCCAGTTCTTTCAACGCTTTTGCCAGTGTCGCCTTGCTCTTCCAGCCACGATCCTTCATCAAGGTCCACGATGCCGACAAATAACCGTTATTTCCCAAGTACCATTGCGCCAACATGTCGAACAGCAACTTGACGGCATACGGACTGAGCGATGCAAATTCCGGTGATTGCAATACAACCGTGGTCAGCGGGAAAAAAGTGCCGGCTTCACGCGCGTTCTTGGCATCGGCCAAAGCCGCCTTTGCGCTCTTAGTCATGCGTCACCTCGCGCACGAAGGTAAAGCGTTGGCCGGTAATGATGGACGGGTTCATTATTCAGCCCCTTGCACCACATCGGATTGCACAGCATCGGCACGGTAATTCACCGGATCGGCGAGCCAGCGATGCAATTCGCTGTTGTGATACATCGTGCAGCGGATGCCCAAGCGTACCGGCTGAGGTGCGAGGCCTTGCTTGGAAAGTTGGCGGAAGCGTTCCTTGCTGATGGGCGAAAACGGCTGGAACTGCCCCCAGCGGCTCATGCCAACAGTCGGAAAGGTATCAGGAAAATTGTGGTTACTTTTCTTAGCCATTGCTGCGTCTCCCTGTGCGTACATCGATAAAAACACAAGAAAACCGCGTTGAACGGGTGGGTAGGCAATAGCAACGGGTGGTTACCCGTTGCCAAGTTTAAGAGGGATCGTTTAGAGCTAAGGCCGCGCCAATGCTAGGGTTTAACGGGTGGGTACCCGTTTGCGAGAAGCCCCTGCTCTGGCTGCCGGATGCCGGACAATCAGCTCAATGGCTTCCAAGATATTTAATGAAAGGCTGATATCCATGCGAGCAGCTTCTTCCTTCAGCCAGCGTAGCCCTTCTTCCTTGCTGGGTGCGCTGGCGGGCTCCTCAGGATCAAATGTGGACCATAAGGCTTGTATGTAGCGTCGCTGTAGCTCTAGCGCCGGGGTGCTATAGCTTTGCCCGCTGACATCAAAATAACCGGTGCTGGTCTGCAAAGTGCGGATAATTGGCATGATTTCATCACGGTCAAAACCGATACGGTCAAATACCGGGTCGCAGTCATGCATGTAGTCAGAACGGGATGTCATCATCGTTCTCCGAAGTGAACCGGTCTTCGTTTACGTGGTAAGTGCCTTCCCGCGCCAGTCGGTCCAGGGCATCAATACCTGAGCCATCGGAATTCTGGTTGTAATACGAGCCATCCCATCGCAGATCAACCAGCCCCTTCACCGGATCATAAGTTTTGAGTTTGTTAAAAACGGGCGCGCAGTTCCGTGCCAGCCATTGCGCCGCCTGCTGAGGATCACATTGCCGTGCCTCGGCAATCAGCTCAAGCGTCTCGCGCAAGCTGATGAATTGTTCAGCTTCTTTATCTGGATCAATCACTATCAATTTCTCCCCTTTTTTGGACTTACATTTACGAAGAGATTGCCACCGTAGCCGGTTCAGAACGCCTGTATCACTCTCGCGTTTGGGATAGGGCCAGCCACGATTACGCTATGCCGCCTTAAACTGAACCACTTGTGCACCGGTTTTAATTGCATCCAAGTAGCCGCTCCAGTGGTGCATAAGCTGAGCACGTTGCGGCAGGTACTTGGCATGGTTGTACGCTGCCGACACAGCATTGCGCGGTGCATGGGCAAGCTGTAGCTCGATGTGTTCATGGGGATAGCCTTGCTCATGCAGAATCGTGCTGGCGATGCCCCGGAAGCCGTGGCCAGTCATGCGGCTGTGGTAGCCCATGCGATACAGGGCATACAGGATGGTGTTGTTGCTCATCGCCTTGCCGTTGCCACGCTCGTTCGGGAACAGCAGATGGCCGCCGCCTGATATGCGCTTGATCGCTTCGATGATGGTCAGGGCTTGCGTGGTGAGCGGGACGATGTGTTCGGTATCCATCTTCATACGCTCGGCGGGAATGCGCCATATCTTGGCGGCCAAATCAAATTCTTCCCAGCGGGCACCAATCAATTCACTGGTTCGGACAAAGGTATGCGCCATCAGTTGCAGCGCCAAGCGCGTCAGCGGCTGGCCATCGTACAGATCGATCTGGCGTAACAGCTCCGGCAGTTCCTTGGCGCTCAGGCGGGCATAGTTGGTTTTCTTGCGGGCTTTCAGGGCATCGGCAGGTTTGATGTCAGCGGCCGGGTTGCGTTCGGCCAGACCGTGGGCCACGGCATAGCGCAATATCTGCCCGCAGGTTTCAAGTGCGCGTTTGGCGATATCCAGCGCGCCGCGAGCTTCAATCTTCTTGACCGTCATCAGCAGCAGCGGCGCGGTAATGTCGGTCACAGGCTTTGCGCCGATCACCGGGAACACGTCGGCCTCCAGTCGGCGCAACACATAATGTGCATGGCGCTCGGTACGTGCTTCTTTCCAGCTTGCCCACCAAAGTCGCGCCACGGCTTCAAAACTGTTTTCTGCGGAGATTTTGGCAACCAGCTTTTCTTCCTGCCGGTTCTGGGAGGGGTCAATACCTTGCTTGAGTAGCGCTTGCAGGCGGTCGCGTTCGGTTCGGGCGGCCTTGAGGGTGACATCAGGATAGACGCCAAGGGAAATCATCTTGGCCTTGCCGGCAAAGCGGTAACGGTAACGCCACCACTTCGCTCCAGTCGGCTGAACGTACAAAACCAAACCCTCGCCATCCGATAAGGGGTAAGGCTTGTCCTGAGGCTTAGCGGCCTTGAGGATAGGGTCAGTCAGCTTCATGGCGTTCACCGTGTGAGTAACTTTTCCATGAGTCACTATAGTTACTCACATTGTTACTCGCAATCCGATGTTGTTACTCACGTTGCCGAGGGTTGGCTATGAACAACAAAAAACCCTGTAAAGCTATGCTTTATCAGGGTTTCTGTGGGTGACGCTAGGTGTTGCTAGTTTGATACTTGGCGGAGAGAGGGGGATTCGAACCCCCGATAGGCTATTAACCTATACACGCTTTCCAGGCGTGCGACTTAAACCACTCATCCATCTCTCCGCAAAGGAGGCCGAATAATACCCAACACTCCCCGAGCTGGCAACCCCTAGTTATGAGATAGATACAGGAATCTTGCCAATCTTTGCTTGCCACTCTTTCGGGGCGATGGCATGCACCGAGGTGCCGAGGCTATCCACCGCCACGGTGACCGGCATATCTACCACATCAAACTCGTAAATCGCTTCCATGCCCAGGTCTTCGAAGGCCAGTACGCGGCTCGCCTTGATCGCCTTGGAGACGAGGTAAGCCGCGCCGCCGACCGCCATCAGGTAAACCGCTTTGTTGTCCTTAATTGCGGCGATCGCTTCCGGACCGCGTTCGGATTTGCCGACCATGCCGAGCAAGCCGGTTTGCTCCAGCATCTGCCGGGTGAACTTGTCCATGCGCGTGGCCGTGGTCGGGCCGGCCGGGCCGACCACTTCGTCGCGCACCGGATCGACCGGGCCGACGTAGTAGATGAAGCGGTTGGTGAAATCCACCGGCAGCTTTTCGCCGCGATTGAGCATATCCGTCATGCGCTTGTGCGCGGCATCGCGGCCGGTCAGCAGCTTGCCGTTGAGCAGCAAGGTCTGACCCGGCTTCCAGCTCGCGACGTCTTCTCGCGTAATCGTGTTGAGATCGACGCGCTGCGAGCTGGCCGAGGGCGCCCAGGTCACCTGCGGCCAGTCCTCAAGTTTCGGCACTTCCAGTTGCGCCGGGCCGCTGCCGTCGAGCACGAAATGCACATGGCGCGTGGCGGCGCAGTTGGGAATCATGGCGACCGGCAGGTTGGCGGCATGGGTCGGGAAATCCTTGATCTTCACGTCGAGCACGGTCGCCAGGCCACCGAGGCCCTGCGCGCCGATACCCAGCGCGTTGACCTTTTCATACAGCTCGATGCGCAATTCTTCGGCACGGGTTTGCGCGCCGCGCGCGATCAGTTCGTGGATGTCGATTTCCTCCATCAGCGCTTCCTTGGCCAGGATCATCGCCTTCTCGGCGGTGCCACCGATGCCGATGCCGAGCATGCCGGGCGGGCACCAACCAGCACCCATGGTCGGCACGGTCTTGAGCACCCAGTCGACGATCGAATCGGACGGATTGAGCATCGCGAACTTGGATTTGGCTTCCGAACCCCCGCCCTTGGCCGCAATGTCGATCTCCACGGTATTGCCCGGCACGATCTCGTAATGGATCACCGCCGGCGTATTGTCCTTGGTGTTGGCGCGTTTGCCGGCCGGATCGGCCAGCACCGAGGCGCGCAACTTGTTGTCCGGATGCAGATAGGCGCGGCGCACACCTTCGTTGATCATGTCGGTGACCGACATTGTGGCGCCGTCCCAGCGCACGTCCATGCCGACGCGCACGAACACGGTCACGATGCCGGTATCCTGGCAGATCGGCCGGTGGCCTTCGGCGCACATGCGGCTATTGGTCAGGATCTGGGCGATGGCATCCTTGGCGGCGGGGCTTTCTTCACGCTCGTAGGCTTCGCCGAGTGCTTTGATGTAATCGATGGGATGGTAATAACTGATGTATTGCAGGCTGTCGGCGATGCTTTCGATGAGATCGCTCTGTTGGATGACGGTCATTGCTTATCCTTTTCGTGTAGCCCGGCGGACGGGCTTTTATCTCCATGCCGCTCGATTGTAACATTCACAAATGCCGGAAAATCAACGCCTTTTCATCGCCTGCTTCCCGCCGCCCGAACTAGGCCGGGCGCTGCACCGGCTTGCCCGGCGCCAGCATGCCCTGCTGGGCGGACGCTGCATGCCGGCAGCCAATCTGCACCTGACGCTAACGTTTCTCGGGCAAACGCCCACGGCGTCCATCCCTACGATTCTGGACATATTGAACCGGATGCCCGCGCTGGAATGCACGCTGAATCTGGATACCCTGGGGACTTTTGTGAATGGCGGCATTGTCTGGGCCGGCAGCGCCAGCGTGCCGGAATCACTGGCCGAATGGGTCACACAACTGCGCGCCGGGTTGCAAGACAGTGACATTGTTTTCGACAACCGGCTGTTCCGCCCGCACATCACCTTGCTACGCAAAGCGGCCCAGATCGAGGCGCCAATCGAGCCCGCGCTGGCGTGGCAATTGAGGCGCGCCGAGCTTTGCATCTCGCGCTCGTCCGCGGACGGGTCGGTCTATCAAGTGGTAAGCTCGGCTTCTCAGCCGCCCGCCGGCGCTATCTAAGACAGAGAAACACATGCACTACGAACACCTTGTTGCCGTCAACGATCTGACCAACCTGCTCACGCCCGTCATCACCCGCGCCCAACTCTGGCAGGGATTGCTGCTCAAGGCGGAATCGCCACAACTATTCAACCAGCACATCGAAAGTGTGACCATCCTCGAACGTACCGCTACCCTGCTCTGGCGCGAGGTTAATTTCGGCAACATGCTGGTGCGCGAGCGCATTCACTTGCAGGAGGGATTCAGCCTGCTGCACGATACCGAACCCGGCGAGCAGCACGCCGGCGGCAAGTTGCGCGTGCAAATCGAAGAACCCACGGCCAACGATCTGTTTGTGCGCTTCAGTTATGAAACACCCACACCGAATGATCCGGAAGCCTTGCAGCTGGTCGGCTACCTGCAGGAAATGTGGCGGCAGATGGATACGGACAGCATCCGCAAGATTCGGGAGCTGGCAGAAACCGGGCGCCTGGACATCCCGTTGCACTAATCACGTTTGGCGTGTCGCTTTTCTACAAGCCGAGCCGCAGTCGGCTTGCTATGCTGATCCATTAGCCTTGCCCTCAAGCCGGCATTTACCGGCAACTATCATGCGATTTGAAATCAGACGCGATGTCCTCCGGCTCGCGCTGCCCGTCCTCACCGAGCAATCCTTTTTCATCCTGCTTGGCATCGTCAACACCATCATGGCCGGGCGCATCAGCCGCGAAGCCGGTGCCGCCACCGGCGCAGTCGATTCGATCAACGTCATCTTCATCAATTTTTTCGCCGCCTTGTCGATCGGCGCAACGGTGGTGGTGGCGCAATATATCGGCCAGCGCAATATCCGCATGGCCAACGAAGCGGTGAAACAAGCACTGGTCGCCAACACCCTTATCTCAACCGCCTCGGCGATCCTGATCTGGATCTTGGGCGACTGGATATTGCACATGCTCTACGGCAAGGCCGAGCCGGCCGTCATGAGTGCGATGCAGACCTATCTGAACATCACCTTGATCGGTTATCCGCTGATGGCCATTACCCAGGTGATCTGGGGCTGCCTGCGAGGCGCGGGAGACACCAAGACACCGATGAAGGTCAACGTATTGATGAACATACTCAATATCGTATTGGGTTATGTCCTGATCTACGGCCTGCATGTAAAGAACATTCACTTCAGCATCGATATCGACGGACAAGGCGTGCGTGGCGCAGCCATCGGCATCACGCTCGCGCGCGGCATCGGCACCTTGCTTGCCATCCTGATCATCTGGCGCGGCGTTTCAGTCATCCGGCTGAAAAACTTGCGCAAATTCCGCTTTGATCCGGGCATTCAACGTTCGATCTTCAGCATCAGCTCCCCGTCGGGATCGGAATCCCTGCTCTTCAATGGCGGCAAAATCATCACCCAGGTTTTCATCGCCGGGATGGGGACCGTCGCCCTTGCTGCCAACACCTTCGCCTCTTCCGTCGTGGCTTATATGAACCTGCCCGGGCTGGCCCTGCAAACCACCCTGACCACGATGGTCGGCCAAGCGATGGGGCGCCAGGATATCAACGAGGCCGAACGCACGTTTCGCTATATCGTCAAGCTCGGCACGCTTTGCACAACGGCGCTGGGGCTGATCACCCTGCCGCTGTCCTATTGGCTCGCCCGCATGTTCAGCAGCGATGCGGATATCGTTCAACTCACCACGCACATCATCCAGCTCAACTGCCTGTTCATGTGCTTCTGGTCGGCATCTTTTGTGATTCCGGCCGGACTGAAAGGCGCGGGCGATGCCCGGTTTGCCATGTGGGCCACCATGGCCGGCATGTGGCTGTTCCGGATCGTGATGGGTTATATCCTGGGCATTGCACTCGGATTTGGCATCATGGGGGTATGGATGGGCATGTTCATCGACTGGATGTTGCGGGCCGCGCTGTTCTATCGGCGCATGGTCAGCGGCAAGTGGAAAGCCATGAGCGTGATCGGTCGGGCCGCCACACCGGCAAACACCCCGCCAGTTGACGCGAACTGACCCGGCATCCAATGCAGGCCGGGAACCACGCTGGAAACGGCCGGTCAAGATTTAGAACTGGTCATCGCAAACCTGAACTACCCCATCCTTAACTCTGACCGGTAAGGTTAAGACAGACTCATAGGCAGGTGGCGACAGCGCTTCGCCGGTGACCAGCGAAAAGCGAGCGCCGTGGCCGGGGCAGATGATCGTCAGGCCGTCCAGCTCGCCCTCGGAGAGGTTCACCTCCTGATGGCTGCAAAGATCCTCGATGGCATAAAAAGCACCGTCGATATTGAATACCGCCACCGGGCGCCCGCCCACCTCCAGCCGGCGGCACGTCCCATCCGGAAAAACCGCTTCAAGTGCAACATCGATCCAAGCATCCATTTCACAGCATTCCCAATTGCAAGCGAGCGGCCTCGCTCATCCTGTCCACGGACCAAGGCGGATCCCAGACCAGTTCAACCTCAACGCTGTTGACTTCCTCCACCTCACCGACCGTATTGGCCACGACTTGCGGAAAGGTTTGCGCCACCGGGCATCCCGGCGCGGTCAGAGTCATCTGGATTTGTACATGGCCACCCTCTTCTTCCACCTCCAGGTTGTAGATCAGCCCCAAGTCGTAGATATTGACCGGGATTTCCGGGTCGTAGATGGTGCGCAACATGGTAATGACCTTTTCTTCAAGCCCGCCATCCCGGGCACTGGATAGATCAAGCGCATTTGCCCCGTTCAAATTGTCCATTGCCCGCTACTCCGTACTGACCAGCCCGGTTTCATCACGCAGCGCAGCCTGCAAGGTGTGCCAAGCCAGCGTGGCGCACTTGATCCGCGCCGGAAACTCCCGCACCCCACCCAAGACTTCGAGCTTGCCCAATGGAACGGACGTTTCCTCACCGCCCGTCACCAGCGCATGAAAACCAGCGAACAGGGCCTCGGCCTCGGCCACGGTTTTGCCTTTCAGCGCCTCTGTCATCAACGAGGCCGATGCGGTGGAAATCGCGCAGCCGGAACCCTCGAAGCGCAGATCGCTGATCACTCCGTTATCGATCTTGAGATACAACGTCAAGCGATCGCCACAGAGGGGATTGAAGCCTTCGGCATGGTGATTGGCTTCTGGCAACGGTCCGAAATTGCGCGGGCGGCGGCCGTGGTCCATCACCATTTCCTGGTATAGCTCGCGCAGATCGGACATCAGGCGAAGACCTCCCATACTTTGTGGAGCGCCAGGAACAGCTGATCCACCTCAGCGCGCGTGTTGTAGAGTGCAAACGAAGCGCGCACCGTGGCCGGCACGCCGAAATGCGCCATCACCGGCATCGCGCAGTGGTGGCCGGTGCGCACCGCCACGCCTTCATGATCAAGGATGGTGCCCGCGTCATGCGGATGAACGCCCTCCAGTACAAAGGAAAGAATGCTGGCCTTGCTGCGCGCGGTGCCCACCAGCTGCATACCGGGTTGCGCCCCCGCCAGGTGAGAGGCATAAGCCAGCAATCCGGTTTCATGGGACGCAATGGCAGGCAGCCCGATCCCGTCCACATAATTGATCGCGGCGCCAAGACCAATCCCGCCGGCAATATTGGGTGTGCCGGCTTCGAACTTGAACGGTGGGTTCTGGTAGGTGGTCCGGGCAAAGGTGACTTGACTGATCATGTCGCCGCCGCCCTGGTAAGGAGGCATGCTCTCCAGCAGCGCCATCTTGCCGTAAAGCACGCCGACACCGGTGGGCCCGTAGAGCTTGTGTCCGGAAAACACGTAGAAATCGCAGTCGAGCGCCTGGACATCCACGGCAAGATGCGCCACCGCCTGCGCGCCATCCACCAGCACCATCGCGCCTTGGGCATGGGCCAGCGCGATGATCTCTTTGAGCGGGTTGATCGTGCCCAGCGCGTTGGAAAGATGCGTGACCGAAACAATCCGGGTACGCGGATTCAGCAGGCGCCCGAATTCCTCCCATATCAGCTCCCCGGTATCGTCGATCGGCGCCACACGCAGCAGGGCACCGCTACGCTCGCACAACAGCTGCCAGGGAACGATATTCGAGTGGTGTTCCATCTCCGTGATCAGAATTTCATCGTCGGCCTGCAGGCGCTGGCCGAAACTTGCCGCGACCAGGTTGATCGCCTCGGTCGTGCCGCGCACGAACACGATCTCTTCGCGTTGCGCTGCATTGATGAAGCGCTGCACCGTGTCGCGCGCGGCCTCGTAGGCCGTAGTCGCTTCCTGACTCAACTGGTGCACGCCACGGTGGATGTTGGCGTTGAAGCGGGCGTAGTAATCCGCCTCGCAGTCGATCACGCACTGCGGTTTCTGCGTGGTCGCCGCGTTGTCGAGATACACCAGCGGCTTGCCGTGCACTTGCCGCGACAGGATCGGGAAATCCTGACGCAGGCGCATCACATCCAGTCCAGCCGGCGCATCGGGCAGATGCAGGCTCATAGCAACTCCTTGACCGCGTCGGGCGAACGTCCACGCAACAGCGCTTCCAGGCGCTGCTTCAGCGCCGCTTGCGGCATCCGCTCGATCACCTCGGCGGCAAAGGCAAAGGTCAGCAAGCCGCGCGCGGCGGCATCGTCCAAGCCCCGTGAACGCAGGTAGAAAATCTGCTCCGGATCGAGCTGGCCCACCGTCGCGCCGTGACCGCACTTCACGTCATCGGCAAAGATTTCCAGCTGCGGCTTGGTGTCGATCTCGGCCTTTTCCGACAGCAGCAGGTTGCAGTTGGTCTGGAAAGCATCGCTCTGCTGTGCATCGGGGCGGACGATCACCTTGCCGTTGAATACCGCACGCGATGCGCCATCCAGAATGCCTTTGTAGAATTCGTGGCTGGTACCACGCGGCACGGCGTGGTCGACGCAGGTATGGTGATCCACATGCTGCCGCCCACTGGTCAGGTACAAGCCGTCCAGTACGCATTCGGCGCCTTCGCCATCGAGGCTGACATGGATATCGACACGCACCAGGCCACCGCCCAAGGCAAACGAACCCGAGTGAAAGCGGCTGTCCTGCCCCTGCTTGACCCGGACAGCGGCAATATGGAACGCCTTGGCGCTTTCCTGCTGCAATTTGTGGTGCGTGAATTGCGCGCCGCTGGCAAGGGCAATATCGGTGATGCAGTTGGTGCAATACGCCTCATCGCCCAGGCCCACATGATGCTCGATCACAACCGCAGAACTGCGCGTTCCGGCACGGATCAGGTTGTGGCAATGCGTGGCGATACCGGGCTCGCTCGCCAGGAAAAGCAGCTGGATCGGCGCATCGAGCACCACGTCCTCGGCCAGATAGAGACAAGTACCGTCCGCCAGAAACGCCGCGTTCAGCGCCGCAAAGCCCGTGGCTTCGAGACCTACGGCGCCCTCCAACAGCATGCGCAGCGGTTCCGGATCACGCGCCAGCGCCTCGGCCACGCTTGTGAGCCTTACCCCCTCGGGCAGTAAATCGAGAGGAGACAACTCGGGAACATGACGGCCATCGACGAACACCAGCAGCAGTGCGCCGGGCAAGGCCAGCTCCGCGACCTGCGCTGCCGTGACACGCGGCGCGGCGGAGGGCCGCAGGGAAAAACGGCTGTTCTCGATCGGCGTCACACTGGTGTACTTCCAACCTTCCTGCTGCCGGGTCGGAAAACCCAACGCGACGAATTGCACCAGCGCCGCAGCCCGGGCCGCGCGCACCCACGCCACCTCGGCGCCCGGCAGCCTTGTTGCAATGCGGGCAAATTCGGCTTGATAGTGATCGCGCACCTCCGGGTTCATGGACCTTCTCCCATCGGGCTGCTTCTGCCGGCATCGATCCAGCCATAGCCGTGACGCTCCAGTTCCTTCGCCAGTTCGGGCCCGCCGGAGCGCGCGATGCGCCCCTGCGACAGCACATGCACCCGGTCCGGCACGATGTAATCGAGCAGGCGCTGGTAGTGGGTCACCAGCACGATCGCACGCTGCGCATCGCGCATGCTGCTGATGCCGTCGGCCACGACCTTGAGCGCGTCGATATCCAGACCCGAATCGGTCTCGTCCAGGATGGCCAGCTTGGGTTCCAGCACGGCCATCTGCAGGATCTCGTTGCGCTTCTTCTCGCCACCGGAAAACCCCTGGTTCACCGGGCGGTACAGCAGCGCCTCGTCCATGCCCATGAGCTTGAGCTTGGCGCGGATCAGCGCGAGAAAATCCATCGCATCCAGTTCCGCTAGACCAGAAGCCTTGCGCACGGAATTGAGCGCAGCCTTGAGCAGGTAGATATTGGCAACGCCGGGAATCTCCACCGGGTACTGGAAAGCGAGGAACACTCCGGCGCGCGCCCGCGCCTCCGGTGTAAGCGCAAGCAGGTCGCTGCCCTGGTAACGCACTTCGCCCGCCGTCACCTGATAGCCCTCGCGCCCGGCCAGCACATACGCCAGCGTGCTCTTGCCCGATCCGTTTGGCCCCATGATGGCGTGCACTTCCCCGGCGGGTATCGTCAGGTCGATACCGTTCAAGACAGGTTTGCCGTCCACCGAGACGTGCAGGTTGCGGATTTCAAGCATCTATAAACACCTCAAAGAACCTGTTCTAGTGGTGTGCTTCTGAATTGATGAAGCTACCAAAATAACACCGTCATTCCGGCGTACCCCAAGGGTATTTCCTTCGGGGCAAAGGCCGAAATCTGACCGAAGGGAATGCAGAGCCAGTTTGTGCGCGTGGCACTGGGTCCCGGCCTTCGCCGGGACGACGGCATCAGAATGGTTCCGGTATTGGCGAAGCACTACTCATTAGCCAATACTGCCTTCCAGACTCACCCCCAGCAGCTTCTGCGCCTCCACCGCGAATTCCATCGGCAGTTTGTTGAACACCTCCTTGCAGAAGCCGTTCACGATCATCGATACCGCGTCCTCGGCGGAGATGCCGCGGCTCTGGCAATAGAACAGCTGGTCTTCGCCGATGCGCGAGGTGCTCGCCTCGTGCTCGACCCTGGCCGTGGGGTTCTTGACCTCGATATAGGGGAAGGTCGAAGCCATGCAGCGGTCACCCAGCAGCAGGGAATCGCACTGGGTATGATTGCGCGCATTCGTGGCACTGGCGGCGACTTTCACCAGCCCGCGATAGGCGTTGCGGCCATGGCCGGCCGAGATACCTTTCGAAACGATGGTGCTGCGCGTATTGCGGCCCAGATGGATCATCTTGGTGCCGGTATCGGCCTGCTGATAATGGTTGGTCAGCGCGACCGAGTAGAACTCGCCCACCGCGTTATCGCCCTGCAGGATCACGCTCGGATACTTCCAGGTAATGGCTGAGCCGGTCTCGACCTGGGTCCAGGAAATCTTCGAATCCGCGCCGCGGCAATCGCCGCGCTTGGTCACGAAATTGTAGATGCCGCCGCGCCCTTCCTTATCGCCCGGATACCAGTTCTGCACCGTGGCATATTTGATCTGTGCGCCTTCGAGTGCGATCAGCTCGACCACGGCGGCGTGCAGCTGGTTTTCGTCGCGCATCGGCGCGGTGCAGCCTTCCAGGTAGCTCACGTAAGCATCGCGGTCGGCGATGATCAGCGTGCGCTCGAACTGGCCGGTGTTGCGGGCATTGATGCGAAAATAGGTCGAGAGCTCCATCGGGCAGCGCACGCCGGGCGGGATATAGCAGAACGAGCCGTCGGAAAACACCGCCGAGTTGAGGCTGGCAAAGAAATTGTCGGTATAGGGCACCACCGAACCGAGGTATTGCCGCACCAGATCCGGATGCTCGCGCACCGCCTCGGAAAAGGCGCAAAAGATGATACCGAGCTCGCCGAGCTTGTCCTTGAACGTGGTCGCTACCGAAACGCTGTCGAATACCGCATCCACCGCCACGCCGGCCAGCAGTTCGCGCTCTTCGAGTGGCACGCCGAGTTTTTCATAGGTGCGCAGCAGCTCCGGGTCGACATCGGCGAGACTCTGCGGGCCTTCCTTGCGCGATTTGGGCGCGGAGTAATAGGAAATAGCCTGGTAATCGATCGGTGGGTGGCTGACAGTCGCCCAGTGCGGTTCGGTCATGGTCAGCCAATGCCGGTACGCCTTGAGTCGCCATTCCAGCATGAATTCCGGCTCTTCCTTCTTGGCCGAAATCAGCCGGATCACCTCCTCATTGAGGCCGCGCGGCACAGCATCGGCTTCCAGCTGCGTAAAGAAGCCGTGCTTGTAATCCTGGCTGATCAGGTCGTCGAGATTCAGGATTGGCGTTGCCATCTGCGGACTCCTTGTCATGACGCGAAGCGCTTTGCGCCATGTCCAGCTGATTAATCGCGATTCCGTTCAGACTGAAATTATTGAGAATGGTTCTTAAATACCCCAACCACCCGCCACTGCTGAAGTTCAGTTGTTATTCATGACAACACGGCAATGCCACATTTTGAGCGTAGACCGGGATAAGAAGATTGAACGGGAGAACGTGGAAAAACCCGCTGCGATGCCATGCATGGATCGATTTCTGGCTCGCCCGCAGACCTTGCGATCATTTGTCGTTATTCCTCAACCGGATAGCCGGCTCCGTCCGGGCTGTATCTTTTTCCGTCCAGAGCCCATAGTAAAAAATGCATGCCCGAAACAGCACGCCTTGCCGCGGCTAGCCTGCTTGCCTCGTCGTGGCTCAGCATTGGAAAGGAGATTCAACATGCAGCTCGGTATGATTGGTTTGGGGCGCATGGGCGCCAACATGACGCGCCGCCTGCTTCAGGGCGGACACGAATGCGTGGTTCATGATGTGGACATCCGGGCCGTTGCGGCAATGACCGAACACGGCGCCATCGGCACGGCGGCGCTGGAGGAGCTGGTAGCAAGGCTGCCGAAACCTTGCGCCATCTGGCTGATGGTGCCGGCCGCGCTCGTCGATCCAGTGCTGGCAAAACTGGTTCCCCTGCTGCAGGCGGGCGACATCGTGATAGATGGCGGCAACTCGCATTACCACGACGATATCCGGCGCAGCGCCGAGTTGCAGACGGCCGGCATTCACTATGTGGATGTGGGCACCAGCGGCGGCATTGCAGGACTGGAGCGCGGATATTGCCTGATGATCGGCGGCGAGCCCGAAATTGTGCAGCGCCTGTCGCCGATTTTTGAGACGCTCACGCCCGGAGCCGATGCCGCCAGCACCACACCAGGGCGAAATCATTCCGCCAGTACGGCCGTGCGGGGATACCTGCATTGTGGTACGCACGGTGCAGGGCACTTCGTCAAAATGGTTCACAACGGCATCGAGTACGGCCTGATGGCAGCCTACGCCGAAGGCATGAATATCCTGCGCAATGCCAATGCCGGCAGCCGAATCCGCACTGCCGATGCAGAGACTGCGCCCTTGCGCCACCCCGAGCATTACCAGTACCCGCTGGATTTACCCGAGATCGCCGAGGTCTGGCGTCGCGGCAGCGTGATCGGATCATGGCTGCTCGATCTCACCGCCGCCGCATTGGTCGCAGATCCCGCGCTCGCAGGCTATGCCGGCCGGGTCTCCGATTCCGGCGAAGGGCGCTGGGCCATTGCCGCCGCAATTGATGAGGGCGTACCGGTACCGGTCTTGAGCGCCGCGCTTTACGCGCGTTTCAGCTCGCGCGATGCGAGCGATTTCGCCAACCGGATGCTGTCTGCAATGCGCCAGGAGTTCGGCGGCCATGTGGAAAATGTGGCTGAAAAACCTGAACAAAGTTAGGTTCTGTCTCAGAGACTAATAAAATAACAACGTAGCGCAGGACAAACCCCGTCTTGCATCCGAAAGGTATCTCCATGTGCCAATTGCTGGGCATGAACTGCAATGTCCCGACCGATATCATGTTTTCCTTTGAAGGTTTCCATCGCCGTGGCGGCTTGACCGACGAGCATGCCGACGGCTGGGGCATTGCTTTTTTTGAGGAAGATGGCTGGCGGGTGTTTCTGGACAACCAGCCATCGGCCACCTCGCAAGTGGCGCGCTTCGTGCGCGAATACCCGATCAAAAGCCGCTGTGTGATCGCTCATATCCGCAAGGCGACGCAAGGCAAGGTAAGCCTCGCCAATACCCACCCGTTCCGGCGCGAATTGTGGGGCAAGGAATGGATCTTTGCGCATAACGGCAACCTGACCAGCCTGCCCGATCACCAAGGTGCGCGACGCTTTCAGCCCATCGGCAACAGCGATAGCGAGCAGGCCTTTTGCTGGCTGCTTGATCAGATAGCCCAAACCTATCCTGCCGCGCCCAGCGCCGAGGAACTATTGCCGCGACTGCAGCAGTGGGCCGCGCTACTAGCCCAATCCGGGACTTTCAATTTCCTCCTGGGCTGGAACGATACGCTGTTTGCCCACTGCAGCACCCAGCTCTGGTACATCACCCGGCAGGCGCCCTTTACCGTTGCGCATCTGGCCGATGCCGATCTTGCCGTGGATTTCTCGCAAGTCACCACGCTGAACGACCGCGTGGCTGTGATAGCCACCCAGCCATTGACCGACAACGAACAATGGATCCCGTTCAAGCAGGGCGAGCTGCTGATGTTCCGGGATGGCCAGCTGATCGGGCTGCGTACGTGATAGAACCCACCCAATCCATATCCGTGCCAGAACCGCTCCGGACACGCATAATACGCACCATGCTTTTAAGTGAGATTTCCCTTGAACAATAACGACGTGATGCGCAGCCTGCGCTATGCCATGGATATCAGCGATACGGCCATCGTGCAGCTGATCAAACTCAGCGGCGGCCATGCCGAAAAAGCCGAGATCATCGGCATGATGAAAAAGGAAGAAGAGCCCGGCTATCTGTCTTGCGACGATGCCATGCTGAATGCTTTTCTGGATGGGCTGATCATTCAGAAACGCGGCCCCAAAACATCCGAACCAGGCCAGGAACAAGCCGTAGAAATGCGACTGGACAACAATGTCATCCTCAAGAAACTCCGGGTGGCGTTCATGCTCAAGGAAGAGGATATCGAGGCACTGATGAAACTGGCCGACTTCAGCGTTTCCCGCCCTGAAATCAGCGCGCTGTTCCGCAAGCCCGGCCACAAGAATTACCGGCCCTGCGGCGACCAGTTTCTGCGCTATTTCCTGAAAGGGCTGACCCTCAAGCAAAGAGTCATCAGCTAGACGCTGAAAATAAAGAAGCTCCGCACGGCGGGGCTTCAGATTGCTGGTAAATCCCATCGTGCAGCACATCGAGCGTTAGCGAGGCTCTTCCTCCGGAAGGAGGAAGCGGGGATGGAGGGAATCAATCCAAGAAGGCTGCGGGTTGCCGCACATGGTGAAATCGGTCGAGCTTGCTCGAGCGTGCCCATCTGGGATACTTGCCACTTTGTTTGCAGCCTAAAGCCCCGCAATGCGGGGCTTCTTCAAAACAAGGCGCAGAGATTACAGACCGAGCAGGCTGCGGTGCACCTTCACCACCACCTTGCGGTATGGGGTCTGGTCGCTGATGGCCACGCAGGGGCGATGCAGTTCGCCCGGCATGAACACGGCATAGGCACCGGGATCAAGATCAATGAAGAATTCGTTGGCCGGATCCGGATAGAAGGCAATGTCATTGGCTTCAAGGCGGTCATCGCTGGGTTCAAGGCCGGCTTGCGGCAGTGAAACACCCAAGCGTTCGCGGGCGGTGAGCGGCGTCTGAATATCAGCGTAGGTGTAATGCGCTTCGCTCTTGCTTGCATTCAGCATGCGCGGGATAGCGTCCTGCACCATGTAAAACAACTTGTCGCCGTCGATTTCATAACGTCCCGGCTCCAGCTTGCTCAGATCTTGTTGTTGCAGTACTTCGAGGGCACGTACAACCGCGGCCGGCAAGAACGATTTTTGCGCGGACAAATCAGAAAACAACCCAGTAATCATGACGACCTCCTTGTTCGAAAGCAGCAATCATACTGCCATGGCAGATTGCGGCAAAGCCTCAAGCGTGAATAAGTACGCCCGTTGCGCACATTGACCGGCAGCAAGATTTTTCCGCAAAAAACATGCTGTAATTGGCATTCATTCTCACAACCCCAATACAGGCACCACCATGAGCGAATCCATCCATGGCCACGAAGTCATGCATTTCATGCTTGAACGCGGTGGCAAATTTACCCGTCAAAGCCTGGAGCAAGCCATTATCGGCCGCTTTGGCGCCGAGGCCCGTTTTCACACCTGCAGTGCGGAAGGCATGGATGCCGCTACCTTGATCGATTTTCTGGCCAAGAAAGGCAAATTCGTCGAGAGCGCAGAAGGCTTCAACACGGAACCGGATAAAATCTGCAACCACTGATCCGTGTTTGATAGCACAATCGAAAAAGCTGCCTTCGGGCAGCTTTTTGTTATTCAATCAACGACACAGGCAATATTCTCATTGGGTTTTCCGGGCCAGCGCCCGCAACACATGTGCGGCCGCGGCAAAACCAAAAGTGCCGGTCACGCAAACCGAGGCGCCGAAGCCGCCGGTGCAATCGAGCCGCACCGCGCCCTCGCCTTGCGGCTTCTGGGCGCAGACACTGCCATCGGCCTGCGGGTAGACCAGAGGCTCAGTCGAATAGACGCAATCGACACCCATTTTTTTCTCGCCCCTTGGAAAGCCATAGTCGCGACGCAGGCTGGCGCGCACCTTGGAGGCGAGCGGATCCTGCGTGGTTCGCGCCAAATCTTCGACGCGAATCTGGGTCGGGTCAGTCTGGCCACCAGCGCCGCCTGCCATGAGGATAGGCAGCTTGCGCGCCTTGCAGGCGGCGATCAACGCGGCCTTGGTCTTGACGCTGTCGATCGCATCGATCACGTAGTCGTAACCGTGGCTCAAATGCTCGTCGAAGTTTTCCGGCGCGATGAAATCCTCGATCATGTTCACGCGGCAATCCGGATTGATCGCGCGGATGCGTTCGGCCAGCGCGACCACTTTCATGCGCCCGAAATTGCCGTCGTGCGCCGGCAGCTGGCGGTTGGTATTGGATACACAGATATCGTCGAGATCGATCAGGGTGATATGGCCAATCGCCGAACGCGCCAGCGCCTCCGCCGCCCAGGAACCTACCCCGCCCACGCCGATCACGCAGACATGCGCCGCGCGGAAACGCGTCAACGCCGCCCGGCCATACAAGCGGGCAATGCCCCCGAAACGGCGTTCAAAACTGTCATCCAGCATCAAAGAAGTTCCGCATCCAGATCGTGTTCAGAAGCGCCAATAATACGCACTTTCACCAAGTCGCCCACAGAAACCCGGCCGCTACCGGCCTTGAAGCGCACCACACCATCGATTTCCGGCGCATCGGCATAGCTGCGCGCCAGCACCTGCGTGCCCATCTGCTTGCCGAACTTGATCACCGGATTCACGGCATCGACCAGCACGGTCATTTCCTGCCCCACGCGACGCGCCAGCTTGCGCGCACTGATCTGCGCCTGTTTTTCCATGAAACGACGGCGGCGGTCTTCCTTGATTTCTTCCGGCACCGGATCGGGCAATTCGTTGGCCTTGGCGCCCTCGACCGGCGAGTAGGCAAAGCAACCCACGCGGTCGAGCTCGGCCTCTTCCAGGAAAGCCAGCAGCTCTTCGAATTCGGCCTCGGTTTCGCCCGGAAAGCCGACGATGAAAGTCGAACGCAGCACGATATCCGGGCAGATTTCTCGCCATTTATGAATGCGCGCCAGCACGTTCTCGGCATCGCCGGGGCGCTTCATCAGCTTGAGGATGCGCGGACTGGCATGCTGGAACGGAATGTCCAGGTACGGCAGCAGTTTGCCTTCTGCCATCAGCGGGATCACCTCGTCCACATGCGGATAGGGGTAAACGTAATGCAGCCGCACCCACAGACCGAGCTTGGCGAGTTCGGTCACCAGCTCGGTCATGCGCGTTTTGACCGGGCGACCGTTGTGGAAAGCGGTGCGGTATTTCACATCGACGCCATAGGCGCTAGTGTCCTGCGAGATCACCAACAGTTCCTTCACGCCGGATTGCGCCAGGAGTTCAGCCTCGCGCAGCACCTCGTTGGCCGGGCGCGAAACCAGATCGCCGCGCAAGGAGGGAATAATGCAGAAGGTGCAGCGGTGGTTGCAGCCCTCAGAAATCTTCAGATAAGCAAAGTGCTTGGGCGTGAGGCGGATGCCGGCAGGCGGAACCAGATCGACAAACGGATCGTGTGGCTTGGGCAGGTACTCGTGCACATGCGTCATCACCTCGTCCTTGGCATGCGGGCCAGTCACGGCCAGCACCTTCGGATGCGCCTGCTGCACCATGTCGCCGCGTGCACCCAGGCAGCCGGTCACGATTACCTTGCCGTTTTCCTTGAGCGCCTCGCCGATCGCATCGAGCGATTCCTGCACGGCGCTATCGATGAAACCGCAGGTATTGACCACGACCAGATCGGCATCATCGTAGGTCTTGGAAATCAGGTAACCCTCGGCGCGCAACTGGGTGAGGATCTGTTCGGAATCCGAGGCAGCCTTCGGACATCCGAGGCTGACGAATCCAACTTTGGGGGTAATGGGCATCACTATTCTCCGGTGCGAACACTGACTCCTGGCAGTGGCGCAAAAACAAAACGGGCATGCCGCAGGGCATGCCCATCAGAACCGGATGCGATTCTAAATCAACCTGTTAAGAGTTGGTAGCCGGTTTGCGCCGGGAGCTTGCACGCGGTTTGACCGGATCAGGCTCAACTGCGGCTTCGGCTTTCTTTTCCGGTGCCGGCGCTGACGTCGGCTCGGCTTCGGCGCCAAATGAACTTTGGCCCTTTTCTTTCATTTGTTCCTGCATCTGCATGAACATGCTGGCGCCGCTTTCCAGGTAATCGCCCATCATTTTTTGCAGTGCCGGCCCCTGGAATTTCATGAAGTCGCCCCACAGGCCAGGATTGGCAAAACTCGAAGCATCACCCTGCATCACCGACTTGGCCTGCTCGTTCACCTTGCCCTGCATTTCCATGAACAGGTGCAGGTTCTTATCCAGGAAATTACCCATCAATCCCTGCATGGCATTGCCATAGAAGCGGATCATCTGGGTTAGCGCATCGTGCGAAAACATCGGCATCGCCCCCGCTTCCTCGTCCATGATGATCTGCATCAGCACGCTGCGGGTAAGGTCTTCACCGGAACGCGCATCCAATACCTGGATATCCACGCTGTCCAGAACCAGTTGTTTCACATCGGCCAACGTGATGTAACAGCTGGTGGAAGTATCGTAAAGACGACGGTTGGGGTATTTCTTGATGACACGTTTTTCGGCGTTCATGACAGAGGTCCAAAACAAGACAATTTCGTTATAGCACGGGATATCCGGGCACATGGGAACAGACTAAATTTACCTTTTTGTTGCAACGCACAAAAAATTGTTGACTTTTCAATTCGTCACGACCAGAATGAATTCAAAGTTTGTGCATAGCAGCATTTTGCCACAAGCCAGTAGATACAGCCCAACATTAACCCGCAACAGGAGATTCGAAATGACTAACGCACAGCAACAATTTGCCGAATTCGCTACGGAACAAATCGAAACCGCCATGCGGTTCGCCCGTATTTCCCTCGATTCCACCGAGCGCCTGGTCAAACTGCAAGTAGACACAGCCAAAAGCGCCCTGGAAGAAACCGCCCGTGCCGCCAAGGCAAGCATCGGCGTCAAGGATGTTCAAGGCGGTCTTGCACTGCGCCAGGAACTCTCCGAAGCCGCCATGGATAGCGCAGTTGCCTACTCGCGCAGCCTATATGGCATTACTTCGCAAGCGCAAAGCGAATTTTCGCAACTGATTGAAGAGCGCTCGACAGCCTTCAACAAAAGCGTGGTTTCCGGTCTGGACCGCTTCGTGAAATCCGCACCGGCAGGCTCCGATGTTGCCGTGGCAGCCATGAAATCCACCGTGCAAGCCACTGCAGCTGCGGTCGACAGCCTGACCAAGGCCGCCAAGCAAGTTGCCGAATTTACCGATGCTTCCGTCAAGGCCGCCACTACGGCAACGGCCGACGCCGTCAAAACCGCTGCCCGCAAGAGCAACGGCGCAAACGTCTCCGCCTGATTCCCCTCCTCATCAGGCTGGCAAAACGGGCACCGTGTATCGTGCCCGTTTTGCTTTTCCTTTTCCGAACATTATTCCGCAGTTATTGCAGACTGTCATCAAACCTTCAGCATTGCTTCCCTGAACACCTGGTAAGCCACGGCATCGTACAACACCATCCGAACCTCCTTCACCACCTGCAAACGCGGCACTTCAGCGCGGATTGCCGCAATCGCGATTCGGGCCGCTTCTTGCATGGGATAACCAAAGACTCCAGTCGAGATCGCCGGAAAGGCAATGCGCACAATTTCATTTTTATCAGCCAACTGCAAAGCGGTCTGGTAAGCACTGGTCAACAGGGCTTCTTCCGGATGGTCGAATCCGTAACGCGGCCCGCAAGCATGGATCACCCAAGGTTGCGGCAAGGCAAAGCCTGGCGTGATCACCGCACCGCCCACGGCCACTCCGCCCAGCGTTTCGCAATAATCGGCCAACCGGGATCCGGCCGCGGCATGGATTCGTCCGCAGACGCCGGCCCCAGGCTCCAAAGCCGTGTTGGCTGCATTGACAATGGCTTCGCAATCGGTCTGCCTTAGCAGGTCGCCCTGTACACAATTCAGGATCACGCTCATCTCAGTTACTCCCGAACAAGCCGCACGACTTATTCACAGTATTCGATCTGTAATTGCAAAATACGTTCATTGCGGAACTCATTGACACCAACCTTGTAGACCGCCGAAATATGCGCCGGCAGCGGCTCGGCCGACTGGAAGCGCATGGCATCGAGCAATTGACCATCCGTATTGGCAAGTTTGAGCTTCAGATGACGCTCGCCCACCACGCGCTGCTCGACCACGCGAAACCGTCCCTGGAACAACGGCGGCGGAAAATCCTGCCCCCACACCTGCCGTTCCAGTTTTTCAGCCACCTCCAGCGCAAAGAATTCCGTCGGCAATTCACCATCGGTTTCGATCACCCGATCGAGGTGCGCCTCGGTCATCCACTCACGGCAAACCGCCTCGAAAGCGCTGGCGAATGCCGCGAAATTCTCGGCGCGCAAGGTCAGCCCGGCCGCCGCCGCATGGCCGCCAAAGCGCAGGATCAAGTCCGGCGCACGCTTGGAAACCAGATCGAGCGCATCGCGTAGATGCAAGCCCGGGATTGATCGCCCGGAACCCTTGATCAAGCCGTCGCCGCCCTCGGCAAAGACCAGTGTCGGCCGGTGGAATTTATCTTTCACGCGCGAAGCCAGAATGCCGATCACCCCTTGATGCCAATCGGCGCGATACAGACAGATGCTGTAATCGCGCTCGACTTCCAGGGTGGCGAGAATCGATTCGGCTTCGTCGCGCATGCCGGCTTCGATTTCACGCCGTGCACGGTTCATCTGGTCGAGTTCATGTGCCAGCGGCAGCGCCACGGCTTCATTGTCGGCCAGCAAGCAGGCGATGCCAAGACTCATGTCATCAAGCCGCCCGGCTGCATTCAGGCGCGGACCAAGGGTAAATCCCAGATCGAAACACGCCGCCTTGGAAAACTTGCGCCCGGCGGCGGTAAACAGCGCCATCACCCCGGCACAGGCGCGGCCAGCGCGCATGCGCTTCAAGCCCTGCTCGACCAGGATGCGGTTGTTGGCATCGAGCTTGACCACATCGGCAACCGTACCCAGTGCCACCAGATCCAGCCATTGCGCAAGATTGGGTTCAGGTCGAAGGACAAATGCGCCACGAGTGCGCAACTCAGCGCGCAAAGCCATCAGCACGTAAAACATCACGCCGACGCCGGCCAGATTTTTCGACGGAAAAGTGCATCCCGGCTGGTTCGGATTGACGATCAGGGCATCGGGCAACGCATCGCCGGGCAGATGGTGATCGGTGATCAATACGTCGATCCCCAGCGACCGCGCGGCCTTGACGCCCTCAACGCTGGCGATGCCGTTGTCGACGGTCAAAATCAGATCCGGCTGACGCGTAGCGGCCAAGGCCACGATTTCCGGGGTCAGGCCGTAGCCATATTCAAACCGGTTGGGCACCAGAAAATCCACGCGCGCGCCAAAGGCCGCCAATGCGCGCATCCCCAGCGCCGTGGCCGTGGCGCCGTCGGCGTCATAATCGCCCACAATCAATATCCGTTCCTGCCGGGCAATCGCATCGGCCAAGCGCACTGCTGCTGCAGCGATGTTCTTGAGCGAGTTGAAGGGCAGCAAATTGACGAACTCGTGCTCCAGCTCGGTACGCGAACGGATGCCGCGCGCGGCATACAGGCGCGCTTCAAGCGGCGAAAAACCGACGCCGGTCAAGGCGGCAAGCAATTCATCCGGCACGGCACGAATTTGGATTTTGGGCATTTATTTGCAGATCAGATAGGGGTTGATAAGTCAGGAATCGACAATGAACGCGTACTATCAAGGCAACCACGGGCGGCGCCAGATTCGCCAAAGATCGCTTCGGTATACTTTCATTCTAACGCCAGCTTCGGGCAACGTGATGATCAGTTCAGAAAATCGGCCAGTACGCAGTGCAGCCAGCGCCGGCGCAAACCAGTTCTGCTCCAGCGCCATCCAGGCATTGCGCCAAGCCAGGGCATCGTGCCATAACGCAGGCATCGTCAAATCATCCAGCACCGCCAACGTATCCTTGCTGCCCATTGCGGACAAACCGTTCGAGCCAGCGGCGTACTGTACACCCGCAAGCTCGCAGAGCGCGGCCAGGAGCGGATCATTACCCAGCACGACCTCTGCCGGCTTCTGCAAAACAGCCGGCAGCGGGTATGTTCCGCCGCCCCACAGCCACAGGCTGTTGACCAGCGGCTTGCCCTGCCCCGCCCGCTTATCGTTTACCGGATGCCCGTAAAGCAGCATCTGGATTTCATTGATCAGGCGATGCCAGCGTACGGCTTCGCGACCTTGCGGCAAAAATTCGTTGATGTTGCGCCCGTAAACCGACGCCAACGGGGCAAACGCGGCATCGGGGCGTTCCGGCACTCGCAGCAACCAACACTCCGGAGTCGCGGCCAGGAAATGCAGTCCATCATCGGCAAATTGCTGGTTGAGCGCGGCAATCAATTGCGCGGCCTCATCCTGGGTGACCGCCAGCGCAGCGGGATCGGCCAGTTCCGCTCCACGCTGATTGACGGATAGATGCACCGGATCGGCACGCAGCCAGAAGCCGGCAACTTCATCGATACCTGCCGACTTCAGCGTCAACGGGGCGGAGGGGAAATCACCCAGTCCAAACGCCTGCCCCAGCCAATCACGGGTAGGCAGTGCGGTAAATAACTCGCGCTGCCCGCGTCCGGCCAGCCGCGAAAACGCCGGCAGCGTTAAACCGGCGGTAATTTCGGCAGATTCGGCCTGGCTGGGCCAGAGTACATGGGGGATCAATAAATGGCAGCGCATGAGACTCATTCTACGACGTGTTAGCCTTGCCCTGTGTAAGAATAAGCACGGCAACATTGATGCACCGCAACAAACAGTAACCCTGTCTTGCGTGGTAAACTGCCGGCTCTGCATCCCGAAGCCCATCATGTACGAACTTCTCATCGGCTTGCGCTATATCCGTGCCAAGCGCCGCAACAGTTTTATTTCCTTCATCTCGATGGTTTCAATCCTGGGCATTGCCTTGGGTGTCGCCGCGCTGATCATCGTGCTTTCGGTCATGAACGGCTTTCAGGACGAGGTGCGCAGCCGTATCCTCGGCATGGCCGCGCATGTGCAGATCACCGGCGCCACCGGCACGCTGGAGAACTGGCAACCGACTGCAAACATTGCCCGCCAGACCGAGCATGTCATCGCCACGGCACCGTATGTTTACGGTCAGGGGCTGTTGACCAACGGCGAGCAGGTGAAGGGCGCACTGGTGCGCGGCATTGATCCGGTGCTGGAAGGCGGCGTGAATGAAGTGGCGCAGAAGCTGGTCGTAGGCAAGCTGGATAATCTGGTGCCGGGCGAATTCCGCGTGATTCTGGGCTGGCAGCTTGCCAATGAACTGGGCGCGCGCATGGGCGACAAGGTTACGCTGATCACCCCGCAAGGCCAGGTTACCCCGGCCGGCATGATCCCGCGTCTTAAGCAGTTCACCGTGGCCGGCATCTTCCGCGCCGAGTATTACCCCTACGATTCCGGTCTTGCCTTGTTGCACATGGGCGATGCGCAAAAACTTTTCCGCATGGGCGAGATGGTTAGCGGTGTGCGGGTCAAACTGGATGATCTGGGCTACGCGCGCGCGGTGTCTCATGCATTGACCAGCAAGATGCCGGATGCCTATGTTTCCGACTGGACCCAGGAAAACCCGAGCTACTTCCGCGCGGTGGAAATCGAAAAACGCATGATGTTCATCATCCTGACGCTGATCGTCGCCGTTGCCGCGTTCAACCTGGTGTCCACTCTGGTGATGGTCGTTACCGACAAGCAGGCCGACATCGCCATCCTGCGCACGCTGGGCGCATCGCCCGGCTCGATCATGAAAATATTCATGGTGCAGGGCGCAATTTCCGGCTGCATCGGCACGCTTTCCGGCGTGATCGGCGGTACCCTGATCGCAGTGAACCTGAACGTAATCGTTCCGGCGATCGAGCATTTTTTTGGCACACGCTTTCTGCCGGCCGATGTTTATCTGATCAGCGAAATGCCTTCCAAGGTGCTGCTGGGCGATGTTTCCAGCATCGGCCTGATCGCCCTGCTGCTGGCCTTTACCGCCACGCTCTTCCCCAGCTGGCAGGCATCCCGCGTGAACCCGGCCGAGGCCCTGCGCTATGAATGATGTGATCCTGAAATCCGTTGACCTCGCCAAGACCTACCAATCCGGCGACCTGACCACCCCGGTACTCGAAGATGTCGATTTCGAGCTGCGGCGCGGCGAAACCGTCGCCGTGGTCGGAGCCTCCGGCTCCGGCAAATCCACGCTGCTGCATTGCCTGGGCGCGCTCGATACGCCCACCGGCGGCAGCGTCGAGCTGATGGGCGAAAATCCTTTTGCCCTGAGCGACGCAGCGCGCAGCCTACTGCGCAACAAGCATCTGGGCTTCGTCTACCAGTTCCACCACCTGCTGCCCGAATTCACCGCGCAGGAAAACGTTGCCATGCCGCTCTTCATCCGCCGCATGAACAAGGCCGAGGCGCTCAAGCAGGCCGCCGCGATGCTGGAACAAGTGGGACTGGGCCACCGCCTGCACCACAAGCCGGGCGAGCTATCCGGCGGCGAGCGCCAGCGCGCCGCCATCGCCCGGGCACTGGTCACCCGCCCCGACTGCGTACTTGCCGACGAGCCCACCGGCAACCTCGACCGCCACACCGCAATGAACGTGTTCGAACAGATGCTGGAACTCAGCCGCAGCATCGGCACCAGCTTTGTGATCGTCACGCACGACATGGAGCTTGCCGCGAAGTGCGGGCGGATCATGAAACTGGCAGATGGAAGGATTGTTTCGTAGGAAATGGGCTCGTGCGCGGCAAACCCGCTCCGCCCACTCTCTTGCACCGTTCGAGATACCACCTCATGGCATCCGAAAGGCTGCCTATATCAAAAGCACATCACGAAGCATCCAGCAAACGGTTGATCCGGTCGGTCAAATCCTCGTACTCCGAACGCTCCATCCCCAAGTGTCGCAGGAAAACCGGCTCGATCAGGCGCCAGTCGCGGATCGGTGGCTGGATGAAGTGTTTCCTGACCACGTGCCCAGCCAATCCGGCCACGGCGATCAGGTTGCATGCCTGCAGCCAGGCTTCTCCCTCCGGTACGTCGAAGATGCTGATGTCTTGATGATTGAGAATGGCCAGACTCAGATGTTCCGGCAGGAACCACGTCCGTGCCAGCAGATAGCCGACAACGGCATGATTGGTCTGGTGGCGCTGATCTTCCACTTCCAGCATCTTGATCAGCGACAGCCCTTCACGTTTATCGAGTGTGGTGCGGTAGTTGCTGAAGCGCGCCTGCATCAACGGCATGCCGCAGTCCTGGAACAGGCCGTAGGTGTAGGCTTCGTCCACGGCAATGCCGCTGACATGCTCTGCCAGCCGTGCTGACACCAGCGCCACGCGTAATGAATTGAGCCAGAAGCGCTCCATCTTTTCTTCGCCTTCCGGACTCAGCGCATTGCGCAACAGCACACCGCGCACGATATTGCCCAGATTGCGCAAACCAAGCAGTTGCAGTGCCTGGCGCACCGAGGAAACGCGGTTGTTCAGGCTGAAAAAAGGCGAATTCACCGTTTTCAGCACCGCCGCAGACAGGGTCAGATCACTGGAAATCAGGTGCGCGATCTGCGCAAAGTCCGGCTCCTCCCGCATTTGCTCTTGCTCAAGTTGCAGCAAGATTGCCGGGCGCGGTGGAATCACCATGCTTTTCAGCAGGCTCTCGGCTTGTTTGGGGTCGATTTCTTTGAGCATGGGTTTTTTCAGTCTCTGGTCGCACGATTTTATCCAAGCTTACTGCAATGCGCCTGGAGTCAAATCAAGTAAGGGGGCGAATCGATACCGCCAGTGCCGCATTGCGTATACGCGCCACAATTGCACGCAGGCCACTGCCACGCGATGCAGAAAGAAACCGGCTCAGGCCTAGTTCGGTGAGCCAGCCTTCGAAATCCAGCGCCAGAACATCGACAGCCGTCTGCCCGTGATAACAGGCAAAGACCAGCGCCAGCAGCCCCTGCACCACGCGCGAATCGCTGGTGGCAGCCATTTGCAGCTTGCCGTCCTGCCAATCGAGCAACAGCCAGACGCGGCTTTCGCAGCCGGCCACACGATTGGCATCGATGCGTTGCGCATCGGGAAATGCCGGCAAATCCTGCGCCAGCTGCACCAGCAAGCGACTCTTGCCCTCCCAGCCCACGACAGCATTCAATCGATTAGCTACCGTTTCGCGATTCAATGCGGTCATCACGCCAACAACTCCAGTATTTCCGGCAACGCCGCCAGGAACCGGTCGACTTCCTCCGGCGTGTTATAAGCAGCAAAGGAAACTCGCAGCAACGCCGGCACGCCCAATGCAGCCAACAGCGGCTGGGCGCAATGACTGCCGACGCGTACCGCGATATCGCGCGCATCCAGAAACTGCGCCACATCATAGGGATGTGCCTGCGTAAAGGTCATGGCGGTGAGTGGCACCTTATCCGGCGCAGTGCCGAAAACCTGCACACCCGGGATTGCGCCCAGCCCTGCTTCCAGCCGGTCGCGCAAGCCGTTTTCGTGCAGCGCGATAGCATTGCGATCCTGTGCCATCAGCCAATCCAGCGCTGCCGCCAGGCCCACGGCTTGGGCAATGGGCGGAGTTCCAGCCTCGAAGCGTGTCGGTGCAGGAGCGAAAGTCGACCCTGCAAAACTCACCTGGTCGATCATTTCCCCGCCGCCCTGCCAGGGCGGCATGGCTTCGAGTATTTCGCAGCGGCACCACAATGCGCCGATGCCGGTCGGGCCATAAACCTTGTGACCGGAAAACACGCAGAAATCCGCGCCAAGCTTTTGCACATCGACCACTTGATGGGCCACGGCCTGCGCGGCATCGAGCAATACTTTGGCGCCCTGCGCATGCGCGGCAGCAATGATCTGCGCCACCGGCGGCATCGTGCCGATCGCATTGGAGGCCAAGGTACAGCCGACCAGCCGGGTACGCGGCGAAAGCAGTTCGTGGAAATGGGCGAGATCCAGCGTGCCGTCCGCCAGCACCCGCACGGCACGGATCACCGCGCCGGTCTGTTGAGCCAGCAATTGCCACGGCACGATATTGGCGTGGTGATCAAGCTCGGTCAGCAAGATTTCATCGCCGGCGCGCAGCTGTGCACGCCCCCAGCTTTGCGCCACCAGATTGATTGCCTCGGTGGTGCCGCGGGTAAAAACGATTTCATCCGGATTGGTTGCATTCAGGAAACGCGCCACGGTGGCGCGGGCGCCCTCGAAGGCTTCGGTCGCGGCGACGGCCAAGCGGTGCGCGGCGCGATGCACGTTGGCATTGGCTGTTTCGTAATACGCCCGCTCCGCATCCAGCACGCAAGCGGGCTTCTGGGCGGTCGCCGCGTTATCGAAATAAATCAACCCGGGATTGCGCGCCAGCAAGGGAAAATCGGCGCGCTCAACCGGACAGTGAATGCCTTGCAGGATGGTCATCAGAGGGACGGGAAGACTCAAAAGGTGTGGGCCAATTCTATCATTTCGCGCAAATGCACCTCGGACTTCTTGAAGGCAGCCAGTTCGGATTCGTTGAAGCTGTAGTTGAGGATTTTCTGCACGCCGTCGCGCCCGATCACGCACGGCACGCTCATCACCACATCATTCACGCCGTACTGGTTTTCCAAGCACACGCCCACCGGCAATACCGAATGTTCGTTGGATTCGATGGCGCGGATCACGCGGAAAACGCTCGCGGCAATGCCATGATTTGTGTTGCCCTTGCGGTTGAAGATTTCGTAGCCGACATCGAGCACCGCCTGCTGAACCGCAAGCTTGTCGATAGGAGGAATATCGTTCATGCGGCAGTAGGTATCCACATCCAGCCCGCACACGTTGCAGATACTCCACGGAATGAAGCCGGTGGAACCGTGCTCGCCCAGCATGTAGCCGAAGATGTTCTTGGGGTCGATACGCACATGCTCGCTCAGGATGCGCATGAAACGCGCGGAATCGACCACCGTACCGGCGCTCAACACCTTGGTGCGCGGGTAGGACGAGTGGCGCAGCGCGACGTGGGTAATCACCTCGACCGGATTGGTCACATTGATGATGATCGCGTTCGGCGAGTACTTTTCCACCTGCTCGATGATCTCGCGCATGATCACGGTATTCGCGCGCAGGATCGAATCGCGGCTCTGACCCTTGGCGATCTGCGCACCGGCAGTGATCACTACGATGTCGCTGTCCTTCGTATCCGGGTAGTCGCCGGCGATCAGCAGGGGATTTTTGGAATAGGTAAACGAGGTGGTATGGGAAAAATCCCAGATCTCCGCCTCGGCCTTCTCGCGCGAGCGATCCAGCGCGACAATTTCCGACACGTCGGCCATATTGACCAGCAGACCTGCGATTTCCGTTCCGACGGCACCCATACCGATCAGCGATACTTTCATTGCAACATTCTCCCTAGTAAGGCCCGATCAGGGCCGGTTGGTTTCCCTTAGACAAGGCTTGTGACCCTGCCCAAGAATCTGGCTTCGCCTCTATAATGCCATCATGGACTACAAACAACCTATCTCCGTACTCGTCATTGTTCACACGCCCGACCTGAAAGTACTGCTGCTGGAGCGCGTGGACTTTCAGGATGCCTGGCAATCCGTCACCGGCAGCAAGGAGAGCGACGAAATACTGGCCGATACGGCCCGCCGTGAAGTTTTCGAGGAAACAGGCCTGAATGCCAGCCAGTTCACCCTGCGAGACTGGCAGCTCAGTTCAGATTTTGAAATTTACGAACTTTGGCGCCATCGCTATGCGCCGGGCGTAACCACCAACACCGAACATGTTTTCAGCCTGGAAATCCCCACGTCAATCGATATCGTACTGTCCGAGCGCGAGCATCGGCGCTTTCGCTGGGTAGACTGGAACATTGCCGCCGAAATGGTGTTCTCGCCGTCCAATGCGGAAGCCATCCGCAGGCTGCCGGAACGCATCGGCCACTGAGGAACGAGCATGGATCGCCGCCTGCGTATCGCTAGTTACAATATTCACAAAGGCGTTTCCACCTTCAACCGCCGCCTGGTTCTGCACGAAGTCCAGCGCGAGCTGCATCGCCTCAATCCTGACATCGTCTTCCTGCAGGAAGTTCAGGGCGAGCACACTCGCCGCGCCGAACGCTTCGATGCCTGGCCCGATTCTCCGCAGCATGAATTCCTGGCAGGCGAGCATCTAACTGCCGCCTATGGCCGCAATGCCAATCATCGATTGGGCCACCACGGCAACGCCCTGCTCTCGCGATTTCCGATCCGCAGCACGAATAACCTTGACCTGACCCTGCATCGTTTTGAACAGCGCGGTTTGCTGCATTGCATCCTTCAACCTGCCTCCTGGGATCGGCCGCTGCACGCATTGTGTGTACACCTCAACCTCTTGGCACGCGACCGGCGCCGCCAGCTTGCCACGTTGGCCGAATACATCCAGACCAACATCCCCCACAATGAACCACTTGTTCTGGCCGGCGATTTCAACGACTGGTCGCGCGAAGCCACTCACACCCTGAAACTCGAACTCGGTCTGGCCGAGGCATTCGAAACCCTGCATGGCAGCCCGGCCAAAAGCTTTCCAGCCCGCTTGCCCATGCTGCAGCTTGACCGGATTTACACCCGCGGTTTCAGCGTGGAAGTGGCCGAAGTGTTGACCGATGCACACTGGATCGGGCTTTCCGATCATGTTCCTCTATTTACCGTTCTGCACCGAAGAGATGCCTGATGCGTGGATTCGTTCGGGGTAACCAGCTCGACCTGCTCTGCAACGGCCAGGATTATTTCCCGCGTCTGCTCAATGCCATCCATGCTGCGCGTCACGAAGTATTTATCGAAACCTACCTTTATGAGTTCGATGAAGTTGGCACGGCAGTAGCTCAGGCACTGATTGAGGCTGCCGGGCGCAAGGTAGCGGTAAAATTGCTCATCGATGGTTTTGGTGCACGGACTTTCCCGAAAGACTGGCGGGAAAAATTGCTTGCCGAAGGCGTGCTGCTACTGACTTTCCGCCCCAGAATCAGCCCGCTGACGCTGGATCGCACCCGGTTGCGTCGCCTGCACCGCAAGCTGGCCGTGATCGATGGCGAAGTCGGATTTATCGGCGGCATCAACATCATTTCCGATTTCAACGAACAGCTTCCAGGCGTGCTGCCACGCTATGACTATGCGGTCGAAGTCCGGGGACCGCTGGTGCCCTACATGCATGCGGCCGTTGACCGCATTTGGCGCCACACCGCCTGGGGCCAACTCAAGCGGGATTGGCTACGCGGAAGCCGGTTGCGTCCGCTGGGTGAAATTGCCGGCCATGTTCAGGCCAAATTCGTCACCCGTGACAACCTGCATCACCGCCGCGATATCGAAATCGAATACCTGCGCGCCATCGAATCTGCCCGGCATGAAATCATCATTGCCAATTCCTACTTCCTGCCTGGCTTGCGTTTCCGCCGAGCACTGATGCGAGCAGCGGTACGGGGCGTGCGCGTGGTATTACTTCTGCAAGGCAAGGTAGACCACCTTTTGCTGCACTATGCCAGCCGGGGCTTTTATCACCAGTTCTTGAGCGCAGGAATGGAAATCCACGAGTTCCACAAGGGTTTCATGCATGCCAAAGTTGCGGTGATCGACGGGCGTTGGAGCACAGTAGGCTCCAGCAATATCGATCCACTCAGCCTGCTGCTGGCACGGGAAGCCAACCTTTTCGTCCGCGACATGGCTTTTTCCACCCTTCTGCGCACCGATCTGCAGCGCGTATTGGATGAAGACACGGTAGAAGTCAAACTTGAAGACTTGTACCATGCCCGCCCGATTCAACGCCTGTTGCCCTGGATCGCTTTTGGCCTTACCCGACTGTTGATGGCGTTATCTGGGTATGGCGGCAGCCGCTACCTGGAATAGCAACGCATTCCCTTTCTGAAAAACGGGTTTTCCCGAATGGACGCTGCATTGTGGTGCAGAGGATAGTCGCCCTCACAATAACGGGGGCGGAGGCCACATGAATCAATCCACGCGCGACGGCTTTACCAGTAACTTTGGTGTACTCGTTGCCACCTTGGGCTCGGCGGTCGGGCTCGGCAACATCTGGAAATTTCCCTATCTGACGGGCGCCAATGGCGGCGCCGGATTTTTGCTGGTTTATCTTCTGGCTACTTTATTGGTCGGCCTGCCCTTGCTGATGGTAGAAACCACGCTGGGCCGTGCGGCCCGCGCCAACGCCGTCACGACTTTCGAGCGCATTGCGCCCCCGAACCAACGCGGCTGGAAAATCATTGGTTGGATGGGTTTTACCGCAGCGCTGTTGATCATGGCGTTTTATACCAGTGTCGCCGGCTGGGTTTTTGCCTACATTTTCAAGGCATTTTCCGGCGAAATCGCCACCACTGACCCAAAGATTGCCGGCTCAGCCTTCGGCAAACTGGTATCGAACCCGGTATCGTCCCTGCTCTGGCAATGGTTGGTATTGGCCCTGACCGGCAGCATCATCATGCTCGGTGTGTCCAAAGGCATTGAAGCCGTGGCGCGCAAACTGATGCCGTTGCTCTTCGGCTTGCTGCTGATATTGTGCGTGCGAAGCCTGACCCTGCCTGGCGCCACCGAGGGCCTGAAATTCCTGTTTTCCCCTGATTTTGCCAAGATCACCCCGGAGGTCATCCTGACCGCGTTGGGACTCGCCTTCTTCAAACTCTCGATCGGCATGGGCTGCATGCTGACCTATGGCAGCTATTTCCGGGCCGAGCAGAATATCCCGGCCACTACCACGCGCGTGATGTTCGCCGACCTGTCCGTTTCGCTGCTCGCCGGCATCGCCATTTTTCCGGCGGTGTTTGCCTTCGGCTTTGCCCCGGCCGCCGGCCCCTCGCTCGTATTCATGACAATTCCTGCCGTATTCACCAGCATGCCCGGCGGCAGCCTGTTCATGACCATCTTCTTTGTACTGACCGCAGTCGCCAGCATCGGCGCCATGCTCTCGCTGCTGGAAGTACCGGTTGCAGTCCTCACCGAACGCTACAAGCTGAGCCGCAAACGCGCCTCGCTGATGACCATCGGCACCATTTTGCTGCTGGGTGTTCCCGCAGCACTGTCGCAGAGCATCACTGCAGAACTGAAGATCTTTGGGATGAATCCGTTCGACCTGTTCGACTTCCTCAGTTCGAACGTGCTGTTGCCGCTGGGTGGCATTTTGATCTGCCTGTTTGTCGGCTGGGTTTACGGGCTACCGCAACTGGAAGAACAACTGGGCAATCGCGGCAAGCTTGGCAATGAAAAGCTCGTCCAGCTTGTGTTTGTGCTGGTGCGCTTTGTCGCCCCACTGTCGATTGCGATCGTGCTGCTGCATGGATTGAAAATTATCTAGGCGGTGCCCTTGTTCAAAACCGTTGCCGTTGGAAACCACGGCAACGGTTTTTTTGGGGCCTTTAATTGGGTTTGCGCTTGGCGGAGGGTGATGCCTTGTGCGCACCAGACTTTGCCATTCTGCCAGCCGCGGATGGCACCTTGGGTTGCTCGACCAGCACAAAATCAATCTTGCTGGTATCCATATCGACACGCGCCACCTTGATACGCACGCGATCGGTCATGCGGTAGACCTGGCCGCTGCGTTCGCCGCGCAACTCGTGACGCACTTCATCGAAGTGAAAATAATCGGTTCCCAGCTCTGAAATATGCACCAGCCCTTCGACAAATACGCCTTCCAGCAGCACGAATAAACCAAAACTCGTCACGCTGGCCACCACGCCCTCGAATTCTTCGCCGATCTTGTCCTGCATGTAATAGCACTTCAGCCAGTTTTCCACATCGCGGCTGGCTTCGTCGGCCCGGCGTTCGGTCATCGAACACTGATCGCCCAGCGCCTCCCATTTGCGCGAAGGCTTGTACTTCTTGCCGGCAATGATCGCCTTGATCGTGCGGTGCACCAGCAAATCCGGGTAGCGACGGATCGGTGAAGTGAAGTGGGTGTACGCTTCGTAGCCAAGCCCGAAGTGCCCGAGATTATCCGGGCTGTAGACCGCCTGCTGCAGCGAGCGCAGCAGCATGGTCTGCAACAACTGGGCATCGGGACGATCCTTGATCTGCTCCAGCAAGGTGGCGTAATCACCCGCTTCGGGCAACTCTCCGCCCGGCAGGGCCAGCGCCAGACCGCGCAGATATTCGCGCAGCTTTTCCAGCTTTTGCGGCGTGGGTCCTTCATGCACGCGGTAGAGGCCCGTGTGCTTTTGTTCCATGAAAATATGCGCGGCGCAGACGTTTGCCGCCAGCATGCATTCCTCGATCAGCTTGTGCGCGTCATTGCGCACCACCGGAACGATCTCGCGGATCTTGCCATTCTCGTCGAACAGCATCATGGTTTCGGTGGTTTCAAAATCGATCGCGCCGCGATCCTGGCGCGCGCCACGGAAAGCCTTGAACAGGGCATACAGGTTATTGATATGCGGCAACACGTTGGCGTACTGGCAGGCATTGTCGCCATTCGGGTTCGACAGCATGTCCCACACCTTGTTGTAGGTCAGCCGCGCCTTGGACAACATGACCGCCGGATAAAATTTGTAATCCTTGATTTCACCCTTCTGGCTGATCTGCATATCGCAGACCATGCACAGGCGCTCGACTTCCGGATTCAATGAACAGATGCCGTTCGAGAGCGCCTCTGGCAGCATGGGGATCACCCGGCGCGGGAAATAGACCGAATTGCCGCGCTCGAACGCAGTATCGTCAAGCGCATCGCCCGGCTGCACGTAATGGCTGACATCGGCAATCGCCACCACCAGGCGCCAACCACGCCCTTTTTTCTCGGCAAACACCGCATCGTCGAAATCCTTGGCGGTTTCACCGTCGATGGTTACCAGCGGCAGATCGCGCAAATCCACGCGCTCGACACCGAGCACCGGCTTCCAGTCTTTCTTGGTCACAGTCTGCGAAATGGCGGCAGCCTGGGCCAGCGCTTCTTCCGAAAACTCGTGCGGCAGACTGTGCTTGCGCAGGGCAATTTCGATTTCCATCCCCGGATCGTTGTAATTACCGAGAATCTCGACCACCTTGCCCACCGGTTGGGCGTAGCGCGCAGGCTGGGTCAGCAGTTCGATGGTCACCACCTGGCCAGGCTTGGCCTTCATCGTGCCTTTGGGCTCGATCAGGATGTCCTGGCTGATGCGTTTGTTTTCCGCCACCACGAAATGGATGCCGCGCTCGGTATAAAAGCGGCCAACGAGGCGCGTATTCACATGTTCAAGCACTTCTACAATCTTGCCCTCGGGCCGGCCGCGCCGGTCCACGCCGATATGGCGCACCAGCACACGATCGCCGTGCAAGACCTTGTCCATTTCCTTCGGGCCGAGGTAGTAATCATCGCCGCCATTGTCCGGCACCAGGAAACCGAAGCCATCGGGATGACCTTGCACGCGCCCGGCAATCAGGTCGATCTTGGCCGGCAGGCAAAGTGCACCCTTGCGGTTGAGCATCAACTCGCCTTCGCGCTCCATCGCCGCCAAGCGACGATCAAAGGATTCGGATTCGCTCTGGTGAATCGACAATTGCTTCTTCAACTCATCCGGAAATACCGGCGCACCGGCTTCCGTGAGTATCTGCAGGATGAATTCGCGCGAAGGCAGCGGATTTTCGTAACGTTCGCGCTCGCGTTCGAGCCAGGGATCTTGCGCACGCAAGCCTTTGACTTTACGCGGCTTTGACTTCGCCGGCACCGGCGGGCTCAACAAGGCGGCAGGACTGGCTTCAATTTGTTTTGTTAGTTTTCTTGACATGGTTTCTTCTTTTTCTGATAATCACGCCTCTCTGTGAAGCGCAGTTCATTTTAGCGCAGTTCAAGAGCCCAGGTGGCGGAATTGGTAGACGCACTAGGTTCAGGTCCTAGCGATCGCAAGGTCGTGGAAGTTCGAGTCTTCTCCTGGGCACCAATCTCTTGAACAGTACGCACAGGGTAATGCCCAGGTGGCGGAATTGGTAGACGCACTAGGTTCAGGTCCTAGCGGTTGCAAGGCCGTGGAAGTTCGAGTCTTCTCCTGGGCACCAGTATTCAGAAAACCCCGACTTCATGTCGGGGTTTTTTCATTCCTGCGCCCAGCAACACCTCCATACTCCGCGACTTTTCCTGCAGCCTCGCCATTTACACTTATTAACGTTTATATTTGTATTCCAACCAACCATTTTCCGGGCGCAGCATCCAGCCATGTCCTCAGATTTGACTCAAGCTCACGTCCTTGTTGCCGACGATGCCCCAACGGTTCGCCAGTCGATCCGGTTGACCTTGGCACAGTCCGGCATCACCCGGGTGGATACGGCCAACAGTATCGGCGAAACCCGCCGACGGGTACGCAATGGCAATTACGATGTCGTGCTGTGCGACTACCATTTTGGCGAAGGCATGAACGGCCAGGAACTGCTGGAAGAATTGCGCCGCTCGGGCGAACTGCCGCTCTCCACCATCTGGTTCATGATCACAGCAGAAGCCTCTTACGAGAAAGTCGTTGCCGTGGCCGAGGTGGGGCCGGATGATTATCTGATCAAACCATTTACCAGCGCCCTGCTCGCCAAGCGACTGCATATCGCCTGGACACGCAAGGCATTCCTGAAACCAACTCTGGAGCGGATCAACAAGGGTGATATCGAAGGCGCCATTGTTTGCGCCCAGGAAGCCCTGCCGCAGGCCGGACAATATCGCGCCGACTTGATTCGCGTGCTCGCTAATCTGCTGGTGGAAGCCGGCCGCCTGGATGAAGCCCAAAGGCTCTTCGAAGAAACACTGACCAATAAAGTGGTCCCGTGGGCCAAGCTCGGGCTTGCCAGGGTATTGGCGCGCCAGGGCAATCAGTCGCAGGCAGAAAGCGTTCTGCACGCAGCCATCCTGACCCACGAGCATTACGTGGACGCCTACGAAGAACTTGCCGCACTCTACATGGCAGAAGGCCGCATGGAAGAAGCGATGGGCGTTTATGAAAAATGCATGGCGATTTCACCCAACAACGTTTCGCGCCTGCAAAAAGCCGGCAATCTGGCCAACATGATGGGCGACTCGGGCAAGGCACGGAAATTACTGGAACGCGCCGTCTTTTGCGGCGGCAATTCGTCGGCCCTTTCTCCGGAAACCGTACTGCAACTTGCGCTGGCCGCCCGGCGCGACGGGGCCATGGGTGATGCCGACAAATATCTGCGCATGGCACAGGAACTAGCCAAGCGCGACGACACCATCATCAACCGCGTCATCGGCAAACTCGCCGCCGCCATCTTTCAAAACAAGACCGAATTCCTGGCGGAAGTCGAACCTTATATTCCCAATGAAGCATTTACCCAGGAAGCCGCCATCGGCTTTCTGATGACCGCGGACATGGTCTGCCCGCCATCGTTGCCGGAAGAAGAAGCCAATCCCGCAATGGCCCCGTACAAATGGCTACGAGCAATCGCCCGCCGCTTCATTACCACCAAGCACTTGTCGAACCTGCTGGAAACCGCCGTAGGCCAGCGCCACGCCTGGAAGGACTTCATCCAGCGCTGTGGTGCGGAAATCACCGACCTCAACAACCTTGGCGTGCAGATGATGCTGAAGAACCGCACTGCAGACGCCGTGAACCTGTTGCTGCCGCAGGCGGAGGAAACCCGCAACAACCGGCTGATGCTTTCGGCATCGCACGCCACGTTGAAGTATCTGAAAACAGCCGATGTTTCCCGCGACGAACGCAAGCGCATTTGCAGCACCGCCAGCGATTTCATCGAAAGGCTGAAAGGCACGCTGGAAGAAGGCGCCCGCCTCAACTTGCGCAACGAACTTAACGACATGCTCGAAAAATCCTGACCAGGCGGACGATCTTTAGCCGCCCTTGCCCGTAGCAACATCCACCAGAACCGGCTGCAAAATGCGCTGCACATCCAGCGGATTCATCCCCACCAGAAATCCGCGCTTGCCGCCATTGATGTAGATTTTCTCCAGGACCAGGATGCTGCGCTCCAGATAGACCGGCATGCCTTTCTTCGTCCCGAAGGGTGAAGTACCGCCGACCAGGTAGCCCGAGTGCTTGCCAGCCACCTCAGGCGCACAAGGGGAAATCGTTTTCACATTCAGGAAACGCGCCAGATTCTTGGTCGAGACTTCGCAATCGCCGTGCATCAAGACCACCAGCGGCTGGCGGCGCTCGTCCTCCATGATCAACGTTTTGATGACCGCATGCTCGTCCACGCCCAATTCGCGCGCAGAGACGGTTGTTCCGCCCTTGTCTTCATAGTAATACAAGTGCTCGGTAAACGTCACTTTATGCTGGCGCAGAACGCGAATGGCCGGCGTAACAGGAAATTTTTCACTCATCTTCAAACCTTGAGGAACAAAATGGCATAATATCCGACAAAATAACTCAACTAATAATCCTGGAGCGACGGTCAGCCCGTCTGAACACGCATGACATTCACCCTGGCGAATTTTCCACAGGCCCCGCGCTTTGGCGCACTGCCGCCCGAATTCTACACCCGCGTGTCGCCCACTCCCCTGCCCGATCCCATTCTGGCAGCATGGAATGCCGATTTGGCGCAAACCCTTGGTCTGCATGCCGATCCACAAGCCCATCCCGATCTGGCCCATTTGCTCGCCGGTAATTTGCTACCGGAAGGAGCCAGCCCACTGGCCAGCGTCTATTCCGGCCACCAGTTCGGCACTTACGTCCCTCAACTGGGCGATGGGCGCGCCCTGCTGATTGGCGAACACCGTGCGCCGGATGGCACGATTTACGAATTGCAACTCAAAGGCGCCGGCCTCACGCCGTATTCACGCATGGGCGATGGCCGCGCAGTATTGCGCTCTTCGATTCGGGAATACTTGTGCTCGGAAGCCATGCAGGGTCTCGGCATTCCGACCACGCGTGCACTGGGTCTGGTCAGCTCTCCCCAACCGGTCTTGCGCGAAGAGCTGGAAACAGCGGCCGTGGTCCTGCGGGTAGCGCCCACGTTCGTGCGTTTTGGGCATTTTGAATATTTCCACCGCACCGGCGACCACGCTTCACTGCGCACTCTGGCCGACTGGGTGATCACCCATTTCTATCCGGAATGCCATGACGATCCACAGCCCTATGCTGCACTGCTGCGCAAGGTCGCCCAGCGTACCGCGCAACTGATTGCCCGCTGGCAAGGTGTCGGTTTCTGCCATGGCGTGCTGAACTCGGACAACATGTCGATCATCGGCCTGACACTCGATTACGGGCCGTTTGGCTTTCTGGATGGCTTTGATGCCGGCCATATCTGCAATCACTCTGACCACACTGGCCGCTACGCTTGGCACCACCAGCCGGAAATCGGGCTGTGGAACCTGCATTGCCTGGCGCAAGCCTTGTTGCCGCTGGCCGACAAGGAAGCATTGACCGAGGTATTGAAACAGTACCAGTCCATGTTCGAGGTCGCATTTTCCGGTCAACTGCGCGGCAAGCTCGGCCTGCAAAGCTGGCAGGATGACGATTGGAACTTGGTCAGTCTACTGTTGGAACAGATGCAAAAATCCGCCACGGACTGGACCTTGTTTTGGCGGGCGCTGGCCACCTTCGATGCAGAAGGCGACACCCGGAACGAAAAACTGCGCGATTTCTTTATTGATCGGCCAGCCTTCGATGCCTGGACAGAGCAATATCGCGCGCGAATTCAGCAGGAAAACAGCTGCGCCAGCCTTCGCTTCGATCGGATGAACCGCGTCAATCCCATGTATGTGCTGCGCAACCATCTTGCCGAAATTGCCATTCAGAAAGCCGGCAAGAACGGCGACTTCAGCGAAATCGAGCGCCTGCAACGCTGCTTGTCGCACCCCTTCGAGCCACGGGACGAATTTGCCGACTACGCCGCAACGCCACCTGACTGGGCGCAATCGATCAGCGTCAGCTGCTCTTCATAAGCGCAGAAATTGTAAAAAAAGTGACATTTTTCTACCCCAGATCAACCCGAAAGGAGCCTGGTACGCGATAATCCGCGCCATCGTTATTCCTCCATGGTTTTTCCATGTTCAGTCTTTTTTCCGGCCTGGATTTCACTGTTGGCCTCAGTCTGTTTCTTGCGCTGGCCTTTGTGCTGGCTTTTGAATTCATCAACGGTTTTCACGATACCGCCAATGCCGTTGCCACCGTTATTTACACCAAGGCCATGCCAGCGCACCTGGCCGTAGGCGCCTCCGGCATTTTCAATTTCTTCGGCGTATTGCTGGGTGGCCTGAGTGTCGCCTATGCCATCGTTCACCTGCTCCCGGTTGAGTTGCTGCTCAATGCCGCATCGGCCCAAGGCATGGTCATGGTCTTTTCCTTGCTGGCCGCCGCCATTTTCTGGAATTTCGGCACCTGGTATCTGGGCCTGCCCGCTTCCAGTTCGCACACCCTGATCGGCTCGATCCTGGGCGTAGGCCTTGCCAATGCCATCATGACCGGCATTCCGCTCAGTCATGGCATCAACTGGAAGAAGGCCATCGATGTCATGCTCTCGCTGGTGGTTTCTCCCACTCTTGGCTTCCTGATTGCCGCACTGCTATTGTTGCTGCTCAAACGCTTCCGCGCGGATTCACGCATGCACAAGACGCCGGAAGAACGCCAGACCATCGACGGGAAAAAGCATCCTCCGTTCTGGACCCGGCTGGTACTGATTGCCTCTGCCATGGGGGTCAGCTTCGCCCACGGTTCCAATGACGGCCAGAAAGGTGTCGGCCTGGTCATGTTGGTATTGATCGGGATCGTACCGGGCAAGTTCGTCCTTGATATGGACAGCACCTCTTACGAAATCCTGCGCACGCATGATGCGGCCGCCCACATGCAGCAGTTTTATGAACGCAACGGCGAGCGCCTGGGGCAATACCTGGCGCTTGGCAAAGTACCCAATCACACGCTGCCCAAAGCATTCAAGTGCAACCCGGAAATGACCATCCCGGCCATTACCGAACTCACCACCACCCTGGACCCGCACACCGTCAAGACCTACGATGCCCTGGATACCGAAACCCGGCGCAAGGTACGCCGCCTGCTGCTGTGTCTTGACGATACGGCAAAGAAAGTAGGCACACTTCCAGGAATCACCTCGGCCGAACGCAAGGATCTGGACAAACTACGCAAAGATCTGACCGCGACCACCGAATACGCGCCAACCTGGGTCATCTTCGCCATTGCCCTGGCACTGGGTATCGGCACCATGATTGGCTGGCGTCGCGTGGTACTGACTGTCGGCGAAAAAATCGGTCAAAAGGGCATGACCTACGCCCAAGGCGCTTGTGCGCAGATTACCGCCTCTTGCGCAATTGGACTTGCCAACATCCTTGGCCTGCCGGTATCAACCACGCACGTTCTCTCGTCCGGCGTAGCCGGCACGATGGTTGCCAATCGCAGCGGACTGCAAGGCGGAACAGTCAAAAACATCCTGATCGCTTGGGCATTGACCATGCCGGCGGCCATGGTGCTGGCTGGCGCTTTCTTCTGGATTGGAACGATTTTCACCCGCTAATCACAACAGCCCCAACCTTCAAAACACGGCGCGGACCCTTCATCCGCGCCGTGTTCCTTTTACCGTACGTCCTCCTGATATGACAACCCGTAGCGCAGTAATGCATACCGCATAGAAGCACGGTTTGGGTATGATTAGGCGCGGCAGCCACTTTCCGGCAACCGTTTATTGCCAGGAGTATTGATCCACATGCGCTACCTGACCGAACCGGAATTCCGCCACGACACGTCCCCCAAGATCGGCGTTTTATTGGTTAATCTGGGAACCCCCGATGCGCCCACGCCGGCCGCGGTAAAACGCTACCTTGCACAATTCCTGTCCGACCCGCGTGTTGTTGAAATCCCGCGCCTGCCTTGGTGGCTGGTCTTGCACGGCATTATTCTAAATACGCGCCCCAAGAAATCAGCCGCAAAATACGCCGCGATCTGGACCACCGAGGGCTCCCCCTTGCGAGTCTGGACCGAAAAACAAGCCAAGTTATTGAAGGGCTGGTCGGGAGAAAAATTGCCGGAGCCAGTGCTCGTGGAAATGGCCATGCGCTATGGTGCGCCCTCCATCGAATCAGCCGTCGTCAAATTAAAAGCCGCAGGTTGCGACCGCCTGCTGATCGTTCCGCTCTATCCGCAATATGCAGCAAGCACGACAGCAAGCGTTATTGATGAACTTGGCAGGGTCATGTCCAGCATTCGCAATCAACCCGCAATGCGCACGGTTAAATCCTTTCATGACAATCCGGGTTACATCGGTGCACTCGCCGCAAGCGTACGCGAACACTGGCGAATAAACGGGCGTGGCAGCCATTTATTGATGAGTTTCCACGGCGCGCCGCGTTACACGCTGGAGCGGGGCGACCCCTACTTCTGCCACTGCCAGAAAACCGCGCGCCAGCTGGCCGAAGCATTGCAGCTTTCTCCCGAAACATACAGCGTATCGTTCCAGTCACGCTTTGGCCGGGCAAAATGGTTTGATCCCAGCACGGAAAGCACGCTTCTCGAGCTAGGACAACGACAGACCAACAAGCTGGATGTCATCTGCCCCGGGTTTGTAGCCGATTGCTTGGAAACACTGGAAGAGATCGCCCTGGAAGGCAAGCGGATCTTTCTTGCCGCGGGTGGCACACAATTCAGATACATCCCGGCCCTGAACGACCGGCCCGACTGGATTGACGCCCTGGGCCAGTTGATTCAGATGGAGACAAGCGGCTGGCTGACCGATGGTCCGGATCACATCAACCACAATCAAACAGAAAATCAAACACTTACATACGCACTAAAAATGGGCGCAAAAAAATAAACTTGGGATTTACCCGAATTGGCGCTAAACTCATCGGTAAGCTTAATCTTACAATGAAGGAGACAAAAATGGCCACACGGCTTTTTCTGGCTGAAGATGATCTGATTCTTGCAGATGCACTTAAAACCAGCCTTTGTCAGGCTGATTTCCAGGTGGACTGCGTCAACGATGGCGCCCTTGCTCTCCAAATCTTGCTACACAACGATTATGACGTAGTCGTTCTTGATATTGGTCTGCCCAACATGGATGGCTTGTCCGTATTGCGTAATGTTCGTCAGCACAAACCTTCCCTGCCCATTCTCATCCTGACCGCGCTTGATGGTCTGGAAGACCGCGTTGCGGGTCTTGATGCCGGCGCCGATGACTATATTGCCAAACCGTTTGAATTCGCCGAACTGGAAGCTCGCCTGCGCGCACTGTTGCGCCGCAGCCAGATTCTGCCCCAGTCCGTTCAACAATTGGGCAATCTGCGACTGGATCGCGCAGGTCAGCGTGCCTGGTGCAACGATACGCCGCTGGATCTTTCCGCACGCGAACTGACCGTGCTGGAAATCCTGATGGGGAATATCGACCGCGTGGTCACCAAAGAACAAATCGTGGCGGAGTTGGGCAGCGATAACGCAGAAGTTGGCCTCAACGCCATTGAAGTTTACGTTCACCGCTTGCGCAAGAAACTGGAACCCTGCGGCGTAGTCATCCGCACCATCCGCGGCTTGGGCTACCTGCTCGAAAAACAGCAAGCAGGCGCGCCAGGTGCGGCACTGTAAACCTTCACTGCGCAGGCAGCTGCTTCTGTGGCTGCTTGTTCCACAACTTGTATCCTGGCTAATGGGCGCGGCACTTTCCTACCAAGTCGCGCTCCATTATGCAGACAATCTGGTCGACCAAAGCCTTCAGCAATCAGCGCAATCTCTTGCCGCACTGGTCTTGCCTGAAAGCGCCGCCCCAAGCATGGAGCTGTCCGACAAAGCCAAATTGTTGATGGCTGAATTTGGCAGCACGGCCCCCTTGTACTCAGCGCATCTCACTCCAGGCAGCCGGTTATTCGGCAACTGGAAATTCTCGATCCCCAATTATGGTGCTGGCCCCCAGCGCGTCTTTTACACAGAACAATTCATGGGGCAACAACTCCGGGCCATTGCCTTGGTTCGGCCGCTTGATACCCCGGAAGGGCGCAAATGGTTGACCGTGCAAGTTGCCACGAGCCATGATGTCCACCAGCGCCTGTTTAACGATCTTGTTTTTGCCATGGTTATTCCGCTGGCATTGCTGACACTGACCACCTCCATTCTGGTCTGGTGGGGCATCGGGCGCGGACTTCAGCCCTTCAAGCGGCTTCAGCACTTGCTTGAATCACGCAAACCGCAAGACCTTTCGCCACTGGACATCGGCAACGCCCCCCAGGAACTGGTTACGCTGTTTGGCGCGCTCAATCATTTGCTGGTCAGCGCCGGCGAGAGCATTGACCGGCAACGCCGCTTTATCGGCGATGCTGCCCACCAGTTGCGCACCCCGCTGGCGGGACTGAAATCGCAAACCGAGCTCGCTATGCGGGAATCGATCTCGGAAGCCCAGCGCGAACGGCTCGCCATGGTGCATACCAGCGCCACGCGCAGCATTCACCTTGTCAACCAATTGCTTACCCTTGCACGCTCCGAGCCGGGCAATCAATCAAGCATCTTGCGCGTGCACATGGACCTGGCCCGCCTGATTCGCGAACTGACTGCGGAAGCGGTTCCGCGCGCGCTTGCCGCCGGGATCGATCTGGGATGTGACTGTTCGTTGAACGAAGCCTGGATCGAGGGAAATTCTGTTCTCTTACGCGAATTGTTTGTGAACCTGGTGGAAAACGCGATCAAATACATCCCGCGCGGTGGTTGCGTTACTGTCAGGTTGCAGGATCAAAACCAGCACTACGTCATCGAGGTTGAGGACGACGGTCCGGGAATACCGGAAGAGGACAAACAGCGCGTATTCGAACGTTTCTATCGGCGCCAGCAAGACGGAAGCGGCTGCGGTCTGGGGATGGCGATTGTCAGGGAAATCGCCGAGCGCCACGGCGGCACGGTCAGCCTGCGCGATGCCGTGCCGCATGGATTGATTGTCCGGATCGAACTACCGCACTAAGGGGTATTTGCAGCGGGTGTCACTGCCATCTCTACCCACCCCCACTCCACTGTCAAGTTCATGGACAATTGCACCAGTGCCAGCGCGATGGGCAAATAAGCCAAAATCGCGACAAATACCAAAAATCGCCGCTCGTCCAGGGCGGCCGCCACCGCGCCAATCAGCAAAAGCATGCCATAGAGCGCCAGCGGAAAGACCAGCGCCAGCGCAACAGACTCGGGAAACAATCGCAGCACAGGTTCAAGCAACTGTGCCGAGTTGGCCAACACCACCAGCGGGAACAAGCTACCCTGGACGGGCCTTTTCAATACCCAGCGCCACCATGCCATCAGCCAGGCGGACAGCACAATGGTTTCTATTACATTGAGCGCAATGAAAAAAGCGATGCGCGCCAACACACCCGCCTGAAACTCATACGCAGCCAACCCGCCGACCACACCTATCAGCGACAACCAGAGCAGCGTCTGCCAAGCGGGGTAGACATAGTGCGCCAAAGGGTGAAACCTGAAGCGCAGCAGATCCAGCACATCGCGAACGAATTTGGGCATCAGGAGAAAATCACCGTTTTATTGGCATACACCAGCACGCGGTTATCCAGATGCCAGCGCACGGCGCGAGACAGCACGATTCTCTCCAGATCACGGCCATGTTGAACCAGATCCTCGACCGCATCGCGATGAGAAATACGCGTCACATCCTGCTCGATGATCGGCCCATCATCCAGCACTTCGGTCACGTAATGGCTGGTGGCACCGATCAGCTTCACCCCACGGGCAAACGCGCGATGATACGGCTTGGCGCCTTCAAAAGCCGGCAGGAAACTGTGGTGAATGTTGATGATCCGTTTGGGATAGGCCGCGGTAAATTCATGCGACAGCACCTGCATGTAACGAGCCAGCACGATCAGATCGACACCGGCGCCATCCAGCAGTTCGCGCTGTTTCTGTTCTGCTGCCTTCTTGTTTTCCTTGTTGACCTCGATCACATGGAACGGCACACCGTAGAAATCGGCGAGCGGACGGCAATCCTCATGATTGGAAATGATCAGCGGAATTTCACAATGCAGCTCGCCGCTATGATAGCGATGCAGCAGATCGACAAAGCAATGATCGTATTTGGAGACAAAAATCGCCATTTTCGGCCGGGCACTGGACAGCGCAACACGCCAGCGCATGCTGAACTTGTCGGCGATAGGCTGAAAGGCCGAGGCAAAGGCATCCATATTCAGGGTGAAATCGGACAGATCCCATTCCACGCGCATCAAAAACAGGTTTTCGGAATCGTCTTGATGCTGGTTGGAATCAACAATATTGGCATTGTACGTCAGCAGAAAATTGGCGATCGCAGCCGAGATACCCTTTTGATCCGGGCAGCTAACCAAAAGTGTGGCAGTATTTTTCATGGAATTGCAGTCAGGTTGATTGACGGATAACCTGTGATTCTAACAGTTGCACGCGCAGCATGACACACAGCACCTGCCCCATATCAGGGTAAAATCGCTGCTCGTTTATTGCAGAGTCTGCCCCGCGCAGCGCCAGCCATGTTCCACATTGTTCTCTTCCAGCCCGAAATCCCGCCCAACACCGGCAATATCATCCGGCTGGCAGCCAATACGGGCGCCACCCTGCATCTGGTCAAGCCCCTGGGTTTTCCGCTCGACGATGCCAAGATGCGCCGCGCCGGGCTTGATTACCATGAATACGCCACGATGCGCGTGCATGAATGCTGGAAGGATTGCCTGGACGCCCTGAACGGGCACCGTTTTTTTGCCGCGACCACGAAAGGCTCGCAGCGTTTCGACAAGGTGGCTTTCCAGCCCGGGGACGTCTTCGTTTTCGGACCGGAAACGCGCGGCTTACCCGAGGAAGTCCTGGCCACGTTCCCACCAGAACGACGCATCCGCCTGCCGATGCGGCCGGACAATCGCAGCCTGAATCTCTCCAACGCGGTTGCGGTCACTGTATTTGAAGCGTGGCGCCAGCATGACTATGCGGGCGGCGCATAAAAATCGGGGGAGCAATCAGCGCTCTTCTTGCTTGCCGGAAACCCAGATTGCCACCACCAGCCAAAGCGTAATCAGAAAAGCAATAAAAAACCCTAAAAACCCCAGTACCGGCAAACCCAACAAGGTTGGCCCCCCTTGCACGGTCGAGATAATCGCCGAGCCAATCATCATGGCGCCGGTCACAATACCCATGGTCAAGCGGTTTGCACTGCGCGTCATCTGTGCGCCGAAGTGATCAAGTCGTTTCAGGTCAAGGTCGATGCGCAAATTGCCGCGCCGCGCTTGCTTGACCAGCTTGCCGATATCCCTGGGCACACCCGCGAGAATATGCAGCGCCTCCATCACGCCGTCTTTCCCACGCTTGAACACTGTCGCCGGGTTGTAGCGCGCAATGATCACCTGTTTAACAAAAGGGGTCAGGTGCGGCACCATTTGAAAATCGGGGTCAAGCTGACGCCCTAACCCCTCAAGCGAAATCAGCGTCTTGAACAGCAAGGTAAGATCCGGCGGCAGCATCAGTTCATGCTCGCGCGACAGGGTGACAATGTCATTGAGCAGTGCGCCGAACTGGATTTCCTTGAGCGCCAGATTTTCATAATTGAAAATAAAATCGGCAATGTCGGCTGCAAGCTTTTCCTCATCCACCACCGCCTCGCCAGTCCATTCCAGCAACACATTCAAGATGCCATGCTCGTCACGCTGCGAAAGCGCTGCCAGCAGGTCGACAATCTGATCGCGGCGCGGGTGCGGCAAACGGCCCACCATGCCAAAATCCAGGAAAGCCAGCCGGTTACCCGGCAAGTATTTGACATTGCCCGGATGGGGATCGGCATGGAAATAACCGTCGATCAATATCATCTTGAGCACGGCATTGGCCCCTCTGGCAGCCAGAACCTTGCGATCCAGTCCCGCAGCATCCGCAGCGGCAAGATCGTTACCCGGAATGCCGCCGATGTAGCTTTGCACCATCAGGCGCTCGGAGGTCCACTCCTTGTACACGTGGGGAATTTCAATTTCCTGATTGCCCGTGAAATTCTGCGTGAATCGCTCCAAATTACGCGCTTCGGACAAAAAATTGAGCTCCCGCCGCAGTGACTTGGCAAATTCATCAACGATTTTTCCCGGCTGGTAGCGCCGCATTTCCGGAAACTCGAACTCTGCCAGTGTCGCAATATGGCGCAACACGCGCAGATCGGCCTCGATCTTGGGAATAATCCCGGGGCGGCGAATTTTCAGCACCACCTCTTCTCCGCTGCTCAAGCGCGCACGGTGAACCTGGGCGATCGAAGCCGAGCCGATTGGTATCGGATCCAGCTCATCAAAAATCGTATGGGGATCGCATCCCAACGCTTGCTGCAATTCAGGTAGCAGCTCGGCAAAAGATGTTGCCGGGGCATCGCTTTGCAATTTTTCGAATTCAGCAATCCACTCCTGCGGGAACATGTCGACACGGGTAGCCAGAACCTGGCCCAGTTTGATAAATGTGGGCCCAAGCTCTTCCAGCACGCGGCGCATCCGCACTTCCGGATCAACCGCCTCAATTTCATGATTGCCGGGGATATGCAAAAGATCGCCTGCTTTTTCGATTCCTTTGGCCAACCCAAGACGCTGCACAAGGTTACCCATGCCATGGCGAACCAAAATAGTAATGATGTCACGCACGCGTGGCAGATCGCGCACCACATGGAAGGTTTCCTTGAGCATGGATCAACCCGTGAAAAATAAAGGAAATTGATTTTAACAGCCCGTTGAAAAACTGAGCGAGAAGCCTGCAAGCGTTGCCAATAAATCGATGAACGACGTTGCTGCTCCAAACCGGCGTCCAACCAGCCCTTACAGCGTTTCCGATTTTGGCAAGTGTCCTTTTAAGCACCTCAAAGTCTTTACAGCCTTTAGGCACGCCGTTACAGTTCGACCCATGAAATTTCACCTGACAATGGCCGCACTGCTCTGCGTTTTGGCCATGCAACCACTTCGCGCCGACGAGCCAACCACCCAGGAAAGCCTGGGCGGCACGCCTGCACAGGACGGCGCAGCAGCCTCCGAGCCGGCCAGCAAACCGCGCAAAACGGCAGCCAGCCAAACGCCCCGCAAGGTGGCAACAGATTACGCACCCGCGCAGGATCTGCTTCTTTCAGCCATGAGCCTGATCGGGGTCAAGTACAAATGGGGCGGCAACACCCCGGAATCCGGTCTTGATTGCAGCGGTTTCATCCGTTACGTGTTTCAGAACACGTTGAACATTGCCCTGCCGCGCACGGCGTTGGGCATGAGCCGCACCGGCGACACCATCGACAAGAGCGAACTCAAACCGGGTGACCTGGTGTTTTTCAATACGCTCAAACGCCAGTTTTCCCACGTTGGCATCTACCTGGGGGACAACCGGTTTATCCACGCTCCGCGCACAGGACGCAACATTGAAGTAGCAAACATGGGGGACAAGTATTGGACCTCGCGCTTTGATGGTGCCCGCCGCATGAGCGAACTGGATCACGAAAACATCGATGTCAATGCCCTCCTGCAAGGCCGTCCGGCACGCGTTGCAGCACAGACAGCAGCTCCCGCCGAGAGCCCGAGTTGTCGCAAGGTCGTATCCATCCGCAAGGGTAAAAAAATAACCACCACGGTCTGCAGCAAACCTTCCGTTGCCAAACCCGTGACCAAAGCCAGCAAAGCGACCCAACCAGGCAAGAGCACCAAAAAGACAGCGGCAAAGAAACCGGCGCCAGCCAAAAAGAAGACGCGCTGAGCCTTAGGTTCCGTTGGCGCCTGATGCGTTTCTATCCAGCATCAACGGATGCCTAACTGGCGACCGGCTCAGCCTGGTGATCCAGATGATCGGCAGAATCCAGCAAGGAATGCACGGCGCGCTCAAACAACGGGGCATCTTCGAGGAAGCGAACTCTTTGTGCGGCAAAGAGGCGGCGGAATACCTTCACGCTGATGACCGAAAGTGTCGGCACATCATCGATACTCAACACCAGATGGGAAGCCGTCGGACTGACCCAGTTCAACCGGGCCTGGGTCGGGTGCCCGTCCAGGGAGATTTCGATGGTCACGCCGTTTCGCAAGCGCTGAAAGACCTCGTCCATATTGCATTGCAAATCTGCATCATCGCCTGCCAAGCCAGGCACCTTATCGCCCGCTGGCTCATCCGGACCAAAGACAACTTTCGAATCAAGCACATTAAGCTGCACTTCCATTTCACTGGTGGCCTCGTCCAGCAATTTTCCATCCAGCGGCAGCTCTCCTGCTGTAGCAGACGGATGCGGTGAATCATCCTCCGATGCGTTTACAAACTGCTCGAAATGGTTGTCGATGTAGGAGCGTGGCGGCACCGGCGCCGGCAAGTTGGTGACACGCAGGGCATGTCGGTGCGAATCGACCAGCCAGCTCACCAAATCCTGTGTTTCCCTTGTGGTCCAGCCCAACAAGGTCAACCCTTCACGCAGGGTATCGAGCAATCCCGGAATCAGTCCGAACAACTCCTTGCGATCCCGCTCCGTTATTTTCGGAACAATACTCCAGATCAAATCCGGGACCATCAGCCTAAAACGCATGGCCTGAGCCGGATCGGTGCGCGCGGCACGTTCAACCACCCGCGCCCAGGTATTGACCAGGAACTCATGCAGGAAGTTGTCGACTTTCAAGCCGGACAGTGCGCCGGCGATCATGGCCGTGGTGCGCGCGAACTGCAGGGTGCGATTTTCCGCGTTTTGCACCACCTGCACCGCGCGATCGATCTGCTGATCAGCCGCGCGCAACTCTGCGGCCACGAACACATCGAACTCGTCCAGCATCTGGGCAAACAGGGAAACATCCCCGGTCAGATCCGAGAGCAGCACCTCGACGATTCGGCAGATTTCATCGGTAATCCTTTTCCCGTCCGGATCCAGTTGCTGTAAATCCTGCACGATCGATCCGATTCGATTGACCAGCAAGCGTGCCGGATGGCTTTTCCTGGTGAAGAAAGCAGGATCTTGCAGGGCGATTTTCAATACCAGAAACTGCAAGCGCCCCAATTGTGCGCGCACTTCCGCCGGCACCTGCGTATCACGCAAAATGAACTCGAACAGCATGGCCACAATGTCGATGACCATCTGCTCATCAATATCACGGCTTTTTTCGTTCAGTTCGGTTCGATGCTCCAAGATCAGGTTTCGGATCTGCCCGTCTTCATCCTGCAATGCCGTGGCATTGGCCGGAATGGATTGCTGCAGGGCTTGAATGGAATCGGTCAGCGGGGAAGAGACCGTTTCCGTGGCAGCATGACCAGCGCCAAACCGGTTGAAATTACCCGGATAGAAATCATCATGGCCATGTGCGGGTTCCGCAAAGAAATTGCGCAGCACCGCACCCACCGCTTGCGCTTCGGCCAGCCAGCCTTTTCTCGATTCCACCGACTCGGACGCCGGCGATTGCATGCCGCCGCCCATGTTCGGGGCAGAACCGGAAAAGCCTGGCGCGAAAGGGGCAACTTGAGCCGCGCCAACGCCCGCCGCTTGGGTGGACACGCCACCGGCATGGGGATGCGACATCGCTTTCTGCACCCACTCCAGCAGCTGATCCGCCCGGTTTGCCGGAACAACCTCGCGGGTTATCGGACTCCAGGTGTTGTACTGGCTGCGCAAGCGCTGAACCACGCCCTGTTCGGAATTCCTTGCCGCCGGCAACGGACTGTTTTCAGCCTCTGCCTGAGCCCGCCCGGTATTGACCTGGACAGCCTCGGGGCTTTTCCTGATTTTCAATTGCAGCTGGGCGGCGATGCCGTTGCGGGCCAGCAATTCATTGAGTGCGTCGTAGATCACGACAATATCTTTGGACAACTCCAGGCCCAGTTGTTGCGCCAGAAGCATGATCAAATCCTGAGAGACATGAATTGCCTCAAGCGCCATGACGGTACAACGAGCGAACAGATAGGGACGGAACGGATTTTCCCGCTCCTTGATGTCATCCTGCTCAAACAGCAATGCAATGCGGATATTCAGATCCCGCAGAGGATCTTCCGCCGCATCGCGCAACTGCTTGGTCATCAAGTCGATTTGCAGTTCGTCTTCAAAGGTTGCGACATCAACAAGGGAAAGCGAACTGGCATCCAGCGAATGGTAGTACGAGGGGCGGAACGTGCTGTAGGCAGTCTGGAAGCTTCGATTCAGCAATTGCTCCATTCCGCTGAGCAATTGGCGCTTGAGCGCAATATGCTGGTTCAATAAAACCGCACGCGCATCCAGTAGAAGACTTTGCTCGAGCAAGCTGGAAGCATCGCGAGCCTTGTCAAAAATGTGCCCGTCTGCCCGCTGCAGCACATCGTCCAGCGATGCGCCATACGCCCGTAAAAATTCGGCACGAGTGGCCGACAATAGATCATTTCGGTCCATTTTCCCGCTTTCAAAAATTTGACTCTCAGGCACTTCGAAGCACGCTGTTTATTTGTAAGTATATGTGGCTGGCAAGCCGGGCGCAGCGTTTAATGCATGATACGGCTTCGATAATATTCATTTAAGCGAAAAAACAAACGCCACAACAAAAGAACCGCCAGCAATGCAGCGTAAATCGCGGGCTGGGTAATATCGAGCTTGACCAGCCACCAGTAATGCACCACGGCCAGTATTGCTGCCGGATACACCAGGCGATGCAGGCGTCCCCAGTTGCGTTTGAGTCGGCGCATTGCCGCATTGGTTGAGGTGGCCGCCAGGATCACCAAAATGACAAAGGCGGCAAACCCCACTGTAATGAACGGCCGCCGCACAATATCCTTGAGCATGCTAGCCAAATCGAAAAAACGATCCAGCCCTACCCAGGTCATGAAGTGCAATATTGCGTAAAAGAAGGAAAACAAGCCCAGCATGCGCCGGTAGCGTATCAGGCTATTGTTGCCGGTGATTTGCCGCAGCGGTGTCACCGTCAAGGTCAGCAGCAGCATCACCAGCGCCCAGGTTCCGGTTGAGTGAAGCATGAACTCGATCGGATTGACCGCACCGCCACTCGCCACAATCCAGACAGCACGAGCAAGCGGCAACAGGCAAATCACGAACAACGCCGGCTTGATTGCACGCATCAGAAATACTTCAGCAAATCCATACCGCCATACAGCCCGGCCACCTGATCGGCATAGCCGTTGAACAGCAACGTCTTGCGCCGGCTGAACTCGCCGATTCGGCGCTCGGTGGCCTGGCTCCAGCGCGGGTGATCGACCTTGGGATTTACATTGGAATAAAAGCCGTACTCATTCGGCGCGGCCATATTCCAGCTGGTTTTGGGTTGCTGCTCAACCACACGGATCCGCACGATCGATTTGATGCTTTTAAATCCGTATTTCCAGGGAACCACCAGCCGGATCGGTGCCCCATTCTGGTTGGGCAACACATCGCCATACATGCCGACCGAGAGAATGGTCAGCGGGTGCATAGCCTCGTCCATGCGCAAGCCTTCGCGATAGGGCCAATCGAGAATCGGATACTTCACCCCCGGCATCTGCTTGGGATCATTCAGGGTTTCGAAAGCAACATACTTGCCTTTGCCGGTCGGCTCCACCTGCTTGAGCAAAGCCGCTAGTGAAAACCCGATCCAGGGAATCACCATCGACCAGCCTTCCACGCAGCGCATGCGGTAGATGCGCTCTTCCAGCGGAGCGAACTTCAGCAATTCCTCGATACTGAAAGTTTTGGGTTTCGCCACCTCGCCCTCGACCACCACGGACCACGGGCGCGTTTTCAGGCTACCGGCATGCTTGGCCGGATCTTCTTTATCCACGCCGAATTCATAATAATTGTTGTAGGTCGTCGCCTCTTTCAGGCTGTTGGTCTTTTCATCCTTGAGCGGCGTACCCGGCTTGGCCGTCAAGGCGGCCATGGCATCAGCGGCAACCAGCAGCCCCCCTGCGCTCGTGACCATGAACTGGCGACGGTTCAGGTAAACATCTTTCGGGGTGATTTCGGAAGGTTCGATATCGGCAGGTTTGCGAATCAGCATGGCATTGCTCCTCGTGCAGAAGGTCCGTTCAGTTAGAACTTAGTCGTCCCACTTCCTCGTTTTATGACATTCTGCCATGCGAATGATTCCTTTTCTGACTTATTCGACTACTCCATCCTCGCCAGACTCTTCTTGGCCTGATTCCGACTGCTGCAACGCCCACATATCCGCATAGCGCCCGCCCTGCTCCAGCAGCGCGCGATGGGTTCCCCGTTCGACGATACGGCCGGCAGCCAGCACCAGGATCTCGTCGGCATCGACGATCGTGGACAAGCGGTGCGCCACCACCAGCGTGGTGCGGTTGGCCGAGATTTCCCTCAGTTCAGTCTGGATGGCTTTTTCAGTATGCGAATCCAGTGCCGAAGTGGCTTCGTCGAAAATCAGGATCGGCGGATTTTTCAGGATGGTGCGCGCAATCGCCACGCGCTGTTTCTCCCCGCCGGAAAGCTTCAGGCCACGCTCGCCCACCTGGGTTTCGAAGCCTTCGGGCAAATGCTGGATAAAGTCGTAGATATGCGCCGAGCGCGCCGCCTGGATCACGTCTTCCCGGCTCGCATCCGGCCGCCCGTAGGCAATGTTGTAGTAGATCGTATCGTTGAACAGCACGGTATCCTGCGGAACGATGCCGATATGCGCGCGCAGGCTGGCCTGCGTCAGATCGCGCAGATCCGTGCCGTTGATCGTGATGCTGCCGGCATTCACGTCATAGAAACGGTACAGGAGGCGCGACAGCGTGGATTTTCCTGCGCCGCTCGCACCAACTACAGCCAGCGTCTTGCCGGATGGAATGGTGAAACTCACATCATGCAAAATCGCCCGGTTGGATTCGTAGGCAAAATCGACGTGCTCAAACCGGATCTCGGCACTGTGCGTTTCCAGCACCTGCGCCGCAGCCGAATCCTTCACTTCGGTATTCACATCGAGCAGGTTGAACATTTTTTCCATATCCGCCAGCGAGTGCTTGATTTCGCGGTAGATAAAGCCCAAAAAATTGAGCGGTGTATACAGTTGCAGCAGGAAGGCATTGACCAGCACCAGATCGCCCAGCGTCATCGTCCCGCGCACCACGCCGTCGGCCGCAAGCCAGACCAGAACCGTCACACCCACGGCGATGATGATCGCCTGGCCGGCATTCAGGATCGACAACGTAACCTGGCTCTTGATCGACGCCTGCTCCCACTCCGCCAGGCTTTCATCGTAACGCTGCGATTCCCAGCCCTCGTTGCCGAAATACTTGACCGTTTCGAAGTTGAGCAGGCTGTCAATCGCGCGGGTATTGGCCTTGGATTCCATATCGTTCATCGCGCGGCGGTAATTCATGCGCCACTCGGTGATGCCGAGCGTGAAAACGATATAAATGACAATCGTGCCGAACGTAATCGCCGCAAATGACCAGTGGTAACGTTGCAGCAGCAACGCGGCCACCAGCACGATTTCCACCAAGGTAGGCAGGATATTGAATAGCGAGAACGACAGCAGGAAGGAAATGCCCTTGGCACCGCGATCGATGTCGCGACTGACGCCGCCGGTCTGGCGCGTCAGGTGAAAGCGCAGGCTCAGTGCATGCAGGTGCTCGAACACCTGCAGCGCCACCTTGCGGATCGCGCCCTGCGTCACCTTGGCAAAAATCGCATCGCGCGCTTCGCCAAACACGGCCGAAGTCAAGCGCAGCACGCCGTAGCCCAGGACCAGCGCCAGCGGCATCACCAACGGTTTGTGGCTGGCATCGAGCGCATCGACAATGCCCTTGAGCAGCAGCGGGATCGACACATTGGCGAGCTTGGCGGCGACCAGCAGCACCAACGCCGCGATCACCCGGTTCTTGTAGCGCCACAGATAAGGAAGCAGTGATGCCAACGTCTGCCAGTCGTTGCGAGATTGGGGCCGGCTCATCAATGCAGTGTCCGCGGAACGGAGAGCAGGAACTCGGGAATCGGCGCATCGAACTCGGTGCCATCCTCGCTGCGCATCTGGTAGCTGCCGCGCATGGTGCCCACCGGGCTTTCCAGCGCCGTGCCGCTCATGTACTCGAAAGTTTGCCCCGGCTGAATCACCGGCTGTTCACCCACCACGCCCTCGCCTTCCACCTCGTGCTCGTGGTTTTCCAGATCACGAATGAACCAGTGCCGGGAAATAAGCTGCGCGGGCTGGCTGCCCTTGTTGCGGATGCGGATCAGGTAAGTAAACACATAATGGTTTTCTTCTTCGTCCGACTGCTCCGGCACATAAAAAGCCTGCGCCTCCACATCGATCAGATAGGGAACGTGTTCACTCATGGTAATTATCTCTTGTTCTTTAAGCTAAGCTGATTCCGTTAAAATGGGAACGTTTCCCCATTCCTCAAGCCGAGACTTGATCATGCCGACTTTTCGCATCGCCCCCAGCCTGCTTTCCGCCGACTTTGCCCGCCTCGGCGAGGAAGTGCGCAACGTGGTTGCCGCCGGGGCGGACATCATTCATTTTGATGTCATGGACAACCACTTCGTTCCCAACCTGACCATCGGCCCGCTGGTCTGCGACGCGATTCGCCCGCACACCACCGCACCGATCGATGTGCACCTGATGGTCAAGCCCGTCGACCGCATCATCCCCGATTTTGCCAAAGCCGGCGCGAATATCATCACCTTCCACCCGGAAGCCTCCGAACACATCGACCGCTCGCTCGGGCTGATCCGCGACAGCGGCTGCAAGGCGGGCCTCGTCTTCAACCCGGCCACCCCGCTGCATTACCTCGATTATGTGATGGACAAGATCGATATCATCCTGCTGATGTCGGTCAACCCGGGCTACGGCGGCCAGGCATTCATTCCCGCCACGCTGGACAAAGCCCGCGCCGCGCGTGCCCGCATCGACGAATATACTGCGCGTACCGGTCGCGAAATCTGGCTGGAAATCGACGGCGGCGTAAAGATCGACAATATCCGCGAAATTGCAGAGGCCGGCATTGATACCTTCGTCGCCGGCTCGGCCATTTTCGGCAAGCCTGATTACAAGGCCATCATCGATGCGATGCGCAGCGAATTAGCAAAAGTGGAGCAATAACATGATCAAAGCAATTGCCTTCGACCTCGACGGCACCCTGATGGATTCTATTCCCGATCTGGCCGCCGCAGCCAATGCTGCGCGCGCCGAGCAAGGCCTGCCGCTGCTGCCCTCCGAGCAGATGGAAAGCTATGTCGGCGACGGCGTGGAAATCATGGTTTCGCGCGCGATTGCCAATGACAAGGCCGCGGTTTATACCGGCACCGCCGCACAAAAGCAGGCGCTCGCGACCTTCGATGCGCACTACCGCGCCAATCTGACCGCCAACACGCGTTTTTACGACGGGGTCGAGCCGGTGTTGCGCGCGCTCAAGCAGCGCGGCATCCCGATGGCGCTGGTCACCAACAAGGCCGAGCGCTACACCCATCCGCTGATGGCGGAACTCGGTGCCGCCGAATTGTTCGACATCATGGTCTGCGGCGATACGCTGGCGGAAAAGAAACCTTCCGCCGCGCCGCTGCTGCATGTCTGCGAGAAGCTCGGCATTGCGCCGGCCGAACTCTTGATGATCGGCGATTCGGTCAACGACGCGCTCACCGCCCGCAACGCCGGCTGCCCGGTTTACCTGGTGCCGCACGGTTACGCCGATCCGCACAGCATCGATGCCGACCGCGTGCTGCGCGATACCGCCGAGTTGCTGGATCTGGTTTGACCGTTTTTCCCTTGCCCCGCCCACACCGGGGCGGGAAAGACCCCATCATCGCATAAGGTACTGATTGCTCTGACCAATTAGCAGTTTTACCCAACAGCAAACCGGCAAGGGCGCTATAATCGCGCCCTTCTCTTTTATGGCATCTTCCATGCTTCCCGCCAAGAACATCTTCAGCTATCGCAAATACTGGGCCAGCCGCTTCGGCACCGCCCCTTTCCTGCCCATGAGCCGGGCGGAAATGGACCAGCTCGGCTGGGATAGCTGCGATGTAATCCTGGTGACGGGCGATGCCTATGTCGATCACCCGAGCTTCGGCATGGCGGTGATCGGGCGCATGCTGGAATCGCAGGGTTTTCGCGTCGGCATCATCTGCCAGCCGGACTGGAAATCCGCGGCCGATTTCAAGCAACTCGGCAAACCGAACCTGTTCTGGGGCATCACCGCCGGCAACATGGATTCGATGATCAACCGCTATACCTCGGACCGGAAAACCCGCTCGGACGACGCCTATACGGCCAATGCCGAGCCCGGCAAGCGCCCGGACCGCGCCGTCGTGGTGTATTCGCAGCGCTGCCGCGAGGCGTTTCCCGAAGTGCCGGTCATCATCGGCGGCATCGAGGCCAGTCTGCGCCGCATCGCCCACTACGATTACTGGAGTGAAAAGGTGCGTCGCTCGGTGCTGGTCGATTCCAAAGCCGACCTGCTGCTCTACGGCAACGCCGAGCGCGCGCTGGTCGAAGTCGCGCACCGTCTGGCCAGAAAAGAACCCGTGAACGAAATCACCGACGTACGCGGCACGGCATTCATGCTGAGAAGCTGGCCCGAGGGCTGGGCGCTGATGGATTCGACCGAGGTCGATACGCCGGGCCGCGTCGAAGCGCACCCCGATCCGTATGCAATGGAACCGGCCAAGAACGCCCCGCCCCCTGCGGCCGATGGCGCGCAGCCGGTCCAGTTTGTGCGCCGACCCAAGCTCGACCGCAGCAAGACGGTGATCCGCCTGCCGGCATTCGAAGCGGTGGCTAACGATCGCGTGCTGTACGCGCATGCCTCGCGCATCCTGCATCTGGAAACCAACCCCGGCAACGCCCGCGCGATGGTACAGCGCCACGGCGAGCGCGATGTGTGGCTCAACCCGCCACCGATTCCGCTGACCACGCCGGAAATGGACGGCGTATTCGACCTGCCCTACCAGCGCGTGCCGCATCCGGCCTACCAGGGCGCGAAGATTCCGGCCTACGAGATGATCCGCTTCTCGGTGAACATCATGCGCGGCTGCTTTGGCGGCTGCTCGTTCTGCTCGATCACCGAGCACGAAGGCCGCATCATCCAGAACCGCAGCGAGGAATCGATCCTGCGCGAGATCGAAACGATCCGCGACACCGTGCCCGGCTTTACCGGCATCATCTCGGATATCGGCGGCCCGACCGCCAACATGTACCGACTGCACTGCAAGGATCCGAAGATCGAATCGTCGTGCCGGCGCTTTTCCTGCGTATTCCCCGGCATCTGCGAGAACCTGAATACCGACCATGCGCCGCTGATCCAGCTCTACCGCAAGGCGCGCAACCTCAAGGGCGTGAAGAAGATCCTGATCGGCTCGGGCGTGCGCTACGATCTGGCGAGCGAATCGCCCGAATACGTGAAGGAACTCGTCACGCATCATGTGGGCGGCTACCTGAAGATCGCGCCGGAACACATCGCCGAGGGCCCGCTCTCCAAGATGATGAAGCCGGGTATCGGCACCTACGACAAGTTCAAGGCGCTGTTCGACAAGTTCTCGAAGGAAGCCGGCAAGGAACAGTACCTGATCCCGTACTTCATCGCCGCGCACCCGGGCACCAACGACGAGGACATGCTGGAGCTCGCCTTGTGGCTGAAGAAAAACGGCTTCCGCCTCGACCAGGTGCAGAACTTCCTGCCCAGCCCGATGGCGCTGGCCTCGACCATGTACCACAGCGGCAAGAACCCGCTCAAGAAAGTGGGCCGCGATTCGGAAGACGTTTTCACCCCGAAGAAAGGCAGCACGCGCCGTCTGCACAAGGCCTTCCTGCGCTACCACGATCCGGAAAACTGGCCGATGCTGCGCGAAGCGTTGCAGGCCATGGGCCGGCGTGATCTGATCGGCAATGGCAAGCACCATCTGGTACCGTGGTTCCAGCCCGAGGGCACCGGCAAGCGCTTCGAAGGCGCGCGCAAGCCGGAAGCCACGCCCGCCGGCGGCAAATCGCTGGCGCGGCCGGTCGGCACCAAGACGCCGCTGCGCAAACCCGTGGCGGGAAAACCGGCGGCCGGAAAACCAGCCGCAGGGCGCCCCGTTCCGCCCGCCGCGCGCAAGACAGCAGGCAAGCGCAAGCCTTGAGTCGCCCGAGTTCAACCGCCGCCCCTATCGATCCGATCTGAAACATGGAACTGGCCAAGCTGCTCAAGCAGATCACCCCCGCGGTGCTCGCCCACTCATTCCGACTGGAAACGATCAAGCGCGGACAAGCCTATGTCGGGCGGGTCAGCACCGTTGAAACCGCAGGCATGACAATCAGCGGCAAGGTGCAGGGCTCGGATTTCCACCCTTATGCCACATCGGTAACACTCAGCTCCCGGCTTGTTGAAGGCGAGCCGGTTTTCTTCCGCAGCGCGCATTGCTCCTGTCCGGTCGGGCAGTTCTGCAAACATGCCGTGGCCCTGGTTCTTGCCGCGCAGAAACAGGGCATTACGGAAAAACCGCGCGCCCAGGTCATCGAGTGGACCCAGCAACTCGCCGGAAAAGTCGCAGAGGGCGCGAGCAAAACCCGCAAGCCGGTAGCGCGCCGGGAATCCATCATCTATATCGTTTCGATCCCGCCGCATAAGAACACGCCTGAATTGATGCTTTGCAAGGCATTACTCGATGCAGATGGCGGTTTACGCGGACAGCCCAAGGAGTGGTTCAACTACGAACAGGCGCTGCTCAAGCCCCCCTCCTTCGTCGCTGAAGAAGATTTGCCCATCTTCCGCCAGATTCGCGATATCGCGCGCAAGCAGGTCATCTATGGCCCGCTCAGGTTCAGGGGTGAATCCGGCCAAGCGCTGCTGGATGCGATACTCGCCACTGGCCGAGGCTGGCTGGGTGATGAAAAAACACAGGCACTATGCGCCTTGCGTGCCACCGAGGCGCGTCCCGGCCGACTGGTCTGGATGCCGGGCGAGCGCGGAATCTCCCCGGCGATCACGACGCAACCGCCTGCCGGGCTGATCCTCCCACTCTCGCCGGCGTATTACATCGATGCGGCCACCGGCGAAGCCGGCCCTGTCGACTTGGGCCTGGGCACCCAGGCCCAGCGCACCGTGGAATCGCTGTTCGATTTGCCGCCGCTCTCCGAGGTGGAATTGCCGCTGGTCGCCGCTGCGCTCGAAGAAGTCGCCCCGGCGCTGCCCTCGCCGCTCTTGGCCAGCCAGTCGTCCCTTCCGGTGATCGAGGCCCCGCTGGTTCCGGTGCTGCGCCTGAATACGATTTCGACATGGGGAATGCGGGCCTACCGGAAGTATCCAACTGCTTACGGTATGGTCGATTTCGATTATGCCGAACCATGCTTCCGATATGGCGATGCGCGATTATCCATTCAGGACGAAGGCATGCTTGCCGCGCTCCCGGATGGCCGCCACGCCAGGATAAAACGCGCCCCGGAAGCGGAAGCCACCGCGCTCAAGGCACTGAAGAAAGCCGGTTTCCTCGCGGCCAAGGTCAACTTCATCTCGTCCGAGCAACTCCCCGCTGGTGCACATGGATTGGACAGCGAACAAAGCTGGAAGGAATTCTTCGACCAGATCGCTCCGGCATTGCGCGCTGCGGGCTGGCAGATCGAATGCCCCGCCAATTTCCGCCACAAAGTGCTCGAAGTATCGGTCTGGGATGCCGAACTCTCCGAATCGGAAAACGGCTGGTTCGATCTGGCGCTGGGCATCGAGGTGGAAGGCCAGAAGCTGGAACTCGCCCCGCTGTTGAGTGCCCTGTTCCACAGCGATGCGCGCTGGCTGGAGCGGCAAGCGCTCGAGCTGATAGACGATGCGGAAAAGGTCATTTTGCGTACGCCCGACGGCAGCCGCATCCAGGTGGATGCTGCCCGGATCAAGCCACTGGCGCGCACCATGATCGACCTGTTCGATGGCATACCGACCGGCGAATCCGCGCTGCGCGTATCGCGCTTCGATGCCGAGCGGGTCAGCTCAGCGCTGCAGGATGGCTGGCAAACCGATGGCCTTGCGGCATTGGCGCAATGGCAGGACAAACTGCGCGGCATGCGTGAGGTTGCGCCGGTATCCGAGCCCAACGGCTTCGGCTTGACCCTGCGCGGCTACCAGCGCGAAGGGCTGGCCTGGCTGCAGCACCTGCGCCAGCACGAGCTCGCCGGCATCCTGGCCGACGACATGGGGCTGGGCAAAACCGCGCAGACGCTGGCGCACATCCTGATCGAGAAGCAGGCCGGCCGGCTCGATAAACCGGTGCTGGTCGTGCTGCCCACCTCGCTGATCTTCAACTGGCAGCGCGAAGCCGAACGCTTTGCGCCCGAGCTGAAGATACTCAAGCTGCAAGGGCCGGACCGGCACGAAGCGTTTGCCCGTATCCCCGGGCACGATGTCTGTCTGACCACCTATCCGCTGCTGGCGCGCGACGAAGAGCATCTGGCCGCCCACGACTACCACACGCTGATTCTCGACGAGGCGCAGACCGTCAAGAATGCGGTGAGCAAGGCGGCACAGGTTATCCGCCACCTCAAGGCGCGCCACCGGCTGTGCCTGACCGGCACGCCGCTGGAAAACCACCTGGGCGAGCTATGGGCGCTGTTCGACTTCCTGATGCCCGGTTTCCTGGGCGACGCGCGCGATTTCACCAACCGCTGGCGCACGCCGATCGAGAAGCACGGCAATGCGCTGCGGCGCGAGGTGCTGGTGAAACGCATTGCCCCGTTCATCCTGCGCCGGCGCAAGCAGGATGTCGCCAAGGAATTGCCGCCCAAGACTACCGTGATCCGCACGGTCGAACTCGAAGGCCGCCAGCGCGATCTGTATGAAACGGTCCGCTCGGCCATGGACAAGCGCGTGCGCGATGAAATCGCCCAGAAAGGCTTTGCCCGCAGCCAGATCATCATTCTGGATGCCTTGCTGAAGCTGCGGCAGATCTGCTGCGACCCGCGCCTGCTGAAGATGGACGCCGCCGCCAAGGTCAAGGAGCGCGCCAAGCTCGACCTGTTGATGGACATGCTGCCCGAGTTGGTTGAAGAGGGGCGCAAGGTGCTGGTGTTTTCCCAGTTCACCAGCATGCTGGCGCTGATCGAGGCGGAACTGGCCAAGTTAAAGATTCCCTACAGCCTGCTCACCGGCGATACGCAGGACCGGGAAAGCGCGATCCGCGGCTTCCAGGAAGGCGACAACCCGGTTTTCCTGATCAGCCTCAAGGCCGGCGGGGTCGGGCTCAACCTGACCGCGGCCGATACCGTGATCCACTTCGATCCATGGTGGAACCCGGCGGTGGAAAACCAGGCCACCGACCGCGCACACCGCATCGGCCAGACCCGCAACGTGTTCGTCTACAAGCTGGTAGTGGCCGGCAGCATCGAGGAACGAATCCTCACACTGCAGGAAAAGAAAGCCGATCTCGCCGCCAGTATCTTGTCTGAAGATCATGAGGGACAGACCAAATTCGCCGAGGACGATATTCGCAATCTGCTCGCGCCGCTGCCGGAGAAATGAATGGCCGCGCTAAGCACCATAAAAGCAAAACGGCGGAATCATCCGCCGTTTTTCGTTATGAGAGACTGAAAGTCAAATACTGAAATCCGTATAAACCTGCGCATTCTTTGGTGTGAGGTAGACCTTCTCGCCCACACGCCACTGGTTTTGCTGATATTGCTCACGCACCAACTCCACTTCCACCGCCTCGCTGTCCGGCACGGTAACCTCCAGCCGCACCGTCGCGCCAAGCAGGCGGATATGGGCAATCTGGCCTGCAATGGCGTGATCAATGGCATCGCGCGTCAAGTCGATCTCGTGCGGGCGCACATACACCAATGCGCCCTTCCCTTCCGGCGCGGCGAATCGTTGGCCGGCGACTTCGGCCCATCCTTCATGCACGCGCGAGTGGAACAGGTTCACGTCGCCGAGGAACTGGTAGACGAACGGGCTGGCCGGCGTGTCGTAGACCTGTTCCGGCGTGCCGATCTGTTCGATCTGGCCCTTGTTCATCACCACGATGCGGTCGGCCACTTCCAGCGCTTCTTCCTGATCGTGCGTGACGAACACCGAGGTGATGTGCATCTCGTCGTGCAAACGACGAAGCCAGCGGCGCAATTCCTTGCGCACTTGCGTGTCGAGCGCACCGAACGGCTCGTCGAGCAGCAGCACTTTCGGTTCGACCGCCAAGGCGCGCGCCAGGGCGATGCGCTGGCGTTGTCCGCCCGAGAGCTGCGCCGGGTAACGGTCGGCCAGCCAGTCGAGCTGCACCAGATCGAGCAATTCATGCACGCGGCGCTTGATCTCGGCATCGGACGGGCGCGTCGATTTCGGTCGCACGCGCAAGCCGAAAGCGACATTCTCGAACACGGTCATGTGGCGGAACAGCGCGTAATGCTGAAACACGAAGCCGACTTGGCGCTCGCGCACATGCGTCTGCGTCGCATCGTTGCCGTGAAACAGGATCTGCCCGGCATCCGCCGTTTCCAGTCCGGCGATCACGCGCAGCAAGGTGGTCTTGCCACAGCCGGACGGGCCGAGCAGCGCCAGCAGCTCGCCGCTGTTCACGTCCAGGCTGATATCGTTCAACGCCTTGAATGCGCCGAATTGTTTGGTAATGCCCTTGATTTCAATACTCATCGCATAAATTCCTTTGACCTTATTCGGCATTCGCAGCAATGCGCGCGGCCTCATCATCACGCTCGGCCTTCCATTCCACCCAGGATTTCAGCGCCAGCGTCACCAGCGCCAGCAGCGCCAGGATCGAGGCACAGGCAAACGCACCAACAAAGTTGTATTCGTTGTAGAGAATTTCGACATGCAGCGGGATGGTGTTGGTCATGCCGCGGATATGGCCGGAAACCACCGAGACCGCGCCGAACTCGCCCATCGCCCGTGCATTGGCGAGGATCACGCCGTAGAGCAGGCCCCACTTGATGTTGGGCAAGGTGACGCGCCAGAAGGTCTGCAACCCGGATGCGCCGAGCACCAGCGCCGCCTGTTCCTCGTCGGAACCCTGTGCTTCCATCAGCGGAATAAGTTCGCGCGCCACGAACGGGAAGGTCACGAAGATCGTCGCCAGCACGATGCCGGGCACGGCGAAGATGATCTTGATATCGTGCGCCCCCAGCCATTCACCGAACCAGCCGTGCGCGCCAAACAGCAGCACGTAGATCAGGCCTGCCACCACCGGGCTGACCGAGAACGGCAGGTCGATCAGGGTAATCAGCACGCTCTTGCCCTTGAATTCGAACTTGGCGATCGCCCACGCGGCGGCCACGCCGAAAGTCAGATTGAGCGGCACGGCGATCAGCGCGGTGACCAGTGTGAGCTTGACGGCGGAGAGCGCATCGGGCTCGACCAGCGCGGCCAGATACAGCTCCCAGCCTTTGCGCAGCGCTTCGAAGAACACCGAGACCAGCGGGATCAGCAGAAACAGTCCGATAAAAACCAGTGCGATGCCGGTCAGCAACCATTTGACCCAGGGCGCCTCGTCGGTAATGCCGGGACGGCGGATTTTGTTGTTGGCCATGAGTTATCTGCGCCCCAGTCTTTTTGCAGTCCACCACTGCAACAGGTTAATCACCAGCAACAATACAAATGATGCGACCAGCATCACCAGCGCAATCGCTGTCGCGCCCAGGTAATCGAATTGTTCCAGCTTGGCGATGATCAAGAGCGGGGTGATTTCCGACACCATCGGCATATTTCCGGCGATGAACACCACCGAGCCGAATTCACCTATCGCGCGGGCAAAGGCCAGCGTGAAGCCGGTCAGCAGCGCCGGCCAGACCGTGGGGAAAATCACTTTGGCGAAGATCTGCCAGCGCGTGGCGCCCAGGCTGGAGGCCGCCTCTTCGAGTTCGATCTCCATGTCTTCCAGCACAGGCTGTACCGTGCGCACCACGAAAGGCAGGCTGATAAAGGTCAGCGCCAGCACTACACCCAGCGGCGTGAACGCCACCTTGAGGCCAAGCGGCTCCAACCACTGGCCTATCCAGCCGTTGGGCGCATACAGCGTGGCGAGCGCGATACCGGCCACGGCAGTGGGCAAGGCGAAGGGCAAGTCGACCATCGCATCGATCAGGCGCTTGCCTGGAAACGAATAGCGCACCAGCACCCAGGCCACCAGCAGGCCGAACAGCATATTGATGCCTGCCGCAATCAGCGATGCACCGAAGGTCAGCCGGTACGAAGCGACCACGCGCGGGTTGCTCACCGTCTGCCAGAAATCCGCCCAGGAAAGGCCGGCGGTCTTGAAGATCAGCGCCGAAAGCGGCACCAGCACGATCAAGCCCAGATAGAAGATCGTGTAGCCCAAGCTCAGGTTGAAGCCGGGCAAGACACTAGGTTTTTTGAACGCCATACTGCTTCCGTGTTTTTTTGTTTTCAGGCGTTGATATCGAACGGGGCGAGACACACGCCCCGCCCCGCGACTGAGAGGGAATTACTTCTTGGCGTTGGCGGCAGCAATCTGGTCGTAGATGGCGCCATCGGCAAAATGCTTCGGCGTGATGGCCTTCCAGCCGCCGAATTCATCCACCGTAAACAGCTTCACCGCCGGGAACTGGCTGGCGAACTTGCCGGCTACAGCCTTGTCGCGCGGACGCAGGTAGTTCTGTGCCGCAACGGTCTGGCCTTCCAAACTCCACAGGTATTTCAGATATTCCTCGGCCTGCTTGCGCGTGCCCTTCTTGTCGACCACCTTGTCGACCACCGAAACCGGCAGTTCGGCTTCAATCGACAGCGATGGGTAAACCACCTCGAAATTGCCACGTCCGAATTCCCGGGCGATCATTTCAGCTTCATTTTCAAACGTGACCAGCACATCGCCGATATTGCGCTGCATGAAGGTCGTCGTTGCGCCACGTCCACCGGTATCGAGCACGGGCACGTTCTTGAACAGTGCGGAAACAAAATCACGCGCTTTCTGTTCGTTGCCGCCCGGCTGCTTCAGGGCATAGCCCCAGGCTGCGAGATAAGTGTAACGGCCATTGCCGGCGGTCTTTGGATTGGGGATCACCACCGCGATACCCGGCTTGATCAGATCGCTGAAATCCTTGATGCCTTTTGGGTTGCCCTTGCGCACAATCAGCACCTGCAAGCTGGTAAACGGCGCGGCATTGTTGGGCAGACGGCTGGCCCAGTTTTCCGGCAACTGCTTGCCGCGCTGGGCGACGGCGTCGATATCGCTGTGCTGGTTCATGGTGATCACATCGGCTTCCAGCCCTTCGATCACCGAGCGCGCCTGCGCGGACGAACCGCCGTGCGATTGCTGGATTGTAATTTTCTCGCCCGCCTTGCCTTGCCAGTATTTCTGGAAGACCGGGTTGTAATCCTTGTAGAAATCGCGCATCACATCATACGAAACGTTCAACAAGGTGGTATCGGCACGCGCCGGGCCTGCACTTAACAAGGCAGCAGCCAGCAGCAGGGGCAACAATTTTTTCATGGCAATCTCCGGATTATTCTTGATGATGACCGGGATTTTCTCCCAGGTGTTAATAATCAAAAAAGAATGGTTTGTTTTCTGCTTATACCTGAAACGAATAAAAAGCCATCCTAGCCATCCGCTTCGACTTTCAATTGCTTGGCGATCACTTCCTCGCTCAACCCCGGGATGAAATTTTCGATAAAGCGGTAGGCAAAGCTGCGCAGGAAACGCCCGCGCCGCAATGCGAGGCGCGTGGTATTGGTCACGAACAAATCGCCGGTGGGCAACAGTTCCAGCCCTGCATCACGCGCCGGATTGAAGGCCATCTCGGCAATGATGCCAATCCCCAATCCGGTTTCGACATAGGTCTTGATCACATCGGCATCGATGGCGGAAAGCACGATGTCCGTGGCCAGCCCAGCCTCGCTAAAACGCCGGTCGATATTGGCGCGGCCGGTAAAACCTTCGTGATAAGTGATGATCGGGTACTGGGCGATGGCCTCCAGCGTCAGCGCCGGCAGTTCGGCCAGCGGATGCCCTTGCGGCACGATCACCGCATGCTGCCATTCATAGCAGGCGAAAGAGGCCAATTCCGGCACCCCGGCGATGCTTTCGGTGGCGATGCCGATATCGGCCTTGCCCTCCTGCAACAACTGCACGATCTCCTGCGGGCTGCCCTGATGCAGTACGAGGTGCACTCTGGGGAAATCCTCGCGAAACTGTTTGATCACCGTGGGCAGGATGTAGCGCGCCTGCGTATGGGTGGTGGCAATCACCAGATTGCCGGTTTCCTTGCCGGAAAACTGGTCGGCAATGCGGTGCAGGTTCTGCGCATCCAGCAGCATGCGCTCGACCACGCCGACGAGTTCCTTGCCTGGATCGGTCAGCCCCAGCAGGCGCTTGCCGCGGCGGATGAAGATTTCCACCCCCAGCTCGTCCTCCATATCCTTGATGTGCTTGCTGACTCCGGGCTGGGAGGTATACAGCGCGTTGGCCACTTCCGTCAGGTTGTAATCCTGGCGGACCGCTTCTCGGATGATGCGCAGTTGCTGGAAGTTCACGGCAATTCCTCTGGTTCCCTCGCCTTCAGCACCCCAAGTGCCTGGCGATCGCGATGTTCCCTAGTGGCTGCCAGTTTAGGATCGCCATCCTTATACCCATAAATAATAAATAATTACTCGCATATAACCACCAACCGACATGATTCGAATTAACGCACAAGTAATCAGCTTGCCCCTGCCGGCTTGGGTTCGCCCACCAAGTAGCCCTGCAGCAAGTCCACGCCGGAATCAATCGCCAACTGGCGCTGTGCCACCGTTTCAATGCCTTCCATCACCACCGTGGTATTCAGTTCGTGCAGCAGATCAACCAGCTTTTCCAACCCCTTGCGCAGACGAGGGGAGCTTTCACTGCGCAGCAGCAATTGCCGGTCGAGCTTGACCACGTCGGGAGCCAACTCCCAGATGCAATCGAGACGGTTCAGTTGTTGGCCGCCGAAATCATCGATTGCAATGCCATAGCCGCGCTGGCGGTAGTTGCTCACCGCTTCGCGCAGACGGGTGTAATCACCCGTGGCCACATCGTCTTCCAGAAATTCCAGCGTGACCTGGCTAGGCTCCCAGCTCACCGAATGCAGGATTTCCTCGAACACCACGCCATGCTGCGAGACTTCGCCCAGCAGGCGCGGGTGGACATTCAGATAGAGCCGGCCATGCGCACGCGGCCGTAAGATGAAATTGATCAGGTGCAGGGTACGGGCCAGCCGGTCGAAGGCCACCAGCGAGCCTTGCGCAGCGGCGATACGGAAGACCGAGACTGGCGAGATTTTCAGACCATGACTGCGTGCCCGCAGCAACGCTTCCTCACCATGGATCTGCCCGTCCGGGGTCACGATCGGCTGAAAAACGCTGGAAATCTCCAGGCCCAGCGCCCGGGTCACGACGCCACGAAGGGCATCGCATTCCAGTGCAACACGCGGCCAATCCTGCTGAACGCGGGGCGGCAGCGTCTCGTGGTACGTGGGACGGGTTACGGACGTGAAGAAAGGGGCAGCCAATCCCTTGGCTTCTGCAGGAATGAAATGATCCATGATGTGGCTCCTTGATGGGTATTGCCGTGCCGATCCGGACACTGCCCAAGCAGCAATCCGGTCGGATCAATGGGTGATATCGCGGAACATGGGCAACAGCACATCATGGTCTTTCTCCTGAAAAACCTGCCAGACACCAAGGCCCGACAGGCAGAGTTAATGCGGTTCGGATTACTTGCTGGGCTGATACACCTTGTCGAAGGTGCCGCCGTCGCTGAAATGGGTCTTCTGTGCCTTGGCCCAGCCGCCGAAATCCTTATCGATCGTCAGCAGCTTGAGCGCCGGAAACTGCTTGGCGTACTTGGCCGCAATATCCTTGTCGATCGGGCGGTAGTAGTTCTGCGCCGCAATCTCCTGGCCTTCCTTGGTATACAGGTAGTTGAGGTAGGCTTCGGCCACCCTGCGCGTGCCCTTCTTGTCGACGGTCTTGTCGACTACGGCCACCGGCGGTTCGGCCAGGATCGAGATTGACGGGTAGACCGTATCGAACTTTTCCGGCCCCCATTCCTTGCCGGCGAGCTGGGCCTCGTTTTCCCAGGCCAGCAGCACATCACCGACGCCTCGCTCTGCAAAAGTCACGGTGGCGCCGCGTGCGCCGGAATCGAGTACCGGCACGTTCTTCAGGATCTTGCCGACGAACTCGGCGGCTTTCTGCTCATTGCCGCCCGGCTGCTTCAGCGCATAGCCCCAGGCGGCAAGATAGTTCCAGCGTGCGCCCCCGGAGGTTTTCGGATTGGGGGTGATGACTTTCACATCGGCGCGAATCAGGTCATTCCAATCCTTGATGCCCTTGGGATTGCCCTTGCGCACCAGGAACACGATGGTCGAGGTATAGGGTGAGTTGTTGTGAGCGAACTGCTTTTGCCAATCGGACTTGAGTTGCTTGCCAACGGCGGAGATTTCGTCAATGTCGTAGGCCAGTGCCAGCGTCACCACGTCGGCCTCAAGCCCGTCGATCACCGAACGCGCCTGCTTGCCGGAACCGCCATGCGACTGGCGAATGGTCACGTCGTCGCCGGTCTGCTTCTTCCAGTGCGCGGCGAAAACCTTGTTGAAATCCTGATAGAGCTCGCGGGTCGGATCGTACGACACATTGAGCAGTTCAATTTTGGCGGCAAAAGTGCTGCTGCTGGCGACTACAATGGCCAATGAAGCAACGATATTCTTGATCTGCATGATGCTGGCTTCCTGTTGTGGTTTGAACATGGAAGCCAGCATAATCGACGAGTAATATCATTAAAAATAATAAAATTTGCATTCGTTATTCACTATTTGAATAACCAGCCACCGGAGAACCGTCATGTCGCTGGAACACCTGTTTTCCCCGATGCCCATCGGCACCATCACCCTGAGCAACCGCATCATCATGGCCCCGTTGACCCGCTCCCGCGCCGGCCAACCCGGCGATGTGCCGACAACATTGAATGCCGAGTACTACGCCCAGCGCGCCAGCGCCGGCCTGATCGTGGCCGAGGCCACACAGATCTCACAGCAAGGTCAAGGTTATGCCTGGACCCCGGGGATTTATACGGACGATCAGGAAAAAGGCTGGAAAAAAGTCGTGGATGCCGTGCATACCCGAGGCGGGAAGATCGCCCTTCAGTTGTGGCATGTCGGCCGCATCTCGCATCACCTGTTGCAGGCCAGCGCCCAGGCACCGGTCGCCCCTTCGGCCATCCGGGCTGAAAATTCCGTCAGCTTTGTGATCCTGCCGGATGGCACACCGTCCAACCAGCCCTGCGACACGCCGCGCGCCCTTGCCAGCGCTGAAATTTCCGGGTTGATTGATGACTACGTGCGTGCCGCAAAACGATCGCTGCGCGCAGGTTTTGATCTGGTTGAAATCCACGCTGCCAATGGTTATCTGCTCGACCAATTCTTGTCGCCCAACAGCAACCAGCGCATCGACCAGTATGGTGGATCGCAGGAAAACCGCGCGCGGCTGCTGCTGGAAATTGTCGATGAAATCGCCCAGGCCATCGGCGCCAACCGGATCGGCATTCGACTCTCCCCTGGCGGTGTATTCAACGACATGAACCATCCGCAAAGCGAAACCATGACGTTGTATCTGGCCAAAGAACTGGCTCAACGCGGTGTTGCCTACTTGCATATTGCAGAACCGGACTGGGCTGGTGGCCAAACCTTGAGTGCCGAGTTCCGCCGCGACCTGCGCTTGGCGTTTCCCGGTCGGCTAATCTACTGCGGCGGCTACACCGCAGAGAAAGCAGAAGCGGTGATTGCCGCCGGCATCGCCGATGCCATTGCCTTCGGCCGCCTGTTTCTCGCCAACCCGGATCTGCCGGAGCGCTTCCGCCGGAACGCGCCCTTGAATACACCGGATCAGGACACGTTCTATGGCGGCGGCGAAAAAGGCTATACCGATTACCCGTCGCTGTAACTAACCTGAACCCACGAAACCACCCGGCATCCGGGCAATGCCGGGTGGTTTGCCATTGGTATATTTCCATTTGAATATCATTAAATGCTAATATTCCGGCGCATCGCCAACATTTCTCCATTCTGACAGCACAAGATATGCCATGAGCAAACGTTTCAGCCGGAAACTCTGTACCCGGTTTACCCGCTTCCTGTTGCTGCAAGATGCAACCAGCCAGCCTGCGCTTTCTCCTAGTTGGCAACTGAGTGCGCTGCGCATCATTCTGGTATTCGGTCTCTTGCTCGACATGACCATCTTCATGCATTCATCATGGATTGCAGCACAAGCGGGCTTGTACGACATCATCGGCATGGTGTTTGCCTTTTTTGTCACCTTGGCCGGCACCCTCTACCTGAGTGGCCGGAGTCTGAAACAGGGCGCCTGGTCGTTGCTCGTCATTGTTTATGCCGCCGGATTTTGCATCCTTACGACCATCAGCAACTTGGAAGTCGCCAAGCTCGGCATTATTTTCATTTATACCGCCCCGTTGATCGCGCTGATCCTTTTGGGCGCAAGAATATCGATGTTGTTCATGGGCATGAACGTTATTCCTTTTGTTCTGCTGCTGCGCAACCAGCCCTTGCCAAACCTGTTGCACCTGAGTACTACCCTCCCGGAAACCCACACCTACATCCAGTCGCTGCTTTTTCTTTTTTTCAATGTCGGCATTCCTCTGGCATTTTCCAGGGTATTGATTTCGCTGCACCGGGCAACGCGGCATGCACAAGAAGCCAATCAAGAACTGGAAACCGGCCTGGCCATTCACCGGGAGATTTTCGAGCACAATGGATCGGCCACCCTGTTGTGCACACAGGAAGGTGTCGTGGTTCGCAGCAATCACAAGGCAAGAAAACTGCTGACCTGGAACAATCAGCACATGGAAGGGGTAAAGCTCAACACCCTTTTGCTGAAAACAGCTAAGATCGAAAGTAATGAAGATGTAGACATCCTGAGCACGGAGAATTCGGGAGGCATCTGGAAAATCCGGGAAACGTTGCGCCCGGTCCTGTTGCAAGTTACGCCGATGGCAGTTACCAGCAGTCTCATTGTTTCGTTGCACGATTTTTCCGAAATCCAGCAATTGCGCTCGGAACTGAGCAGTAATCTTGAACGCGCCAACTATCTTGCGCGCCACGACCGGCTTACCAACCTGCCCAACCGGGTCCATTTCATTGAAATTCTCAGCGAAAAAATCAACAAGGCTCGGCAATCCGGCAAGCAATTGGCTGTACTCAACATCAAAATCCGCGATCTGCGCACAGTCAACGAACGCTATGGCATCACCAAGGGCGATGGTCTGATCAACCAAATCGGGCAAACCATCCAGCAAAAATTGCGCGGCAAAGACCAGTTGGGCCGTACTCGCGGCGGTGCCTTTTCGCTGCTGCTTGCCGATATCCCTCAGGGTGATTCCAATATTGCTACTCGCATTGACGCCTATGTCAGCGAATTGCCACGTTGGCACACCATTGAAGACCAGACGCTGGAAATCAGTTATTTCATTGGCGCAGCCACGTTTCCTCAGGATGCGGACAATGCCCAGCATCTGATCAGTTTCAGCGAACAAGCGCAGCATAACGCCCGATCCGAGCTGGTCATGGATCCGGTCTATTACGACCAGAACCAGGCAGCCGCCACGCATCGACGCATCGATCTGGAAGTCGGCTTGCGCAAGGCATTGCGCGAGCGCAGCCTGACGATGCATTACCAGCCCAAGGTCAATTACCAGGGCCATTTGCGCGGGCTGGAAGCATTGGTGCGCTGGAACAGCCCGGAGCTGGGCATGGTCTCGCCGGCCGAATTTATCCCTGTCGCCGAACATGCCGGCATGGTGCACGAGCTCACCCTGCAAGTCATTGAAATGGTGATAGACCAGATCAAGAGCTGGCGAGAACAGGACATCCTGGTGTGTCCGGTGGCCATCAATCTTTCCGCCATCGATCTTTCCGTCCCGACACTGGCGCATGAAATTCTTTCCCGCACCTACCTGCTTGATCTTCCAGTCGATTTGCTGGAATTCGAGATGACCGAAACGGCCCTGATGGTCAACGGCGACACCGGTCTGCAAAACTTGCATGAATTGCAAAAAATCGGCTTCCGTTTCAGTATCGATGATTTTGGTTCAGGCTATTCCTCGCTCTCGAAAATGGCGCACCTGCCCATCTATGCCATCAAGATCGACCGAACGTTTGTGCAGGGAATACCCGGGGATACCCGGCGCGAAAAAGTGGTTTACGGCATTCTGTCGCTGGCGCATTCGCTGGGGCTTTCCATCGTTGCCGAAGGCGTGGAAAACGCCCAGCAGCTCGAATTTTTGCACGCACGCGGCTGTCATCTCTTCCAGGGCTATCACTTCCACCGGCCGATGACCGCGCAGGATGCGGAAAAATTGCTCATTGCCGAGATCGATAAATATAACCCTTTACCGCAGGATAGCTGACCAGATCCTTGCTAATAACTTGTTGCATCCGAACAAAATGCAGATTACCCTTCGAGAATAATCTCCAAGGCATGCCTGCCCGACATGAAACACCTGATACTGCTGGTGGAAGACAACCCGGATGATCTGGTTTTGTTGCAGCGAATCATCGCCCGCACAGAGCCAGACAATGAAACGATCATTCACATCGATATCAGTACCGCCTTGGCCTGGTTGCACGAATCGGGTCGGGATCATCACGGCATGCCGTCATTGATTTTACTCGACCTTGCCTTCCCGCAAATCGACGCCGTCGGCTTCCTGCAACGCCTGCGCAGCGACAGCCTCACCCGGAACACGCCCGTGGTTGTCTATTCCAACAAGTCCGATACACAGGTCATTGCCGCCTGCACGGCATCCGGCTGCAACAGTTATGTTTGCAAACCAGCGCGCTACGCTGATTTCGCCGAAACCACGCGGCAGATCATCCAGTACTGGCTTACCATCAATGCAGTGCCCCGTTACGGCATGACATAAATCCCCGGCAAGTCAACCGTTCAGACATCCATCCACTAAAATCCAAATGCAAGCCCCATGAAAAATGCCGTTCACCCAGTTAGGGGGAACGGCATTCTGCGAAAAGCTTTTCGGTATGAAAAGTTATTTCAGAAAGGGATGGCGCAATACGATGGTTTCTTCACGGTCCGGGCCAGTGGAAATCATGTCAACCGGCGCTTCGCACACTTCTTCAAGGCGCTTGAGGTAAGCACGGGCATTGGCCGGCAACGCATCGAAATCCTTGATGCCAAACGTGGATTCGCTCCAGCCCGGCATTTCTTCCCAGACCGGTTCGCACAAAGCCACTTCTTCCGCGCCGGAGGGCAACAGATCAAGCGTTTCGCCCCGCACCTTGTAACCCACGCAAAGGGACACGGTTTCCAGCCCATCCATCACGTCGAGCTTGGTAATGCACAAACCGGAAACACCGTTGATCTGGATCGAGCGCTTGAGCGCGGCCGCATCGAACCAGCCACAGCGACGGGCACGACCGGTCGTTGCGCCAAATTCGTTGCCCAGCTTGGCCAGGCGGGCGCCGACATCATCAAAAAGCTCGGTCGGGAACGGGCCGGAACCCACGCGGGTAGTGTAGGCCTTGGTAATGCCCAGCACATAATGCAACGATTGCGGTCCAACGCCGGCACCAGGCGCCGCGGCGCCTGCCACGCAGTTCGAAGAAGTGACGAACGGATAAGTACCGTGATCGATGTCGAGCAGTGCGCCCTGCGCACCTTCGAACAGCAGGTTCTTGCCTTCCTTTTGCAGAAGATTCAGTTCGCGCGAAACATCGGTCATCATCGGGCGGATACGTTCGGCCAGGGCCAGCGCATCATCATGCACCTTTTGGAAATCAACCGTTTCGGCCTTGAAGTAGTTTTTCAGCACGAAATTGTAGTAATCGAGGTTTTCCAGCAGCTTGGCTGCGAAGCGCTCGGTGTGGAAAAGATCCTGCAAACGGATCGCACGGCGAGCCACTTTGTCTTCGTACGCCGGGCCGATTCCGCGACCGGTAGTGCCGATCTTCTTGTCGCCCTTGGCCGCTTCACGGGCGATATCCAGCGCGCTGTGATACGACAGGATCAGCGGGCATTCACCGGAAACTCGCAACCGGCTGGCCACATCGATGCCTGCAGCTTCAAGTTCGTCGACTTCCTTGAGCAGCGCCTCCGGCGACAGCACCACGCCATTGCCGATATAGCAGGTCACGCCCTCGCGCAAGATACCGGACGGGATCAGGTGCAGTACGGTCTTCTTGCCAGCAACCACCAGCGTATGGCCTGCATTATGGCCACCTTGAAAGCGCACTACCCCCTGCGCGTGATCGGTCAACCAGTCAACGATTTTGCCCTTGCCTTCGTCGCCCCACTGGGTGCCGATAACGACCACGTTTCTGCTCATGAAAAACCTCAATCAGTCAAATCAAAACGCAACAAAGCCCGCCATGACCACGGCGGGCCGCGAAAACACTCAAGCCAGCGTAACGACCTGCCAGCCTCCATCCACCTTGACCAACTGCCGGTCGCAATTGGCCTCGCCTGAAACAATACCCAGATCCACCACCACTATCTCACCGCTGGCACGCAATGCGCGCACCATCTCGATCAATGCAGGATCATCCTGCGCCGGTGCCAACACACCCGGAAAACGGGAGGGATAAGGCAAATGGCTCAGCTCGCGCAAATCAAGGCTGAACCCGGTTGCCGGACGCGGACGGCCAAACTTTTCACCCACACTGTCATACCGGCCACCGCGCGCCACTGCGTTGGCAAAACCAGGCGCATACACCGCAAAAACCAACCCGGTATGGTAATAGCTGCTGCGCAGTTCGGCCAGATCATACCGGGGCTCGATCCCGCGCAGTCGCAGCGCGGTATTCAGTGCATCCAGCGTATCCAGCGCGGCCACAATGGCAGGCAAGGCCGGCAAATTCTTCCTTGCCAACTGCAACGCCTCTTCGCCCCCGTAACAATTCGGCAGTGCCAGAAAACCCGCCTGCAATTGTGCAGGTAAAGTGGCGACAGCTGCCTTGAGCTCGGGCAAGTCTTTTTGTTGCAGCGCCACAAACAACTCTTCACGCGCACTTCCAGCCAGACCAGCGGCATCGGCAAGCGCATGAAACAAGCCTATGTGGCCAATTTCCAAACGAGATTCGGTCAGCCCGGCCAAGGTCAGACTTTCCCGCATCAATTCGATCACCTCCACATCCGCGGCCAATGCCGGGCAACCGTAGATCTCTGCACCGATCTGACGGGGCTCGCGACTCGACAACAGGCCGTCCGGACGAGTATTCACCACCGATCCGGCATAACACAAGCGTGTAACCCCTTGACGGTTGAGAATATGTGCATCAATGCGCGCCACCTGCGGAGTAATGTCAGCGCGCAATCCCATCTGCCTGCCGGTAAGTTCATCGACCAGTTTGAAGGTTTTGAGATCGAGCGCACTATCTTCTTGGGTAAAGAGCGATTCGACATATTCGACCAGCGGCGGAATGACTTGTTCGTAGCCATAACGCGCAAACAGATCGAGCATGTTGCGGCGCAGGCTTTCCAGCTGGCGCGCTTCGCTCGGCAAGATGTCGGAAATATATTCGGGCAGTATCCAGTTTCGCATCATTTCACACAAAGCCCCGCTTGCGGCGGGGCCTTTTCAAGTCAAGGTTCAGGTTCGGGCGAGTAATGCCAGCAGCATGCCACCCACCAGGGTACAGAATCCAATCAGACGAATCTGCCAATCAGTCATTTCGGAAAGCCGACGCATCGTGGTTTTCCATGCCGTGGGCGATGTAAACGGCATGATACCCTCAAATACCAGCATCAGAGCCAGGCCCAACAGCAGTGCTTCGCTCATTTTGCCCCGGCACCACCGGCGCGAGGATTCTTCATGTATTTGAAGAAGTCAGCGCTCGGGTCGACCACCAGCACATCGCTTTTCTTGGCAAAGCTTTGTTTGTACGCGTCAAGGCTCTTGTAAAAGGCGTAAAACTCCGGGCTTTTACCATAAGCATCCGCATAAACAGCGGCCGCTTTGGCATCCCCTTCCCCCTTCATCTGCTGGGCTTTATTGTACGCCGCAGCAAGCACAACTTCACGTTGCCGGTCAGCATCTGCCTTGATCTGCTCTGCCTCGGCCGAGCCCTCGGCGCGTTGCTGGCTAGCCACCGCCTTGCGCTCGGACTGCATGCGCTCATACACCGAACTGAGCGTGCTATCCTCCAGTTCAACGCGCTTGATGCGCACATCAATCACGCGCAAACCGATGCTTGCAGCTTCAGCATCCGCAACCTTGCGCACGTAATCCATGACTTCATCGCGCTTGCCGGAAATCACATCCTGGACAGTACGCTTGCCGAATTCATCGCGCAGCATATTGTTCACGGTATTGCGCAGACGCTCCACCGCCTTGCGTGGATCATTGCCAACGGCTTTGTAGTACTTCTCGACATCGACAATCTGGAATTTGACAAAGCTATCCGCCTTGACATTCATTTTTTCGATAGTCTGAATTCGCGCCGGCGCATTTTCATCAATAGTCTGGATGCGCTTGTCGAAATAGCGAACTTCCTGCAGCAGCGGCACCTTGAATTGGAAACCTGGCGTCTTGATCACGCGCACAGCCTCCGAAAACTGGAACACCACGGCATATTGGCGCTGGTCAACGGTAAAGAATGAAAGGCTCAATACAAACAGGGCAACGAGAATCAGGGCCAATGTTGGCAAAAGTCGGTTCATGGTTTGTTCCTCCTCAGCGGCCGTCACGCGCGGGAATACGCGCGGTGCGGGCGGTAGCAGGCGCTTCTGGCGCCGATTGCGGTGGAACTTCCGGCTTGGCATCGGCTGCGGCCGGTGAAGCCGAGTTGGTCATCTGCATCAGCTTATCAAGCGGAAGGTAAAGCAAATTATTGCCGCCTGCTTTTTGATCCACCAGCACCTTGGTCGTGTTCTGGAATATCTGCTGCATGGCATCCAGATACATCCGGTCACGGGTCACCTGAGGCGCTTTGGCATACTCAGTCAAAACTTGGCGGAATCGTGACGCATCCCCTTCCGCTTGTGACATTACACGCTGACGATAGCCTTCTGCTTCCTGAATCAAGCGGGCGGCCGTACCGCTGGCCTTAGGAATCACATCATTGGCATAAGCACGACCTTCGTTGATCAAGCGCGCCCGATCCTGCCGCGCCTTAACGGCATCGGCAAAGGCTGCTTGTACCTGATCCGGCGGCTGGATATCGGAAATATTGACCCGGGAAACGGAAACGCCCATTCCGTAACGGTCGAGCAATTCCTGGATCAATTCCTTGCTGTCTTCAGCAATCTTGCCACGACCTTCATTCAGGACGTAATCCACCTTGTTGCGGCCCACCACTTCGCGGATCGCGGTTTCAGCGGCTTGTTTGACAATATCGCGCCCGTCACGATCTATGGTTCGATTGTTGTAAACAAAATCGTATGCGGATTTGAGGTTGTACTGGACTTCGAGCTGCACCTCGATAATGTTCTGGTCACCCGTCAGCATGATGGATTCGTCACCCGTAGCGGCGCCACCCACCTTGCCCCCGACTTCCAGACTGCGAATTTCGGTGACATTGACGATTTCGCTGCGCTCGATCGGCCAAGGCAAGCGCCAATGCAGGCCAGAACTTTCCACGGTTTGGGTATAACGGCCAAACCGAGTGATCAGCGCGTCTTCGCGCTCATCCACCACATAGAAGCCGGAAGCCCCCCACAACACCACCAGCATGCCTGCAATCGCAAAAATGCCGCTCGGTGCAAACCTATAGAAATTGGAAGGTTTTCCATTTTCGGGTTCATTCTGATTCGAATCCCCCCCGCCAAAAAACCGATTCAAGCGAGTGGAAATATTTCGGACGATTTGGTCAAGGTCGGGAGGCCCATCATTTTTTTGCCCTCCACCCCATTGCGGGTCATTCTGACTCATTTTCTTTCCTTGTGTTCCCCACATGGGGCATCGCTTCGACCAATGCGGTCCGCAAAAGATTCATGCCTTCACCATTTATAGCACTGACACGCACGGCGCGGATTTTATCATATTCATCCCGCTCGATTCCGGATGTCAGGCCTTTAAGGTCTATCTTGTTCCAGACCATAAGCTGACGAATGTTATCAGCACCAATTTCAGCCAATACCTTGTTGACTTCCTGAATTTGCATATCGCGCAACGGATGATTCACATCAACAACATGCAGCAACAAGTCCGCCTCAATGGTTTCTTCCAGCGTGGCACGAAATGCTGCCACCAGCGTATGAGGCAACTGGCGGATGAAACCAACCGTATCGGAGAGAATCAGCGAATGGTCCTGATCGAGGTAGAGCTTGCGCGAAGTGGTATCCAGCGTTGCGAACAACTTGTCTGCAGCATAGGCCTGCGCCTTGGTCAAGGCATTGAACAGGGTTGACTTGCCCGCATTGGTGTAACCCACGATCGACACGGTAAATTCATTGCGTCGCACCCGTGCACGACGTTGTGTGGCGCGCTGCTTTTGCAGTGTAACCAGTTGATCCTTGAGGCGCTTTACACGAGTCCCGATCAAGCGACGGTCCGTTTCCAGCTGGGTTTCGCCAGGGCCGCGCAGGCCGATACCGCCCTTTTGGCGCTCGAGGTGGGTCCAGCCGCGAATCAAGCGCGTGGAAATATGCGAAAGCTGGGCGAGTTCAACCTGCAACTTGCCTTCGGCCGTCCGGGCTCGCTGGGCAAAAATATCCAGGATCAATGTCGTTCGATCAAGTACTCGACACTGGACGACTTTTTCGAGGTTGCGTTCTTGCGCCGGAGAAAGCTGGTGATTGAAAATGACCAATTCGGCGCCATGCGCCCGCACAGCTTCAGCGATTTCCGCAGCCTTGCCGGAGCCGGCAAAATAGGCCGGATCAGGTCGCTGGCGCCGTCCCTCGATGATCGCCAAGGGCAGCACACCCGCGCTTTCAACCAGCTGGATGAACTCTTCAATACCGTCGCGATAATCTGGTTCGCCAAAATCCAGGCAAACCAGTACGGCGGCATCACCACCCTTGTGACGATCAAACATTTGTCATCGTGCTCGGCGTAGTATCAAACAAGACAAAACCCCGGAAAGCGCACCCTCCGGGGTTTGACGGCAGGATATCAATCAAGCTTCGGACGCGGCCTGTTGGCCTTCATGCGGAATTGAAACTGGACGAGCCGGCACCACCGTTGAAATGGCATGCTTGTAGACCATTTGTGTCACGGTATTGCGCAGCAGCACCACGTATTGATCGAAAGATTCGATCTGGCCTTGCAGCTTGATACCGTTGACCAGATAAATGGAAACCTGTACGTGTTCTTTACGCAAGACATTCAGAAAAGGATCTTGCAGCATTTGCCCCTTGGCGCTCATTTTTTTCTCCTATTTTGCTGTTATCTGGATTATTGGCTTGAGGTCTTGTGTGATGGTACAGCAAAGCTGATAGATCAAACAGTCTACACATGCCTTCTGCTTTGTTTATCTTCTACCCGGATGGACTCGCTTGGCCCGCTCTTTTTCAGCCTTGGCCTCAAAAGGATTCTCGCTTTGTTTGTACTGTACCCGCAGCGGCGTTCCCTGTAGCTTGAACATTTTCATGAACGTGTGTTCAAGATAGCGCCAGTAAGAAGCAGGAACATGCTCCAGGGCATTGCCATGCACGACGACCACGGGCGGATTGGAGCCACCCTGGTGGGCATAGCGCATTTTTGGGCGAATCCGGCCAGACAAAGGCGGCTGCTGACGCTCCAGCGCCAACTGCAATGCACGGGTCAATTTCGGCGTGGCAATCTTGATCATTGCCGCCGCATAGGCCTGGTCGATTGAGGCGAACAAATCGCTCACGCCATTGCCTTCCAGGGCAGAGATATAGTGGAACTTGGCGAAGTCAAGGAAAGCCATTTTGCGGGCAATTTCACGCTTGATACGGTCTTTCTGTTCCTGCTCCGCCGCATCCCACTTGTTGACCGCCACCACCAATGCGCGACCGGTTTCCAGCACGAAAGCCGCGAGCTTGGCATCCTGGTCCGACACATCCTGCGTTGCATCGAGCACCAGCACGGCAACATTGGCATCCTCGATGGCCTGCATAGTCTTGATCACCGAAAATTTCTCGATGACATCATTCACCTTGCCACGCCGACGCACGCCGGCCGTATCGATAATGGTGTAATTGCCCCCATTGCGCTCGAACTCAATATGGATCGAATCACGCGTGGTACCCGGTGCATCAAACGCGATCACGCGCTCTTCACCCAGAATGGCGTTGACCAGCGTGGATTTGCCTACATTGGGACGACCGACAACCGCGAACTTGGGATGCTTGGTTTCCTCTACTTCCTCTTCTTTCGGAAAATGCGACAGCACCTCATTGATCAGGTTGCGTACGCCCTCACCATGCGTAGCCGAAATTGCAGTCGGGTCACCCAAGCTCAATTCGAAAAACTCTGCGGCAACGATATCCTCGCGCAATCCTTCCGCCTTGTTCACCGCTACGCGCACCGGGCAAGACAACTGGCGCAGACGATTGGCAATGATCTTGTCCTGAGGCGTAATACCCGAGCGAGCATCGACGATGAAAATGACTGCATCTGCCTCATCAATGGCCTGCAAAGTCTGCCGTGCCATCTCAAACATAATGCCTTCGTCGACCACAGGCTCGAAACCGCCGGTATCTACGGCCAGATATGGCCGATCCCCGACCTTGCCGTGGCCAAAATGGCGATCGCGGGTCAGCCCAGGCTGATCGGCTACCAATGCATCCCGGGTTTTGGTCAGCCGATTAAAAAGCGTCGATTTGCCAACATTCGGCCGTCCGACGAGGACGATGGTAGGTTTCATTTAAAATAAATTCCTTACTTCTGGCCCAACAAATACAGGCCACCCTTCTGGGTCTGGACCAGCCAGCGCTCACCCACCACTTGCGGAGTCACCACAACGGCACCGCCATCCGTGGATTGTTGAGCAACAAAACTGCCATCTTCAGCATCAATAAAATGTGCGTAGCCCTGGTAATCACCGACCACCAGAGTCCGGCCAATCACAGCCGGCCCACTCACAACACGTGCGGCAAGACCGCCCTGCCGCCATAAATTACGGCCACTATTGCGCTCATAGGCGAGCAACTGGCCTTTGTCATCCGTCACATAAACTGCCTTGGCATCCATGGTCAACCCTGACCAACTGGAGGCTTCACGCGACCAAGCCAGACTGCCATTTTGAACATTAAAGCAAGCCACCCGCCCCTGGTAAGCCACGGCACAAACAAGATTACCCTGCACAACCGGCGCAGCAACTACATCCGCAATCCGCTCGATCTCGGAGACACCGCGCGGCTGTGCCACCTGCGCCTCCCACAGTACGCGGCCATCCTTGAGCGACAGCGCAGCCAGACGACCTCCCGCCTGGCCGTAATACACCACATCATCCACAACGACTGGCGCGGCAAAACTGCGCAGCTGCAATGCCGGCTGCTGGCGCGAGTAAACCCATTTAACCGTTCCATCGGTTGCCGCATAGGCCGTCAAACGACCATCACCGCCGCGAACCAGCACCAGCGTGCCAGCAATCACCGGCGGCGCAATCACTTCACTGCTGGCACGGGCAGTCCAGCGCTGCTTCGCCTCCCGACCATAAGCCAGGATGTCTCCCTTGAGCGTACCCACCACCACCAGATCATCGCCCAAGCCCACACCACCCGCAGCGGGGCTTGGCAAAGCAACTTGCCAGCGCTCGTTCCCCGTTTGGGCATCAAGCAAAACGAGTCGTTTTTCGCCACTCAACGCTGCAATCGCATCGGCGCGCACGGCCGGCTGCAACCTTGCATCCAAGACACTTCCCAACGACTGGCGCCAACTCACTTGAACCGCTGCCTTGCTTTGCACTGCCGGCAAGGGAGAGGGTTTGGGGACATTGCTGGTTGTACCGCAACCAGCAAGCAGAACAACAACCGACGCAGCGATCAATGAGCGGCTTGCATTCATATCAATGGCTTCCGAGTGCTTCCAGTTTGACTTCGACAAACTTGTAGTTGGGTGCATCTTTGGGCAATTTGGCCAATGCCTGCTTATAGGCTTCGCCCGCGCCGGCGGCATCACCCTTGAGCGCCAACACATCGCCTCGGGTTTCGGCATAGAGTGCGCCAAAACTTTGCTCCTCGGCCGACTTGAGCTGGATCAAGGCCTCGTCGTATTTCTTTTCATCCATCAACACGTTAGCCAACCGGATCCTTGCAACATCGCGAATGCTGGCATCCCGCCCGTTTTCGATAGCCCAATTGAGCTCGCTACGCGCGGCTGCCAGATCACCGGCCACAAAAGCAGCGCGAGCAGACACCAGGGCGGCACGGCCAGCGTAAGCGGTGCGCGAATAGTCTTTCTTGAGCTCCTCTGCAGCCGCCTTGGTCTTGGCTACATCGCCAGCCGCCGCTTCCAGCCTGGCATAAACCACCGAAGCCTTGCCCGACTGGTTGTTTTCCCAAGCCTGCCAGCCTTTCCAGCCACCGTAGATTGCCACCGCAATGCCCAAACCCAGTGCAATATGGCGACCATAGTCCTGCCAAAAAGCCTTGAGTTCCGCGATCTGTTCCTGTTCTTGCAAATCAAAAGCCATTACGGCAACTCCCTTTCTTGTTTGTTTTCGTGCCGGTCAGAAGCCGCGCAAAAAAGCCGCCACTTCTGCGAGCGGCAGTACGATTTGTTCGCCCATCCGTGCCCCGGTCAGGCATTTCACGGCCGCAAGCCCCTTGGCCGCTTCATCGTCACCCAGCGTAACGGCAAAGCGCGCACCGCAGGCATCCGCCCGCTTGAATTGCGACTTGAAGCTGCCGCCACCGCAATGCAGGATGGTCTTGAAACCGGCAAGCCGCAAACTCTGCGCCACGCCAAAAGCCAGGCGCGCCGCCGTCTCGCCCTGATTCACGACATAAACATCCGGCACATCCTCTGGCACCGTCACGCCTTGCGTTTCCAGCAAGAGCAGAATGCGCTCAATACCAATCGCGTACCCGACTCCCGGCACCGACTTGCCGCCCAATTGCTCGACCAGTCCGTCGTAACGTCCGCCTGCGGCCACGGTGGCCTGCGCGCCCAGCTGGTCGGTCGTCCACTCAAACACGGTGCGGTTGTAATAGTCGAGCCCGCGCACCAGTCGCGGGTTCAGCTTGTAGGCAATGCCGGCATCATCCAGCAAGGCGCACACCACGTCAAAGTGCTTGCGCGATTCCTCGCCCAGAAAATCACGCAGCCTCGGCGCATTTTCAGCCATTTCCTGCATGGCCGGGTTCTTGGTATCCAGCACGCGCAGCGGATTGGCATACAGACGGCGCTTACCGTCCGCATCCAGCACATCCTGATGCTTCTCCAGGTAGGCAATCAGCTCGGCACGGTGCGCAGCACGCTCGGCCGTATCGCCCAGCGTGTTGATTTCCAGCGTCATTCCGGTCAAGCCAAGTCGCCGCCACAGATCAGCCAGCATCACGATCATTTCGGCATCGATGTCCGGCGTAGCAAAACCAAAAGCCTCGACACCGAGTTGATGGAACTGGCGGTAGCGACCCTTCTGCGGGCGCTCATGACGGAACATCGGTCCGGTGTACCACAGACGCTGGGTCTGGTTATACAGCAAGCCGTGCTCGATACAGGCACGCACGCAACCAGCGGTACCTTCCGGACGCAGCGTCAGCTTTTCGCCATTGAGGCTATCTTCAAAGGAATACATTTCCTTTTCGACGATATCGGTATGTTCACCCACGCCGCGCACGAACAACGGAGTAGGTTCAACAATCGGCGTACGAATTTGCTTGTACCCATACGCGACCAGCCATTCGCGACAAACTGCTTCAAAATGCAACCAGACCGGTGATGCATCCGGCAGCACATCATTCATGCCGCGGATACCTTGAATCGTTTGAGCCATTTTCAGATTTGCTTGAGTTGAATAGTTGTAGTTTCACGCCGCTTGGCACCGCCTTCGGTATAGCGGGTCTTGACGTACTCCTCGACGATCGCCTGGAACTCCTCAGCCACGCGTTCGCCCTTGAGCGTCACGGTTTTTTCACCGTCGACATACACCGGACAGACCGGTACCTCGCCGGTACCCGGCAGACTGATACCGATATCGGCCAGCTTGGATTCGCCCGGGCCATTGACCACGCAACCCATGACGGCGACCTTGAGGTCTTCCACGCCCGGATACTGCAAGCGCCAGATCGGCATTTGCGTGCGCAGGAACGATTGAATGTCCTGAGCCAGTTCCTGGAAAACCGTGGAAGTGGTTCTGCCGCAGCCCGGACAAGCAGTGACCAGCGGTGTGAATGAGCGCAGACCCATCGTTTGCAGAATTTCCTGCGCCACGATCACTTCCCGCGTGCGATCGCCGCCCGGTTCCGGTGTAAGCGAAACCCGGATGGTATCGCCGATGCCTTCCTGCAGCAGTACCGCCAGCGCAGCGGTCGAAGCAACAATTCCTTTGGAGCCCATGCCAGCCTCGGTCAAGCCAAGGTGCAGTGCATAGTCGCAACGTTTTCCCAGTTCGCGGTAAACCGAGATCAGGTCCTGCACATGCGACACCTTGCAGGACAGAATAATCTGATCAGCACGCATCCCCCAACCGATAGCCTGCTCGGCCGAATCCAACGCAGAGCGGATCAACGCCTCGCGCATCACGGCATCGACCGGCAAGGGCTGGGCAAGCTGGGCATTTTCATCCATCAGCTTGACGACCATCGCCTGATCAAGCGATCCCCAGTTCACACCAATGCGTACCGGCTTGTTGTGCTGAACAGCCTGCTCGATCATGAAACCGAATTTCTCGTCGCGCTTGCTGCCCTTGCCCACATTGCCGGGATTGATGCGGTATTTGGCCAAGGCAACGGCGCAGTCCGGATAATCGCGCAACAGGCGATCACCATTGAAGTGAAAATCGCCCACCAGCGGTACATCGCAGCCCAAGGCATCGAGCCGGCTGCGAATACCCGCCACTTGTGCGGCGGCTTCAGGGCTGTTCACGGTGATACGGACAATTTCGGAGCCCGCTTGCCAGAGTTCGTAAACCTGTTTGACCGTAGCTTCCAGATCGGCAGTATCGGTGTTGGTCATCGATTGCACCAGCACCGGATGCTCACTACCTACCAGAAACTGGCCAATGCGTACCTGGCGCGATGCGCGACGGGGAATGGGAGAAAATGTCATGACTATCCGTTATTTGAGTACCAGCGTAGCCACATCACCCCGGACATAAGGCGTGAGATCAACTTGCTGGCCACGATAATAAAGCTGCGTCTTGGGCGCATTGCCCACCTTGACACGAAACGGCGGCTTGCCCGATACCGAGCGCTCACTCCCCGGACCCAGCAACTGGGAAACCAGCGGCGTACCTTCGGCATCAATGATTTGTACCCAGCTATCAAATGCCACCGTCACACGAATTGCACTGCCGTCCGCGACAGCGCTAGCAGCCGTCACCTTGACTTCAGGCCTTGGAGCCGCCGCCATGACAACACGCGATGCTGTCGGCACCATTGGTGCCACGGGAACGGCGTTGACGGCTGAAGCAGCGGATGCATTTGCCGTAGCACTGGCCTCAGGCAACATGATGAAGGGGGCGCTGTTAATGCCACTGGCTTCTTCATGCGCAGCAGCAGACGCAAAAGGAGCAGATTCGGTCACGCTTGCCGGCTCGGAAGCGGCAGGCATTGCCACCTCGGGTGGTACTGGCTGTTTCAGGAACCAAAATACCACCCCGGCGCCCAACAGCAGGCCGAAAACAACCATCAACCAGACCGGCCACGAGCGCTCCGGCTGACCAAAAGAAGCACCGGAATTGAGCGCGGTTGCATCCCCCACGCGCGGCATTGCGGCCTGAACCCGCTCCTGTGGCAACGCGGCCGTCAGATGATCGAGCAAAGGCTTCGAATCAATCTCAAGCAGGCGCGCGTAATTGCGCACGAATCCCCGCACAAAGGTATTGCCCGGCAACGCCTGGAAATCATCGGTTTCCAGCGCAGTCAGTTGACGCGGTGTCAGCTTAAGCTTGTCGGCAACATCATCAAAAGACAAGCCTCGCGCTTCGCGCCCGGTTTTGAGAACCCTTCCGACGGAAAAATCGGTTTGTTCGGCGGCAGGTTGGTTTGGAATATCACTCATGATCAGTCAAATTGTCCGGCAAGCAACTTGGAAGTTTCCAGCGATTCAGGGTAAACACGACGCAATTGTTCGGCATAGCGCCGCTCTCCTTCCTGAACACCTAGACGGTGTTCGATGCGCGTGGCAAGCCAAAGCGCTTCCGCTGTTGGATTTGCCTGACGCGCCAACTCCAGCGCATAGACACGTGCCTGCGGGATATTGCCACTGTTCAGCAACAATGCCGCAAGCTGATATTTGGCTTGGTTATTGTTGGGTTGATAGCGCAATGCGCGTTCGAAATAACCACGTGCCTCATCAATCTTGCCAGCCTTCTCCGCGCAGACACCTGCCGCAATAAGGGTTTTTTCCGGCGTGACATACAGTGAATTACCCAGCGCCAACAGATATTCATTGATGCCCGCCTGGAATTCCCCCCGGTCACACAGGAAATAACCGTAATTGTGGTGGATGTCTGAATCCTTCGGCGATAGCTGCAAGGCCTGCTGGAAATAGCTGCGTGCCTGCGCGTCCTCACGAATTTCCATATTGATCAATGCCAGCATGCTATAGGCCGGCGCATACCTCGGGCTGACGGCAATGGCCTTCTTGGCCTCATCGATTGCCACACTGTACTGGCGGCGCTTGAAGTATTCGGCCGCAAGCTGGTTGCGGATAGAGGCACGATCATCCGCAGAAGCCGTGTCTGCCCACGCCGGACGCAGGCATGCCGACACCACCAACGTCAGCGCAATCCATTTCCACAGTGGGTTCAAGCGTGTTTCTCCCTGCCGACAAAATTGATGTTTTGGATTCCGGCCGCAGCCTTTTCCTTGCGGCGGGTGCGGTCCTGAACCTTGCCGGCCAATTGGCCGCAAGCAGCGTCAATATCGTCGCCGCGCACCTTGCGCACCGTCACCACGTAGCCCGCGTCAATCAGGATATCGCGGAAAACAAGAATAGCATCCCGGCCCGAGCGGTTGTAGCCCGAATCCGGGAAGGGATTGAACGGGATCAGGTTGAACTTGCAAGGCACATCACGCACCAACTGGGCCAGCTCGCGGGCGTGCTCAGGCTGGTCATTGATGCCGGCCAGCATGATGTATTCAAAGGTGATGAAGTCGCGCGGCGCCTTTTCCAGGTAGCGCAGGCAAGCCGCCAGCAGTACCTTCAGCGGGTATTTGCGATTGATCGGCACGATCTGGTCGCGGATATGATCATTCGGCGCGTGCAGACTGATGGCCAGCGCCACCGGGCAATCTTCGCGCAAGCGATCAATCGCCGGCACCAGGCCCGAGGTAGAAAGCGTGACACGCCGACGTGACAGGCCATAGGCATTGTCATCCAACATCAAGCGCAGCGCGGCTACCACGTTGTCGTAATTGGCCAGCGGCTCGCCCATTCCCATCATCACCACATTCGAAACCGCGCGCCCGCTTTCGTTAACCGCATCGCCCAGACGCGCCGCTTCGGCACTAAGCCGGTGATTGGCCCACCACAGCTGGCCGATGATCTCACCGGTACTCAGATTGCGATTGAAGCCCTGCCGGGCCGTGGAACAGAACGAGCATTCCAGCGCGCACCCCACCTGACTGGAAACACACAAGGTGCCACGGTCATCTTCGGGAATAAAAACCGCTTCCACGCCGTTGGCAGCCCCCACATCAAGCAACCATTTGTGGGTGCCGTCACTGGCCACTTGCTCGGCCAGCATGCCCGGAATCGTGATCACGGCCTGCTCGGCAAGCTTCTGGCGAAACGATTTGGCAATATCGGTCATCGCGGCGAAATCGGATTCGCCGTGCTGATGGATCCACTTCATCAACTGCTTGGCGCGAAAAGGCTTCTCGCCCATTTCCGCTACGAAGCGGGCGAGGTGTTCGGCATCAAGATCCAGCAAATTAACCGGCATTAAGTTCATTCTCAACGTGAGTAAATTTCGCTTTGCGGAAAAAACCAGGCAATTTCGATTGCAGCATTTTCGGGGCTATCCGAGCCATGCACGGCATTGGCCTCCAGCGAGCGGGCGAAATCAGCGCGCAAGGTTCCGGGCTTGGCATTTTTCGGATCGGTCGCACCCATCAGTTCGCGATTCTTCAAAATGGCGTTTTCGCCTTCCAGCACCTGAATCACGACCGGGCCGGAAATCATGAATTCAACCAGCGAGGCAAAAAAAGGACGCTCCCGGTGCACCGCATAAAAACCTTCAGCATCCGCACGCGACAGATGCTTCATTTTTGCTGCAACGATGTTGAGTCCATTTGCTTCAAATCGTTCATAAATTTTGCCGATCAAATTACCCGCCACTGCATCGGGCTTGATAATCGAAAGGGTGCGCTCAATTGCCATATGTATATCTCCGGATCTCACATTTTTTGTAAATTAGTTTCGCGTCGCAGCAGGAGCAACCTTGCCGAGCACGTCAATCTGGGCTAGCCTCTTCGTGCTACTGTCCAGTTCGGCCAGGCCAATACAGCCCGGTCAGCCGCATATTATAACAAACAACCCGCCCGCCCAGATGAACGACTCACTCGACCCGATTTTGCAGCAGGAAGAACAACGCAAACTGCGCATACAGCTGATCTGGCGCCTGGCCATCGCGGTGGCGCTGGTCGCCGGAGTGCTGGGCATACTGGCTTGGCTGGAGCAGGGAAAAGAATCCAAACCACAGATGACGGTGAGCGCCCCGCGCGAAATCCGTGCAGCTTCAGCGCCGGTCGCCTCGGCCACCACCTTTGCATCCGCGCCAGAGGCGTCAGCCCCGGCAGCGGAAGCATCGGCACCGCAAGCCGCGGCATCTGCGCCCTCACCGGAAACTGCACCTGCCCAGGCTGCCTCAGCCCTTCCGGCCGCGGCACTTCCCCAGCCGGAACCAACACCCCAAACCACTACTGCGCCAGCCCTCACACTGCCGGGTACGAAACAGGTCAGTAAACCCGTTGCCACCGTAATCGCACAGCCTGCCGTTCCCGCAATCACGCAGCCCGCTGCCCCCAACCAGCCAGCCGTGCCGAGCCGACCCAACATCGCGGTCAAGCCAACCCAACCTTCGGCCGAACCCGTGCAACCTCCCAGAGTTGCGGCGCCCCAACCAGCGGCCCCACCGGCACGCTACCCTTCCCCTGTAGCCACGCCGAATGGCTACACCGTACAGGCGGGCGTATTCCTGCATTCAGCCAATGCCGAAAAAATGCTCAAGCAAGTGCAAAACGCCGGCATCCCCGCCTACCTGGAGACCCGCGTACAGATCGGCCCATTCAGCAACAAAACCGAAGCCGAAGCTGCAGTGAAAAAATTACGACTCATCGGCGTCGAGCCGGTACTTAAAACCAACTAAAATGAGAATGCGATAATCAATTGCAATTCAGCAACTTGCGCCAAAAAAACACAAGGCAGCATGACGCACGACACCGAACTCGCTCGCAAAAATTCTGCGTATGATCAAAAATGAACAGTGTGGATAACACACATCTTGGCGGGAGATGAACATGTCGAACAAATATACGGAAGGCGCAGCCAACGTGCTATTGCATTTGCACCCTGCCACGGACAAAGCAGGACATCATGTGCATCCACACGGCAGCCATACCGAGCACAGCAAGCCTGAATCCTGCCCCGAGTGCCAGGCAGGGGGTGATAATATCGAGACCAACGATCTGCCGACCCATCACATTGAATTCACCTGCCGCTGCCTGAATTGCGGTTATCAGTGGATGCCCAATTCAGACGAATAAGATGCCAGCAGTGAACCCGTTCACTCAAGAAAGCTACGTCTCAGGAGTCAGAGCCCAAGGCGTAGCATCCAGCCAAGCCAGCAATCGGGTCAATACCTGCCCTTGACGGCTATCAAGCATCATGGCATGCCCGACTCCGTCGATAAACTCAGCCTCAACTCCCAGCGCGCGAGCACAAGCCCAAACATCTGCCGGCGGAATCAGCTTGTCGTCTTCCGCCCCCAAAACCAAGGCGGGCAACTTGGGTAAACTCCAATGCGCCCATGATTGAGGCAACAACATTTCCAGCAAAGCCCGAGTCGATTCGCGCTGCGCCAACTGCACGAAACCTGAAAGCGCTGCATCCTCCATATCCGCAGAAAACAAAAGCGTTCGCACCAGCATCAAATCAAGCTTGGGCATAGCCCCCAACTCAAATTGGCTGAGATCCATCAGCAGCTTGGGATAAAACAATCCCATATGAAAAACCGAACCTGTCAAACCATAGGGCGGAACACTGGCCAGCAAGGCAAGCCCCGCAGCTGACCCACCGCGCGAAAGATAACGTTGGGCGACGAAACCGCCCATAGAATGCCCGACCAGAATTGGTGGGCTAGCAAAAGAATCAACAACCGACTCCAAATCGATAACGTAATCATCGATCCCATACTCATCCAGCTTTTCCTGCCCGTGACTGCCGGCATGCCCCCGAAAACTCAGTGCATATACATCAAATCCGGCGGCAGCCAACGCCGTCATAAATGGCACCCAGCACCAAGCTCCCGCGTAAGCACCATGCAAAAACAGGAGCGGAGGAGCACTGCCTGGCAAAGGCGGCGGAAAACGAAGTATTTCAAGTCTGGATGTCATTGTTTTCCGCTTTTTGCCGGTGCCTGCTAAGATCAACCCTCAGGAGGTTTCACCATGCCGTATGTACGCCGCTCCACAACCGGTCAGATTTCTGCGCTGTTTCAGACACCCGAAACTGAGACACAAGAATTTTTGCCTGCAACTGCTCCGGAAATTGCCGCTTTCTTGGGCAAATCCAGTGAAGAACGGCTCTTCAGCAAATCGGACGAAGACCTGATCCGGGTCCTGGAAGATCTGATTGATGTGCTGATCAGCAAAAACGTCTTCCGCCTGACCGACCTGCCCGCTCCCGCACAGGAAAAACTGCTTTCCAGGAAGCGCTTGCGCCAACAATTGTCCAAGCACCATCTGGACAACCTGCTCGATACCGATCGTGGCTTAATTTAGAGTCCAGGGCGAAAGCCCTTCCGCCACGCAATCACACCTGCGGCACTGCGGCCAGGCACCCGATCAGCAACTCCCAGAAATGTTTTACCGATTCGACCTCCACCCGCTCGTCCGGGGAATGGGCATCGCGGATGACCGGCCCGAAGGACACCATTTCGATACGCGGGTATTTCGCCCCGATCAGACCACATTCCAGCCCGGCGTGGATGACCTTGATCGCAGGATCCAGACCGAACTTGGCACGATAGACACCTTGGGCCACCTGCAGTGCACGGGACGACAAATCAGGGACCCAGCCCGGGTAGGCACCACTGCGTACTGCCGTGGCTTCAGCAAGACGGGCACAGGCCTCAATGGACATCGCCAGTTCGTCAGCACCCGACTCGGTCAGCGAGCGCACCATCAACGTGACCTCGAGTTCTCCATTCAAACTGACCACGCCCAGGTTGTTCGAGGTTTCCACCACACCGGGTATCACGTGGCTCCAGCGCCGTACGCCATGCGGCAGAGCCAGCAACAAATCGATAACCGCCTGGGTATCCGCAGCACGCACGACCGTGCCGGAACCATGATCTTCTATGGATACCTTGATGCCTTCATCCACGCCGGAATACTCCAGGCGGTATTGGTCTTGCGCCACCTGGGCCAAAGCATCCAGGATATTTTCGTCACAGGCGGGAACCGCCACAACCGCAAACGCTTCACGCGGCAAGGCATTGCGCAAACTGCCGCCGCGCAAGTTCACCAGACGCAAATCGGTCTGCTTGCGCGCATCCTGCAGCAGCCGCGCCAGCAAGCGAATGGCATTGGCCCGCTCCAGATGGATATCGCAACCCGAATGCCCACCCTTGAGCCCGGTCACACTGATTTCACGCATCACAAAAGCAACGGAAGCCGGATCCCGATTCACATGCCGACGCACCGTGACATCCACGCCTCCGGCGCAGCCCACATAGAGTTCACCCCAGTCTTCCGTATCCAGATTGAACATCAGCCGACCCTGCAAAAGCCCGGGCTGCAGCGTGCGCGCACCAGTCATCCCGGCCTCTTCATCCAGCGTGAACAACACCTCCAGCGGACCATGGGGAATATCCGTAGCCTCAAGCACTGCCAGCGCCACGGCAACACCCATGCCATTATCGGCACCCAGCGTCGTTCCATCTGCACGAACCCATCCCCGCTCGACCAGCGGACGAATCGGGTCCACGCTGAAATCATGGGGATGGCCCTGGTTTTTTTGGCAAACCATATCCAGATGGGCCTGCAAAACAACACCCACCCGTTCTTCCATTCCGGGGGTGGCTCGCTTGCGAATAATCAGGTTACCGCCGCTATCCAGCTCTGCAGCCAGGCCGCGCGTTTCAGCCCAGCTGACCAGATGATCCCGCAGCAACCGCTCATTCCCGGAGGATCTGGGATGCGCGCAAAGCATGGCAAAATTCCGCCACACGGGCTGGGGGTTCAATTCAGACAGAGTCATAAGCACCTCGAAATAGCTATTGCTGCATCGCAATATATCAAACTATAGGGTTGCATGCTGCCGCACCCCTTGCCAGGGATCAAGTACGCACCAGTTAGGCAGCAGGATAAAATTATGTAGGAAAACAACAAAAACCGCGCCAAAAAGTTCCACCCGATACCCGAGCAACGCTGAATCACGGATACAGCAAAACCGCGGTACAAGCTTACAACACAATAAGGCATTGATAAAAATAAATAAAACAACTTCCCCGCCACGGACATGCCCGGTAATAATACCCAACTTTACCCAGCAACTAATTGGATCACGACAAAGCCACCCTCAATCCAAACCCGGTAAGATTTATACTGTTTCGCGGTGATTCCAGTTTTCCACTTCCAGACTTTGAAAATGCCTGATTCGACCCTGACTGCCACAACCACCACTGACTTCTACTATGAAGGAGTGCCCGATTACATGACCGAGGTCTATGACTGGGCCTATGTGAATCCAGCACGGGTACGCTTGCTGGATCGCAACATCGTGGTCCGCACGCTGCTTTTTGCCAATGACCAGCGACTGATGCGCGCCTACCTGAAAGAAATCAAACCGGGCATGCGGGTCTGGCAAATTGCCCACGTCTATGGCGATCTGGTACGCCGCGCCGCCGAAAAAACCGGCCCGGAAGGTGCCTTCCACCTGACCGACATTACGCCGATCCAGGTGGAACATGGCAAGAAAAAGCTTTCCGGCTTGCCTTGGACCAAGGTCATTCGCCACGACGCCGCCACGTTCGCAGGAGAAGGCGGGCATTATGACCTGATTTGCAGTTTCTTCCTGCTGCACGAAGTTCCTGACGACAAAAAACGCCAGATTCTCGATCACTTGCTTGCCATGCTCCCCAAGGGCAGCCAGCTGTTATTGGTCGATTACCACCGCCCGGCCTGGTGGCAACCGATCCGCTGGATATTGAAGGTAGTCAATGCATGGCTGGAACCGTTTGCCAACGCGGTATGGCGACACCAGCTTTCCGAGTTCGCCAGCCATCCCGAACGCTTCAACTGGCGCAAGCGTACTATTTTTGGCGGGGTTTACCAGATCGTCATGGTGGATCACAAAGACTGATCCCGCGCGACACATAGCAACGGCTCCCGATGGGGGCCGTTTTTTTGCGCCAGAAAAACAGCGTGCGGGTCTATTCTGGTTATATTGAATGCTTGGGAACCCACCCATGCCCCGCATCTTGCACCTTCCAATTTCAGGCATGAAATGCACATCCTGCGCCGTACGACTGGAAAAACAGCTCAATCGCCAGCCCGGATTGCAAGCCTCGGTCGACTTTGCTGCCAAATCTGCCGAAATCCGCGTCGAGGATCACGGTCCGCAACTGGACGGCATTCTGACCGTCATCCAGAAAACCGGTTTCGCCGTTCCAACAGAAACACAACACTTCGCCATCACAGGCATGCGTTGCGTCGCCTGCTCCTCCCGCTTGGAAAAGGCCTTGCAGACACTGGCGGGCGTACAAGCCCATGTGAACCTGTTGCAGGAAAGTGCCGACATCACCGCTCCGCGCGGCCTGGTTTCCCCGGACGAAATCATTTCCATCGTACGCAATCTTGGCTTCGACGCTGCCCTGCTGCCAGACGAAGTTCCATTCGCCGAACCCGCTGAAGCGGAACGACGCAATCTATTATGGGCTACCCTGCTCTCGCTCCCGTTGCTTGCCGGCACGATCCCGATACTGCTGGGCCAAGCCCCGTGGCTGCCGCGCTGGCTGCAGTTCCTGCTCGCCACGCCGGTACAGTTCGTACTGGGATGGCGTTTTTATCGCGGTGCCTGGAACAGTCTGCGCAGCGGCGGAGTCAATATGGACGTGCTGGTTGCGCTGGGCACCAGCATGGCGTGGATTTACAGCACAGCGGTCTGGTTGAACGGACAAACCCAGCTTCATGTCTATTTTGAAGCCGGCGCCGTCGTCATCACGCTGGTGCTGCTGGGCAAACACCTCGAAACCCGTGCGCGCAGAAAAACCCATAGCGCCATTGCCGAGTTGATGGGCCTGCAACCCCAAACCGCCCGCGCCGAAAGAAATGGCCAACTGCAGGAGGTTCCGGTTACCCAGCTGCATTCGGATGACATTGTACTGGTTCGCCAAGGTGAAACCATTCCGGTTGATGGCGTGGTCACTTACGGCCAGGCCCTAGTGGACGAAAGCCTGTTTACCGGAGAATCTTCCGCCATCATCAAAAACAAGGGCAGCGTTGTTTTTGCCGGAACCACCAACCAGGAAGGCCTACTGAAATGCCGCGCCGAAAATGTCGGAAGCCAGACCCAACTCTCCGAGATCATCCGTCTCGTCGCCTCGGCACAAAGCTCCAAGGCGCCTATTCAGCATCTGGCCGACAAGATCGCCAGCATCATTGTTCCCGCCGTGATCAGTATTGCCCTGCTGACATTCATCCTGACCTGGGTGTGGCTCGATTTCTCTCTTGCGCTGATCCATGCTGTCGCCGTTTTGGTCATCGCCTGCCCGTGCACCTTGGGATTGGCGGCACCGGCCGCCATCACCGTGGGCGTGGGCCTGGGCGCACGCCACGGCATCCTGTTCCGCAACGCCCGGGCATTGGAGGCAACGAGCAACATTCAGACGCTGGTACTCGACAAAACCGGCACACTGACACTGGGGCTCCCGGAAGTCGTGGCCATCCTGCCAGAACCCGGCTGGAACGAGCCCACGCTGCTGCAACTTGCCGCCAGTCTTGAAGCTAGCTCCGAGCATCCGCTGGCTCGGGCAGTTCAGGCGAGGGCTAGCGGGGTCGTTCGCTTAAAGGTGGAAGAATTCCGCGTCGAGCCGGGGTTGGGAGTCAGCGGAAAAATCGGGGGGATAAGCATCCGGATCGGCGTTCCGCACTGGGCTGCGCCCGACGTACACAGCGAAAATCAAGACTGGCCGCAACACACCCTGTTGGCTGTCGCCGTAGAGGGCGTCATTGCCGGCCGGATCGCTTGTACCGACATCACCCGCCCGGGGGCGCAGGCCACAGTGGCCAGACTGAAAGCCATGGGCATCCGTGTTGTCATGCTGACCGGCGACAGCCCGGAAGTGGCTGCCGCATTGGCCCGGACGGTGGGCATCGAACATTACCAGGCACGGACATCGTCACGGGAGAAAGCGCGCATCGTGACCGAACTCAAGACTGGCGGCCGTCACGTTGCCATGGTCGGCGACAGTATCAACGATGCCCTGGCCCTGGCGGCCGCCGATACCAGCTTCACGCTCGGCGTCCGCGGCGAGGTGGCCGCTGCCGCCGCGGATGTCACCTTGATGCATGAGGACCTGACCCGGATCGCAGCCGCAATTGACCTTTCGCGCGCCACGCTGGTCAAGATTCGGCAGAACCTGTTTTTTGCTTATGTCTACAACATGCTCGGCATTCCGCTTGCCGCGCTGGGCCTGCTGAATCCGGTGATTGCGGGAGCAGCAATGGCGTTAAGCTCGGTATCCGTCATCACCAATGCCCTCCTGCTGCGGCAATGGAAATTTGATCCCAGATGAAAAAGCACAGGCACTGAAATAACGGGGCTGGGTCAGAAATACCGCAACGCCCCATACACTGCAAAACTCACCACAATCGCCAGCAATGTCTTGCGCGAAGCAAAAGCCACAACGCCGGCCACCAGCGTGCCAATCAGGTAGGCATTGCCCAGACTGATATCCACCTCTCCTTTGGGCGCGAGCGCCATCGGCACGATCAGCGCCGTCAAGACTGCGGCCGGAACGTAGTGCAGGGCCCGGTGCAGCAAGGGTGGGAAAACCAGCCTGTGGCCAAAAACCAGAAAACTCGCCCGCACCGGCAGTGTTGCCAGCGCCATTCCCAGAATCACCAGCCAATGGTTCATGCAACCTCCGTGGCCACACGTTGCGGCCGGAACAATTTTTCGGCCAGCAGGCCGGCGACCACACCGACCAGTGCCGCCACCATCAGATCCAGCTTGTAGGGCAGCCCGTGCAGCAACAGGGAAGTCGCGCCCGCAGCCAGCGCGGCCACCAGGATCGGACGCTGGCGCAGTTGCGGGGCGACGATGGCGGCAAAAGTCGCAAGCATGGCAAAATCCAGCCCCCACTCGGACAAGCCCGGGATACTACTACCGAGCAGCACGCCAACCGCCGTCCAGAAAAACCAGTTGAGGTACATCCCGAGCGACGAACCGAGCTGGTACCACTGCCCGTTTTCGCGCCCTTGGGTACGGAAGTGATTTTCCACCACCGCAAAGGTTTCGTCGGTCAGCCAGAAAGACAGCACCCAGCGCCACCCGGCAGACCAGTCGCGCGCATGCGGCTGCAGCGTGGCGCTATAGAGCGCATGACGCAGGTTGACGACCAGCGTCGTCAGCCAGATCACCGGCAGCGCCGCGCCGGCGCTGATCAGGCTGACCGCAACGAATTGCGAAGAGCCGGCAAAAACGAACAGCGACATGCCCAAGGTTGCCGCCGGGGAAAGACCGGCACTGATGGCCAGCGTGCCAAAAATCAGGCCAAACGGCCCGGCACCGACCATCATCGGCACGGTGTCGCGCAGGCCGGCCAGCACAAGACTTCGAGGATTTTTCATTGGGCCAGCTTATCGACTTCACTGGCGCAACTGAAATCAGGAACAACCCTGATGGTATTGAGCAAATCAGCCAGAATGGCCACGCCGCGCCGGATTTCGTCCGGACTGGAATGACTGAAGTTGAGGCGCAGTGCTGGGTATTCCGGCTCGCCGGCAAAAAACGTATCACCGGGCATGAACACCAGGCCGCGTGCCAGTGCCGCATGCAGCAATGCCATACCATCAATCTTTTCACGCAGATGCAACCAGAAAAACAGCCCGCCACTGGGCACGGTCCAGTCCGCCTTGCCGCTCAGGTGCTGCTGCAACGCGGCCTGCATGGCATCGCGCCGTTCGCGGTAAATCGGCAAGTTGCGCGCGACATGCGGTTCGATCAAACCGCGCTGCAGCGCCTGCAGCACGATGAACTGGCTCAGGCGATTGGTATGCAGATCGGCGGCTTGCTTGAGCTTGACCAGCGCCGGGTAGAAATCGGGATGGGCAATCAGGTAGCCCAGGCGCAACCCCGGTGCGAGTGTCTTGGAAAACGAACCCTGGTAAATCCAACGTGCACTTTTCAAGCGAGAAACCAACGGAGCCGGCGCGGGCGCATCAAAACTCAGATCACGATAGGGGTCGTCCTCGAACACCGGCAGTTGTCGCTGATCGCAAATCTCAGCCAGCTCAGCGCGGCGGCGCAACGAAGTGCATCGCCCGGTCGGATTCTGGAAGGTGGGCGTGAGGTAGACAAACCTCGCGTTCGGCGCAGATTCGAGTGCAGCAGGAAGCGTACCATCATTATCCTGGCGGATACCATGCATCTGTGCTCCGAACAGGCGGAACACCTGCAGTGCCGCGAGATAAGCCGGCGATTCAACCAATACACGGTCGCCTTCCTCCACCAGCAGCTTGGCGACCAGATCGATACCCTGTTGCGATCCATTCAGGATCAGCACTTGTTTAGATGAACAGGCCAATCCCATGGCGCAGGCGCGCTGCGCGACCCACTCGCGCAAGGCGGGTTCGCCCTCGCTCATGCCATATTGCCAGAGCGTATCGGGCAGCGCATTCAAGTCAATTCCTGCGTCCTGTGGCTTGAACAGACCCTCTTCCGCCGGCAGCCCTCCGGCAAACGAAATCATGCCTGGTTGGGTGGCCAGTGCGAGAATGTCTCGCACCAGTGAGGAAGTCAGGCGATCGATACGGGGTGCAAACATGGAGGGCAAGCCTTTTGGTCAACGTCATTGACGTTTATCTTTTCATTGATCTGTTAGAATGTCAATCATGCAAAAAAATAATCCCCGTCTGAATTCTGCGCAGGAGCTGCTTTTCTTTGGCTACCGTGCGTTTACGGCACTGCCTGACGAGATTCTGGCCGAGCGCGGTCTGGCCCGCGTTCACCACCGCATCATTTATTTTGTCGGTCGCGATCCGGGCCTTTCGGTCAACAAGCTGTTGTCCAAACTGGGTGTCAGCAAGCAGGCCTTGAATGCACCGTTGCGGCGCCTGCAAGAGCTCGGCCTGATCGCAGCAGTCCTTTCCGAACAGGATCGCCGCGTGAAATGCCTGACGCTGACCGAGGAAGGCGCCAAGCTGGATACCGAGCTTTCCGCCAGCCAGCACAAACTGCTCACCTCGATCTTCAACATCTGCGGCACCGAAGCCGAAACCGGCTGGCGCATGGTGATGACGGCGCTGGCGAACAGCGAAAAAGGCCCGCGCCAGTAATTGCCACCCTGAATTTCCACGAAAAAGGCCGCTATTTCATGAAAACAGCGGCCTTTCTTTGGCGTTTAACCGATCAGGACTCCAGATCGGATGACCAGCCTTCCGGACGCATCAAGGCATTCTCGAAACGCGCATGCTGCCCCAGGAACACCAGGGGAACCTTGCCCGTCGGGCCGTTCCGGTGCTTGGCGACGATGCACTCGGCAATCCCTTTGAACTTGCTGTCCGAGTTGTAGTATTCGTCGCGGTACATGAACATGATCAAGTCGGCATCCTGTTCGATCGCGCCCGATTCGCGCAAGTCGGACATCATCGGGCGTTTGTCGGTGCGCGACTCCACGCTGCGCGACAGCTGCGACAGCGCAATGACCGGCACCTGCAGCTCCTTGGCCAGCGATTTCATTGCACGCGAAATTTCACCCAATTCCGTGGCGCGGTTTTGATCGCGCGCGCCGGCCCGGCCCGCCATCAACTGCAGGTAGTCGATCACGATCAGCCCTAGTTGCCCGCCGCACTGACGCGCCAGACGACGCGTCTTGGTACGGATATCCAGCGCGGTCAGCGCGCCGGTTTCCTCGATGAAGATCGGGGCTTCGGACAATTTGCTCACGGCATGGGTCAGACGCGTCCAGTCTTCGTCTTCAAAGCGGCCCGTCTTGAGCTTGTGCATGTCGATCTTGCCGATCGAACCGACCATCCGCATCCCCAACTGGGCCGCCCCCATTTCCATCGAGAAAACGGCCACGGGCAATTTCTGTTCAGTGGCGACATATTCGGCGATATTGATCGCGAACGCGGTTTTCCCCATCGAAGGACGACCCGCGACAATAACCAGATCGCCCTTTTGCAGGCCGGAGGTCATCTTGTCCAGATCAATAAAACCCGTCGCAACACCGGTAACTTCCCCGGGATTGTCTTGCTGGTACAGGTGATCGATACGCTCGACGATTTCCTTGAGGATCGGCGGCATGGCAATGAAGCCTTTTTGGCCTTTCGCCGATTGCTCGGCAATGCCGAACACCATGCTTTCGGCCTGGTCGAGCAGATCGCTCGCTTCGCGCCCGTTCGGGTTGTAGGCGGCATCGACGATTTCGGTGGCCGCGCTGGCCAGTTGGCGCATCACCGATTTCTCGCGCACGATTTCGGCATAGCGCCGGATATTGGCGGCGGAAGGCGTGTTTTGCGCCAGCGAGCCCAGGTAGGCCAGTCCGCCCACGTAAGCGAGTTCATTGGTGGAATCGAGCGCTTCCGCCACCGTGATCACATCGGCCGGACGGTTGTGTTCGATCAGGTTGCAAATCGAATAAAAGATGCGCCGGTGATCGTCCCGGTAGAAGTCATCCTTCAACAAAACATCGGCAATCTTGTCAAACGAGGGGTTGTCGAGCAACAACCCGCCCAACACCGACTGTTCTGCTTCAACAGAATGTGGTGGCAGGCGGTAGTTTTCGTATTGCGCCCCGTCTTGCTGGGCGGTAGCATGCTCGGTCATTTCATTCATCGCGGTCTGGCTCCAGAGTCGGCCATTTTACGCTGCTTCGCCCATGCATTGCATCCGCAAGTCCATGCTCGCCCCCTACTCCGCGCAACAGATGTACGATCTGGTTGACCGTGTGGAGGATTACCCGCGCTTTCTGCCCTGGTGCGGCGGCGTGGATGTACACGAACGCAATGATTCCCTGCTGGATGCGACGCTGCACATTCATTTTCTGGGTATCCGTTCGCACTTTCGCACCCGCGATCTGCGCGGCGTGGATAGGTTGGACATGAAACTGGTGGATGGGCCGTTCAAACGGCTGGAAGGTTACTGGCACTTTACGCCGCTAATGGAAGACGCCTGCAAGGTGGAATTCGTGCTGGAGTACGAATTTGCCAGCCGCACCCTGGAAACCCTGATCGGTCCGGTCTTCGACAAGATCACCGGCACGTTTGTCGATGCCTTTATCGCCGAAGCCGAACACCGCCACGGGGCCTGAGCCCGATATACCTGGAGACAGAATGCCCAACGAACAAATGTTGATCGAAGTGGCCTATGCCACGCATGACCGGCAAAAACTCATCACAGTGAAGCTGCCAGTAGGCAGTACCGTTGAAGAAGCCATCCGGCGTTCGGGCATCCTCACTGATTTTCCCGAAATCGATCTCTCGGTCAACAAGGTCGGCATCTTTTCCAAGGCCTGCAAACTCGATACCGCATTGCGCGACAAGGATCGCGTGGAAATCTATCGCCCGCTGATCGCCGATCCGAAAGAAGTGCGCCGCCAGCGCGCGGCAGAAGGCAAGGTCATGAAAAAAGGCGGCGGTCCGCTGGAAGCGTAACCACCGCCCGATATTTGACTCAGACTCCGATCACGGACAGAAGCGTTCGATGGCTTTTTGTGTATCCGCCAATTCGGCTGCACGCTTCTGGTCGCTCATGAACTCCACCTCGCCTTTTTCATTCACGCTCCGGGTGAGCTGTCCGGACTGCAGGAATGTCTTGCGGGCCTGGGCCTGCTGACACAGCTTGGGATCCTTCTCGGATGGCGCAGGCGCTGCCGGCGCGGAAGCCGCTGCTGCGGAAGCACTCTTGCCGACAATGGGCGGCGCCTTGGGCGAAGCGACGGCAGAAACCGGTTGATCTTCAGCGCGCATCTTGAGCGTCGTCACCTTTGAATCCACTGGCGGCGGCGTATCGGAGTAATGGATTTTGCCTTCGGCGTCCTTCCACTTGTAGATTTGTCCCGCAACCGCGGCCCCTGCCAGCAGCATTGAAAGCAGTAGCAATGTCATTCTTTTCATTCCGGGAAATCCCCTTCTGATTCAAACGCCATCTCGTTTCATGGCGATGATTTTCATGTTATTCATTGGCATGCTGATTGTCATCTTTCCCTGACGCTCGCGCAATCCGGCTGGCGCAGCCTTCAGGTTAAAGATTGAAAAGCATGCACTACTCAGGCACCAAGCCAGGCTTGACGGGCGCCGACGGCTTCCGGATTCGCCTCATCAAGCAGCAAGCCCCAGGTATCGGTCTCGGCAAGTTGCGGGACAATTTCAAAATCGAGCAATTCGTCACGCCGGAACGCCAGCAGTGTGCGTTTTTTTCCCGCAGGGCGGTTCGCCAGCAGCGTATCGAGATTGGCCGCAGTGATGCGCAGGCCATCCAGCGCCACCAGCAAATCGCCCGCAGACAATCCCGCCGTTTGCGCAGCACTGTCCTGCAACACATGCGTCAGCTTGATCAAGCCGCCTTCCACAGCAGTGCGCACCCCGAGCGTGACGGCGGGCTTGGGAGAGGACGCTTGCCAGCCGCCCTTGTCACTGCCACCGGCGGCCACGCGCAACTGGCTCTGCACGCCGAATTGCGCCAGTAGATCGGCCAGCGGCAACTCATCCACCGAGCGCAGGGCTTGATCGAAGAACTCGGTCAAATCCACGCCAGCCACTTCGCAGGCCACCGCTTCCCACTCGGATTCTTCAATGCCGCAACCGCGCGTTTCGAAATCCCGCCCGAAACGCTGCCACAAGGCCAGCATCACATCGTCCAGGCTTTTCGTTCCGGCGCTTTTCTGCCGAATGGTCAGATCCAGGCATAACGCAGCAAGCGAACCCTTGACGTAATAACTGACCAGGCTGTTCGGGCTGTTTTCATCCTGACGGTAATACTTTATCCAGGCATCGAGACTGGCTTCTTCCAGCGTCTGCATCTGCCGCCCAGGCGTGCGTTGCACACTGGTCATGGCTTGCGCCAGCAGATCAAGATATTCCTGCTGGCTGATCAGCCCCGCTCGCAGCAGGAACAGGTCATCGTAGTAGGAAGTAATCCCCTCGAACGCCCACAGCAACCGCGTATAGCCTTCACGATCCAGCGCGTACGGCGCAAAGGCCGCCGGTTTGATACGCTTGACGTTCCAGGTATGGAAATATTCATGGCTGACCAGCCCGAGGAACTGCCGGTAGCCCGGCTTCATGCCGGTTTCATGCGCCAGTGGCAGATCGTCGCGCGCGCAGATCAGCGCGGTAGAGGCCCGGTGTTCCAGCCCACCATAGCCTTCACCCACGGCCAGGGTAAGGAACACATAGCGCTCGAACGGCGCGGGTTCGCCAAAGAAGCGGATCTGCACTTCGCAGATTTTCTTGATGTCTTGCTTGAGCCGCTTGAGATCGGCATGCTGTCGCCCCGCGATCACCAGCTCATGCGGCACACCGCAGGCCTTGAAACCGATACGCGAAAAGGCGCCCATTTCAACCGGGTGATCGATCAGCTCGTCGTAATTGTCGGCGCGGTAGCGGCCAAAGCTCCACGGCTTGGCACCGGCAGGCGATAGCGCGGTGGCCATCTCCCATTCCTTGTAATCCTTGCCTGCCGGCTTGACGATCTCGACTTCGCACGGCGCGGCCTCTTGCCCTTCGACCGCCAGAAACACGCTGGTGCCATTGAAAAAACCGCGCGTGGCATCGAGATAGGCACCGCGTACCGAGAGATCCCAGGCATAGATCCGGTAACTGAGTGTCAACGCTCCGTCCACGGCCTGGGCTTGCCAGCGACACTTGTCCAGTTTGGTCAGGGCAACGGGCTGTTCGCCACACGCGGCGGAGATGGCCACGATATGCCGGGCAAATTCACGGATCAGGTAGCTGCCCGGAATCCAGGCCGGTAACCAGAAAACCTGGCCGGCAGGATCGGGGGAATCAACAAGCAAAGTAACTTCGAAGCAATGCGCTTCAATGGAAGCCGGAACAATACGATAGTGAATGGACATGATCAGTCATCGCAGATGGGTTGGCTGATCGTAGGCCACTATGGGCCGTGCAGGCAATAGCTCGCCCCCCAGTCGCAAGCGTTCAGCCCGTTCGCCCTACCTGCCCCAAGCCCACGCCGACCTGGTTGCGCCCCGCCCGTTTGGCGCGGTAAAGCGCTTCGTCCGCAGCATCAATCAATTGGCTGGCACTCATGCCGGGCTCCAGCCGCGCGATCCCGGCACTGAACGTGGCACGGAACACGCCATGGCCATGCTGCAGATCCAGCATGGAAAAACGCACGCGCATTTCATCCAACAGGTTTGCAGCGCGGATCAGGGTGATGTCGTCGTAGACCAGGGCAAACTCTTCTCCGCCATACCGACCCACGGCATCGGCGTCATTCAAACTCTGTCGCATCAGACGCGCCAGGCTTTTGATCACCCGATCCCCCACAGCATGGCCAAAGTTATCGTTGATCTGCTTGAAATGATCGAGATCGACCATGGCAAAGGCCACGGGTGTTTTTTCCTGCCGGGCGCGGTGCACAACCCGCTCCAGGTGATCGGTCATGTTGGTATGGTTGAGCAGGCCGGTCATGCTGTCGCGAGTCATGCAGTGACGCAGGCGGCGATAGCGCTCGGCAATGATGGACACGGCAGCAACCAGTTCTTCCGCATCCATGTTTTTCACCAGAAAATCATCGCCGCCCATGCCCCGGGCCATGAGTTGTCGGCCCCGGCTTGTTTCCGTTGAAAGAAAAACAATCGGGATGCTGTCATATTGCGCATTCTGGCGAACCACCCGGGCCATTTCATCGCCGGTGCATTGCGGCATGTAGACATCCATGAGAATGATGTCCGGCTTGAAACGCTCCAGCGTCAAAAGCACATCAAGCGGGTTGTGCACAACCTTGGCCTGCATGCCGGCGGAAGCCAGTGTATTGCAGGCCCACTTGGACACTGCTTCGGAATCATCCACGATCAGCACATTGAAGGGTTTTTGCTGGCTGCGCCCCAGCAAGTGGTCGAGCCGGTCGATCAGCTGCTGCAGATCGAACGGTTTGACAGAAAAATCGGTGATGCCCATTCGCATCATTTCGATTTGTTGCACCACAGAAAGCTGCGCGGAAACATAAATTAGCGGCCCTTTGGTCAACCGCGCAATCAACGGGGCAACTTGCGCAAAATCAGCATCTTCCAGCCCGCTCTCATCAACCAGCAAGGCAAAAGGCGCAAGCGAATGCATGGCGGCCAACAAGGCACTCTGCCGGGAAAAAACACGTACGGAAAAATCGAACAACTTCATCTGTGCGGTCAACTCGGCCGCCTGCTGCTGATCACAGGTCACCAGATAAATAAGGGATTGTTGCTGATTACCAACCATGGCGTTGCCCTTGAAAAACGCAAGCGGGGAGCATAGCAGACCCCATGCCCATCCGGGCATTGCCCGTCATGAAAAACCAAGAAAAATGGACGAATTGTGTAAGGTAAAACAGGGTAAATTTGATTGAAGCAAACTGATGCCCTCTTAAAATAGGGTGTTATTTCAAGGAAAAACCATGACTGAAAAACAACTGATCATGACAGCGCTGCTTGCAATGGCCTGCCAATCCGCGGCATTCGCAGCTACCAATGCCTCCGCCCCACCCTCCGGGGGAAATGCCGCCCTTGAAGCCGCAATGGCATCCTGCAGCAGCTCAGCCGCCAGGGACAGCCACGGCGGCCCGGACATGCGCGCCATGGATGCCTGCATGCAGGCCAAAGGCTTCACCCGCCCGGCAGGCCCGCCGCCGAATGACGGCAAACCCGGTCCACAGCAATAATTTCCCAGCCGTTGCAAAAGCCATGGATCCGGCTGCTATCATCAGCCGTTTCCGTTGCGGCAAGGCTGGTCGGCATGGGCTGGTTTCTTTATCTGATTGAATGCCAGGATGGCAGTCTTTACACCGGCATTACCGTGGATGTGCCTGCGCGCTACGCGGCACATGCCAGCGGCAAAGGTGCTCGCTACACGCGTGCCCATCCACCTTTGCGGCTTCTGGTCAGCATTCCTTACCCAGACCGTTCAAGCGCATCGAAGGCAGAATATCGGATCAAGCAATTGTCGCCCCTCCAAAAGCGGGAGTTTGCCAATCAGCACGCAAGCCGTTGATTGCAATAACCCTATGAACGAGCACCAAAAAGGTAGCGTTGCCCAACCGCTGGCGGTGCAGTGGGTACGGGATCGGCTGGGTATAAATCCAGCATTTCACGCAATCGCAATACTGTAACAAGCAACTCTTCGTCAGCGGTGCTTTCCTCGATCTCAGCCAGTCGGCTCAGCGCATACTGCGGCTCACGCTTCATGCGTTCCAGATCCACGGCCTGGTCCAGTTCGCGTCTAACCTGCAATTTTAGTCGTGCCAACAGGCGCAGCTGTTCAATGTGCTCGTCCATTTTATCCATCTTTTTTTATTAAAGTCCTGCTCTCACTGCAAGCAGCGTGCCATCCCCAAGAAACCCGGCAACACTCTATCCATCCTATTCAATTCCGTCAGCGTAGCAACAAAATGCTTTATTTCAGTGCAAGCACCCAACCCATCGTGGTGCAAACGAAACAGTTTTTATAAAAAAATACCATCACAGTTGATCGCTCCATCGTGCTGTTTCCTCGAAAAACATAACAGTCTGCCTCTGATGCCATGGATTGTTTCGGGCGAAAATGGCATCACCTCAAACAGGGGAACACCATCATGGATACGAATACCCTTCAGTCCAACATCGCAGTACAGCTGACCGAGCAGCAAGGTGCTTTTATCGTATGCGAGGAAGGCCAACTGTGGCTGACCGATAACGGCGATGACATTGTATTGGCCCACGGTGAGCGCTATCAGATCCAGGGCGAACAACCGGTCGTGATCGAATCGCTGCGTACCAGCAGTCGTTTCCGGCTAGAAAGCGTGCGCGTTTTGCAAGCCAGCCGGTTTACAAAACTGCAAGACATGCTGCATCGTCTTTCGCATGCGCCTCGTCAGCCCAACGCTCACGCATGAAAGTACGCGCATAGTCACGCCAGCCTTCGCTGCGGCTGGCTGTGAATTGCGCGTTGCGCGGCAAAGCGTGTTGTACATGAAACGCGAGATATTCGCCTGAACGCGATCAATCGCCTTGAATGATTCCGGCAGCCAAGTCTCCTAGCCGCTGAATAGCCCGTTCATGGCGCATGGTCCAGGGCTCCACGCAGCAGATGCGCAGGCAATTGCGATAACTGTGGCTGGGCGAAAACATCGACCCCGGCGTAAAACTGATACCTTCCGCCAACGCTTTTTGCAGCAGGACAAGGGCATCCACCGCCGGGTTCAGTTCAACCCAGAGCACATAACCACCCTGCGGCACATGCAAGCGGCTATCGGCAGGAAAGAAACGTTGGATCGCGGCTACGGCACTGGATACCTGCTCGGCACAGGCCTTGCGCAACCGGCGCAGATGATGCTCATACCCACCGCTCTCCAGGAAACGAGCAATTGTGCGTTGCAGCGGCATGGACGTTGAATAGGTGTTGATGAACTTGAGCGCTTCCAGCTCACGCTGGAAACGCCCGGCCACCACCCAACCCACGCGAAAGCTCGGCGCCACCACCTTGGTAAACGAGCCGATCTGCATCACATTGCCGTCGCGGTCAAATGCCTTGGCCGGACGCGGCCGATCGCCGTGATAACAGAATTCGCCGTAGATATCGTCCTCGATCAGCGGGATGTGCCGCTCGGACAAGATTTCCACCAAGCGCTTCTTGCTCTCGTCGGGCATCAGACTCCCCAACGGATTGGAAAAATTGGGCAGCAGCACGCAGGCCTTGACGGCATTGTCGCGAGTGGCTAATTCCAGCGCCTCGATCGAGATACCGGTTTGCGGATGCGTCGGGATTTCCAGCGCCTTGAGGCGAAAGCTTTCCAGAATCTGCAGCAAGCCGAAATATGCCGGCGATTCGATCGCCACCACATCGCCGGGCTGGGTGACCGCGCGCAGACACAGATTGAGTGCTTCCAGCCCGCCATGAGTGATCAGGATATCTTCCGCATCGATCTGCCCCCCCCAGGCCAGCGCGCGCCGGGCAATCTGCCGGCGCAACTCCAGATCGCCGACCGGCTTGCCGTAATCGGACAACAATTCCGGTTCCTGGCGGGTAACCTGCGCCAGAATGCGCTGCAACTGCTGGTTGGGGTAGAGCTTGGGCGAGAGAATCGCCAGGCCGAAATCCACCTTGATATCGTGCAGGCGTGCCAGTTCCGCCGGCTGCAACAACGGATCGATCACGACTTCGGAAGGATTCTGCGGCGGCTGGGTCAGATCGGGAACGGCAAAGCCGCGCTGCGCACGCACATAAAACCCGGACTGGGGACGCGCCTCGATATAGCCGCGGTCTTCAAGCTCGCGGTATGCCTCCATCACCGTGGTCAAGCTGACCTGACGTTGCGACGACAGTTTGCGGATCGACGGCAGTTTTTCCCCGGCTTGCAACACCCCGGCGGTAATGGCCTGCGCCAATTCCTCAGCCATCTTGTAATAAAGCGTTCCGCTGCGGCGGGACGGCTGGGAAGAAATAATAGAGAGATCGGTCATGGTGCCTTCCATGTTATCCCTTGACTATAGCCGAGTCACCTTGGGGATAACAGGAACACTGAACCGGTTGAATTGCGGGAAACTGTTATGGTCGGCGAATGGCAGAGGCAATACCGCCGGCCTGACTGGCTACGCCGCTGGCGGCAAAAGCACCAGCCTGGCTGGCATTCGCAGAGGAAGCGGTCGCAGGCTTGCGCTTATCCAGAATCTGGAAAAATACCTCGTCCTGCTTCACCATGCCCAGTTCGTTACGGGCACGTTCTTCAATTGCATCCGTACCCGTTTTCAGATCACCGACTTCCGCTTCCAGCGCATCATTGCGTTCCTGCAACTTGCCGTTGTAGACCTTGCGCTCGGCGACTTGCTGATCCAACTGCCAAACCCGCAGCCAGCCGCCCTTGCCCACCCAGAGCGGCCATTGCAGCGCGGCAATCAACACAGCAAAAATAATGGCAAGCAAGCGCATGTAGTGGAATCCGGACA
>JAGTRM010000035.1 GCA_018261735.1 Pseudomonadota bacterium
AGCGATTTCAGCGATTTCAGCGATTTCAGCGATTTCAGCGATTTCAGCGATTTCAGCGATTTCAGCGATTTCAGCGATTTCAGCGATTTCAGCGATTTCGGCAGCTTCGGCAGGCGCGGCGATCTCGATTGTCTCGACCTCAGTGATGTCGCTCACCGCATCTTCGACAACCGGCATCGACTGCGAGGATTCCCGTTCCACCGGTTTCGGACCCGCCTCGACATTGTTCACCGGCAAGCCCTCGGGATTGTCGGCTAGGCCGTCCAAGTCGAGCAGGGGCAAATCGAGGAAGATCTCTTCGGTCAGGACAGGGGCATCGGGGTCGGGTTGGGGCGTGGGGAAAGGGGCGGTAAAGAAATCGTGCGAATCAAACGCGGGCTCCGGTTCGGCAACCACTTCGGTCAGCACCGGGATCTCGGGCGGTGCGTCGAGCGGCGCTTCCTCGGTCAGCACCGGGATATCCTGCTTGATCCCGGCCGGCCGGCGATGGCGCGCCAGCAGCGCATCCATCTTGTCGAAAAGCGGAGACTCGATCGGTGGCGCCGGTTCCTTCTCTTCAGCCATTGCGGGCAAGCTCCTGCATGTCGGTGGCATCCGGGGTGTGCCCCAACGCCTGGTAGGCGCGCCAGCGCTCGCGCGCCTGCGCCCGCGAATCCGGATCGGTATCGACGATTTCAAACACGCGCTCGTAACCCTCGAAACCGCTGGCGACCTGGCCGGTCCAGTTGAAGAGCAGGGGCCGCGAGGGCAAGCGCTCGGGCCGGTGGTCGATGATGATCGGCGTCTGCGCCGCGCGCGGGTCATCGGCACCGCAATGAGGCAGGAAGCCATGCTGCGGTACTTCCCACAGCAGGCGGTCGAGCACGGCCGAGGCGGCGGCGCTTTCGGTCAGCACATTGAGCGTTTTGCCGGCCGCCAGCGCCTTGCCCACCAACTGGCACAGTGCCTGTTCGCGGTTTTTTACATTGAAATAGAAGCTGATTTGCATTGTGTGTGAGGGCAAGGGGTGAGGAGTGAGGGGGAAATCGCCCTGCACCTCACTCCTCACGCCTGACTCCTCACTTTTTCTTTGCACGCTTGGCCAGGAACTCGATCAGCAGCGGCACCGGACGCCCGGTCGCGCCCTTGGCTGCGCCGGATTTCCAGGCGGTGCCGGCGATGTCGAAATGCGCCCAGCGCAGTTTTTCGGTGAAGCGCGACAGGAAGCATGCCGCCGTGATCGCGCCGGCCGGACGGCCGCCGATATTGGCCAGGTCGGCAAAATTGGTCTTCAGCTGTTCCTGGTATTCCTCGAACAGCGGCATGCGCCAGGTCAGGTCGCCGCTCTTGTCGGCGGCGGCGAGCAGGTCGTCGGCCAGATCGTCGTCGTTGGCGAACAGGCCGTTGGTCACATGGCCGAGCGCGATCACGCAGGCGCCGGTCAGGGTGGCCAGATCGATCACCACTTCCGGCTCGTGGCGCGCGACATAGGTCAGCGCATCGCACAGGATCAGGCGGCCTTCGGCATCGGTGTTGAGGATTTCGATGGTCTGGCCGTCCATGGCCTTGACGATGTCGCCCGGCTTGTTGGCGCGACCCGAAGGCATGTTCTCGCACGACGGGATCACGCCGACCAGGTTCACCGCGAGGCCGAGTTCGGCCACGGCGCGGAAGGTGCCGAGCACGGCGGCGGCACCGCACATGTCGTACTTCATCTCATCCATGCCCTCGCCCGGCTTGAGCGAAATGCCGCCGGAATCGAAGGTCAGGCCCTTGCCGACCAGCGCGACCGGCTTGCCCTTGCCGCCCTGGTAGTCGAGCACGATCAGGCGCGGCGGCACATCGCTGCCCTTGGCCACCGACAGGAACGAGGTCATGCCGAGTGCGGCGATTTCCTTTTCGTCGAGCGCCTGGCATTTGAAACCGAATTCCTGCGCCATCGCGCCGGCCATGTCGGCCAGGTATTCCGGCGTGCAGATATTGCCCGGCAGGTTGCCGAGGTCACGGGCAAAATTCACGCCGTGCCCCACGGCGAGACCGCGCGCCAGGGCGGCCTCAACCTTGCCCTGTTCGTCTTTCTTGCCCAGCGCCACGGTGAAGCGCGTCAACTTGCCGGCAGGTTCCGGCTTGGATTTGAAGCGGTCGAAGCGGTAGTCTTCGGTGACCAGTGCCTGGGTGAATTCGGCCAGCGCGGCTTCGAAATCCACCTTTTTCAGGCCGGACAGGAATACGGCGGCACTGGCGCAATTGCTGGTGAGCAGCGCCTTGGCGCCGGCGCGCAAGGCATCGCGCAGCGTCTTGGCCTTGTGCTCCTTGCCCAGCTGCACCAGCAGCGCCTTTTTCGCCGCCGCACCCGCCAGCGGAACCAGCAGGGTGCTGCCCGCCTTGGCGGCCAGATCGCCCTCGGCAACGAGGCGGCCCAGCAATCCGCCCTGCGCGCCGTCAAGCTCGGCGGCGGCGCTCGAGAGCTTGTCTCCCAGCACCGGCAGCAGCAGGCAATCGGCGGCGGCCTCAAGAGGGGCAAGCTGTTTTATGGTAAATTCCACGGTTGGCTCCAAACACAAAGGGTTGCGCCGGTTGATCCGGCAAGGCTCGAACGATTATTTCCCAGCCCGGAACGCAAGTCAAAGCACCCATGATTTTTCGCAAAAGCCTTGTCCATGAAATGACCTGGTTCGCCTTCGGGCTGTTCGTGGTACTGCTGCTGATCGTGATGACCTCGCAGGTCGTCCGGCTACTGGGCGAAGCCGCCATCGGCGTGCTCGCCTCCGGCGCAGTCTGGACCGTGATGGGCTTCACCGCCATCCGGTATTTGCCTACCCTGTTTTCCTTGATGCTGTTCATCTCGGTGCTGGCCACGCTGACGCGCATGTGGCGCGATTCGGAAATGGTGATCTGGTTCACCAGCGGGCGCTCGATCTACCATTTCATCCGCCCGGTGCTGCATTTCGCCGTGCCGGTCACGATCATCACCGCCGTGCTTTCGCTGGTCGTCTCTCCCTGGGCGATGCAGAAAAACCGCGAATACCGCGAACAGATGCTGCGCCAGCAGGACACCACCCAGATCGCGCCCGGCGTATTCCGCGAGTCCGGCGGGGCGGGGCGGGTGTATTTCATCGAGAATTTTTCCTCGGATACCCAACAGGGCAACAACGTGTTCGTGCAAATCCGGCGCGGCGACAAGGTTTCGGTGATTACCGCCGATCGGGGCGCCATGACGGTTGACCAGGACGGTTCGCGCTGGCTGACGCTGGAACAGGGTCGTGCGCTGGAAGGGGCGCCCGGCAGTGCCGAATATGATCTGATGGAATTTGCCAAAGGCAGGGTGCGCATCGATTCGCCCAAGCAAACGGCGATCAACCCCGCTGTCCGGGCTATGTCCACGCCCGAATTGCTGCAAAAACCGAGCCGTGAACATCAGGCGGAACTGGCCTGGCGCATCGCCCTGCCGGTCTGCGCGCTGATTTTGAGCCTCTTGGCCGTGCCGCTGGCCTTTTTCAACGTGCGCGGCGGGCGTGCCTTCAACCTGATCTTTGCCATTACCCTGGCCTTCTTCTACTACAACTGCATCAACATCGTGCAGGCCTGGATTGCCACCGGCAAGATACCAGCCGCCATCGGCATGTGGCCGCTGCATGGCATTTTTGCTGCCATTACCGTTTTTCTGTTCTGGCGGCGCGCACAAATGGGGGCCGGGCGATGAAACGTCTGTTCCGCTATATCGGCTCCGAAATCGCGCTGTATTCCAGTTTTACCCTGCTGATCCTGATCAGCCTGTTTTCGTTTTTTGATTTGCTGCGCGAAATCGACGACATCGGCAAGGGCGGCTACCGTTTTATCGATGTCGTGATCTATGTGCTGTTCGAGATCCCGGGCCACGCCTACGAACTGTTGCCGGTTGCGGTGCTGATCGGCGGCATCTATGCGCTTTCCACGCTCGCCAGCAATTCGGAACTCACCGTGATGCGTGTTTCCGGCGTTTCCATGATGCGCCTGACCGGCTGGCTGGCCGTCATCGGCGTGCTGTTCGCGCTGCTGACCGCATTGCTGGGCGAATACGTGGCCCCCGCCGCTTCGCGTGCCGGCAGCCGTTACCGCATCGAATCCACCCAGCAGGTGATGGTCGGCGATACCCGTTCCGGCATCTGGATCAAGGATGGCAAACAGATCGCCAACATCACCGCCATGCTGCCCGACCTCACGCTGCAGGGGCTGCGGATCTACGAATTCGGCAACGGGCAGCGGGTGGAACGCATCATCGACGCCAGCAAGGCCAGCTTTGATGAAGACAAGGGCAACTGGCAGCTCAGCGAGAGCACGCTGACCGATTTTCCGGCCGATGCGCAAAAGGTCACGCTTTCCCGCCCGCCCGCGCTGGTCTGGAATACCACGATCAACCCGGACATGCTGGCGGTATTGATGCTGAAACCGGCGGATATGTCGATGCGTGCCCTGGCGGGATACACCAGCCATTTGCGCGAAAATGGCCAGCAGACCGCGCGCTACGATCTGGCGCTGTGGAACAAGATTTTCTACCCCGTCGCCTGCATCTCGATGATGCTGATCGCCCTGCCGTTTGCCCTGCTGCAACGGCGCAGCGGCAATGTGGGCACGCGCATCTTTTCGGGCATCCTGCTCGGCGTCGGCTTCAATTTTCTCAACCGGATCGTGGGTCATCTGGGCGTGCTGTACGAATTTCCGGCGCCCCTGGCCGCCGCCCTGCCCACGCTGGCCCTGCTCTTTCTCGCGGCGTTCATCCTGTGGCGACAGGAAAAATAACCTGGAGGCAACCTCATGCACATTCTGCTGACTGGCGGCGCTGGCTATATCGGCTCGCACACCTACGTTGAACTGATTGCCGCCGGCTTCAAGCCGGTGATCCTCGACAACTATTACAACGCCAAGCCGGAAGTCCTGAAACGCCTGGAAACCATCACCGGCCAGCCGGTCGAATTCGCGCAGGCCGATGTGCGCGACCGCGCCGCGCTCGATGCCGTGTTTGCCAAATGGCAGTTCAGCGCCGTGGTGCACTTCGCCGGGCTGAAAGCCGTCGGCGAATCGGTGGCCAAACCGCTGATGTATTACGACAACAACGTCACCGGCACGCTGAAACTGCTCGAAGCGATGCAGGCTGCCGGCGTGAAGAAACTGGTGTTCTCGTCCTCGGCTACCGTCTACGGCGATCCGCACGCCGTGCCGATTCTCGAAGACTTCCCGCTTTCCGCGACCAACCCGTACGGACGCTCGAAGCTGATGATCGAAGACATCCTGCGCGATCTCTTCAAATCCGATGACAGCTGGGACATCGCGCTGCTGCGCTATTTCAACCCGGTCGGCGCGCACGAATCGGGCCTGATCGGCGAAGACCCGCAAGGCATCCCGAACAACCTGATGCCTTTCATTGCGCAAGTCGCCGTCGGCAAGCGAGAAAAGCTTTCCGTATTTGGCGGTGACTACCCGACCCCGGACGGCACCGGCGTGCGCGACTACATCCACGTCGTCGATCTGGCCAAAGGGCATGTGAAGGCGCTGCAAAAACTCGCCGGCAAGACCGGCCTGTTGACGGTCAACCTCGGTACCGGCCAGGGCTATTCCGTGCTCGACATGGTCGCCGCGTTCGGCAAGGCCAGTGGCAAGCCCATCCCCTACCAGATCGTCGACCGCCGCCCCGGCGACATCGCCGCCTGCTATGCGCACCCGGCCAAGGCACAGGAAGTGCTCGGCTGGAAGGCGGAAAAGACGCTGGAAGACATGTGCGCGGACGGGTGGAAGTGGCAGAGCGGCAATCCGAATGGGTACGCGGATTAGGCGGCTGGGCCACGCGCTGAACGAAACCACCACCCAACGGTAGAGTGCGCAAGCCTCATGCTTGCGCTCCGAATCCTTATTTCAAAGGAACGGCAAAGGTTCTCGAAGGTCAGCCCGCGTGCGCAATTCAGGATTTGCGCGCCTTACCCGGCTTCGCTTATTCCGCCGTACTCGCTGAATGTTCCCACCCTCTGAAAAATGTCGAATTTACGTAGGCCACTGCCAATTTATTGCCAATGCCAACAAAACTCCTATTTCTGCCCGGTGCATCCGGTAATACCTCCTTCTGGACTCCCGTCTCAGTCTTGCTGACGCACCCCGCACGCAAGGTTTTTCTTGGCTGGCCAGGTTTTGGTCCAACGCCTCAAAACCCAAACGTTAAGGGCATCAAAGACCTGGTAAAAATAGCCGTTGCAGAAATCGATCAGCCTACAGCACTCATTGCCCAATCGATGGGTGGCGTCGTCGCCATTCTTGCTGCTCTAGAGAAGCCGGACCTTGTTACTCACCTGATCTTGACCGTTACTTCCGGCGGCATGAACGTAGCCAGTTTCAAGGCTAAGGATTGGCGTCCTCGTTTTCAACAAGCAAACCCAACATATCCAGAATGGTTTGCCACCTACCATGAAGATTTGACGCCGGAATTGTATAAAATCACCATACCATCATTGCTTTTATGGGGTGATGCAGACCCTATAAGCCCGGTAGGAATAGGGGAAAAGCTGGCTTCATTACTGCCCAATGCCTCTTTTCATGTTTTCCCTGGTGGAGACCATGATTTGGCAAATAAACTTGCGAAAGATTTGGCGCCATTAATTGATAATCATCTTTCAAAATCAATGGCCTAACACCTCAATCAACAGCGCGTGGGTTGGAAAAGCGTAGCGCCTTCCAACATTGGCCGGCTTTCTATGAGATCAACCTGCGCCGGATGGCGCCTACGGCTTATCCGACCTACGCCGCTGGCGTTCGCCGGAAAATCGAACATTACATTGCCGAGGCAATCGTTCTGGAAAAACCTTTGGCTGCAATGCAATAAAGCCCCTGCAAAAACCGCCCGGCCGCACCGTTCCGCGTTAAAATTCAGCGCCTTGCCACCCGTCCCACGCCTATGACCCTCGATTCCCGCCTGCGCTCCAACATCATCTCGCTCTATCTGGTGCAGGGGCTGAATTATCTGGTGTCGTTCGTCACCTTCCCGTTCCTCGCGCGCACGCTCGGCGCGGAGGGCTTCGGCGTGATGAACTACGCGTTCGCGGCGATCCAGTACGGCGTGCTGTTCACCGATTTCGGCTTCAACCTTTCCGCCACGCGCGAAGTGGCCGTGGTGCGCGACGATCCGCGCGCTGCCGCCGCCGTGTTCTGGCGCACCACCTGGGCCAAGACCGGGCTGATGCTGGCCTCGTTCCTCGCACTGCTGCCGTGCACCTTCGCAATTCCGCAATGGCAGATGAACGCGCCGGTGTTCCTCGCGTCCCTGGTCTACATCGTCAGCTCGGTGTTCTTCCCGATCTGGTGGTTCCAGGGCTTCGAGGAAATGCGCTTCGCCTCCTTCCTGACCGTGATCGCGCGCGCGCTGATGCTGGGCTTTTTGATCCTGTGGGTGAGCGGCCCGCAGGACGTGGTGCTCGCGGTGCTGCTGCAGGCCGCGCCGGCGATGCTCGCCGGTGTGCTGTGGTGGGCCAGCGGCTGGGGCGTGGCGCGGCCGCAGTGGGTGAAGCCGGGCCGGGCCGAGATCGTTACCTCGCTCAAGGCGAGCTGGCCGCTGTTCCTGTCGTCGGTCGCGACCAATCTCTACACCACGTCGACCACCGTACTGCTCGGCTTCTTCGCCCCGGCTGCGGAAGTCGGCTTTTTCGCCGCCGCCAACAAGCTGACCTACACCGCGCAGGGCCTGATCGGCCCGCTGGTGCAGGCCACCTACCCGCGCATCGCCCAGCTCGCTGTGCATGACCGCAAGGGTGCGCTGGCGCTGATCAACAAATCGTTTAGTGCGCAGGGCGGCGTTGGCCTGCTATTGACCGTCATCCTCGCCGCCGGCGCACCGTGGATCGTACCGCTGCTCTTGGGCAAAGGAATGGCAGGCGCGGTGTCCGCACAGATGTGGCTCGCCGCCGTGATCCTGATCGGCGCGCTGAGCTTCGTCTACGGTCTGCAGACGCTGCTGCCGTTCGGCGAGGAGCGCTATTACAGCCGCGTGCTGGTGATCGCGGGCTTCCTCAATGTCGGCCTGCTGTTCGTCTGCCTGCCGCTGGCCAATACCGCCGTGACCGCCGCGCAGGTCGTCGTCGCGGTCGAGGCGTATATCCTCGCCGCGTTCTGGTGGCGCGCGCGCAAGATTCACCGCGAGATTGCACAATCATGACCTCGCGCATCAGCATCGTCCTGCCCTGCTACAACGCCGCCGCGCATCTGCCGGAAACGCTGGCCTCGCTTTCTGCGCAGACCTTCCGTGATTTCGAATGCATCGCGATCGACGATGGCTCGCGTGACGCCACGCGCCAGATACTCGAAGCGCACGCGGCCCAGGACCCGCGTTTCTGCATCATCAGCCGCGAAAACCGCGGCCTGATCGCAACCCTGAACGAGGGCATCGCCGCCGCGCGCGGCGAGTGGATCGCGCGCATGGACGCCGACGACATCGCCCATACCGACCGGCTGGAAAAGCAGCTCGCACAGGTCGAAGCCACCGGCGCCGATATCTGCGGCAGCTGGATACGCTTCTTCGGCGATCGCCAGGGCGAATGGCACCTGCCGGGCGACGATGCCGCGATTCGCGCGCACCTGATCTTCAACGTGGCGCTGGCGCACCCGACCGTGCTCGCGCGCGCCAGCCTGCTCAAGGCGCATCCGTACGATCAGGCCAACGAATTCGCCGAAGACTACGGCTTGTGGTGCGAGCTGGCGCTGGCCGGGGCGAAGTTCGCCAACGTGCCGCAGGTGCTGCTCGATTACCGCACCCACGCCGGCCAGATCAGCCAGGCCCGCGCCAGCGCGCAACGCGCCACCGGCCAGCGCGTGCGCGAACGCTATATCCCGGCCTATCTGCCGGAAGACCTGAAACCGCTCGCTCCGCGCCTGATCGAACTGGCCGAACCGGCCCGCCTTCTGACCGAGGACGAATTCTGCTGGCTGGCGGTTTTCCTGCTGCGCCTGCTGAACTGGCAACCGCTCTGCCGCACTGCCTTTGGCCCGATCTGGCTCGATGCGCTGCAGCGCACGCCGTACGCCGGGTGGCGCCTGGCACTGCTTACGGCGCGGCTTGCCCGTGCCTTTCCGCTGCCCAGGAGCGAAGGCCGGCGCTACCTGCGCCAGCTCGCGCGTTGCATCGCCGGTCCGCGAGTCTGCGGCTGGCTCAAGGGCTTGCGATGAAAATCGTCTTTTTCGTGCGCGACCTGGGGCTGGGCGGCGTCGAACGCTGCGTGACGCTGGTCGCGGCGGGGCTCGCCGCGTGCGGATTCGACATCACCATTGCGCTGCTCGGCGGCAGCCGCAATCTGTGGGCCGCGCAGACCGACAGCGTGCGCGTGGTCGATCTCTCCACCGTCTGGCACGGCAAAAAGCCGTGGACCTGGCTGGCCGGCTGGCGCGCCGCGCGGGCACTGGCCAAGGACGCCGACGTGGTGATCGCCTCGACTTTCCTGATGCCGCTCTACATGGCCTGGGCCGCGACGCGAGGCTTGAACCAGCGCCTGATCGCGTGGGTGCACGGCCCCAAGTACGAGCTCGACGCGTTTGCCAAGATGAACCCGATCCACCGCGCCGCCTGCCAGTTTATCTACCGCCGCCTGCCGGAAATCCTCTGCGTGTCCGACCACACGCGCCAATCGCTCGCGCGCTGGCTCGGCATGCCGGTGCAGCCGGGCTGGCAGGTGATGCCGAATTTCGTCGAAGCGCCGCCCGATGGCTTTGCCCCGCCCACCACGGATAAACCGCACACGCCGTTGCAATTGCTGTTCGTTGGCCGCATCGCCGAGGAAAAGCAGCCGCACTTGTGGCTCGATACGCTGGAGGCGCTGGCCGCGCGCGGCCTGCCTGCCGAGCTCACCGTGCTCGGCGAAGGCCCGCTGCAAAACTGGGTAAAAGACGAAGCCACCCGCCGCCGGCTGACCGTACACTTCCACGGCCAGATCGGTGGTGTGAGCGAATTCATGCGCCGCGCCGACTGGCTGCTGTTAACCTCGCGCTTCGAAGGCTTCGGCCTGGTGGTGCTCGAAGCGATGCAGGTCGGCCTGCCCGTGGTCAGCACCGATTCCGGCGGCGTGAGCGATTTCTTCCAGCAACGTGTGGACGAGTTTGTCGTGATTGAGGCGACGGGCGCAGCGCTCGCGGCTAAAATCGCTGCGCAATTGCCGCACCATGCCGAGATCGGCGCGTGGCTCACAAACCGGGCCCGCGATTATGAACCGGAAGTGTTGCTGGGGAAGTGGGTCGCGTTGCTGGAAGAAAAACAGTGAATTCGTAGGGCGGAAAAGCAAAGCGCCTTCCGCCTCATGGCAATTAAAACCTCATGCGTCGGATGGCGCCAGCGGCTTATCCGACCTACACGACTTTGAATTAATGCAAGGGATAGCGCGTAGGTTGGGCTGAATAAAATGAAGCCCAACATTTACCGTGATGCCGAAATTGTCGTTAGACGGCACCAAATTACACACACTTTCTGGCACTGAGCAATCGTGAGCGAACCGAAACTTCATTCAGTCCTTTCCAAACCACACGAGTACGAACTCAGCGAGTTTCGATACCACGTGGAAAAGAAAGATCCGAGCCTGTCCTTCATTGATATGACACTTCAGAAAAACGCCGAGTCAGTTACATTGAGATTCTGGCAGCCAATAAATCTGAAGATTGAAGAAGGATTTCCTCAACCAACGGGCGGTATGGTGTTCTACGATCTGTCGGCCGATGGCCTTGAAAACATCGGCGTTAAAGTTGCAGACTTTGAAGCATCTTGGGGTTCAGTGACGTTCTCCGCCAAGATTGTGGAGAAAATCAGCGCGTAGCTTGGGCTGAATGAAATGAAGCCCAACGTTTACCGTGATGCCGAAATTGTCGTTGGGCTTCGCGTAGCTCAACCAACCTACTAAAAATTTTTCAGGAGAATTTTAATGAATACCTTGTTCATCCGTGCCCTGCTGGTTTCCAGCCTGCTGGCCCCGCTGGCCCAAGCCGCTGACGAATCCGTTGCCTCCGCGCCGGCAGCTTCCGCCCCGGCCACCGCTTCGGCGCCAGCCGCCGTCGCGCCCAGCAAGGCGGACGTCACCAAGGCCATTGCGGTACTGGAAAGCAACTTCCTGGGCCAGGATGCGTCGGCCGCGGCCCAGACCGTGATGCAGTTTGCCCAGCTCAGCAAGGATATCGCCATCCAGCTGAGCCCCAAGACCACGCTCTGGATTTTTGGCGAAGCCAAGCCCGACAGCCAGGACGAGGAGATCTACCGCCAGATGCTGATGGTCGCCTATGTGGCCGGCAACCTGAAAGCACAGCTCTCCGCAGCCAAACCGGTTGATAGCCCGCTGGCGGGCTGGAAATTCACCCTGAAGGCCTACCAGGATATCCAGGCAGCCAACAGCAAGATCAAGATCGCCGAACTCGAAACCCTGAAAAAGCAGCAGGCCAAGGGCGAGCTGCCCAAGCTCGCGGCCAAGGCGCTGCAGAAGTAAGCCATGAACCGGATTGCCCTGCTGATCCCGCATTACAACAACCCGCAAGGTCTGGCATCGTCCTTGGCCTCGGTCGGTGCAGACGAGCGCGTCGATGCGTTTGTCGTCGACGACGGCAGCACGCGCGCGCCACTCGATGAAGCGCTGGCGCGGGCGGCATGGCGCGCGCAGGGCGAAGTGAAGTTCCTTTACTTGCCGCAGAATTGCGGCATCGAGCATGCCTTGAATGCCGGGCTGGCGGCGATCGTCGACACCGGTTACGACTACGCGGCGCGGCTCGATTGCGGAGACCTGAATGCAGAAGACCGCTGCGCGCGGCAGGCGACATTTCTGGACGCGCATCCGGATGTCGCGCTGCTCGGCTCGGCCGTGGTGTTTTTCGATGATTCGGGCGACCGCTTCACGCTGCGCCAGCCACAAAGCCATGGCGCGATCGTGCGCCAGATGCACGACGACAACGCCTTCACCCACCCGGCGGTGATGTTCCGCATCGCGGCGGTCAGGCAGATCGGCCTCTACCCGACCGATTGCCCGGCAGCGGAGGATTTCGCCTACTTCTGGCAGTTCGTTGCATGCTATCAGACGGCCAACCTGCCCGAAGTGCTGGTCCGGACCGAATACGCGGCGGGCGGCATTTCGCTTTCCAAGCGCAAGTTGCAGCAGCGCACGCGGCTGAAGATCCTGTGGCGGCATTTCGACTGGACGCCGCGCTCGGCGCTGTTGCTGCTGAAACCGTTGCTGTGGCAAGTCATCCCCTTTTCCTTGGCCCAGCGCGTGAAGCACATGGTGGGAATCAAATCGTGGTCATGAACAAACTCATCTGCCTGATCCCGCACTACAACAACCCGCAAGGGCTGGCGAAATCGCTGGCTTCGATCGGCAAGGACGAGCAGTGCGATGTGCTGGTCGTCGACGACGGCAGCGTGAAACAACCGCTCGACGAAGCCGCCGCGCGCGCTGCGTTTGCCGCGCAGGGCGAGCTGCATTTCCTGCGCCTGCCGCAAAACCAGGGCATCGAGCACGCGCTGAACGCGGGGCTGGCCTGGATAGCCGAGCGCGAATACGAACTCGTCGCACGCCTCGATTGCGGCGACGAGAATCTGCCCGACCGCTTCGCCAGGCAGACCGCATACCTCGCCGAGTTTCCGACCGTGATGCTGCTCGGCGGCGCGGCGAGCTTTGTCGACCAGCAAGGCGTGGAGCAATTCGTGCTGCGCCACCCGAGCGATTACCGTTCGATCTGGTGGGCGCTGAAAGCCAATTCGGCCTTCATCCACCCGACGGTGATGTTCCGCCTGTCCGCGCTGAAGACCACCGGCAATTACCCGCTCGACATTCCTGCCGCCGAGGATTACGGCCTGTTCTGGGAATTCGCCAAGGCTTTCCCTGTGATGAACCTGCCCGACGTGCTGATCCGCTACGAGCTCGACCCTGGCGGCATTTCGCTTTCCAAGCGCAAGAAGCAGCTCAAATCGCGCCTGAAACTGCAGTGGCGCAACCGCGACCGTAGTTACGCCGCGTGGTTTGGCATGCTGCGCACGCTGCTGTTGCTGGTATTGCCGTACGGGCTGGTGTTCAAGGTGAAATCTTGGCTGCGCGGAGGTCAAGCCTGATGGCCGGCATCGTCCACGTAGTCGAATCCTTCGGCGCCGGCACCCTGTCGATGGTCAGCGCCATCGCCAACCGTCAGGCCCAGGCCGGCCATGCCGTGACCGTGATCCATTCCGTGCGCGAGGAAACGCCGGCCAACTGGCGCGCGCTGTTCGATGCGCACATCGAATTTATCCAGTTGCCGATGATCCGCTCGATCAAGCCGGCAGCCGACTGGCGCGCCGGGCGCATGCTGATGGCGGAAATCAAGCGCCTCTCGCCCGATATCGTGCACCTGCATTCCTCCAAGGCTGGTGCGCTCGGGCGCCTCGGCAGCCTGTTCTATCCGGGGCCGCGCTGGTTCTTTTCGCCGCACGGACTGTCATTCTTGCAACGCGCCGAAGGGCGGCTGAAGAACACGGTCTTCCTGCTGATCGAGAAGCTGCTGGCGCGTATTCCGGTGACTTTCATCGCCTGCTCGCCCTCGGAAGCCGAGCAGATTCGCGCCAACCTGACTCCGCGCGTGGTCGTGGTCAACAACGCGGTCGATCTGGCGGCGATTCCCGCCGCGCCGGGGAACGAGCACGTCGTGCGCATCGGCACCGTCGGCCGCGTGACGCTCGCGCGCAATCCGGAACTGTTTGCCAGCATCGCCAGCGCCTTGCACGGCGAAGGTGTCGAATTCGTCTGGATCGGCGGCGGCGACGAATCTGGTGAGACCGCACTAAAAGCTGCGGGGGTGAAACTCACCGGCTGGGTCGATCGCGCGGAAGCCTTGAAACAGCTCGCCACGCTCGACATCTATATCCAGACTTCGCGCTGGGAAGGCCTGCCGGTGGCGGTGATCGAAGCGATGGCCGCCGGCTTGCCGGTGGTCGCGACCAATGTGGTCGGCAACCGCGATCTGGTGCGCAACGGCGAAAACGGCTGGCTGGCGAACGACTGCGACGATTTTCTGGCACGCCTCGCCACGCTGATCGAGGATCGCGCCGAGCGCCAGCGCTTGGGCAGGCAAGCGCGGGCGTTTGCGCACACCTATTATTCGCTCGATACAATGATGGCCGAACTTGATCGCGCCTATGGCTTGAAGGATTGAAAATGGCAGTACAACAACGCGCCGAGAAGGCCAAACCCTGGCTGGCACTGGCGGATTTTCTGGCGCTGGCGCTGGCTTTTTCCGGTGCCGTCGTGCTGCTGGTGATGCTGCGCGGGCACCGCATCGGGCCGGGCTTCGTTTACTGGTGGAAAGTGGAGGGCGAACAGCAGGCACTGGCTTTCCTGTTCCTCGCGCTGCTGACCGTCGGCACCTTCTGGTGGCGCGGCCATTACAGCCTGCGCCTGCCGTTCTGGGACGAGCTGCTGGAAATCCTCAAGAGCCTGCTGCTGGCCGCGCTCCTGAACGGCATGGTGGTGCTGTTCGCCAAGTGGCCGATCTCGCGTTTCCTCTGGCCGGTGTCGTGGGGGCTGGCGCTGGCGCTGCTGCCGCTGCTGCGCTCGAACATGAAAATCTGGCTGCTCAGATGCGGCCAGTGGCAGTTGCCCACCGTGATCATCGGCGGCGGGCAGAATGCGGTGGAAGCCTGGCAGGCGATGCAGAGCGAACCGCTGCTAGGCTTCGAGGTCAGCAGTTTTGTCGCGGTGGATGGCACCGCCCCCACAGAACTCGAAGTCGCATCCGGACGCAGCCTGCCGGTGATGCGTCTGGCCGCCGGCGAATTGCTGCCGTGGCTGGAAAGCCAGGGGCATCCGCACGTAACGATTGCCGTGAACGAGGACGAACTACGCGCCCTGCAGGTCGAGATCGAGCTCCTGAGCCTGCGCTACAAGGATCTGCACGTGATCCCGCCGCTCGCCGGCCTGCCGCTGTTCGGCGTTTCCGCCAACCATTTCTTCAGCCATGAAGTGCTGATGCTGCGCGTGCGCAACAACCTCGCCATGCCGTCGCTGATGCTGCTCAAACGCATCTTCGATTTCTGCGGTGCACTGTTCGGCCTCTTGCTGCTCTCGCCCTTGTTCGCCTATGTCGGCTGGCAGATCAAACGCCAGGGCGGCCCGGGCGACGTGTTCTTCGGCCATGTGCGCGTCGGCATGAACGGCCAGCCGTTCAAGTGCTGGAAATTCCGCACCATGGTGCACAACTCGAAGGAAGTGCTCGAACACCTGCTCGCCACCAGCAGCGAGGCGCGTGCCGAGTGGGACAAGGATTTCAAGCTCAGGAACGATCCGCGCATCACCCCGATCGGCGCGTTCCTGCGCAAGACCAGCCTCGACGAGATTCCGCAGTTGTGGAACGTGCTGAAAGGCGAAATGAGCCTGGTCGGCCCGCGCCCGATCATCGACGCCGAGCTGGAACGCTACGGCGAGCGGGTGGATTTCTACCTGGAAGCGCGACCGGGCCTGACCGGGCTGTGGCAGGTTTCCGGCCGCAACGAAACCACCTATGCCGAGCGTGTGGCGCTCGATGCGTGGTACGTGAAAAACTGGAACCTGTGGTACGACATCGCGATCCTGTGCAAGACGGTGCGCACGGTGCTGACCGGCAAGGGTGCTTATTGAAATAGGCGGCTGCAATTAAAACAAAAGGGCGCATTGGCGCCCTTTTGTTTTATGACCGATTGGGATTACTTCGAATACTTGCGAATCGCCATCTGTATTTCCGCAATCGCCTTCTCGATATCGTCCTCGGTCACCTCGGCCGGTCCATCGTGCGTGCTCAACTGGCTGATATGCGTGCTGATCGTCGTGGCATCCAGTTTCTGGGTCGAAATGAAATCGCGCTCTTTCCCGTGTTTTTCATCGTCGTCATGCCAGTTGACCGCAATGGCGGAAAGATTGTCGCTGTCATGTCCGCCCTGCATCTCGGCCTTGTCCATGAGCTGCGGCAGGGCAAACAAGGCGGGGAAGGCGTTGAGGAAGTGCGTAATATCCCGTTCGGGCAGCACGCCCCACAAGCCGTCGGAACAGAGTAACAAGGTATCGCCATCGAGCAGGGCCACTTTGCCGCCGAGCTCGATCTCCGGCGGGTAATAGCCGCCCAGGCAGGTATACACCTTGTTCTTTTCCGCATGATGCAGGGCTTCTTCCGCCGTGATCAGGCCGGCATCGACCATCTTGCGCACCTTGGAATGATCGCGCGTGCGTGCCACCGTTTTCCCGTTGCGCACCAGGTACAGCCGCGAATCGCCCACATGCGCCCAATAGGCGATGCCGTCCTGCACCAGGCAAGCCACGCAGGTCGTGCGCGGTATTTCCACCATGCGATGGCTGGAGGCGTAATTGAAAATCGCATCGTGGCACATATTGAGCGTTTCGTTCAGAAACTGCGCCGGGCGCGGCAACACCGGCTTGGCATGCTTCTGGAACTGGTCGCACACCAACTCGACCGCAATCTGCGCAGCCACCTCGCCATGCAGATGCCCGCCCATGCCATCGGCGACCACCATCAGCAGGGCATCCCGGCTGTAGGAATACCCCACGCGGTCCTCGTTGTACTGCCGGCCGCCTTTGCGGCTGTCTTGATAGATGGTGAATTTCATCGGCTTTCTTCGGTCGAGTGTCGTGTCATGTTGAGCCAGGTGCGCTTGACCCTGTTCAACACCGTGGACTTTTTAATCGGACTTGAACGCGGCGCCAGCAGCATTTTCTGCAGCTGGTGCACGCTTTGCGGCCGGGCGTTGTGATCGAGCTGCAGGCAGTGCTCGATCAAATCGAGCAATTCCGGCGAGTAGCGCTCGCCGAACAAGGCTGCGAGCCTGAGTGGCTTGGGATCCTTTTCGCGCGCCTCGGCCGAAGGCGGCGGGGTGCCGGCAATGCAGGCATACATCGAAGCGCCGATGCCGTAGATATCGGTCCACGGGCCCATGGGCTCGCTTCGCCGATACTGTTCGGGCGCGGCAAAGCCCGGCGTGTACATCGGCGCCAACCGGCCCAAATCACCGCTCAGCGCCTGGCGGGCCGAGCCGAAATCGAGCAGTAGCGGCGTCGTATCCTTGCGGATATACAGATTGGCCGGCTTGATATCCAGATGCAAAAGCTTGTGCAGATGGACTTCGCGCAGACCGTTTAGGAGCTGGTAGAACACATGGCGGATCAGCTCTTCGCTCACGCCCTCGCGATCGCGCTTGAGCTGGATTTCCTTTTGCAGGGTTCGGCCGCGCTCGTAATCCATCACCATGTAGACGGTTTCGTTGGCGCGGAAGAAATTGATCACTCGCACGATGTTCGGATGCCGGATGCGGGCCAGCGTTTTGCCCTCTTCGAAGAAACATTTCAGGCCGTGCTTGAACAGCACGGCGCTGCCTTCACTATTGTTGGCCTGGATCAGCGCATCGTTTTCACGCCGCAGCGCCAGCGCGTTGGGCAGGTACTCCTTGATCGCGACCGGGTAATCGTTCTCGTCGTGCGCCAGATAGACGATGCTGAACCCACCCGCAGAAAGCAGCTTGGCAATGGTGTAGTTCTGCAACTGGTAACCGCGCTCGAGCGGTTCAACGCTTGGATTCGCCATCCTCGGGGATTCGCTATACTCTGGGCATTCGATGCTGAATTTTGGGTATTGGTCCCGGGAAAGTAAAGAAACTCCGTGCTTTTAGTAAGAGCATCAACAATTAAAAATGGGAAAAACATGATCTACAGCATGACCGGCTACGCCAGCGCACAACACGAATGGCCGCAAGGCACGCTCCTGGTTGAACTGCGCGCCGTCAACCACCGCTTTCTTGATGTTTCGTTGCGCCTGCCGGAAGAATTCCGTTCACTGGAAAGCCCGATCCGCGAAAAACTGGCGGCGCGGCTCAATCGCGGCAAGGTGGAATGCCGAATCGCCTTCAATAGCCAGCAAGGCGTGGATTCGGGCAGCCTGCAACTGAACCGCACGCTGGCGGAAAGCCTGCTGAACCTGGGCCGCGAGCTGTCCGCCCTTGCGCCGGAAGCGCGCCCGCTGTCGATCGGCGAAGTGCTGCGCTGGCCCGGCGTGCTGGCCACCGATGCCCTGCCGCCGGAAACCCTGCAAGCCACCGCGCTGACCCTGCTCGATGCCGCGCTTGAGGATTTCCTCGCCAACCGTGGCCGCGAAGGCGAAAAACTCGCCGGATTGCTGCAAGATCGCGCAGCGCAGATGGAAGTGCTGCTGGCCAATATCCGCCCGCGCCTGCCACAGATCGTCGCCGATTACGAGGCGCGCCTGACCCAGCGTTTTGTCGATGCCTTGGGCGGCCAGGATGACGAGCGCATCCGCCAGGAAATCGTGATGTTCGCCCAGCGTATCGATGTGGCCGAGGAACTCGACCGCCTGACGGCACACATCGCCGAACTGCGCCATATCCTCAAGAAAGGCGGCAACGCCGGCAAGCGTCTGGACTTCCTGATGCAGGAACTCAACCGCGAAGCCAATACCCTGGGCTCCAAATCCGTCGCGGTGGAAAGCAGCCGTACTTCGATGGAACTCAAGGTCTTGATCGAGCAGATGCGCGAACAGGTGCAAAACATTGAGTAAGCATCAGGCGATTGTTCCTGATTAGGCAACTGCAAAGGATCAACTATGACCAAAGAACCCCGCCAGCCCGCCGGCACCCTGTTGCTGCGCACCCTGGCCATGCCAGCCGACACCAACCCGAGTGGCGATATCTTTGGCGGCTGGCTGCTGTCGCAGATGGATCTGGGCGGGGCGATCTTGGCCAAGGAACTGGCACGCGGACGCGTTGTGACCGTGGCGGCGGATGCGACCACGTTTCTCAAGCCGGTCAAGGTCGGCGATGTGGTCTGCTGTTACGGCTACTGCTCGCACGTCGGTCGCACCTCGCTCAAGATCAAGCTGGAAGTGTGGATCAAGCGCGTCGCGCGCGAACCGATCGGCGAACGCGAATGCGTGACGGAAGCCGTATTCACCTATGTCGCCGTCGACCCGGATGGCCGCTCGCGCGCATTGCCTGCCGATGTTCGCAAAGCGGCTGAGAGCGGCGAGGGGGAAGTCCGTTCGTTCGGGTGCGATCTTGATCACTCTCCGGAATAGTCCACGCCATGCCGCGCCGCTCCGAATACCTTGACTGGCTGTTTGAACAACTGGCGCCGCTGGGCGCGTTGCGCGCGCGGGCCATGTTCGGCGCGTTTGGCCTGTACTGCGATGAACTGTTTTTTGCCATTGTTGATGACGATGTGCTCTATGTGAAGGTCGACGACGCCAGCCGCGCCGAATTCGAGGCCGAAGGATTGGCACCGTTTACCTACCCGATGAAGGACGGCAGCACATCGACGCTTTCTTACTATCCCTTACCCGATTTCGCACTGGAAACCCCGCACGAGCTGGTGTTTTGGGCCAAGAAGGGGCTGGCAGCGGCCTTGCGCGCGCAAAATCAGCCGAAAAGACGCAAGAATCAGGGATAACCCGCAGTCGCGTGCTTCACGCCGCCTCGATTCTGTTGGACAATCAACTCTTTCTGCCGCATCGTGTGCGGGCAGAGGCAAGAAGTCCCTGCGGGGCAACGTTATCGCTTTCAAGGCAACCCGGAATCATGCGCCAAGCCACCGTCACCCGTAACACCCTGGAAACCCGGATCACCGTCAGCGTGAATCTCGATGGTTCCGGCCAATCCAAATTCAACACCGGCGTTCCGTTCCTGGAACACATGCTCGACCAGATCGCGCGTCACGGCCTGCTTGATCTCGAGATCGTGGCCGAGGGCGATCTGCATATCGATGCGCACCATACGGTGGAAGACGTCGGCATCACGCTCGGCCAGGCCTTTGCCAAGGCGGTCGGCGACAAGAAAGGCATCCGCCGCTACGGCCACAGCTATGTGCCGCTCGACGAAGCGCTGTCGCGCGTGGTGATCGATCTCTCCGGCCGTCCGGGCCTCGTGTGCCATGTCGACTACACCCGCGATTCGATCGGCAATTTCGATACCCAGCTGTTCGGCGAGTTTTTCAACGGCTTCGTCAACCACGCCGCGGTCACGCTGCACATCGACAACCTGCGCGGCGACAACGTGCACCATCAGGCCGAGACCATTTTCAAGGCATTCGGCCGGGCGCTGCGCATGGCCGTCGAGATGGACGAACGGATGGCCGGCGTCACGCCGTCCACCAAAGGCACACTGGTAGGTTGAAATGAAAATTGCAGTCGTCGACTATGGCATGGGCAATCTGCGCTCGGTCACCAAGGCCCTGGAGCACGTTGCCGGCAACGATGCCCAAATCATCCTGACCGACGATCCGGCCGTGGTCGCTAGCGCCGACAAGGTGGTCTTCCCCGGCCAGGGCGCGATGCCCGATTGCATGCGCGAGCTGGAGCAGCGCGGCCTGAAGCAGGTGGTGCTGGATGCGGCGCGCAGCAAGCCGTTTCTGGGCATCTGCGTCGGTGCCCAGCTGCTGTTCGAGTTCAGCGAAGAAGGAAACACGCCGGGACTGGGCGTATTCAAGGGCAAGGTCGTGCGTTTTCCGGCCGACAAGATGCACGATGAACACGGTCAGAAGCTGAAGGTGCCGCACATGGGCTGGAACGAAATGTTCATCGTGCACGAGCATCCGCTCTGGGCCGGCATCCCGGAAGGCGAGCGTTTCTATTTCGTGCACAGCTACCATTTTGTGCCGGCGGAAGACATCGCAGTGATCGAAAGCGCCTATCCCTACCGCTTTGCAGCCGCCGTGGCACGTGCCAATATATTCGCCATCCAGTGCCACCCGGAAAAAAGCCATCATGCCGGGCTCAAACTGCTGGAAAATTTTGTACACTGGAATGGTTGTTACTGATTTATAAAGGTTTTACCCCCTTAATCCTATTGCCTGACCACCTGAACCAATCATGCTAATCATCCCTGCTATTGATTTGAAGGACGGCCACTGCGTGCGTTTGCGCCAGGGGCTGATGGAAGACGCCACCGTTTTCTCCGAAGAACCCTCCGTCATGGCCGCGCACTGGCTGGCAAAAGGCGCGCGCCGCCTGCATCTGGTGGACCTGAATGGCGCCTTCGCCGGCAAGCCGAAGAACCTGGGCGCCATCAAGGGCATTCTGGCCGAGATCAACGGCGAGATTCCGGTGCAACTGGGCGGCGGCATCCGCAGCCTGGAAACCATCGAGCAGTATCTGGACGCCGGCATCGACTACGTGATCATCGGCACCGCTGCAGTGAAGCAGCCCGGCTTCCTGCATGAAGCCTGCGACGCGTTCCCCGGCCACATCATCGTCGGACTCGACGCCAAGGACGGCATGGTAGCCACCGATGGCTGGTCCAAGGTGACCGACCACGACGTGATCGATCTGGCGAAACGCTTCCAGGGCTACGGCGTCGAATCGGTGATCTACACCGACATCGGTCGCGACGGCATGCTGTCCGGCGTGAACATCGAAGCCACCGTCAAGCTGGCGCAGGCGCTGACCATCCCGGTGATCGCTTCCGGCGGGCTGACCAACCTCGACGACGTGAAAGCGCTGTGCGCGGTGGAAGCCGAGGGCATCGAGGGCGTGATCACCGGCCGCGCCATCTACGAAGGCACGATCGATTTTGAAGCCGCGCAAGATCTGGCGGACCAGCTTTCCGCCTGATCAAGGATCTCCATGTCGCTTGCCAAACGCATCATCCCCTGCCTCGACGTGACCGCCGGTCGCGTGGTCAAGGGCGTCAACTTCCTTGAACTGCGCGATGCCGGCGATCCGGTCGAGATCGCCAAGCGTTACGACGACCAGGGCGCGGACGAGGTCACCTTCCTCGACATCACCGCCTCCAGCGACGACCGCGATGTGATCCTGCACGTGATCGAAGCGGTCGCCTCGCAGGTGTTCATCCCGCTGACCGTCGGCGGCGGCGTGCGCAAGGTCGACGATGTGCGCCGGCTCTTGAATGCAGGTGCCGACAAGGTCAGCATCAACACCACCGCCGTGACCAATCCGGAAGTGGTACGCGATGCCGCCGCCCGCTTCGGCTCGCAAGCCATCGTCGTCGCCATCGACGCCAAGCAGGTCAGCCTGCCGGGCGAGCCGCTGCGCTGGGAAGTGTTCACCCACGGCGGACGCAAGCACACCGGGCTCGATGCCGTGGAATGGGCGAGGAAAATGCAGGCCTACGGCGCCGGCGAAATCCTGCTTACCAGCATGGATCGCGACGGCACCAAGATCGGCTTCAACCTGCCGCTGACCCGCGCGGTCTCCGATGCGGTGGATATCCCGGTGATCGCCTCCGGCGGCGTGGGCAATTTGCAGCATCTGGTCGACGGCGTGATCGAAGGCCATGCCGATGCGGTGCTGGCCGCCAGCATCTTCCACTTTGGCGAATACACCGTGCGCCAGGCCAAGGAAGCGATGCGCGCGGCCGGGATCGAAGTCCGCCTGTAACCCCCACGGGTAACATCCCTTTGCGCTTTGGGCTTGGGATGGCAATACTGGTTTGATCCGGATTGCCAGACGAGCCCATCATGAAAAACCTGCTGTTGGCGGTGTTCTCTGGACTATGGTTTTCCCTGGCCCAAGCCGCCGTTGTAGTGCGCGTTCCCGTTACCGTGCCGGACGATGCGAAAATCAATGCCTTCCTGGCCAATGGCAATCTGCAGGCCATCAGTAGTTATGCCTCCCCCTTGCTCGATTCGGGCGGGCTGGTTGAGCAGGTGCTTTTTCGGCGCGCTATCGTGCAGGGCGGACTGGATGCCCAATTCACCAACTTCCGTGTTTCCAATTCCGCCCGGGCGCGGGAATCCGTTCGCGATGGCTCGGCGGTGGGCGGCGGCTTTGCCGCCTGGCATACCTACTGCCAGGAAAACGCCACCGACTTGTTTGAATCAGAGGCCGTCATTCCGGACGGGCGTTTTGAAAAAGGCCTCTATACCTCGGCGGAAAAACTTGGCCAACTGAAGGTCAAGACCAGCCGTGATCTGCAGCATCTGCGGGTGGCCAGCACCCGGACATGGGTGGTCGACTGGGCGACCCTGGAGCAGTTGAAGTTCGCCAAGGTCATGGATGCCTCGACCGTGGAGGAGCAGTTCAAGCTGGTGCAAACCGGTTGGGCCGACGTGGTACTGCATGATTTTGCCAACACCCCGGACATGAGTGTCGAGGTCAATGGCATCCGCCTTTACCCCATACCGGGCGTGAAAGTGGCGTTGGTCGGATCGCGGCATTTTATCGTCAGTCGCAAGCATCCGGCGGGCGCACAGGTTTTCGAATCGCTGCAAAAAGGCTTGAAAATCATGCAGAAAAGCGGTGAAATCGAACGCGCTTTTACCGAAAGCGGTTTCTACAACATGACGGCCCGGAACTGGCTGTTGCTCAAGCCGGAATGAATCCGGCCAGAAAGGAATGCCGCATGGCATGGTTCGACGAAATCAAGTGGGATGGCGCTGGCCTCGTGCCGGTGATCGCGCAGGACAAACAGACCGGCCGCGTGCTGATGTTTGCCTACGCCAACCGCGAAGCCGTGGCGCTGACCGCGGAAAAAGGCACCGCGCATTACTGGACGCGCTCGCGCCAGAAGCTGTGGCACAAGGGCGAGGAATCCGGCCATTTCCAGCGCGTGCATGAAATCCGCCTGGATTGCGACGGCGATGTGCTGATCTACCTGATCGACCAGGAAGGCGGCATCGCCTGCCACACCGGCCGTCAGAGCTGCTTTTTCCGCGTGCTCAAGGACGGGGAGTGGCTGGTGACCGATCCGGTACTCAAGGACCCGCATGCGATTTACGGGGCGGGACATTCGCACTGATACTCAAAAAACCGCCTTGCCCAGGCGGTTTTTTCATGGCGGTAGCCGCGTTATGATGCTGCCATAACAAGACCCTTGGAATCCCGCGATGCTGATGCTGATTTCTCCGGCCAAGAGGCTGGATACCACTACCCCGCCTGTCACGCCCAGCCATTCCATGCCGGACTTTCTGGCGCATTCGGCCGAGCTGATCGCCGTGATGCGGCAGAAATCCCCACAGGAGATCGCCGAGCTGATGGGATTATCCGACAAGCTGGCGCTGCTCAATTTCGAGCGTTTCCAGAGCTGGCAGCCCGAGTTCACTCTGGACAACGCCAAGCAGGCCGTGCTGACTTTCATGGGCGATGTTTACGAAGGCCTCGATGCGGCAAGCCTCACCCCGGCGCAGTTCGATTACCTGATCCGGCACCTGCGCATTCTCTCCGGCCTGTATGGCCTGCTGCGCCCGCTCGACCTGATGCAGCCCTACCGCCTGGAAATGGGCACGCGCCTGGCCAATCCACGCGGCAAGGATCTGTATGCGTTCTGGGGCGATGAGCTGACCGGCGCGATCAATGCGCTCAAGCCCGGCGTGCTGGTCAACCTGGCCTCCAACGAGTACTTCAAGGCTGTCAATGTGAAGAAGCTGACCTGCCCGGTGATCACGCCGGTATTCGAGGACTGGTCGGCTGGCCGCTACAAGATCGTGAGTTTTTATGCCAAACGCGCGCGCGGCCTGATGGTGCGCTGGGCCGCCTTGCACGGCGTAACCGATCCGCAACAGCTCAAAGGCTTCGATCTGGAAGGCTATGCCTTCGATCCGGGGGCATCGGATGAAACAACCTGGCACATGCGGCGCCGGCTGGATTGAGTGCGGGCTTGAGCACAAGCATGCGGGGCCCATGCACTGTGCATGAGCCCCGGTCTCGCAGCAGGCAAGTGTGGACTGGCGCTCAGATGTAGTGGTTCAGGTATTCGGTCAGTGCCAGAATCGCCATCGACTGGCCGTAGGGCATCGAGGTGAGCTTGATGTCCTTGTAGAACTGCTTGGTCGAACCCATCGCGGTTCCAAACGAGACATTGACCAGCTCGCCCTTGCTGTCGATGTTGGCGATCACGCCTTCCACCGCCTTCACCGCCACCGGCAGGTATTCGGCGCCGATGTAGCGCTTGCGGATCGCCTTGAGCATGCCGAAGGCAAAGCCGGCGGTGGCCGAGGCTTCGAGGTAGGAGGTCTCGTCATCCAGCAGCGTGTGCCAAAGGCCGGTTTCCTTGTCCTGGAACTTCGCCAGCGCCGAGACTTGCGATTTGAAGGTGTCGATCAGGAATTCGCGCAGATGGTCGCCCGGCTGCAGATTCAGCAATTCGATGAATTCCGGGATCACGATGGTGATCCAGCTGTTGCCGCGCGCCCACAAGGCTTCGGCAAAGTTGTGGCGGCCTTCGAAATTCCAGCCATGGAACCACAGGCCGGTCTTGGTATCGAACAGGTACTTGATGTGGATAAGGAACTGGCGCTTCGCTTCTTCCACGTAATCCGGGCGGTTCAGCAACAGGCCGATCTTGGCCAGCGGCAGCACGCTCATCATCAGCGTGTCGTCCCACAGTTGCTGGTGGTTGTCGTTGTTGAACACGATGTGCTGGAAGCCGTGGTCTTCGGTGCGCGGCATGTCGTACATCACGTAATCGGCCCAGATTTCCAGGTAGGGCTTGTAGGTGCTGTTGCCGGTGCGCTCGTACAGATAGGCCAGCGTCAGCATCGCGGCCATGGTATTGATGTTCTTGGTCGGCGTGCCGGCCTCGAATCGGTTCTTGAACCAGTCGGTGATGATCTGCAGGCACTCGGCATCGTGCGTCTGGTCGAAATAACGGTAAAGCCCGTACAGGCCCACGCCGTGGGTCCATTCCCAGTCGTTCCAGCCCTTGGTATCGATGATGCGGCCATCTTCCAGCTTGAGCAGGAACTCGCCGGTCTCGTCCTTGATGTTGACCAGGTTGTCCATCAGCTTGGCGATGTGGGTGTGGACCTCGCGGGCGCTGACTTTGGGATGATGGTTGGCTGCCATTCTGTTTGCTCCTTGCCGGATTGATTAAATGCGTGGCCGCATATGCCACGGGTTTGGAGCGTAATTTAAGGCTTCACGGCATTTCCCGCCTTTGTTTTTTTGCCAGAATTATTGGGCACTGGCACCGGATTCAATGCCGTGCCTTGTAAAGCTCCTTACTCTCCAGTCTTACTTGGCAAACAACATTGAAATGATTCTGGCCATGAGCCTGCGTCACGTTTGAGGAACCACCATGATTCTTGGAATTCGTGCCCACGACCTGGGGCAGGGCAGCGCGGAACAGCTGGCCCGGATGGCGGCCGAGCGCGGCCTGCAAGCGGTGCATCTGGCACCGGGCAAGGCGCTGCAACCCCCGCTGCTACCTGCACAATACAACCCTGGCGCGGCCTGGCAAACCGCACAGGCTTTTGCCCGTCAAGGCGTGCAGATTGCCGTTCTGGGGTGTTACATCAACCCCGTCCATCCCGATCCGGCCGTCCGCCGCGCGGAAATCGCACGCTTTAAAACGACCCTGCGCCATGCCCGCGACTTCGGCTGCAGCGTGGTCGCTACCGAAACCGGCTCGCGCAATGCCGATTGCAGTTTCCATCCGGACAATCACAGCGAAACGGCCTTTGTCGAGCTATTGGCCAGCATGCAAGAACTGGTTCTGGAGGCCGAGAAATGGGGGGTGACGATTGCCCTGGAAGCCGCGGCGGAGCACGTTATCCACGATTTCCCCCGCTTGCACCGCTTGCTGGTTGCGCTCGATTCGAATCACGCCCAGGTGCTTCTCGACCCGGTCAACGTGATGACGGCGGCCGATATGCGTAACCAGGCCGAGTTCTTTACCCGCACGCTCGCCTTGCTGGGACCGCGGCTGGTGGCCATGCATGCCAAGGATCTGGTACTGGATGGCGAAGGCGTGCGCCGCGTGGCGCCGGGAAAGGGGCAGATCGATTACGCCGACCTGCTGCGGCGGGTCGGTCAGTACATGCCGGGGTTGCCGGTGTTGATGGAAGAAACCAGTGGCGCCGATATGGCCCCGGCGCTGCAGTATCTGCGCAGCTTCGACGGGCTTTGCTGATTGGCGAGGCCCTCTCTCCAGGACAGTCCGATCAGGCAAGACCGCGCAGACCCCGACACCCAACCCGGTCCGGATCATGGCGGGCAGGAGAATCAACCCATAGTTGTACATGCCACCTTGCGTGTAGTAAGAATTGATCAATTACATGGACAAGCCATATTCCTGGCGCTAAAGTAGTCAGCGTGTTTGACGCACTGCCAACCCGGCATGTTCAGACACCATGATCTGGCCAGTAATGAGTCATTTTGGCAATGTGAGGTGGCGCAATGGATACCCTGCACCGGGCAGACTTTTTTGAAGGCGACAAGGCCGTTTCGGTCTTGCCGCGCTTGCCGCAGCCGGATTTCCCCGAACACAGCCACGATTTTCATGAACTGGTGATGGCCAAGTCAGGCAGTGGCCTGCACTACATCAATGGCGAGCCCTACCACGTCAGCAAGGGCTCGGTCTTTTACCTGAAGGCCGGGCAATCGCATTTCTTCGACCGTACCGACGGCCTGTGCCTGACCAACGTGGTGTTTGTTCCCGAGCACCTGCAATCGGCATCGTTGCTGGGATTTCTGCCCGGCACGCCGGCACAGGATGCCTTGCCGCTGAATGTGGGTTCCAGCGCCATCGACGAATGCGAACGCCTGTTTTCGACCATCCGCAGCGAAAGCCTCAAGCGCGATCCCTGCGCCGTGCAGATGGTCGAGGCGCTGTTTTCCCAGTTGATCGTGCTGCTGTGGCGCGAACACCGGCGCACGCTCGATATCACCGATGGCGACAGCCGGCTGGCCGGACTGATCCGCCATCTTGACCACCATATGGCCGACGAAGTGGATTTTGCCGAACTGGCCGATACCTTCGGCATCCCGCTGCGCACGATGGCACGGCGCATGGTCGATGCCACCGGTCTTTCCCCGAACAACTACCTTGGCCGTGTCCGCCTTTGCCACGCCATGCGTCTGCTGGTCAAAAGCAGCGATTCGGTCACCGATATCGCGTTTGCCTGCGGCTTCAACGACAGCAACTATTTTTCCAGCCGCTTCCACCAGGAAATCGGCGTCACCCCGATGCAGTTCCGCAAGCAGCAGGCCAGCCGCGCCTACGCCTGACGCACTGTGCCGACCCCTCTTGACCCCCTTGGGCGTCAAACTGCCAGAGCATTGCGTGTCGCGCAGAAACCGGCTGACATCTGCCGGCAGGAAGCGCCCATTCGTTCTGATTTGAATCTTTAGCAGCTCGCCATCCTCCTCATCAATTTGGCATCAAACACAAGGTTGTTGGCCCAGCAGCGGCCTACCATTTCTTCCACTGACATTTTTCATTGTGCAAGGGGAAGAAAATGAGCTTCATGCTGTGTTTGCCCAAAATCAGCCTGTCCGGCGCCGGCTGCATCAAGGAAGTGGCCACCCAATTGCTGGCGCAGCCTGCCCGCAAGCCGTTGATCGTGACCGAAGCTGCGCTGGTGCGCCTGGGGCTTATCAACGAACTGCTGGCCACCCTGCGTGCCGCGGGTTTCACGCCGCAAATCTTTGACCAGGTGGTGCCCAATCCGACCGATAGCGTGGTTGATCAGGCCGTGGAGGCCTACCAATCCACCGGCAGCGACATGCTGATCGGCTTCGGTGGCGGCTCCAGCATCGATACCGCCAAGGCGGTGCGCGCGATGATCGCCAACCCGGGCAAGCGGGTGCACGACTTCGAAGGCATCGGCAAGATCGGCAAGATCGGCCCGATGCTGGTCGCGGTCAGCACCACATCCGGCACCGCCGCCGAAGTCACCAGCAATGCCGTGATCATCGATACCCAACGCCAGGTCAAGATGGTATTGATCGATAGCGCGATCATTCCGGAAATCGCCGTCAATGATCCGGAACTGATGCTCGGCCTGCCGCCCGCCGTGACCGCGGCCACCGGCATGGACGCCCTGACCCACGCGGTCGAAGCGTATGTTTCCATCGCCGCTCATCCGCTCACCGATCCGACCGCACTCGCCGCGATCCGCCTGATCAGCGAATGGCTGCCCAAGGCCGTGGCCGACGGCACCGATCTGGTCGCGCGCGAAATGATGGCGCAAGCCCAGTTCCTTGCCGGTATGGCCTTCAACAGCGCGGGTCTTGGCTACGTGCACTCGCTGGCGCACCAGCCAGGTGCCACGCACAACCTGCCGCACGGCGTGTGCAACGCAATCATCCTGCCCGTGGTCTGCGAATTCAGCCGTCCGACCCAGATCAAGCGTTTCGCCCAAGTTGCCGAAGCCATGGGCGCCGATATTCGCGGCCTGAGCGATGAAGAAGCGTCGAAGCTCGCCATCACCTGCATCCGCACCTTGTCCAAAAAGGTCGGCATTCCCGGCGGGCTGGGTGAGTTCGGCATCACCGAGGCCGATATCCCCGGCTGGATCACGCCCGCGCAGAACGATCCTTGCACCGGCTGCGCGCCACGCCGCGCGACCGACGAGGAAATCGCGCAACTTTACCGCGCTGCGCTGTGAGGCCGGCATAAACCACGGCGCTCGAATCTTTATCTAAACACGCGCAAACCCTTATCGCTACAGGGTTTATCCCATAACTCCAACCTCCTCCTCATCAGTCTTTAGCCCGCCGCCATGGCGGGCTTTTTTTTGTTTTTTGTGCGCGCAACGCCCCGCTTCTTTGCTGTCATGCCAGCTATCGGGCATGGCTGGCATGCGCATGAAGGCGTGAGCCGGTCGGGTTTTCTAGACTGGCACCCATCTCATCAAGGAACACAGACATGGCCCATCACGTAGCGGCGGTCGATATCGGAGCCTCCAGCGGTCGGGTTTTATTGGCCGAATACGACCCAACGCAACGCAAAATGCAGCTGGAAGAAGTTCATCGCTTCGAGAACCGCCTGCATCAACAGCAAGGGCACGACTGCTGGGATCTGGAGCACCTGTTCCGCGAAATCTGCTGCGGGCTGGAACGCATCGAAGACGAGGGCATCGCGCTCGATTCCATCGGCATCGATACCTGGGGGGTGGATTTTGTCCTGCTCGACCGCGACGGCGCTCCGCTGGGCCTGCCGGTTGCCTATCGCGACCATCGCACCGACGGCGTGATGGCCGAGGTCGAGGCCAGGCTGTCGCGCGACGAGATCTACGCCCGCACCGGCATCCAGTTCCTGCAATTCAACACCCTGTATCAACTGCAGGCGCTGGTGAATGAAAACCCGGACTGGCTGGGTCAGGTCGACAAGCTGCTGCTGATCCCGGATTACCTGCATTACCGCCTGTGCGGCCAGCTTTCCTGCGAATACACCAATGCCACAACCACCCAATTGCTGAACGTCGAAACCGGACAATGGGACGAAAAGCTGCTGGAAACCATCGGCGTTCCGGCCCGCTGGTTTCTGCCGCCGGTCCAGCCCGGCAGCCTGCTTGGCAACTGGATCAGCCCGAGCGGACGAGCAGTCAAGGTGATTGCACCGGCCACGCACGATACCGGCTCGGCCGTGGCCGCCGCACCGCTGGCCAGCCCGCGCAGTGCCTATATCAGCTCGGGCACCTGGTCGCTGATGGGCATCGAAAGCCCGGTTCCCCTCAACAACGCACAAGCGCTGGCCTTCAACTTTACCAACGAGGGCGGCGTTGAAGGCACGTTCCGCGTGCTGAAAAACATCATGGGCCTGTGGCTGATCCAGCGCGTGCGCCAGGAACTGAGCGAATGCACGTTCGCCAAGCTGGTCGATGCCGCGCGCAGTGCGCCGGCCTTTGGCTTCCTGATCAACCCGAACGACGACAGCTTCCTGAATCCGCCCTCGATGATCGAAGCGATCCAGCAATTCTGCCGGCGCAGCGGCCAGCGTACGCCGACCACGCGCGGCGAACTGGCGCGCTGTGTATTCGAAAGCCTGGCGTTCCTCTACAAGCAGACCATGCAGGAACTGGAGCAAATCGCCGGCTTCCGGATCGAGCTGATCCAGATTGTGGGCGGTGGCACCAACAACGCCTTCCTGAACCAGCTCACCGCCGATTTTTGCCAGGTTCCGGTCGCCATCGGACCGATCGAGGCCTCGGCGCTGGGCAATGCCTGTTACCAGTTCAAAGGCCTGGGCCTCTTGAGCGATCTTTCCGAAATGCGTGCCTTGATCCGCCGCCAATTCAGTGCTGGGCGCTGTCAGCCCGGTGTTTCCAACTCCGCCCTGAACACCCACTGGCAACGCTTCCAGCAAATCTGCCGGGGTGAACCGGTTTCTTCCCCTTTTTCCGAAAGTGAGCAAGCATGAACCACGCCGATACGATTCACGCCGCCTATGTGGCAGCCGGGAAACGCTATGCCGATCTTGGCATCGATGTCGAAGCCGCACTGGCCGCACTCGACAGCATTCCAGTCTCGATGCATTGCTGGCAGGGTGACGATGTCACCGGCTTTGAAGTCAATGCCGGCGCCCTGACCGGCGGCATCCAGGCCACCGGCAACTACCCGGGCAAGGCACGCAATGCCAGCGAATTGCGCCAGGATCTGGAAAAAGCCATGGCTATGATTCCAGGCGCAAAACGCCTGAATCTGCATGCGATCTATCTCGAATCCGAGACCCCGGTTGCACGCGACCAGATCAAGCCCGAACACTTTGCCAACTGGGTCGAATGGGCCAAGAAGATGCAGATCGGCCTCGATTTCAACCCGAGCTGCTTCTCGCATCCTCTGAGCGCCGATGGCATGACGCTGTCGCACCCGGATGCCAAGGTGCGCCAGTTCTGGATCGACCACTGCAAGGCCAGCCGCCGCATTTCCGCCTATTTCGGCGAACAGCTCGGCAGCGTGTCGGTCATGAATATCTGGGTGCCGGATGGCATGAAAGATACGCCCGCCGATCGTCTGGCGCCGCGCCAGCGCTTGATGGCCGCACTGGATGAAGTGATCTCTGAAAAGCTGCCGCTCGAACACCACATCGACGCGGTCGAGAGCAAGCTGTTCGGCATCGGCGCCGAATCGTACACCGTCGGCTCGAACGAATTCTTCATGGGTTATGCCGCGACGCGCGGTGTCGCGCTGTGTCTCGATGCCGGTCACTTCCACCCGACCGAAGTGATCTCGGACAAGATCAGCGCCGCTTCGCTGTATGTGAAGGACCTGCTGTTGCATGTCAGCCGCCCGGTGCGCTGGGACAGCGATCACGTGGTGCTGCTCGACGACGAAACCCAGGCAGTGGCCAATGAAATCATCCGCAACGATCTGATCAACCGGGTGCATATCGGCCTCGACTTTTTCGATGCCTCGATCAACCGCATCGCCGCCTGGGTGATCGGCACGCGCAACATGAAAAAAGCGCTGCTGCGCGCGCTGCTCGAGCCGATCAGCACGCTGCGTACTGCGGAACTCAGCGGTGACTACACCAGCCGTCTGGCGCTGATGGAAGAAACCAAGAGCCTGCCCTGGGCCGCCGTGTGGGATCACTACTGCGCCCAACAGAACGTGCCGGTCGGCAGTGCTTGGCTGGATGAAGTTAAGACGTATGAAAAAACCGTGCTGTCTGCGCGATAAGCGGGCGATTGCACCTTGCCGTTCCGGATTTCAGATTCCTTCGGGACGGTAGGGCGGCTGAGTTTGATTGGAGAACATTTATGATTCGCAAAGCGTTCCTGATGTCGGTCAACCCGGACCAGCATGAAGAATACCAGCGCCGTCACGACACCATCTGGCCCGAGCTTGTCAATACGCTCAAGCAGCACGGCGCCAGCAATTACAGCATTTTTCTTTGCAAAGAAACCAGCCAGTTGTTCGCCTACGTCGAGATCGAGAGCGAGCAACGCTGGAATGCCATAGCCGGTACCGATATTTGTCGCAAATGGTGGGATTACATGAAGGACATCATGCCCTCCAACCCGGACAACAGCCCGGTCAGCCAGGAATTACCCTCGGTATTCCACCTGGCCTGAGCCGGCAGATAATTTAAACAAATTCAATACAGAGACTGATGATGAAAAAGATCAAACTGAATGACGCCGTGAAAGCGGAAATCGAGAAGGTGGTCGAAGTGGCCACTTACCTGTGGCAACGTGAATGGGCCGAGCGCAACGGCGGCAATATCTCCGTCGATGTGACGGATATTTTCGGAGAAATCCCCGCCTCGCTCGAAGGCTTCCCGCACTGCCCGCTCAGCATGGTCGGCGGCGAGGCCGCATTCCCCGCCGATAGCGCCGGGCATATTTTCTTCGTGAAGGGCACCGGCGAGCGCATCCGCGAACTGCGCGCCCCGGAGCTGGCAGGCTGCGTGCTGCGCATCGACGATCAGGCCAAGGGTTATCACATCCTGTGGGGCGGTCGCGGCAAGTCCGATTACCAGCCGACCAGCGAATTCATTTCCCATGTGGAAATCGTGATGGACAAGCAACGCTCTGGCTCGAAGGATCGTTGCGTCGTGCACACCCACCCGCTGGAACTGATCGCGCTGTCGCATCACCCCAAGTATGCGCATGATGAAGCGGCCTATACCCACGCCTGCTGGAAGATGCTGCCGGAAGTGCGCGCCTTCGTGCCGCGCGGCATCGGCATGGTTCCCTACTGCATGCCCGGCAGCAAGACCATCGCCGAAGGCACCACGGAAAAACTGCGCCAGTTCGATGTAGCCGTATGGGAAAAGCATGGCGCAGTCGCGACGGGTTCCGATGCCCTGACCGCTTACGATTTCATCGATGTCGCCAACAAGGGCGCCAAGCTCTACCTGAAATGCCTGGCCAGCGGCTTCGAACCGGAAGGCGTGAGCGACAAGGACATGCAGGAACTGAAGGAAACGTTCAATCTGTAATTGGGCTATCCAATTGGCCGGGCCGGATAAAAAGCAAAAGGCTGCAATGTTTTCATTGCAGCCTTTTGTTTGTCGCGCAGTTGGATTGCCCGTCAGCCTGCCACCGCCAGCATGTTTCGCAACTTGCCCACCTCGATCCCCGCCAGCATCACAATCCCGGTGCCGTGTGCATCGTTCAGGTTCCACAGCAGTTTTTCCTTGTAATACTCCGGCGTGAACGAATACAGCGAGCCGCGGCAAACGCCGTGCACGTTACCGAACTTGTCCACCGCGATGCGCGTGAGTCCGCTCCAGGCACGTTCGATGGCGACAAGCGCTTGCCCGCGCAAGGTTTCATCCATCCAGCCCAGGCGGATGCCGCGCGCAAACGCGTAGGTGAACATCGAGGTGCATGAAGTTTCCGCGTAGGCATCGGGGTGCGTCAGCACCTGGTGCCACAGGCCCTGCTCGCCCTGCAGCGCGAGGTAGCCTTCGCACAGCTCGTTGTAGAACGCCCGCAAAGCGTTGAACTGCGGGTGATCCGGCGGTAAAACCGCCAGCAGTTCCGACAGCGAGAACAGCGCCCAACCATTGCCGCGCCCCCACGGCACTTCGGTTGCCGCGTGGTGCTTGAAGTCATAGACGTGCGACAGGATCTTGTATTCGGGAATGAACAGGTATTTCTTGAACAACAGGAACTGTGCGGCGGCATCGTCCAGATACGCCCGGTCACCACTGAGCCGGCAATAGCGGCAAAGGAAGGGCACGCACATGTAAAGATCGTCGGCCCACAGCGTGTTTTCGGCGAAGGTGCCCGGCAGGTGGCGGTAGAACGCGCCGTCGGGCTGGCGCTCCTGCCGGTTGCGCATGTGATCGGCAATCGTGTCCGCCACGGCGTGCACCGCAGAATCAAGCTCACCGGATTGCGCTTCGAGCATCAGCGAGCCGAACGAGCCGCAATCGTCGAGCGCATCCATCCAGGCCAGTTGATGATTGATGCCGGGATAACCATAGGTTTGCTTGTCCCACAAGGCGACGGCGTGCATGGTGGCGATCATGGCGACATGGCGGGTGACATAGTCGACCAGATCGGCGCGCCCGGTCAGCCGGCCGGTCTGCAGGATGCCGTACAGCGTGACGCCGAGCGGGTAAGTCCAGCGTCCGTATAGCTCGTTTTCCACAAACGGGCGCACCCACATGTCCGGTGCATCAATGCGCCAATAAGTGTCGCCCGCGCTGCCGGGCAACAGGCGTTGCAGCGTTTGCCATTCGGCCGGCGAATCAATGGGCAAATCGCGGGGAAACGGGCCGGCATAGAGCCAAGGACTGTCGCTGCCGCGTACTGGTTGCGGCAAGATGAACTCGCCATCGGTCGATGTCAGCCTGAAGCCCCAGTCCTCGGCGCCGGTGGCGACACAGCGCACCAGCACCGCATGCTGGCCGTGGCCCAACGGCAAGGTCAGCGCAATCGGGCCGGTGAAGCCGGCCAGGTGCCTGACGCCATCAACCCACAAATCAATCGGTGACTGCGCCGTGCCGGTCAGCGTGATCTCGTGCGTGCCTGGCCGCTCGGCGCGCAGGGCACTCCAGGCCAGGATGCATCCTTCTTCGGCGCCAAAGATACGCCGGGGCGGGGTTTGCTTCGTATTATTCCAGTGGGTCCGCGGAAACCAATCCAGTCTGGTGGCGCGTTCGCTGGTTGCGCGGTCCGGGATGCTGCCGTCGGCGTAGAGGTCTTGGTCGATGGCTTCGGAATACACCCAGCCCGATTGCCCGGCCCGTTCGACGAACGGCGAGTGGATGTTGATCGGCTCCCACTGCGGCTTGTGCGTTCCCAGTCGGCAACCGAAACCTGAAGCGGTCTTGGTGCATTTCACCAGGAAGGTGTTGAAGCCCTTCTTGAGCCGGACCATCACCAGCCGCTTCATCGGCAGGCTGACTTCTTCCAGTACCGTAGGCTGATAGACCAGCTCGCCGTTCACATGGAAAGTCACCGGTGAATAGCAACTGACCAGAAATCCGAAATCCTTTTCGACATCGCTCCATTGCTGGCCAAAGATATAAGCCTTCTGGCCGTTCTTTGCCTGCGGCAGCTTGTCTTTCAAATTCAGGTCATAGCGGCCGTCTTCCAGGTTGAAAAAACCGGCGCGGCTGAAGGCGCGATAGACATAGGGCAGCGCCGGATTCTGCGCGATAAAGCGCTGGGCGATGGTCAGCAACGTTTGCGGCAGCTGATCGCCCAAGGCAGTGGCGATGCTTTCTTCCTGGTCAAAATACGTGGTCATGCAAGGCCTCGTCTCTTTGGTTTTTTTGTTTGCAGTACATGTCGCGATACTGCCCCGCACCGTCTTGCCGCAGCAATTATGAAATCACACAAAATGAAACACGATTTCTAATTTCCGGCAAATTCTGCTCCTTGCCGCCCGGCAAGGGCACCGTGAGAAAAGGCCCGGCCCGGCTCCTTTGCTGTTGCGCCATCCGCAGAAAATATTGGCGTAGCAGCCAAGGCATTGAAGCGGAAATAAAAATAAAGTGAGGACACTAAGTAATTCAGAGCAGTGCACCGGTTCCGGGCAATTCGACACAAGAGCCGGTTGAAATACCGAAAAAATGGCCGGAGGCTCAAGCCGCCATATCCATTCAGGAAGAGAGAGGAAGAGTACACATGTACGAAAAAAAGCATTTAGGCTTCATGTACGCGTTGCCCTACATCATCGGGGTGCTGCTGTTTCAGCTGTTCCCCTTTG